>CALMYQ010000047.1 GCA_937873655.1 uncultured Lewinella sp. | reverse complement strand
GTAAGTGATAAGTCGTAAGTGATAAGTCGTAAGTGATAAGTCGTAAGTGATAAGTCGTAAGTGATAAGTGATAAGTCGTAAGTGGGGATCTCCTGAGCGTAGTCGAAGGATAAGCCGTAAGTCGCGTACCATTTACGGCTTACAACGGAGCTTTCGCGTAAGAAAATGGACTTCTTCGATTTGCATTCGCAATACCGATGTCTTTCCCTGATTGAGCTGCCCCTGCAAAGCGATCCGCTAGGATCGCCTTGTCGGTAGCACCCCGGCAACGACGTAAGCCACCGGCCTGTAGGGCCGGAATATGAAGATCTGCGACGCAGGTTGAAATCCATTCTATCCATATTTAATGGGGCCGGTTCGGAATCCACCGTTACATTCCTTATTTTTACCCCGACAATCCACCACCGCCGATGTATCCTGATCTGTCCTATCTGTTTCACGACCTCCTGGGAACGCCCAAAGACAACTGGCTCAGCCTCTTCAAAACCTTTGGCCTATTCCTGGTGATGGCCATTCTCGCCGCCGCCTGGCTGCTGCGGCAAGAGTTAAAGCGCAAAGCGCAAGAGGGCGTTTTCAAGCCTGAAAAGATCAGCCTAACAACCGGCCAACCGGCGAGCTTGTGGGAAATCGGCTCCAATGCGCTCTTCGGTTTCATCCTGGGTTATAAATTCGTTTATGCCCTCCAGCATTTTACCCAGCTGCAGGACGACGCATCGGGGGTATTGCTGTCGCTCGAAGGCAACCTGGTAATGGGTATTGCCGGCGCTTTATTATTCGGCGGGTTGAAGTACTTCGATGCGCGCCGCAAGCAGCTGCCGCAACCCAAAACGGAGGTCGTTGAGGTTTTCCCGCATGACCGCATCAGCGAGATCACCATCATAGCCGCCATTTGCGGGGTCATCGGCGCCAAATTCTTCGCTGTTATGGAAGACTGGCCTAAGACCGTCACGGACCTGGTGAAATCCTTTCTGTCGGGCAGCGGGCTGGCCATTTACGGCGGGCTGATCGGCGGATTTATCGGCGTTTACCTCTACCTGCGCAGCAAGAAAATACCGCTCATTCCGGTACTGGACGCCGTTGCGCCCGCCCTGATCATTGCTTACGGCATCGGACGGCTGGGCTGCCATTTTTCCGGCGACGGCGATTGGGGGATCCCGGTATCCGGCACGCATGCACTGACCGGCCAGCCCTACGACTGGAGCCAACCGCCGGCGTGGTTATCCTGGCTCCCTCATTGGCTGTGGGCGATGGATTATCCGCACAATGTGGTCAACGACGGGCAACTGATCGAAGGCTGCCAGGGCCGGTATTGCAACCACCTGGTCACGCCTGTTTTTCCAACCCCGTTATACGAATCCATCATGGCATTCGCAATCGGCGGATTGCTGTGGTTCTTCCGCAGCAAACTGGTCATACCCGGCGCGCTGTTTTCCATTTACCTTATATTGAACGGTATAGAGCGGTACTACATCGAGAAGATCCGGGTCAACCACCGGTACGAGTATTTATTCAACCTTACGCAGGCGGAGATCATCGCACTCGGTTTTATCGCCACAGGATTGATTTGCCTGGCCCTTTTCCGGTGGCGGTGGAAACAGCGCAGGTCCTGAAAACTACCGCCTGGGTTTGTACTTTGATCCATCCAGAATGACCTGGGCATCCTTTAGGCCGATCAGCTCCCGCGGGGTAGTTTCCGGATGCAATCGCATATAGGCTTTGACGATCTGCCAGCCCACCCAGTTGGCGGTACGCCCCGGCGCTTCAGGCGGCATGCCCGGTGAATTCGGGCTGTAATCGATGAGTTTGCGGATTTTCGAAAGGTCGTTGGAATAGAGGAGGTCTTCGCGCAGAAAATGAGACCACATCTCCAGCTCATTGTTCCTGAGCCATTCCACCTGCAGACCGGTCATTTCCAGCCGTACGCTGTCGGGTGTGTTGGGGGCGATCAGGTCCAGCACATATAGTTTTTTGCCGTTGTGGATCATAAAATCCAGCAGCCGTTCGCCCTGTTGGCGGCCGAGCATGTCATCGATCAGCGGCTGGAAGGATTTGACCACCATATGCTGTTTGTTGAAGGTCCGGGTCAGGTAAGCCGAAAATGCCGTATTGGAAGGATCGATCTGCCAATAGGGATAAGTGTCGCCGAGGTACAAGTCGAGACCGACCGCCAGTTCGTTGTCTCCAAAGATGAACCCTCCCATGGCGAACCAGGAAATAAAGGTGGTCAGCTTTTCCGGCGCCTGTACATCCGGGAACCAATACCGGAAGTATTTGAGCGCCTGCACGAAATCCGCTTTGACCTCATCCATATTGCCGAATACGACCTGTGTAGTGTCATAGAGGTGCCGGACCGAGGGGTCGGAAATGAAGGTTCTGACATAGGCTTCGTTTCCTTCGGGCGCATAATCCGGATCTTTTGATCTCAGCACCGCGTTGAAATAGATCTCGCTGAATTCGGGATATTCGGCTTCCAGCCCTTCCAGTCCTGTTTTTAAATTATTGGTATCCAGGGAGAACAGATCCTGCTCAAAGCGGTTAATCTGCAAAGGGGCATCGATGGCCGAAACATCGGGAATTTCTTTTTTTTCGAGGTCGGATGTGCATCCCGACAACAGTATTGCCGTTATTAAGAAAAGAAATGCTGCTTTCTGCATGCCTATTTTACTGGTTCACGTCCTTTTTTGAATTATTTTTGCGCCGGATCTGAAATCGACCCGGATCGTTCAAAAAACCAAAACACGATACTGATGAAAAAAATTGTCGTAGTCACCTGCTTTTTTGCCCTGGCATTCTCCCTTCGGGCCCAAAACGATATCCGCTTCGGATTTCAGGCAAGCCCGACGTTCGGCTGGATGAACGCCAAGGTCAACCACATTAACACCAGCGGTACCAATCTGGGGCTGAAACTGGGGATGATAGGTGAATATTACTTCCGCGAAAATTACGCCTTCACATCGGGCATCGGTTTCTTTTTCAACGCCGGCGGCGGATTGTTGTATGATTATCCGGGGAAATACCTTCCCAATTCGGACCTGCCGCCCGCCTATGATTCCCTGGGCGCCATGTCCAAGATCCGGTATCACATCCAATACATTGAAATCCCTGCGGGGCTGAAGCTGAAAACCCGCGAATTCGGCTATTGGCGATACTACTTCGAACCGGCCATTACCATCGGCATCAAGTCGCAGGCACGCGGCCAACTGGAAGGCATAGGCATCCAGGACGGCGAGGATAAATACAATATCCGCAAGGAAGTCAACGGCCTCAACCTGTCGTGGGGCATCGGCGCCGGCGCTGAATACAGCATCTCCGAAAACACCAGCCTCGTGGTCGGAGCCGCTTTCCAGATCGGTTTCACAGATGCCACGGATGACGACAAGGACAAGGTTTATTACCCGGATCCCAACAGCCCGGGCCTTTCGAAAAAAGAAGATTCAAAAGCTTCGGTTTACGGAATAACCCTGCGCCTCGGCGTGATGTTTTAATTAAGGGAGCGAACATAGCATCTTTAAACGGCAAACCCATATCGACGACGTTCCGGGCGGCAAAAAGTATCGATTGAAACATTTTTGCGTCTAAACGTTAAAAAGGTACCAGAGCACCCGGTTGTCCTTCAACGGACAACCCCGAGCATTTACGGAACTTAATCCTTTCATCCCGAGTATTATGGGGTATAAGGATTTGTAATTTTGAGCGATCATGAGCACTGTAAGACTGGCCATTCTGGATCTGTACGACGGCACGCCCAACCAGGGGATGCGCTGCATCAACGAGTTGGTCGCGCGTTTTTCGCACAAGCTCGAATGGGAGGTTTTTGACGTACGGGGCAAGGCCGAAGTACCGGACCTGAGTTTCGATATTTACATTTCAACCGGAGGCCCCGGCGACCCGCGCGTAGGCGACGGCGTATGGGATGAGAAATATTATGAATGGCTGGAGAGCCTTTGGGACTGGAACGCCCAACCCGGCAATCCCCGGAAATACGGCTTCTTCATCTGCCATTCCTTCCAGATGGCCTGCATCCATTTCAGGCTTGCAGAGGTCAAGCCGCGGAAGTCGATGGCTTTCGGCACCTTCCCCGTCCATATGGCCGGAGAAGGCGTTCACGAACCGCTGTTCGAGGGATTGCCCAACCCTTTCTTTATCGCAGACTTTCGGCATTACCAGGTGATCCAGCCCAAAGCCAACCGGCTGCGGGAACTGGGCGCCGAGATATTGGCATTGGAAAAGATCAGGCCGCATGTGCCGCTGGAGCGCGCCATCATGGGCATCCGGTTCTCACAGGAGCTGATCGGCGTGCAATTCCACCCGGAAGCCGACCCGGACGGTATGTTGAAGCATTTTCTGGATCCGGAAAGGCGTAAGGCCATCGTTGAAGAACACGGTCAGGAGAAATACCTGCGGATGATCGACCACCTGCACGATTCGGACAAGATCGCACTGACCCACGAGGTCATCCTGCCGATGTTCCTGCAAAGATCCATCGCATCAGTAGAAGCAACTTCTTTAATTGAAGTATAGGTAAAAGGAAAGGAATAATGCCTTTGGCGGCCTCTTGGACAAGAGCCCGCTAAAGGCTTACTTCAAGCGGCTTTCGTCGGATACCGTCAACTTGTGACGACCGCGGGCGCGGCGCCTGGCAAGTACTTTACGGCCGTTTTTGGTGGCCATTCTGGAGCGGAACCCGTGCTTGTTTACCCGCTTTCTTCTTGAAGGTTGAAACGTTCTTTTCATTGCTCTTGTCTTTCTTTCGCCCTCAGCAGCATGGCTTTCCTGAAAAGCGGCCACAAAGGTAGGACATGTTTTCCAATTGACCAAAAGAAATTTTGATCCTTTGTGCACTTTTCTCCTTCAAATCGTTAACAATTTAATAAATTGAGGCAAAAAATATATTGTCGCACACTTTGGGGGCGTTGTATAGCCAACACAATCGGATACCCAAAAAATAACAACCAAGATGTTAAAAAACCTGATCACCGGATGTTTGTTCCTTGTCTGCAGCGCTCCATTCCTCCAGGCACAACAGGACCAGGACTTCCTCGATTACATCGAAAAAAATAAAAAGATCGCCATCCGGGAGATGGAACGGGCCGGCATTCCCGCCAGCATCAAACTGGCGCAGGGCATCCTGGAATCCAATGCAGGGAAAAGCTTCCTGGCCCGCCGCGCCAATAATCATTTCGGCATCAAGTGCGGCGACGACTGGAACGGCCGCAAGGTCTACCAGAAAGACGACGATTACGACGACAAGGGCAAACTCGTCGAATCCTGCTTCCGGGTTTACGAATCGGTTGAAGCCTGTTATGTGGCCCATTCCGAGTTCTTGCGCGACCCGCGGAAAGAATTTCGCTACGGCTTCCTGTTTCGCCTCGACCCGACCGACTACCGCCGGTGGGCCTACGGGCTCAAACAGGCCGGCTATGCCACCAGCGCCACTTACCCCGAGAAGTTGATCGAACTGATCGAACGCTACGAATTGTACCGTTTCGATAAAATGTCCAGCATCGACACGGATGTCCCCAGTGAAAGCATTGTTTCCAACATACTGAAGACCAATGACGTGCGCTATGCGTTGGCCACCTCCGGCGAAACCGTCGCTGAAATCGCCGCCCGGACCGATATCGCTGTCCGCCGCATTCTGGACTACAACGAAAAGCTCGAAGGCGAAAATCAGACCCTGACCGAAGGGACCAAAATTTACCTTCAACCGAAGCGCAACGCCTACCGCGGCCGCGAAAAATACCACGTCGTCGAATCCGGAGAAACCATGTTCGACATCTCTCAGACCTACGGCGTCCGGCTCGCCAAGCTGTACAAGCGAAACCGAATGGAGGAGAGCCAGCAACCCGCGGTCAGCGAACAGGTCAAACTCCGGGGCTGCAAGGTCAAGAGCGCTCCGAAATTGCGGGATCCGAACGAACCCGCAGCGCCCGAACCCGATAAACTGCCCGTGATCATCGGCGGCAATCAGCCCGCGAAACCGCAAACCGGCGGGACCACCCAACCCACCGACAAGGTAACCGACCCGCTGCCGGAAAAGGAACCCGATTTCCTCGATCCGATCGAAGAGCCGGCCAAGCCGCCCGTACCAACGACGCAACCGACCACCACGGTTCCGCCGACCACCAACCCGACGACAACGCCCCCTGCTACCACGCCGCCGAAAGAGGAATTACCGGTGATTGACAACAAAACCGATTTTGAAGAAGCCCCGGTCGTCAAGCCGGATCCCAAACCGCAGCAACCGACGACCACGCCGCCGGTCGACGGCATCGTGCACACCGTACAAAAAGGCGATACCCTCTGGAATATCGCCCAGCGTTACAGCGTCAAAGTGGAAGACATCAAGAAACTCAACAACCTGACGGATAACAATATCAAGATCGGGATGGTGTTGAGGATTAAGTGAGAGGGTGAGAGGGTGAGAGATGTGACAGAAATGTTATCTTTGCCGGCAAACGACCGTTTGATCCATGAAAAAGATGTTGTTGTTGGCAACCGGAATGTTGCTGGTCATCGGGGCCGGAGCGCAGAGTTACGGCTTCGGTCTGAAAGGTGGGCTCACCATCGGCACCCAGAACTGGAACAGCTTTGAACGCGATCCGCTGCTGAAGTACCACGGTATTGCCTTTATCGAGTCATATGACCCAGAGGATCCTTTTGCGCTTTTTGCCCAGGTGGGCTACCACGTGAAGGGCAGCGCGATCAGGCGGCGGAATTTCTACAACCCCAACACCAGCACCTTTTTTCAGCCGCCGGCCTACCAGTTCCTGTTCAACAACCTTTCGCTGACGCTGGGCGCCAAGCAGAAATTCAGTTTCACCGGCAACAGCAAGACCTATTACATGATCGGCGTGCGGGGGGATTATACGCTGAGCACCAACCTGGGGGAATACGAATCCTTCAACGAAACAAACCCGGGGTATTCCATCTTCCCGTTCAACGACAATAACTTCATCCGCCGGTTCAACTACGGCCTGACTGTCGGCGGCGGCATCGAAAAACCGTTGGGCGAGTACGTGGACCTGATCCTGGAGTTTTCCGTTAACCCGGATTTTTCCCTGCAATACCAACAACCGGCCATTCCAAACGTTTATGTTGCGTACGGCACCGGTACCGACCGGCGAACCCTTGAAGAAAGGCGCATTCGCAATATCACCTTCGAGCTGACTGTCGGTTTCCGCTTTCTGCACATCATCGAGTTTGTTGATTGAACGCAAAAAATGATCTTACGCAGCGATAATCTGGTGAAATTGTATGGCCGGCGAACGGTCGTCGGAGGGGTGTCCATTGAGGTCAATCAAGGCGAAATCGTAGGTTTGCTGGGCCCCAACGGCGCCGGTAAAACCACCACTTTTTATATGGTCGTGGGTTTCATCCGGCCCAATGAAGGCGAGGTTTTCCTGGATAACGAACCCATCACCAGTCTGCCGATGTACAAACGGGCGCAGCGCGGGATCGGCTATCTTCCGCAGGAACCCTCTGTATTCAGGAAGCTGAGCGTAGAGGACAACATCCGCGCCGTATTGGAAATGACGCCGCTGAGCCCCGCCGAGCAAAAAGAAAAGCTGGAATCGCTGCTGGAGGAATTCGGATTGGAAACCAAGCGCAAGAACCGCGGCGACACCCTGTCCGGCGGAGAGCGGCGGCGCACGGAAATCGCCCGCTCACTGGCCACCAACCCCAAATTCATTCTCCTCGACGAGCCCTTTGCCGGTATCGACCCGATCGCTGTGGAGGATATCCAGTATATCGTAGCCAAGTTGCGGACCAAGGGGATCGGCATCCTGATCACCGACCACAACGTACAGGAAACCCTGTCCATCACCGACCGGGCTTATCTCATGTTCGAGGGCAAGATCCTCAAAGCCGGCACTGCCGACGAACTGGCTGCCGATGAAATGGTGAGGAAGGTCTACCTCGGCACCAACTTCGAATTGCGCAAGAAAGTCATTGACCTGGATTAAGCCAACCCGCAAAAATGAAAACAAGGCTGATCATCGCCGTTCCTTTACTGCTATTTCTGCTTTCGGGCTGCGGCCACCGGGAAGAATACCAGATCCGGCTGACCTCCAATGAGCGCGCCATGATCGACACCCTGTATGCGCAGCGGATCGACAGCCTGCGCAAGGTCTGGGACAGCCTCTGCACCTCGCGCCACGACAGCCTCGTCCGCGTCGCCACCGATTCCATTATCCGGATCCGGAGAGAAGAAGAGGCCCGCCTGCGCGCAAGAATCCCTGTTGAGCAATGAAAAAAAACGTACTCATATTGTTAGGTGTCGCCGCCATGGCTTCATGCGGCAACCCGGAAGACCAAAACGACACGGCCGTCAAGTCGTTTGTAGAGGAAAAAGTGCTGGAGCGGCTGAATAATTATCGCCGGATCATTGAAAAGAATTGCCGGGAAAAAGCGCTTGAAGAAGCCGGCATGATGGCAGATTCGATCCTCATCGCCGCCGCCCGGGAACAACGGGATTCCATGGACCGGCCGGAAAAACCCGAAAAGCCGGAAAGACCCGAACTGAAGCGCCCTGCTGAAGAGTTGCCGCTAAAGCCGCTGTTCAGGGATACGGTAAAAGGAAATGGAAATAACCGGTAGGCAGAGTGGCAAAAAGCAGGAACGCTCTTGCCACTCCGGGGATGCTGCATTTAAAGCGAGCTGAACCATTTCTGGAACATTTCTCCAAAAACGGGAACAGGCTTCTTTTCTCCTTGTACAGCCGAGATAAAGCCCAGTATCCACAGGACTAATACAAAGAGCGAAAAGATCCAGCCGATGAACGGAATAATTCCGACCAGGCTGATGAGGATCAATCCAAGCATTTGGCGGATATGGAATGAAGCAAAGTCCGATTTCGGATTGTTCAAGACCAAGGCAATAATCCAGCCAATCAAGGTAATGTAGGCGATAATCCCTACGGTTTTAGGATCGGTTCCTGAAGAGTTAGACATGGTTTTGTTTTTTTAATGGGTTAAATATACACTTATTCTTGTTATTTGCCCAAATTCGCGCAAAATCAGCATAAAAATGGCTTCTTCCCGAATTGAGCGCGACCTGACTGACCTTTTTGAGCAATGGACGGGCCAACCGCCTACCCTCGTCCTGCCCCTGGCGCCCTCCGGCTCAGCCCGGATTTACTACCGCTTGCAGGGGCACGAACAATCCGCAATCGGCGCCTACAACCCCGACCGGAAGGAAAACCAGGCCTTTCTCAGCTTCTCCAGGCATTTCATGTCCAAAGGGCTGCCGGTACCCGAAATTTACGCAGAGGACCTCGACAAGGGCGTCTATCTCCAGGAGGACCTGGGCTTTACCACCTTGTACAGCTATCTGCTCCAAAAGGGCGACTATTTCCCTGATTACCTGATCAACATTTACAAGAAGGTCGTTGAAAAACTCGCCCACCTCCAGATCGAAGGCGGCAAAGGATTGGATTATGAAGCCTGCTATCCGCGCAAATCCTTCGACAAACAATCCATGCTCTGGGATTTCAACACCTTCAAATACTATTTTCTCAAACTGGCCAGGATTCCCTTTGACGAGCAGGCCCTTGAGGATGATATTCATCGTTTTTCCGATTATCTGCTGCGGACGGATACCAACTTCTTCATGTTCCGCGATTTTCAGACCCGGAATATCATGATCAAAAGCGGTGAACCTTATTTTATCGACTACCAGGGCGGTCGTCGCGGGGCCCTTCAGTACGATCTGGCATCCCTGCTGTACCAGGCCAAGGCCAATATCCCCGAAGATATCAAGGAGGACCTCCTGGACCACTACCTCAACGCCGTTCAAAAGCTGGTGGAGGTGGACCGGGAACAATTCATCCAGTATTACCACGGTTATGCGCTGATGCGCTTCATTCAGGTATTCGGCACCTATGGTTTTCGCGGTCTGTTCGAACGCAAGGAATACTTCATCCAAAGCATCCCGTTCGCCATCCGAAACGTGAAATGGTGGCTGGAAAATGTCGAATTGCCGGTTGAGATGCCGGAATTGACCGCCGTCCTGCAACGCATCGTTCAAAATAAGCGATTTGAGCCTTTCGACAAGATCAGGGCCTCCTCCAGCCTCCTCAACGTCTATATCAGCAGCTTTTCCTACCAGCGGAACGGCATCCCGCCGGACGCCACCGGCAACAACGGCGGATTTGTATTCGACTGCCGGTTCATCCATAACCCGGGGCGGTACGAGCCCTACAAAAAACTGACCGGCCGCGATGAGGCGGTCATCAACTTCCTGAAACACCACAGCCAGATGGGCGAATTCATGAACGACGTCTGCCGCATCGTGGACTCAGCGGTAGAGGACTATATCGAACGCAGCTTTACCAGCCTCATGGTCAACTTCGGCTGCACCGGCGGCCAGCACCGCTCTGTTTACGCAGCTGATGAACTGGCCAAGCACCTCAAGGAGAAATACGGCGTGCGGATCTCGCTGCAACATATTGAGCAGGAGCGGAAAGGGTGGGAGAATTGAGCGCTGCCCGCCGTCGCTCTTTTGGAGCTATGGCGGACGGGAGATGCTGGTTGTTGTTGGTTGCTGGTTGCCAGATACCAGTATCAAGCATCAACCATCAAGCAGGATCTTCGCCTTCGCGATAGCGCGTTCAAGACCGTTGGGGTCTTTGCCGCCGGCGGTTGCGAAGAAAGGCTGTCCGCCGCCGCCACCCTGGATTTCCCTGGCCAGTTCACGCACCATGTTGCCGGCGTGGAAGCGACCCGAGTCGGCCAGGTTCCGGCTGACGGCAATGGTCAGGGTAGCTTTGCCGTCCGATTCGGCGCCCATTACGGCGACCAGGTTCTCCACTTCCTTTTCCAATTGGAAGGCGAGGTTTTTGATGGCATTCGCGTCGGATAGCGGTAATTTCGAACCGATAAACCGGACGCCGTTGATCAGTTCAGCGCCTGCGATCAATTGATCCTTCAGGGCGTTGGCCTGGGCATTGTGCAGCCGTTCGATCTCGCGGCGCAATTCTTTGTTTTCATCCTGGAGGCTGGTGATGCTCCGGGGCAGGTCTTTAGGGTTTTTCAGCAATTCGCGGACTTTGGTCAGTTCGTCCAGCTCCTCCTTGACAAAGGACTCCGCCTTGCCGGCCGTAACCGCCTCGATCCGCCGGATACCGGCTGCTACAGCGCCCTCGCTCACAATCTTGAACAGGCCGATCTCGCCCGTGGCGGGTACGTGGGTGCCGCCGCACAATTCCCGGGAATAATCCTTATCGAAAGTGATCATGCGGACCTTCTCGCCGTATTTTTCACCAAAAAGCATCATGGCGCCGGCTGCTTTGGCCTCCTCGATCGGGGTATCGCGGCTTTCTTCCAGCCGGATATTTTCCCGGATCTTCTCATTGACCATATGTTCGATCCGCTCCAACTCGGCGGGTTCGGTCCGCTGGAAATGCGAAAAGTCGAACCGCAGGCGGTGGTCGTTCACATCCTGGCCTTTCTGCAAGGCATGCGTACCCAGGATGCGGTGCAGGGCGGCGTGCATCAGGTGGGTTGCCGTATGGTTGGCGGAGGTTGCCTGCCGTTTGCCGGCATCTACCACTGCTTTCACTTCCCGGTCGGTCCGTTCGGGCAGCCGGTCCACCTGGTGAATGATCAGATCGTTTTCCTTTTGGGTGTCCAGCACTTCCAGGCGTTCGTCGCCGATATACAGCCACCCGGTATCTCCGGCCTGTCCGCCGCTCTCCGCATAGAAGGGCGTGCGGTTCAGGACGATCTGGTATTGGTCCTTGCCTTTGGCCTGAACGGTGCGATATTTCAGCACTTTGGCGTCGGCTACTTGCAGGGTATCGTATCCGACAAACTGGACTTCCTCGCCGCTGTTGACGGTATGCCAGTCGCCGACCGCTTTTACGGCATCTGCCTGCGATCTGGCTTTCTGGGCCGCCAGTGCCGTGTTAAAACCGGCTTCATCGACCGTCAGGCCCTTCTCAGTGGCCATCAGCCGGGTCAGGTCGATGGGAAAGCCGTAGGTATCGTACAATTCGAAAGCCGCTGCGCCGGGAATGACTCCGTTGTTCACTTCAATGGTCTCAAACCGGCGGATACCGCGTTCAAGCGTATTCAGGAATGCCGCTTCCTCTCCTTCGATGATTTTGGCGATCTGGGATTGCTGGGCTTTTAATTCAGGAAAAAAGTCGCCCATTTCGGCGGCCAAAACGGGTACCAGTTTAAAAAGGAAAGGGTGTTTCACGTCCAGAAAGGTATAATAGTAACGGACCGCCCGGCGAAGGATCCGCCTGACCACGTACCCGGCGCCCGAGTTGGACGGCAGCTGGCCGTCGGCGATCGTAAAGGCGACCGCGCGAATATGATCGGCTACCACGCGGATGGCGGTATCGGATTTGGCATCGGGGTTGTAGCTGGCGGTATAGGTTTTACCGGATCCTTTTTCGATCTCGCGGATCAGCGGGGTAAAAACGTCCGTGTCGTAGGTGGCGGTTTTGCCCTGGAGGACCATGCAAAGGCGTTCGAAGCCCATCCCGGTATCGACGTGTTTGGCGGGCAGCAGTTCCAGCTGACCGTCCGCTTTGCGGTTGAACTGGATGAAGACGTTGTTCCAGATCTCGATGACGCGGGGGTGGTCCGTGTTCACCAAGTCGCGACCCGGCGCCTTGGCGCGTTCCTCATTGCTGCGCAGGTCGACGTGGATCTCGGAGCAAGGGCCGCAGGGGCCGGTATCGCCCATCTCCCAGAAGTTGTCCTTTTTGCTGCCGTACAGGATATGGTCGTCGGGCAGGAATTGCTGCCAGATCCCTTTGGCTTCATCATCCGGGGGGAGGTTTTCCTTTTCGTCGCCGCCGAACACGGTGGCATAAAGCCGGTCGGCGGGTATGCCGTAGGCTTTCGTGAGCAGTTCCCACGACCAGGCCAGGGCTTCGGCTTTGAAATAATCGCCGATGGACCAGTTGCCCAGCATTTCGAACATGGTATGGTGGGTGCCGTCCTTGCCGACGTCTTCAAGGTCGTTGTGTTTGCCGGAGACCCGCATGCATTTCTGGGTATCGGCGATCCGGGGATTATCCGGCGTCTGGTTGCCCAGGAAAAAGTCCTTGAATTGGTTCATACCCGCGTTGGTGAACATGAGGGTGGGGTCATCCTTGCTCACGATCGGGGCGGAGGGAACGATCTTATGCTGTTTGGAGGCAAAAAAGTCCAGGAATTGCTGGCGAATTTCCTTAGCGGTCATCATTTTTTTACTCGATTGTAACGGGGGGCGAAGATACAAAAATGTTGAATCGAAAAATTGATCGAATGATTCGAATGATTCGAATGATTCGATTTGCCTGAATGGCCAATTGGTTACGCTAATCGGATCATTCGTTCAATCGGCATAATCGATACAATTATTAAATTGGTTCGATTGGTCAATTGGGGCATCCGTCGGTTGGTCAGCCTAATCGGATCATTCGGTTCATTCCAAGAATCGTTTCAATTGTTCGATTGATTCAATACTGAATGCTCAATGGAATGTTAATTTATAATAAGCATTACCTACAAACCGTTCAATTGCCGGATATTTGCAAAAGAAGGCTATTTTTGACTTCAAATTAAGGAATCGAACCGCTTCTATCTCACTTATTTGATTACAAAAAGTCACTTTTTTCCGCATTTGATGTTAAAGTGGTCTAATTTTTATTTTAAAATTTTGTAATACAAACAGCGTATTTTACTTTTGGGACCGGCCATCTGAATAAACGCCCGCTCCGAAGGGAGTGAGAAAACAGCTGGCCTTCAGTCCGGTCTCCCTTATTGACAAAGTCTTTTACGTTGTTGTGAAAGCGCTGAAGGCACAGCCATTGTTGGCTAAATAAACACTCATGAGAAAGGAGAAATTTATTTACAACACACAAACCTTACGCTACGAAAAAGTCGTAGAACCACTAAGTACCACTATCCTGAGAATTTTCGGCTTCTTGTGTGCCGCCGTTGTAACGGGATTTGTTTTGATGCTGATCACGCACAAATATTTTCCCTCTCCCGAGTTGGCATCCGTTAGAAACGAAAACCAGCAGCTTCAATCTGAGCTCGATGGATTCAGCCAGAACTTCGAACAGCTCAGCACGGTTCTTCAGGAAATACAAAAACGCGATGCCTATGCCCACCGCATGGTTTTCGGGATGGACCCCATCAGCGAAGGCATCTGGGAAGGCGGCGTTGGCGGTCACGATAAATATCAGGACCTGCGTCAATACGAATACTCCGGAGAAAAAATGGCGGATTTGCACGAACGGGTAGACAAGCTATCCCGGCAAATGGACATTCAGTCTCACTCTTTGGACACCATCCTCCGGATGGCCAACGAAAAAGAGACGATGCTGGCCAGTCTGCCCTCCATCAAACCGGTCCGGATTGACAAACTCGCACGCGGCCTTAACCTTCTTTCCGGTTTCGGCATGCGCATCCACCCGATCTACAAAGTTCCCAAAATGCACACCGGTATTGACTTCACCGCTCCCGCAGGAACGCCGATCCAGGCCACAGGCGAGGGCAAGGTGATCAGAGCTGACCGCGGTAACGGATACGGGAACCACGTTATTATCGACCACGGTTACGGATATCAAACGCTATACGCACACATGAGCCGCATTGATGTGAAGGTAGGCCAGGAGGTCAAACGCGGTCAATCCATCGGTCTGGTCGGCAGCTCCGGCACTTCTACAGCGCCGCACTGTCACTACGAGGTTATCTTCAAAGGCCAGAAAATTGACCCTATCAACTACGTTACGGACGGTCTTACACCGGCCGAATACGAACAACTGCGCAAAGCGGCAATTTCTGCAAACCAATCTATGGACTAATGCTCCCCGTCGTTGGGGTGCGCTAAGAGAAAGCTCATTTCATGTGGCAAAAAAATGACACCAAAGGCCTCCGCAACGGGGGTCTTTTTTTCTTTATGGCCCTCGCATTGGCGTGTGCCTTGCTGGCCTTTTGCAAACCGGATCATCACACCGACGGTAAAGGCGATGCCGTAGCGGCCTCCCTGGCGGCCACTGTGCCGCCTGCCGACACCGCAGCGGCGCCACCCGCTCCTCCGCAGGATACCTTCTACACGATCGTAGGGGTCGGCGATATGATGCTGGGCACCAATTACCCCAATACCGGTTACCTGCCCGCCAACGACGGCAAGGACCTGCTGGCCGACGTCCGGGAGATCCTCAAAAACGCTGATGTCACTTTCGGGAATATGGAAGGTACGCTCTTCGACAGCGGCGGCACGCCCAAATCCTGCCGGGACATGAGCAAGTGTTACGTGTTCCGCACGCCGTCCAAATACGTTCAGAATTACGTCGATGCCGGCTTCGATATGGTCAGCATCGCCAATAACCACTCCGGCGACTTCGGCCCGGAAGGCCGCAAGCAGACCAAAGCCAATCTCAAACAGGCGGGCATCCTCTTTGCCGGGCTGGCCGGCTCCGACGAATACGCCGTTTTTGAAAAGGACGGGGTCAAATACGGTCTCTGCGCCTTCGCCCCCAACAGCGGCACCTGCGATATCCGCAACCTGGCCAACGCCAAACGGATCGTGGAAAAACTCGTGGGCATGTCGGACATCGTCATCGTCTCCTTCCACGGCGGCGCTGAGGGTTCCAACGCCCAACACGTACCCAAGCGGACCGAGACCTTCGTGGGCGAGAACCGCGGCGACGTGCACGCCTTCGCCCACGCCGTGATCGACGCCGGCGCCGACATCGTCTTCGGCCACGGCCCCCACGTGACCCGCGCCATGGAGCTGTACAAAGATAGGTTCATCATCTACAGCATGGGCAACTTCTGCACCTACGGCCGGTTCAGCCTCAGCGGCCCGGCCGGGTTCGCACCCATCATTTCCCTCAGGATCAAACCAGACGGCCAATTCGCCGAAGGCCAGATCACCCCCATCTACCAGCAAAAGATACACGGCCCGAAGATCGACCCGCAGAAACGGGCGATCAAGACGCTGCAGGAGCTGACGAAGGCGGATTTTCCGGATTCGGGGCTGGCGATCTCGGGGGAGGGGAAAATTGTGAGAGAGTGAGAGGTGTGAGAGAGTGAGAGCCCGACTTCGCCAGAGGCTTCGTCGGATGGGGGGAGGCGAGAGCCCGACCGATTTCGATGTCCGGAGGCTGAAGTGTCGTTGGAAGTGAGGCTTTTCGGATATTCAATCATCGGTCAGGTTTTCCCCGATCAGGCGGTGGTAGCCGGCTTTTTCCCAGGTTTGGCGGGCGGCTTCGCGGTGGGCTTTTTGTTCTTTGCCTTTGGTGATTTGACTGAGATAAAAAAGTGTTCGGCCAATTGAAAATGCATCTTGGATTTTTCGATAGATAGACAATGCTTTATCATATAACTGTTTTGCCAAAACTAGATCATTTTCCTTCTTGGCCAAATTACCTAAAGAACTAATAATGTTGGCTTGCCCTTTTAACGATCCAAGCTTTTCAAACATAGGCAAGGCCTTTTGAAAAAATTCCCGTGCTCTATTATTGTCAGGTCCTAAGAGTGCCAGATCCCCTAAACTACCAATACAATTCGCTTGGCCTAACAGGTTACCAATTCTCTGGTAAATTGATAATGCTGTTCTAAAAAGGTCTCTTGCCTTTATATAATTTAATTCCGTCTTAGCAAGATCTCCTAAGCTACGTACGCAATTTGCTTGACCATGCAGATTGTCAACTCTTTTATATTTTGACAATGCCTTTTCAAAACATATATGAGCTTTTTCATACTCTTGTATTCTAAAAGCCATATCACCAAAACTCCAAAGGCAATGAGCTACACCTAATAAATCATCTGTCTCCTCATAAATTGACATAGCATGTTCTAAGTGTATTATTGCATTTTCAATATCAGATTTTCGATAAGCTAGGTTGCCTAAAACTCTCTTACAATTGGCTTGGCGGTTTTTATCTCCAAATTCTTTGGCAATCAATTCAGATTTATCCAATTGTCCGGTATCCCGCAATCCGGAGAAGACCTGAAAATCAGCCAAAGCAATAACGGCATCTATGCCGTCCAAAGGTTGATCTTTCGCGAGGGCAATGTCCAACATGTTCAGGATATTTCCCCAGTTCACACTTAGCTCCAGTATCGCTTCTCTCCCGCCTTCCGCACCCGCCCTTGGCCCCATTTTTTTTGCCATCCGGAGAAAATGGGCCATGAGCTTGTCCATTTGCTCCTCACCCGGAGGAAGCAAGACACGGGTATGCTCCCGCACCGGCTTCAGCAACCGCAACCGGCCGGCGTTCTCCAATAACAACCCCAGCTGCAGCAAATTGGCGGCTGCATCATCGCCCGTATCCGGAAAAAGGGCCAACAGATCCTCTTCACCCAGCCCATCCGGCAATTGCCCCAGGGCTTTCAACAACTCCAGCCCTTCAGGTTGCATTTCCGGACTTTCCACGGAAAGGTTGATCGAAGCGGCCAGGTTGAGGTCCTTATGGTCGCCGGTCCCTCTTTTTAACAGTTCAGCCCGCTTGCTTTGCCAGCGCCGGTACAGCCGGTCCAGTTTGCTCTCGGCCTGTGCCTGATAAGCCAGCAGGCTGATGGACAGCGGGTGTCCGTCCATTTCGGTCAGGAGGGTCCCCAAAACAGGGTCGGAGGCGTGGTGGGTTCCGGCAATGGACAGGAAAATCTAACGGCCTGTCGCATCGCTGACAGGCTCGATGTGCATAGGCTGTTCCCAACCCAGCGGCGGGAACATATTCCCCCGAATGGTCACCGCCAGGGAAAGTCCCGGAACGGTCGCCAGATTCTGCAATAATGCTTCACAGTGCAGGATATCCCTGCCCCAGGGTGTTTCGAAATTATCCAGAACCAGTACGGTTTCCGAAGCAGACAATTCGTGCAGCACCTCGTTTTCGGCATTGGCGCTCATCGTGATACCCAAGGCAGCCGCCAGCTCAGCCACAACTGCTTCCCTGGATTCATCCCCGTCGCACCGGATAAAATACCGGCGGTCGCCAAAACGGCTAATGATCCGTTCATCGTGGAGGCTGAACAGGCAGAGGTTGCTTTTGCCCATACCGACGGGTCCGAGGACAAACTTCCGGCCCTGTTGCAACCAGCAACCGACCAACTCCTCTACTCTCACCCTCTAATCAACACCACCCTGCCCCCGGCGCCTTCCTCCTTCCCGCGCAGCAGCTTCAGGAAATACGTTCCGGCCGGGTATTGCCCGATGTTCAGCTGGGTTCTAGTATTTTCCAACGGGATCTTCGCCAGGATCTTGCCGGAAAAATCGGCGAGGAAAGCCTCTTTTGCGTCGCCGTTTACCTCCAGGGTAAGCGGGCCGGAAGTGGGGTTTGGGTAGATGCGCAGGCTGACGGGATCTGCCTGAGCGACGGCGTTGTCGTCCGGTTTTATTTCGGGGTAGTCGACCACGGCGGTATCGCGGGCGGCGATGGCTTGCGGGGTAAGGAAAGTCTCGCAATCCGCCGTGAAACCGAAATTGTAGATGACGCGCGCCAGCAGCGCGTTCAGTTTTTCCACGTCGTATTTGTCGGTGGTGGGCTCGATATGCGGGTTGCCGATGCCGCTGTCGTTGGTCAGGAAGGTGTAGGTGCCATTGGTGGCCAGCGCCAGGGAGCGCATCAGGTATTCGGTACTTTTATCGGTGCCGCTGCAAGCCACGGGAATGATGCGGATGCCCTTTTGGGCTGCCAGCCGCACGGTATTTTCCAGCGATTGAAGGATCTCGTCGGAGCGGTGGGGCGGTGCGTCCAGCACCAGGAAGAGGAGGCGGGCGGTGGCTTCGGGCTGCCAGGCCAATTCCTCAACGGCCACCTTGAGCGCGGCTTCCACAGCTTCCGGGTTATCGCCGCCGCCGGCAGCCCGCTGGCCGTTGATAAAACCGAGCGTCTGTTCGATATCGCGGGAAAAGTCACTCTTGCGGGTAACGTATTCCTCTCGGACATCGCGGTAAAATACGCTGCCCAGGTTGATCTCCATATTCGGGAGGGTGTCCCTGACGCGGCTGATCACGTCGTTCAGTTCGGCTTTGAGGTAGTCGATCTCGTCCTGCATGGAACCGGTAGCGTCCACGACAAAGGCGATATCCATCATTTGGTTTTTCCGGCAAGGGTCGTCTAGGCGGATAAAGTTGAGGCCGTGGTGAAAATCGGTGGGGTTATCGATCTTCCTGGGGCCGTTTTGGGTCTGTACGATCAGGTTCAGGCGACCATGCTGTCCGGATTCTTGATCGAACAGGCCGGCCCAAAGTTCGGCTTTGCCGGTATTGTCGGAGCGGGTTTCCCAGACCACGTTCCCGGTATCATCAGTGAGGCGGACTGGATAATCGACGGCCGGACTGCCGCTGGCAGTGCTCAGTTGCAAGGTATAGCGTTCGGACGGATAAATGCCCCAGAATTCGCGCCACTCGGCCAGGTCTTCCCCCGACACATCCGACCAGAGGTCCCATTTGGTATAATCGTTCACCTCTCCGGCGGTGAGGGTACCGGCTGTTCCTGCGAATGAGGAAGTCACAATGCCATCTGTCGTTGCAACACCTTTTGCTTTTACATCTGAAGTGCGCGCATAGGCCAAATCGTACATTAAGGAAGACGGCGGCGGGGGTGGCGGCGGAGGTGGCGGAGCAGGTTTGGAGTATTCATAATCGCCTGTTCTGTCTCTTTTCCTGGAGGCTTTTGAGGAATTCGCAACAATACCGGCAGCTCTGCCGGCCAATCGTTTTTCCGTTCCATAGCCCGTAACGACCACCTCGTCGAGTACGGCGGCAGGTTCCATGGCAATGGCCAGTACGTCTCCCGCGCAGGTATTTTCCCTTTCCTGTTGAAAGTATCCCGTGGAGCTGATCACCAGGGTCAGGCAGGAATCAGGCGCGATAAGTGAAAAATCACCTTCCACATCGGTTACCGTCCCAATCTTGTCGCCTTTTACCAAAACGGTAGCCCCGATCAGGCCTTTGCCCGTTTCATCGGTCACTTTGCCTGAAAACGTAAAAGAGCGGTCTTTTGGGGTTATCCAGCCGGCAATCGTGCCAAGCAGCGCCAGCAGGATTATTGAGGTAAAAAGGGTTTTCATTGAGTTTGAGCGGTTTTTCGAATGCCGTCCGGATGGGTATTTTTTGGTCATGGCTTGTGCGTTTTTTCCTATAGATGCGGTTCTTATGGAAATTGCACATGAAAGGCGGAATTTTTTTGAAAGATGTCAGTTATCGAGGCCGCTTCGCCTGTTTGGATTGCACCTGAACGACGGACACCTACCATCGGATCAATAAATTAAGTCGATCAATCCGATTATGTCGAATGATTCGATTAGGCTGACCAAACGACGGATGCATCAATCTCCACCTCCGCCGAGGCTGCGGCGGTCGGAGGAACAAATCGGATCAATCCGGGAATGAATCAATAAAAAAAGGCTTCCCGCGATGGGAAGCCCAGGACTTTTCGAAACGTCATAGAATTATAACCCGGGATTTCCGGGATCGGCTCACTTCAATTTCCAGGTGAGGCCGACATTCAGAACAGATATGCCGAAACCTACTTCGCCGTAAAACCCGACGCGTTTGGTCAGGTAGTGGCTGGCGCCGATAAAGCCGCTGTATACCAGCTTGTTTTCGGCCGGCCGGCTGAAGGAAGGTTGTATGTCGTCTCTGGGGGAGTCCGTCGGGACCTGGGTGGCCACCGTATTCACATTCGGGATTTCATAACCCAGCTGGAATCCGCCGTAGATATCTGTATTGGTCACCCGCAGGGCGTGCATGGCGGCGCGCAGACCGATCATCAGCGATTCGTTCTCAATGTGCGTTACCGCGCCCGACGGAGCGGATAATTTTTCTTTGGTATAAGAGGAATAACCGGCGAAAGCGCCAAGGGTGAACCCCGGCGTAACCCGTACATCAAGCCGGGCGCTGACCGGCGGAACCACCGTGGTTGCCTTGTCTTTGAAATACGTAGGCAATACACCGATCCCGGCTGCAAATTCAACGTTGCCCGGTTTGAAATTGGTGAACTGAGCGGGGAGTTGGATCGTCATCACGATCAGGAGCGCAAGTGCAAAGATTAATTTTTTCATGGAATGTTCTCGTTTATGTGGTTAAGGGTTATGAAGGCTTAATGTATTTTCCCGGTCTGGCTTCATTTTAGCCGATAGGGCCCCCTTATAACGCCGCAAAGGTACTTTCGTTACACATCTAAGGCAAGAATTTTGCAAAATTTTATTTTAAATTAATACTTATTTAAGAATCATTAAAGAATATAATACTGTTAAAATGCAGTATTTTTAAAATTTATTTCAAAATGTTATTCTTTTTAAAATTGTCTTCGGCGGGAATTGAAACGGCGGAATTTTAATTTTTTTCAAGCATACAGTATTCAGTGGGCAGTGGGCAGTGGGCAGTCCCTCTGTATCCGGCTCCCAGCATCAACCACGCCGCGGCGTGGCAGCATCCTCCGTCCGCCATAGCTCCTCAAGAGCGACGGCGGGCAGCAATCACTTCTTCAAAATCTCAAAAGGCTGCACGAGCCTCCGCCCGTCGGCATCGACAAGCGTGAGGATGTGTTTGCCTTCCGGCGGATTGAGTTCCATACTGTGAAAGGTAACGGTGGAGCCGATGTATTCTCCGTCGATATGCCAGTAAATGGTAGTTTCCGGCCGGCGGTGGGCGACCGAAAAGACCGTCCGGGAGGGTTTCCCGTCCAGGTCGACGGGCACGAGGATCCGGGTAGGTTGTTTGGGATAGATCAGTTCCATCGGGTTGGAATCCCCGCCCGGGTCGCAGCCCGCTGCAAAGGGCGGCAACGGCTGGTATTGCGGATTCTTGGATTTGTAATAAAATTCTTCCAGCGGCGGCAGGACAAACCAGGGTACATGCTGCATCTGGTCAGTCGGTTCGCATTCGGCGGTTACCTGAAAGCGGCCCGCGTGATCCAGGTGCACGATCCGGCAATAAGGGCAGGCTTTCAAATTCCGCGCGCTGACCGGGCCGTAAACCGTATCCACCGGGCATTGGGCCAGCGGTTTGTACCCGCTGTGGCGGCAGATGACCTGCCGTTCCATATCGTCATAGGGCTGATCAAACCAGCGATTCACCCCTGACGGCGGCGCAGGCAGTATGTTGAACAGGTCGAACAATACCGGCGCTGCGGCCAGCACCCCGATCAGGCCGGGCCGCCCTTCTCCGTCGGCGTTACCGGCCCAAACGCCTACCGCATAACGCGGCGTGACGCCGATGGCCCAGGCATCCCGAAAGCCGAAGCTGGTACCCGTTTTCCAGGCAATGCGCCTGCCGGAACTGAACCGTTCCCACTCTCCTTCCGCATTGGGCCGTTCAAGCTCCTGCATCGCATCAAAGGTATAATAAATGGCAGCTGCCCCCAGATACGGCGGTTCTTCCAGGAGTTTATCCCGGTCGACGGCCGTTGGTTTGTCCTCCGCAAGGTACCGGGCAAACCGGAAATCGGCGGGGTTGTAGCGGCCGTCGTAATCGTAGAAATGCCCCAGCGTGCGAGACATGCCCGCGTAGATATTCGTGAGGTCCCAAAGCTTGCCCTCAGCCCCCCCCAATACCAGCGTCAGCCCGTAATGATCGGGCGGAAAAACAAGCGAGGTCATTCCCAGTTGTTTGAGCTTGTGATGGAATTTGGGGAGCCCGTAATCCTGCAACAGGTTGACAAACGGCACGTTCAACGAGCGGATCAACGCCCGCCGGGCGACCACCACGCCGTCGTATTTCTCGTGAAAATTCTCCGGACGGTACCCGCTCAGCGAGGTCGGCACGTCAGGCAGCAGGCTGTTGGGTACGATCAGCCCTTCCTGCAAAGCCGAAGCGTAAAGGAAAGGCTTCATGATGCTGCCGGTGCTGCGCGGCGCGGTGATGACATCCACTTGTTCGCCGTGCTCTGCGCCCGCGTTGGGCGCGTTGCCCAGGTAAGCGACCACTTTATTGGCTTGTACATCGATAATGACGGCTGCCAGGTTGTGCACCCCGTTGGCGGCCAATGCGGCGTGGTGGCGTTCGAGCACCGACCAGGCCTGTTGTTGCAGTCCTTTCCTGACGGTTGTCCGGAAGCGGGATTTCCCGGCCACCTTGTTTTCTTTTTCGATGCGGTCCAGGAGTTGCGGGGCCAGGCTGGGCAGCGGCAGCGGGGCCTGCGGGAGTTCTTCTTCCTTGGCCAGCTCGCAGGTCAGGCTGTCGATAGCGCCCTTTACCAGAAGCCGGTCCAGGAGGCGGTTGCGTTTTTCCAGCAGGGCCTGCCGGTTGCGCCCCGGGTGAATGAGGGCCGGCGCATTGGGCAGTACCGCCATGGTGGCCGCTTCCGACCAGGAAAGGAGCGCCGGTTGTTTGCCGAAATAGCGCCAGCAGGCCGCTTCCAGCCCTACGACGTTGCCGCCGAAAGGGGCGTTGGCCGCATATAGCCGCAGGATCGTCGATTTCCGGCACTCCAGTTCCAGGCGGGTAGCCATAACCATTTCAATGGCTTTTTGCCAGAGGTTGCGGGGCGGGTTGTTGCGCGCCATCCGGATGACCTGCATGGTAATGGTACTGCCGCCGCTGACGACTTCGCGGTTGCGGATGTTCTGTACCAGGGCGCGTACCAGTCCGGCCGGGTCGACCCCCGGGTGGTAATAAAACCGCCGGTCCTCGAATTCAACCAGGCATTTGATAAAACGCTCCGGAAGGCTGTCCTGCATCGGGAATCGCCATTGGCCGTCGGCGGCGATACGGGCGCCGAGGAGGGCGCCTTCTTCGTCTTCGATGACCAGGCTCACGGGTTTGTCAAAAAGCGGACGGGGCAGGCAAAATGCATAGGCCAGCAGGACGACCGCTACCCCACCCCAGGCTTTGCGGGGATGCTCGCGAAAAATGCGGCGTATGCGGCGGAAGAGTTTTTTGAGCATTTTGGGGTGCGCGGAAATTTGGGTGAAGATACGGCCGGTTGATCAGAAGACCATTCGAAACACAGGGTATTTTTGCGGCGGCTCAACTATCTGTTCATCACCAGGCGCCCGCCCCGGGTCAGGGCTCCATGCCGGATCGACAAACCGTCCAGTTGCATTCCATTCCAGGACGCGGATCGGAAGAAATCGTTTTCTCCGACTTTACCGGTTTTTTCAATGGTGATCTTTTCGCCCTCGAAATAAGTCCGGTTCAGGGATAGGGTTACCTTGTCGAACCAGGGATAACCCAGTTCGTATGCCGGATCCGCTTCCGTGCCGCCGTTCATCTGGAACAAACCGATCTTCATCAGCACGGCCAGGGCGCCCATCAACCCCTGATCTTCGTCGCCGTTGTAGCCGGTTTGCGGAGAGAGCCCGCTGAAAGCCTTTGCGATCACTTCCCGGCTCCAGAATTGGGTGAGATCCGGCCGGCCGAGGTGGTTGAACACAAAAGCGGTCTGGATAGAAGGCTGGTTGCCGTAATTTACAGGGATTTTTGCCCGGTTGGGATCCTCGCCGCGGTCGTGGGAAGTGCCGGAGGTAAAATTGACCGAAGCGGCCGTTTCGAATTGACGGTTTAGTTTTTCAACGGCTTTTTCAGGGCCGCCCATCAGTTCGGCCAATCCGTGGATATCGTGCGGCACAAACCAGGTCGATTGGGCGGCATTCGATTCGTTGAAGCCATTTTCATACTGGTACGGATCGAACGGATCTTTCCAGTTTCCGGCCACGTCTTTCGGCCGCATCCAGCCTGATATGGCATCAAACTGGTTCTTATAATTTTCCGACCTGTCCGAAAAATATTGGAAATCCGCCTCCTTCCCAAGCGCTTTTGCGAATTGGGCCAATGTCCAGTCCTGATAGGCGTATTCCAGCGTCAGGCTGGCGCCGTCCTGGTGAAAACCGAAATTGCCCTTCGGATTGGGATAGGGCACGTAGCCTTTTTCGATGTAATCTTCCAGTCCGCCGCCAAGGGCGGAATCGTGTTCGTAGCCGGCCCGCCCCATCATACCGTTCGGGAGGTGGTTCTTCCGGAGGCCTTCGTAAGCGGCTTGCACATCAAACCCGCGAATGCCCTTTTGCCAGGCGCTGACGATGAAAGGCGTGGAGGAAGCTCCGGTCATGACATTCGTGTAATTCCCTCCGGAAGGGCCCCGGGGAATCAACCCGCCGTCGCGGTAATACACGAGCAGGCTGTTGACAAATTCCGCATAAATTTCCGGGTACATCAGCCCCCAAAGTGTGTTCAGGGTCCATTGCGCGCCCCAGAACGAGTCGGAGTTGTAGTGGTTGAACCGGGGATTTCCACCGGCATCAAGCGGCAATTGGCCGATCCGGAACACAGCGCCGGTATTATCCGGGTAGGCGCCGTTGACATCACTGATGATGCGCCGCCCCTGGAGCGCATGCCAGAGGTCGGTATAGAAACGCCTGCGATCCGTATTTGTGCCGCCTTCTACCCGGATCCGGCTGAGCAGGCCGTCCCATTCCGATTTGGCCTCCCCGACGACCCGGTCAAAATCCCAGTCGGGCAATTCGGTTTCCAGGTTCAGACGGGCATTTTCAACCGAAGTATAGGACAGGCCGACTTTCATTTTCAGGGTATCCGCACCGGATGGGCGGAGCAAAACCAGGAATTTGCCGGCGGAATCCGGCATAACGCCGTCTGTGGGTTGATCCAATTGCATGTAAAAGAATACCGTGACCGGCTTCGGGCGTCGCCTGGTCGGGGCATTATCAACCCGTCCGTAAAGGGCCTTTTCGCCGTCCTGTTCCGCCGTACCGTTGACCATATCAGAAGGCCCTAATCGCCCGCCAAGGTCAATGACCAGGCCTTTTGAGCCTGGATTTTGGAAGGCATACCGGTGAAATCCCGCCCGTGTGGTGCTCGTCAATTCGGCCCGAATGCCGAAACGTTCGAGTTGGACGGCGTGGTAACCCGCTTCAACCGCTTCTTTGCCATGATCGAAAGGCGAGGAATGATCGGCCAGGATCGTTTCTTCACGCCCTTCTTCAAAAATTACCGGCATGACCGAAAGCCCGGCCATCTGCCAGGCGTGGATATGGCTGAACCCCCGGATGGTGTCCGTATCGTAGCGGTAGCCGCTGCCCCAGGCGCCGTCGGTCTGGGTATCCGGGCTGAGGTTGACCATGCCGAAGGGCCTTGTTGCCGAATTGAAGAAAAACCAGCGGGAATTGGCGGCGTCGAGCAGGGGGTAAACCAGGTCCACCGGGCGTTCTGTCTGTTCATTCGCCGTTGTTTCAAGCCGATTGCAGGCCAGAAAGCAGCCTACCAGTCCGATCAGGACAAACCGGTATTTGATCATTTCTTTGATTTTAGAACAGGTAATCAACCTGTTTTTAACAGGACCGATCCTTAAAAGTAGGACTATTTAACGATACGAACCACCTTGTTTGTACCCGAAAAAGCATAAGGGTTCGTATTTTGCCCTTCATTCCACACCAACATAAAACAACTTCACATGCGCAGGAGCTATCCGATCTTTTCACTGGTTTTTTCACTCATCCTGATCTGTTGTTCCACGACAAAAACCGGCAAGATCGCCGGCACACTGACCGGCGCGGATCTTTTCCCTTATGGCAGAAGTGTGGTCAATGACCAGGGAGAGGTTGAGCTGATCAGTTCCGCTTCGAATTTCGGTTTCCGGTTCAAGGGGACGGAATGCCGGATAAATTTCCGGCTGGCCGAGCCCAAAAGTCACAGTTACCTGCAATACGAGCTCGACGGCGTCTATCAGGAAAGGATAAGAATTGAAGCCGATCCCGGCGGTTCGTTTGTTATTTCCGCGCCGAAGGACGGCCACCATACGATTTGGCTCTACAAGGCCACGGAAGCGCATACCGGCCCTGTTTTCATCCAGTCCGTTACCGGTGATCACCTGCAGCCGCTGAAACGGCCGGACGCGCCCATGATCGAATTCATCGGCGACAGCATCACGTGCGGGGCAGCCGCCGACGCTTCGGAAACACCCTGCGGCGCCGGCGTTTACCACGACCAGCATAGCGCCTATTTTGCCTACGGCCCGCGGGTTGCACGGGCATTGAAAACCAATTTCATGCTCAGCAGCATCAGCGGTTACGGGGTTTACCGCAACTGGAACAGCGACGGCCCGCCGGTTCCTCAGGTGTACGGGAAAACCGACTTCCAGGATAATTCCTCCCGCATGTGGGATTTTGGAACCTATTCGCCAACGATCGTCAGCATCGCCCTGGGCACCAACGACATGAGCAACGGAGACGGAAAAAAACCGAGGCTGCCTTTTGACAGTACGACCTTCGTCAACCGCTATGTCGATTTTGTCCAACTGGTCAAATCCAAATACCCGCAGGCGCAGATCGCCCTGCTCAGCAGCCCGATGATGAACGGCAAGCGGCGCGCTGCGCTGCAAAATTGCCTGAGTGCCGTCAAAGGGAAAGTTGATGCGCTTTACCCTTCAGATCAACCTGTTGCCGTTTACTTTTTCAAGCCCATGCAGGCCGGCGGTTGCACCGGGCACCCCAATGTTGAGGACCATGGGGTGATGGCGGAGGAACTGGTGCCGTTTTTCAGGAAGTTGTTGGAATAGTCCGGTTATTTTATTTATTAATTTCGAAAGCAGAAACTTTTGGAAATGTAATTACGTTGTATTAACATTGTGGTAGAATATTTCAACGATGAAAGTCTCAGTGGTCCAAATCGGCAATTCAAAAGGTATCAGGTTGAATAAAATGCTTCTGGAGAAATACCAGATCGAGGATAAGGTGGAACTCGTCCTTGAAAACGAATATATTTTAATAAAACCTGTAAGGCACCCTCGGCAAGGTTGGAATGAAGCCTTTGCTGAAATGCGAAAAAATGAAGATGATCAATTGCTGATCGATCCCATATTTGATGACGAAACCCCCGATGAATAAACCATGAACTATACCCAATACGATGTAATCATTGTGAACCTGGACCCGACGATCGGCAGCGAAATAAAAAAAACCAGACCATGCGTAATCGTTTCTCCCGATGAAATGAACAGAAACCTGTTGAATGTGGTCATTTGCCCTATCACATCCCAATCAAAGAATTATCCGACCCGGGTACCATTTGAGCTGGAGGGTAAAACAAACTGGATTGTCATTGACCAAATCCGTACTATTGATAAAATGAGAATTACCAAAACCATAGGCGCCCTGGAAGATCCGATCACCAAAAAAGTAAAATCCGTCCTCAAAGAAACCTTTGTAGACTAAGAAGTGCCGAAATCACGACAGCCTGAATAAATCCCGCAACTCCTTATCCGGCAGTTCTCCGATCCAGGTTTCGCCGCTGGTGACGGTCAGGTCGGCCAGTTCCTTTTTGCTTCCGAGCATGGCGTTGATCTTTTCTTCGAAAGTGCCGGTGGTGATGAACCGGTGAACCTGTACGTTGCGTTTCTGTCCGATGCGAAATGCCCGGTCCGTCGCCTGAGCCTCAACGGCGGGATTCCACCAGAGGTCAAAGTGAATGACCTGGCTGGCGGCCGTCAGGTTCAACCCGGTACCGCCGGCTTTCAGGGAAAGCAGCAGTATCCTGTTAGTGCGAACATTTTGAAAGTCCTCGACCATTTTATCCCGGGCCGTACGCGACACGCCGCCGTGCAGGAAGGGCACTTCTCCGCCGAATTTTTCTGCCAGCATCGGCGCCAGCAACTCGCCCATTTCCCTGAACTGCGTAAAGATCAGCGTCTTTTCGTCGTTTTCAACCGCCTGCTCCACCAGGTCCAGCAGCAATGGGCATTTACCGCTCAGCGCAGGGTCCGGCTTCCCTTTTTTGGCGTATTGCACCGGGTGGTTGCAGATCTGCTTCAGGGCCATGATGAGTTGAAGGACCAACCCGCGGCGGGCAATGCCGTCGCTTTCTTCAATCTTTTTCATTGTCTTTTCCAGCTCGCCCTGGTAGAGGGCTGCCTGGGCGGGCGTAAGCCGGCAAAACTGATCCTGTTCCACTTTCTCCGGCAGGTCGCTGATGATGGATTTATCCGTTTTCAGTCGCCGCATGACGAATGGGCCGGTCAGTTTCCTGAATTTTCGCAGGGCCTGTTGGTCCCGTTTCCCCTCGATCGGAACAGCAAAATTCTCCCGGAATTTTTTCAGGCCGCCGAGCAGCCCCTGGTTGGAAAAATCAAACACGCTCCAGTACTCGCTGAGCCGGTTTTCTACCGGGGTTCCGCTCATGGCGATCCGGATGGGCGCCGGTATTTTCTTGACGGCTTTGGATTGTTCGGCCGTTGGGTTCTTCACGTTCTGTGCCTCGTCGATCACGAGCGCCAGCCAGTTGTGCTTGTTCAGGGCCGCGGCGTCGCTCCGCGCGATCCCGTAGGAAGTCAGTACCACATCCGATTCGAGGGCCTGTTTGAGCTCGCGGTTGGGGCCGTGGAAAATGTGGGATGTCAGTCCGGGCGCAAAGCGGTTGATCTCCTTTTGCCAGTTGGTCAGCAAGGTGGTCGGGGCAATTACCAGGGCGCGGCTGCCTTCCTTCAGCAGTTCGTCCTCTTTCATTTGCTGGAGGGTTGCGATCACCTGAAGGGTTTTGCCGAGCCCCATATCGTCGGCCAGGATGCTGCCGAATCCCAGGCGGGCGTTTTTGACCAGCCAGGAGAACCCCCGGAGCTGATAGGGCCGCAGGTTCGCATTCAGTCCGGCCGGCGGCGGTAATTGCCCGACCTGCAACAGCGATTCCATCACTTCCCGCAATTCGGGTGTGAATTGGATGGGCGCTCCGTCGTATTCTTCACTCAGCGCAATTTGCAGCAGGTCCGAATCGGTGATCTTCGGCGGATTGGACAATTTCCCCACCAGGGCCGCTACCTCTTTTTCATCAAAATAAACGTATTCGCCGTGGATCTTGACCAGGCCTTTGTATTGCCTGACCAGGCTGAGAAATTCATCCGGGCCGAGCTGGCGGTCGCCCACCGCGATCTGCCACTGGTACGACAGGATCTGCCGCAGGCCCATCAGGGTTTTCACCACGATCTGTCCCGGCACTTTGCCCAAACGCAAGCTGAGCTGCGGATGCAGTATCCTGTTGAGCGCTTTGGGTAACAGCACCTTGATGCCCAGCAACCGGACGACCGGCAGGGACTGGAACAGCACGTCGGCAAACCGGACGGGGTTGATCACCAGTTTTTCCTTTCCTTTTGACGCGATGATCACCTTGAGATCCGGCAAAAATTCGACAATGGTCGATACATCGCGGAGGATGCTCAGGTTCCACTGCGAGAGGTCCTTTGATTTGAATATATTCTTCAGGCTGACCGGCGCTTTCAGGGGTTCGTCCCTGTTTTCAGCGGCCAGGTCCATTTCGAAATTCCCGTCCTCGCCTTCGGATACGGACAATACCGGTATCCATTGTTTTTCGGCGATAAAAAACCGGTTGAGCCAGAGGGCAATATTGGCCCCGAACTCCCGGTTTTCGAATTTATCGAACGTCACCGCTTCGCCCCAGAAGAAAAGCTTGTTGACCGGCTCCTGCAGTTGATCATAGGCCAGCGCATCGCCGCTCCGGATATAATGTCCAAGGAATACGGAAGTCAATCCCAGGGCATAATCTTCCTTTATGGGTATGAAATCTCCATCCGCCTTCTCTAAATGAAGCATCCCGTCGGGCAGGAGCGCCTGGATCTTTTTGAACGCCGCCCGGACCTGTTCGTTCAGCAATGCCGGCAGCCACCTGACCACAAACGTATCCGGTTGTTCGCATGCCAGCAATTGCGGTACCATCGCCGACTGCCGGGCGCAGGCCTCCGCGAACCGCCAGGCCAGCCAGATGCCCTGAAACTCGGGGGAGAAATGAGCCAGCCGGCCGGCCGGAACGCCTTCCAGCCACCGGATGAATTCAATGATCCCGGCTGTTTTGAAAATCGTTTCTTCTGAAGCGGCCCAAACCTGAAATTTCAGCGGTTCAAGCGTATCGGCGTTTATCGTGATCTCCACAATTTCCGCCTGATCGTATTTCTCTTCCAAATCGCCTGCTTCCTCTGCCGCAACACGGGTCTCTTTCTCGGCAAAACGCGCAGCCCTGGAAAGCACCCGTCCGAAGAGCGCTTTGAAATCGCCTTTTGCCGCAAAAACCGGTTTATCCGTGAGGATGGTCAGCAGGCCGACGCTGCAATCCGGGATGGTTGAAAAGTCGAGATCCTCAAGGTCTTCCCCATTGGCGGTCAACGGTTCGATTACAGCATCCGGGTCGTGCGGTTTCTGCAATTCTGCCAGTTTAAGGACGTGCAGCTGGCGGGTCTGGGCGGCGGAAAAGCCGGCATTTTCCAGGGCTTTGGGCAGGTCAAACCCGTGGAGTTCAAAAACCATGAACGGGTTCTTGTCAATTTCATTGGCGATCAGGTAAATGACGGCCGCCAGGTGTTTGCAGGGCATGGCCCAGTCGGGGCAGGAGCAGGAGGCCTTAAAATTGCTCCATTGCCTGGGAAAGATATCGACCCCTTTGCGCTCGCAGGCCTCGTTGAGGGCCGGCGGCAACTCCCGGTTGAGCAGCCCGGCCAGCAGGTCCGGATTTTCGGTAACGATGTGGATGATCTCCTTTTGTTCTGCCGCCGTGAATTCGGGGATCTGGATCAGGATGTCGTACAGGTAGCTTCCCTGCACCTCGGCCTTGATCAGGTTTTGCTGGATATCGATACTCCTGACGTAGCCGTTGTTGGCATAGGTGCGCCCGCGTGGCAGGCGGTTCTCATCGCTGATCTGGTTGAAGGCGTTGAGCCATTGCTGTCCCCACCAGGTAGTCCCGTAATTGCGGTTGCCGCGAATACCCGTACCGGGTTCTATGAGGGGTTTTGACGACCGCGGATACCAGCTCCAGCCCGATGAATAGCCGCCCGATCCGTAACGTGAATTCCGACTTTTGGGTTTCCTGCCTCTTTTTGCCATTGATCCGTTGATTCTTCCCGTAAATATAGGGCTTCCGGCAGCGATTTAGCAGGAATCGTTGAAATTCCCGTATCTTTGCGCCCTAATGATTTGAATACCATGCTTGAAGAACGCCCGTTGACCGACTGGCTGCCCATTACAAGAAAGGAGTTGGAAATGAGGGGATGGGATGAGGTGGACGTCATCCTCATCTCGGGAGACGCCTATGTGGATCATCCTGCGTTCGGGTCCGCCGTCATCGGCCGGATCATCGAGGATGAAGGCCTCCGGGTAGCCATAGTGCCCCAGCCCAACTGGCAGGACGACTTGCGCGATTTCAAAAAAATGGGCCGCCCGCGCCTGTTCTTCGGGGTTACGTCGGGCTGCATGGACTCCATGGTCAATCATTACACGGCAGCCAAAAGGAAGCGCTCTACGGATTCCTATACACCGGGCGGGCAAGCCGGCTTCCGGCCCGACTACGCCACCAAGGTCTACACGCAGATCCTGAAGCAATTGTACCCGGATGTTCCCGTGCTCATCGGCGGCATTGAAGCCTCCCTGCGGCGCGTCACCCATTACGACTACTGGGCCGATCAGCTTTTTCCGAACATCCTGACTATGAGCGGCGCCGACCTGCTGGTGTACGGCATGGGCGAGTTGCCGTTGCGCGAGCTCCTGCGGCTGCTGAAAAAGGGCGTTCCGTTTTCTTCGCTGACGACCATCCCGCAAACGGCGCTGCTGCGGCCACGGGAGGCTAAACTGCCTGTGGTCAAAGCCTGGTCGACGCTGGAGCTCAATTCCCACGAAAAGTGCCTGCGGGACAAACGGGACTATGCAGCCAATTTCAAGCATGTCGAGCAGGAGTCCAACAAGGTCCAGGCCCGCCGGCTGACCCAGGCTGTCGGCGAGGATATGCTCATCATCAATCCGCCCTATCCGCCGATGACGGAAGAGCAGATCGACGCGTCTTTCGACCTGCCTTATACGCGGTTGCCGCATCCGAAATATAAAAACAGGGGGTCGATCCTGGCCTTTGAAATGATCCAGTTCTCGGTGAATATGCACCGGGGTTGCTTCGGCGGTTGCAGTTTTTGCACCATTTCAGCGCACCAGGGCAAATTCATCGCCAGCCGGTCGGAGGAATCCATTTTGAAAGAAGTGGACCTGGTCACTCAAATGCCCGGTTTCAAGGGGTATATCAGCGATCTGGGCGGCCCCTCAGCCAATATGTACCGGATGAAAGGCAAAGTACAGGAGATTTGCGACCGGTGCGTGAGCCCTTCCTGTATTCACCCCGTGATCTGCAGTAATCTGGATACCAGCCACAAACCGATGACCGAATTGTATCGCAAGGTGGACGCTCATCCCAAGATCAAAAAAGCCTTCGTCGGCAGCGGCATTCGCTATGACCTGCTTGTGGACAGCTACAACAAGAACAACGACGGCAGCCTGGAGGAATACATGGAGCAACTGGTGACCCGCCACGTTTGCGGCCGCCTCAAGGTGGCGCCGGAACATACCTCCGACAATACCCTGCGCATCATGCGCAAACCTTCATTCAAACATTTCCACGAGTTCAAGGCCCGCTATGAGCGCATCAACCGGAAGCACGGCCTCAACCAGCCGCTCATCCCTTATTTCATTTCAAGCCACCCCGGCTCCCAGGCCGAAGACATGGCTAACCTCGCCGCCGAAACAAAGGACATGGGCTTCAAGCTCGAACAGGTCCAGGATTTCACTCCCACCCCGATGACGGTGGCCACAGTGATCTACTACTCGGGGCTGCATCCGTACACCCTCCAACCCGTCTATGCGGCCAAAACCCCGAAAGAGCGCAAGGCGCAACACCTGTTCTTCTTCTGGCACAAGCGCGAAAATCACGGCCTGATCCGCGACCAGCTCAAAAAACTGGGCCGCGAAGACCTTGTTGAGAAACTGCTGTCGGACAAGAAAAAGTTTGCCAAGCAGGAGATCATCAAGGCGAAGGCGCGGAAGGACAGGGGGAAGCGGAAGTTTTGAGGAATTGAGGAACTGAGGAATTGAGGAACTGAGGAATTGAGGAACTGAGGAATTGAGGAACCGAAGAGTTGAAATCCTGCCGGTTTTCCAAGTGCATCCATGTCAAGGTCGGCCTTTTTATATTTCCACAAACCGGATTGAAATATGATTTATTTTTTACCGTCCAAGCGGTATTTTTTCTTTATTTTTCTTTTTTTTCTTGCATCAGGTGCTAAAAATTACTATTTTTACTGCTGAAACGGCAAAAAATGAACGTAGAATTCATCGGCAAGATCATTCGTTTTCACCGGAAAGCCGCAGGGTTATCGCGGGAAAGATGCGGGCAGCTTGCTGGAGTTGGCAAAACGATAATTTACGATATCGAGCACGGTAAAGAAACTGTCCAATTGAAATCATTGCTAAAAATCCTACAGGTACTAAATATTTCAATTGAGTTGCATAGCCCAATAATGAAAAACTTTACCCATGCGGACAGCTGAAATATTCGTACATGATCAACCCGCCGGAATTTTAAAAGAATCCGATGATCGGAATATTTTTACATTCACCTATTTACCGGATTATGACGGCCCTCCTGTTTCCTTGACCATGCCGATTGTACAGAACCAATTCACCTTCCGTGGATTTCCTCCCTTTTTTGAAGGACTATTGCCTGAAGGGATTATGCTTGAAGGGATGCTAAGGCGTTTGAAAATCGACAAGAATGATTACTTTTCACAATTGATGGCCACAGGCAAGGACCTTGTCGGCGCCGTCACGTGCGTGCCGGTCGCAAATGAATAAATGCCCAATCACTTACCAACCTTGTACTTCCTCCCGATATTCACCGGTAGGTTTGCGGCTTTTGAGTCGCTCTCTAAAAGAATTGGATGATTTACCTTATTCTGCTCCGGAACAACGCTCTGAAGCCGTGTTAAAAATGGGCCGCATGTCCATTCAGGGGGTTCAGCCCAAATTAAGCGCTGTTCTGAATACCCGGAAAAACAGCTTCGAGATTGTTGAAATTAATGGGCGATTTATCATCAAGCCACAGCATGAAATTTACGCCCAAATGCCGGAAAATGAGGATCTCACCATGAAAATGGCTGCTATAACCGGGGTTGAGACGCCGCTCCATGGGTTGATTTGGTGTAAAGATGGAAGTCTGAGCTATTTTATCAAGCGGTTTGACCGGACCGGTAGAGAAGGGAAATTTGCGGTAGAAGATTTTGCACAATTAGCTGGTTTGTCGAGAGACACCAAGTATGATTATACCATAGAGAAAGCCATCAAGCTTATTGAATCCAATTGCACTTTTCCGGTGGTAGAGAAGTATAAATTCTTTCGGTTAGTCCTGTTCTGCTTTCTCACCGGCAATGAAGACATGCACCTCAAGAATTTTTCGGTTATAACCCGAAATGGAAAAATAGAATTAGCGCCAGCTTATGATCTCCTGAACAGCACCCTGGTTATGGGAGGAGCAGAGGAAGAAATGGCTCTAATGCTGGCCGGAAAAAGAAAAGAGTTTCGAAAAAGAGAATTGATCGACTATTTTGGAAAAGAAAAGTTGCTTCTACCCGATAAAGCTGTTGACAATCTATTGGGGCAATTCGAAAAAGCCCTTCCTTTATTGATAAACCTAATAGATTCTTCCTTTCTCGAGCAAAAAACAAAGGAACAATACAAAGACATGGTTAAACAACGTTTCGACAGGTTGTTGGTTTTTTAAACCTTTCATTCCCCATGCAAAACCGCCTCCACCTGCCTCACCAACGCTTTTCCCTGCTCCGACAACTCGTCCAGTGTCCCGGTATCATCCGGCGCTTTGGACAGCATCAGCAAAGCAAAATTATCCGCTATGATTTCCTCCGGGTGGATGACGTAATCGGTATTGTCCGTGATCCGGTCGTAGTAGGCCTCGTTATAGGCAAAACTCAGCGGGGTATCGGATACGGCAAACCTGCCCAGGCTGTCCTGGTTGACGGCGAACAGATGAAAAGTGGCGTATTCGAAGAAAGTCGGACGGGAGGGTTCATACGCCGGGGCCTCAGCGTAAAAAACGGGGATCGCCCATACGCTATCCATTGCTTGCGGGATCAGCCGGATGGCATAACTGATATCCATTGCATCGGGGTTGCGAAGTAGGGATAATCGGAGCGTCGGATCCATCGCGAGTTGGTCCATTCCAACGGGCAATTTCCCAAACCCGATCAGCCGGTACAGTTCGTCTCTTTGTTTGGGGTGCCGGCGGCTGTATATGTGGAAGATCTCGTGCAGCATGACGCCAAGCAGGTTTCCGCTCCGGTCAGGCTGCAGCTCGGACGCCGGAATGGCGATCGCATTTTCGCGGGTAAAAAACACGCCGGGCCCGTAGGCGTTTCCCCTGATTTTGACCAATTGCAGGTCGGACGGAAAAATATCCGGCGACACCTTCGATATCAGCGCCAAGGCTTCTTTCAGGATGCCGGCCATCATGGTCTTTTCTTCCGGATTGAAATCCGTCACTTCCGTTTTCCAGAATTGCAGAAAATCCCCAAGCACTTTTTCGCGGCCGGTGGAAGCAGGGTACCTGTGTTTCAGCTGAATGGACATATCCAGTAAGCCTGCCTGCTCAAAATATCCGCAGGTGCTGTCGGTCGTAATGATCTTTGCAGCAAGCAAGCTATCCGGCATGGTCACTTTATGCTGTTCGTCCAGCGAAACAGACGCCGGATTCTGATCCGGTTTCCGGCAGCCTACAAGGAGCAGCCCCGAAACGAAAAGGAAATAACTCCAGCGGTGCAACATTTTTCGGAACAATTGAATCTTTTTGAATAAATAGGCCTATTTCAGGCAACCCGGGCACAAATTTGCGGTTTTGTTATAAAATCGGCAATCCAAAGCGCCTTACACGCGTTTATAATAGTAATCCTCTCATCCTGAATTTATCCTGAGTCAGCCCAATTCGTTCAAAAGATCCGAAAAATCCGGTTATTTTCATGCTAAACAAGCTGTTCAAAATGTTCAAATCGCTTTCATCCGCATCATTGGCAACCCTGTTGTTTTTAGGCGCCGCAGCCTGCCAGTCTGAGCCGCCCGCGGGCAAAAAAACCGCCGATTCTTCGGCGCTGCCCTACCCGGTCATGGAAGAATTTGCCGACCTCGAGCCGATTCTGCATTACCAAACCGACACCACCTATGTGGTCAATTTCTGGGCCACCTGGTGCAAACCCTGCGTCGAAGAACTGCCTTATTTCGAACAATTACACAATGAAATAGCCGGAAAAAAAGTGAAGATCATTCTGGTCAGCCTCGATTTCAAAAAGGACATTCCAACCAAACTCCTGCAATTTGTCCGGGATAATCATATCCAATCCGACGTCATCGCCCTTGCCGACGGCCGCTACAACGACTGGATCGAGAAAGTGGACCCCGACTGGGGCGGCGCCATCCCCATCACCATCGTCTACGGCCCCAAAGGCCGGATTTTCCAGCCCGAGCAATTCGCCAGTTACGAGGAGTTGAAGAATATGGTCCTGGGGCTGCTTTGATGGTGGTTTATGGTGGTTTATGATAGTTTATGGTGGCCCCGTCCGCCATAGCCTTGAGCGTAGGCGGGTTTATGGTGGTTTATGGTGGTTGATGGTGGTTAATGGTGGTTTGTGATGGTTTATGGTGGTTTGTGATGGTTGATGGTGGTTTATGGTGGTTTGTGATGGTTCATTGTTGTTGGCTGCCGTATCAACAATAAACCCTCCTCCGCTGAAGCTTCGGCGGCGGAGCAAACAACAATAAACAACAACAACAACAACAATAATAATAATAAACAACAATAAACAACAATAAACAATAATAATCATGAAGAAAGCACCCGTTTTACTACTCTGGTTTGCGGTCCTTGTCCTCGGATTAGGCGCCTGCAATAATACTACTGCAGAAAAGACGCCTTCCGGGGAAGAGACCTCCGTCCAGGCGCCGCAGCCCGAAGCCAAGGCGCAAAACGTAGCGCTCAAACCTGAAGGCCTTAAGGTCGGCGATACCGCGCCCGATTTTTCCCTGATGAATGTGGATAAGAAGCTGTATTCCCTGAAAGACATCAAGGACGCCAACGGCAATGCGCCGAAGGGTTATATTGTCACCTTTACGTGCAATACCTGCCCGGTGGCCCAGGCCTACGAAAGCCGGATCATCGAGTTGCATAAAAAAATGTCCCCGATGGGTTATCCTGTGGTGGCCATTCAACCCAATGATGCCGGCATCAACCCCGGCGACGGCTTTGAGGCCATGCAGAAGAGGGCCAGAGACCGAGGCTATCCCTTTGTGTACCTCTATGACGAAAAGCAGGAAATCTATCCGCAATACGGCGCCAGCCGCACGCCGGAGATCTACCTGCTCGACACCAACCTGAAGGTCCGCTATCACGGGGCAGTGGACGACAACTCGCAGGATCCGTCAGCCGTGAAGGTCAATTATGTGGAAAAAGCAGTAAGCGCCCTCGAAAAAGGCCAGGATCCCGATCCGGCTGATGTACGCGCCGTTGGTTGCTCGATCAAGGGACGGAAAAGCTAGCGTCAGTATTTAGTCCTGTAGTTGGCAGTATTCAGTTGGCAGTATTCAGTCCTGTAGTTGGCAGTTGGCAGTATTCAGTTGGCAGTATTACAGTCCGACAGCCGACTGACCCGCTATTTGTCCAGTGAAAATACCACGGAGGCCCGGTATACGGTTTCAATCGGTTCGCCCTTGAACATGCCGGGCTTCCACTTCATGCCTTTGTCGTTCATCAGCAATACAGCTCGCAGCATGGCGGCGTCAATCTCCTCACCCAGTGATGCTACGATCCTGGGTTCATCCACCGTACCCGTTTTACTTATCGTGAACTCGATGGTGGCCCTTCCCTCTATGCCCTTGCGTTGGGCATTATAAGGATATTCGATATTTTCGGCAAAAAACCTGTTCAGGCTTTTTTCAGCGCACCGCTGTTTGGCTAGGTCGCTCTCCGCTTCCTCGCATCCCGGAAACCGGGGCATATCGGCCAAAAAGTAAAAGAACGGTTCGGTATCCGGTTCGTCGAAATAGTCGTGATCCAGGTAAAAGTTCTGAATGACGGAAAGCGAAAGCTCCGAGAACGGCGATTCCATTCTGCGGATCTCCCGAACCTGCCTGTTGCCCGGACATCTTTCACGCACTTCCCGGTAAATATCCGCCAGCGCATCTTCCATCAAACGGAAAGAAGTTTGCCCGGAGTTGTAGTCATTGCTGTTCAGCGTGCGGTAGTATTCATACCCGCAATCCTTCAACTGTATCCGGATTACAAACCATTTCCCCAGGCTTTCGTCGCCGCAGAAAAACTCCAGCCCTTTGGCCGATTCCAGCTTGTCGCTGGCTTCGCCCTGGCATTCTGCGCATTTTGAGCAGGAGTTCAATTTCGTCCAGTCTCCTTCCCGAAACTGGATGACCCATTGGCCGGATAAAGAAAAGGAAAAGCATAAAAGGTACGCCGGGATCAATAACTTTGCGGTGACCGCCTTCAAATTCGTCATCTTACAGGTGATTTTAGATTGGTGTTAAAATTAGCCTTATTCCCCGAAGTTTGGAAAAAGGGCAACCCATTAATCCACTAAAGGCTGCAATTTTTAACAAAATCCGCGGACAACCGAAATATGCTTATGAACAGATCATTGTACTTTTTTGCGCTTTCCCTGACCCTTGCGCTGTGGGCCTGCAACCGGGTTGCCGAAACCAACGGACTGCGCGTGGCCGTTGCGGCAAATGCCCAATTCGTCATGCAGGAACTCGCCGACAGCTTTTCGCACAAGGCCGGTTATCCGGTAGAAACGGTTGTCGGATCATCGGGCAAATTAAAAGCCCAGATCGAACACGGCGCGCCATTCGACCTGTTTGTCGCCGCGGATACGGCCTACCCCAATGCACTGATCGATGCGGATGCCGCCGTCGACAGCGTACAGGTCTACGCCTACGGCGCCCTGGCCATCTGGATCAATGCGCCGCTGAACATCAACAAACAGCTGGCCCTGGTGGTCGACACCGGCGTGCACAAGATCGCCATCCCCAACCCGGAGCTGGCGCCCTACGGTCAGCGCACGGTAGAAATGTTGCAGAATGTCTTTCTGTGGGATAAGGTCAAGGACAAGGTCGTTTTCGGGGAAAGCATCGCGCAGACCAGCCAATATGTGGAATCCGGCGCCTGCGAAATGGGATTTGTTTCCAAATCGGTGGTCATGGCCCCGCAAATGAGGGGCAAGGGCGATTGGGTTGAACTCTCTCCCAGCCTGTACCGGCCCATACCGCAGGGCATGGTGATCACCCGCCACGGACGGGAAAAGCACCCGGATCAAAGCCGGGCTTTCGCCGGTTACCTGATGTCGGAAGAAGGCCAAAAGATCTTCAAAAAATACGGATACAGGCGGGCATTGGACCAATAGGCCTGCGCGGGAAAAACGATTTCAATTCAGCAACTCATAGATCCCCGCGATACCCTGTCCGCCGCCGACACAAGCCGTCACCATGCCGTATTTCTGGTTGCGTCGCCGCAGTTCGTTGAACAGCTGGATGGACAGTTTTGCCCCCGTACAGCCCAGCGGGTGCCCCAGGGCGATCGCGCCGCCGTTGACGTTGACGATATCCGGATCAAGCCCCGCTTCCTGGATAACCGCCAGCGATTGTGCGGCAAAGGCCTCGTTCAGTTCGATCAACTGGACATCCTCCAGCTTCATGTTCGCCTGCCTGAGGGCTTTGGGGATGGCCGCGCAAGGGCCGATGCCCATATACAACGGTTCCACGCCCGCAACCGAACAGGCCGCCAACCGGGCAATCGGTTGCAGGTTGAGCTGTTTGACGATCTCTTCGCTCACCACCAGCACAAAGGCCACCCCGTCAGAAGTCTGCGAGGAGTTGCCGGCCGTTACCACGCCGCCTTGTGCAAAAACGGGCCGGAGTTGAGCCAGCGCCTCTTTGGTCGTATCCCTGCGCACGCCTTCGTCGGTATCCACCACATTGGTCGCGGAAACCCGCTTGTTGTCTTTTACAAACACCTCTTCAACGGCAATCGGAACGATCTCGTCCTTGAACCTGCCCGCATCAATGGCGGCGCCGGCCTTTTCGTGCGAGAGATAGGAAAACTCATCGGAAGCTTCCCGGCTGATCTTGAATTTACTGGCAACAGCTTCGGCTGTCAGACCCATACTGACCAGATAATCGGGCGTTGTGCTGGCCACTTTATAGCTCGGCGCCAGTTTGTAGCCCGTCATCGGGATCATGCTCATGCTCTCGGCCCCGCCGGCCACGTAGACATGCCCCATGCCGGCCCGGATCTTGGCTACGGCGATGGAAATGGTCTCCAACCCCGAAGCGCAGTAGCGGTTGACGGTCATGCCGGGTACCGGTTTGCCCAGTGCCCGCACGGAGATCTGCCGTCCGATCTGGAGCCCCTGTTCTCCTTCCGGGTTGGCGCAACCCACGATCAGGTCGTCCACCAGCGCCGGGTCGAGTTCCGGCGTCTGGGCCAGCAAATGTTTGATCACGTCGACCGCCAGGTCGTCGGACCGGTAATTCCTGAATCCGCCCTTTTTGGCTTTCCCGACGGCCGAGCGATAACCTTTTATGATGTATGCTTCCATAATTTAGTCGTAAGTCTGTTAGTTGTAAGTCATAAGTAGGTAAAACAAATCCTCGAATCCTCGAATCCTCGAATCCTCGAATCCTCGAATCCTCGAATCCTCATAAATTTAATTTCTCAACGGTTTGTTGTTCTGCAGCATGTACTGGATCCGCTCCAGGGTCTTCTGTTCGCCGCAAAGGCTGAGGAAGGCTTCCCGTTCGACATCCAGCAGGTATTGTTCCGAAACCTGTTGGGCGCCCGTCAGGTCGCCGCCGCAAAGCACCCAGGCCACCTTGTGGGCGATCTTGATATCATGTTCGCTGGCGAATTTGCCGAGTTTGAGCTCATTTGCCGCCGCGTACAACGATGCCAGGCCGCCCCGGCCAAGGACCGTGATATCCTCCCGCATGAGGGGTTGGGTATAACCGTCGGCGAGCTCCAGAACTTTCTGTTTGGCGTCGGCGATGTTGCGGTCCTTGTTCATCACCACCGCATCCCGGCCGGGCAGCAGGTAGCCGTAGTTGAAGGCCTCCTGCGCGGAAGTACCGACACTGGCCAACGCGATGGTTCTGAATTTATTGATCAGGGTCGGGATCTGCACGTCGCCTTCAAAGAATTCGTCCGAAGCGCGCAGCGCGAATTCCTTGGTGCCGCCGCCGCCGGGGATCAGGCCTACGCCTACTTCTACCAATCCGATATAGGATTCGGCAGCAACGGCTGCAGCATCGCAGTGCATCAGGGTTTCGCAGCCGCCGCCGAAGACGTAGCCTTGGGTGGCGATCACCACGGGAATGCTGGAATAACGGCACCGCATGGTTGTCTGCTGGAAATAATTGACGGCCATGTTCAACTCATCGAATTCCTGCTGGTAGGCCATCATGGCGATCATCATCAGGTTGGCGCCGACCGAGAAATTGGTCGCGTTGTTGCCGATGACCAGGCCTTTCCAGTCGCCTTCTTCGGCCAGTTGGATGGCTTCGTTGATGCCCCGGAGCACGCCCTCGCCGATGGTGTTGTGCATGCTGGTGAATTCGAGGCAAAGCACCCCGTCGCCGATATCGTGTACAATGGTCTCGGAGGTCTTGTGCACCGGCGCCTTGTCGCGGTAATTGTCCAGGATGATGAAAGATTCGGATCCCGGGATCACCTTGTAGGAACCGGACGTAATGTCGTAATATTTCCGGACGCCGCCTTCCCGTTTGTAAAAACTGTCGACCCCCTTGGCGGTCATGTCCTTCACCCAGGCGGCAATGGTTTCTCCCTGGGCTTCTGCCAGTTCGATGCCTTTTTTCACCCCGACCGCGTCCCAGTATTCGAACGGCCCCATATCCCAGGCGTAACCGCCGCGCATGGCGTCATCGATGCTGTACAGGTGGTCCGTAATTTCGGGCACGCGATTGGAAACATAAGCAAAGAGCCCCAACAACGAGCGCTTGATCAGGTCGGCGCCCTTGTCATCGAGTTTGAAGATCTCTTCGATGCGCTTGCCCAGTTGGTCCACTTGTTTGGCGATCTTGAGGCTGGGCAGGTCTTCCCGCACCGGCTTTTCGTATTCCAGATTTTCGAGGTTCAGCGACAGGATGACGGGTTTGCCCTGTTCGTCGCGTTCATTGGTCTTTTTGTAAAAACCCTGACCGGACTTGTTGCCGAGGAATTTATTGTCGAGCAGGAATTGCAGGTACCTGGGCACTTCAAAGGTGCCGGCCTGTTCGTCGTTCGGGCAGTTATCGCGGATGCCCTTGATGACATGGGCGGCGGTATCGTGCCCTACGAGGTCGCCCAGGCGGAAAGTGCCGGTTTTGGGTCTGCCGATGACAGGGCCGGTCAGCTTGTCCACCGTTTCAATCTTCAGGCCCAGTTCGGTGGTCAGCTGATAGATCCTGGCCATGGCGTATACGCCCACCCGGTTGCCGATGAAGGCAGGAGTATCTTTGCAGAGTACGGTTTGCTTACCGAGGTAAACGTCGCCGTAATGCATAAAAAAGTCGACGACTTCCTGATCGGTCTCTTTTGTCGGGATGACCTCCAGCAGGCGAAGGTAACGCGGCGGGTTGAAGAAGTGGGTCCCGCAGAAATGGCGGCGAAAATCCTCGCTGCGCCCTTCGGTCATCAGGTGGATGGGAATGCCGGACGTATTGGAGGTGACTAAAGACCCTTTTTTGCGGAACCGGTCGACTTTTTCGAAGATCTGCTTTTTGATATCGAGGCGTTCGACGACGACTTCGATAACCCAATCGCAATCGGCGATCTTCTCAAAGTCGTCGTCGAAGTTGCCGGTTTCGATCCGGGCGGCAAAGGGTTTATCGTACAATGCGGCGGGCCTGGATTTGACGGCTGCCTGAAGGGCATTGTCCACGATCCGGTTGCGGGCCCTGCGCTGGTTTTTTTCGGCATCGGTCAGGTCAAAGGGCACGATGTCGAGCATCAGCACTTCCAGGCCGATATTGGCCAGGTGGCAGGCGATGCCCGAGCCCATCACGCCGGAACCCAGTACTGCTGCTTTTTTGATTCGTCTGCTCATATTGTTAGTCGTAAGTTGTAAGTTGTAAGTCGTAAGTTGTAAGTCGTAAGTTGTAAGTCGTAAGTCGTAAGTCGTAAGTCTGGTAGCCGGGCAGAGTCGCCCCGTTAGTCGATAGGAGACTTCGCGGGCCGAAGCCTGTGCAAAATTAGCGAAAATTCGCTAACGTCGCAAAATTATCCTTTTGCAAGGGCTGTTTTTTAGGATCCGGCCTATAAACCTTCAAAAAAGGTCATGATCTCGGCTTTTTTCCGGACGGAGACCGGTGCGATATCGCCGTTCTTCATCCGGATATAGCCGCCGTCGCGTTTGACGAATTCGTGGATGTAGCGGGTATTGACCAGGTGTGATTGGTGAACGCGCAGAAAGCCGTGTTGTTCGAGGAGTTGCTCGTATTGTTTGAGGGTTTTGGTCACAAACACTTTTTCGCCGCTGGAGAGGACGAAGCGGGTATTGTTGCCGTCGGCTTCGCAGCGGATGATCTCTTCGATCTCCACGACCAGGATGCGTTCCTGGGAGGCCAGGGAGATCCGGTTGGGAAGCGCTTCCGGTCGGCGGATGGTTTCCTTCAGTAGGTGGATGCTTTCGTCAGCGCCGGGCAGCTGGATTTTGGCGCGCCGGACGGCCTCGGCCAACTGGGCGGGTTCGATGGGTTTGAGCAGGTAATCCACTGCGGCGTAGCGGAAGGCCCGGATGGCGAATTCGTCGGAGGCGGTCACAAAGATGATCCGGGCGCGCAGGTTGGGCAGGATCTCCAGGAGGTCGAAGCCTGTGCCGTCGCCCAGGAGGATATCCAGGAAAATGAGGTCGGGGTCCGTCTGGTTGAGCAGTTTGGCCGCCGCCACGATGCTGTGGGCCGTGCCGATGACCTCCACTTCGGGGCAGTGGGTCTCCAGGTCCTTTTGGAGCACCTGGGCGGCTTGCGGCATGTCTTCAACGATCAGGGCGGTCATGTTAAAGGGTAAAGGTTAAAGCGGGGCGGGTAAAATGTAAAAGTCTGAATGTGAAATGCAAAGGCTTTAGGTGGGTGAAGATACGGAAATTGACTGGAAAGGGGAAATTGTTTATATTTGTAAAATGCCGGATTTCTGTGTAGGTCCAAAACGAACGCTCAGTATGAAAACAAAACCTGAATTTCCCGTTTCTGCTCCAGTCTCGCGCGAACAATTGGCTGACTTCCTCGGCATTGACCGTACTACGCTTTATCGCTGGCTCAAACGGCACGAGATCCATCTTCCTTCCCGGTTGATCAGCCCCAGGGATGCCAATATGATCCTGGATTTTTTTGGGGTTACCAATCAACAAGTTAAAAAACCGCCGGAAAACTCTTCTCGGAATAATCCATAAAAAGAATTTGCAACGATTTGCAACGATTTGCAACGATTTGCAACGATTTATATATATAAATTTGTTTTCGCTATTACTATTTCATTTTTTCTGACCAGAATAGAATCCGGTATTCCTGTTTCTCCGGAACCAGAGACAGGCGTGAAACCTTATTGCGTTAATGAAGGTAATAAAAACTTTAGTTATGCGAAAAACACTTTTAAGCTTACTTTTATTCCTATTTATTGGAATATTATATCCAGTTAATGCAGTCCCTGGATTTAATGAAACTTTTAGCAGTTGCAACCAATGGTGCTCTGTAATGCGGTGCGATTATTCCCCGAACGATGACTGCAACCCAAGTCAGCAATATTTTTGTGACGAGGTTTGCGGGCCGGAGCAATAAAGTTCCCCCAATTCAATTGAGAATTAATCCTCATAACAGCCAAGACTGCGGCTTGCAGTCTTGGCTGCATGCATATCTAATCACATGAAATTTCTTTTAATTTTTTTTATTTTTTTTATTTTCATTGGATGCAAAACTGATGAAACGGCAAAAAATGGATTAACTTCTATTTATGTAGACTTTAATAAAGCTTTTTTATTACCCGACAAAGAATGGGTTAGGGAAATCAAATATATCCCCCTTCAGACAAATGGTTCTTTTCTTATTGGTAACGTCCAATTGGTCAAACTTTTTGACCAAATGCTTTTTTTGATAGAAACCATCGGGTATGACCGTCAAATCAGCATTTTCAAGGCAGATGGCTCATTCGTCAACCGTATTTATAACCCTGGTGAAGGTCCTGGAAAATTTTTAAGAATCGATGATATTTGGTACAATTCAGATGACCAGACAATTGAATTATTGGATTTTGTCCAAAGTAAAATTGTTGTCTATAATTTAAAAGGAGATTATCTAAAGGATACCCGGCTGCCTAACAATTATCAGAATATGGCAAAATTTGAAGACAATTATTATGTTTTTTATGCTGGAAATTCTCCTCAGGACAGCGGAATGTACAATATCAATTACGTCAAAGATGGGGAAGTCCAGGCGGCCTATTTACCATTTCCAGCCTTCTTTTTAGATTTCAATGTTTCAATGGGTACTCGTTTTTCACCGCCAACCCCAGGGGGTTTCTATCTGGTCCACGAATTTCTGAATGATACCATTTATCTGCTTGACCGCAATCCGGCGACATTCAGAGCAGCTTACAAACTGGATTTAGGCGATAAATGGATAAATAATGATTGGCTGGAAAAATTCAAACATGGAAACGGTGAGGATCGCATGAATTTGACAAATAAATCCGGTAAAACCTATAATATCATGCATATTGCTTTCTGGGATGACAAATTGTTTTGCGTTTTCCCGAATTTCACAGAAAGGAGAGGGTATTTTAATGTGTTTGATACTCAAAGCAACCGTCAAGTGACCTTTTATTCCCGGGCAAAAAAGAGCCTCTTCAATAATTTCGACCTGGGGCCAATCCCAACCGATTTTAAGGCTTTTGACCAAAATAAAATGATTTTCTTCCTGGAGGCTTTTGATTTGAAAGAGCACTGCACCAAGATGGCGCAAAATCTTCCGGATGTTGATGATGCAACATTAGAACGGTTTTTCCAATTAAAAGCCATATCAGATAAACTTGACCCAAACGCTAATCCAGTAATGATGATTATTGATCAGGATCTATCCGCGTTGGGTGAAAACTAAAAATGTAACCTTTCAGTATTACTCCCATTATGAATGCGCGGTCCAATCCGCTGTTGGTTGTGCTTCGGTTCCGGGAGAACTGAGGCAGCCACTTCCAAACCGGATTTTCCTACAACCCCGCTTCCGCCGAAATCGCCAGCATCCGGTCGATGGAAGCGCGGCCTTGTTCGATCACCCAGTCGGGCAGTATGATCTCGGGCAGTCCGTGTTCCATGCACAGGTAGAGCTTTTCCAGGGTATTGAGCCGCATGTGCGGACATTCGTTGCAGGCGCAGGAATTGTTGGGCGGCGCCGGGATGAAAACCTTGTCCGGCGAAGATTTTTCCATCTGGTGGAGGATGCCGGATTCCGTTGCGACGATGAATTCCCTGGCCTCACTGCGTTGGGTAAACTTGAGCAGGCCGGTGGTAGAGCCGATGAAATGCGCCTTTTCCAGCAAGTGTTCCTCGCATTCCGGGTGGGCGATCAGGAGCGCGTCCGGGTGCTGCATCATGAGTTTGGCGATCTTTTCGGCGCTGAAGATCTCGTGCACCATGCAGGAGCCGTCCCAAAGGACCATGTCGCGCCCCGTCTTTTTCACCAGGTAACGCCCCAGGTTGATATCCGGCGCAAAGATGATGGGCTGGTCTTTGGGTATGCTTTCAATGATGTGTACCGCATTGGTGGAGGTACAGCAAATGTCGGTCAGGGTCTTCAGTTCCGCCGTGCAGTTGATATAGCTGACCACCAGGTGGTCGGGGTATTTTTCCTTGAATTTCCTGAACAGGTTCGGCGGACAACTGTCGGCAAGCGAGCATCCCGCCTTGAGGTCGGGCAGCAACACTTTCTTTTGAGGCGAGAGCATTTTCGCCGTTTCAGCCATGAAATGCACCCCGGCGAACACGATGATATCCGCATCCGTTTTGGCCGCCTGCTGGGATAACCCCAGGCTGTCGCCGATATAGTCGGCAATGTCCTGGATCTCGGACTCCTGGTAATAGTGGGCCAGGATGATGGCATTCTTCTCCTTTTTGAGGCGTTCGATCTCTTCAAAAAGATCGAGGGTCGGGTCCACTTCCAGGTCGAGGTAACCTTTCTGATCGAGTTGTTTGGTGGCGACGGCCAGGCTGCTCATGACTATTTGGTTTAAATTTTAGAACACAAAGATAATCAAAAATGTTCACTTAGTTTCAAATCAAAACTAAGTTATTTTTAAGACGTATCCGCATTGGAAAAGTAACGAAACTTCGTTTTAAACGATTACCCCTTGCCGGCATAAACCATAAAAACGACCGGCCGCTTGTGCAATTCGGGTTTGGGAAGTTTCCGCCAGTCGGCTACCTTGCGGGTAAGGATGAATTGGGAAGGCAGCGTCAGATCGGCTGCTACGCCGAACCAGGTGCCGGGTTCCAACGATTGCAAGGCGGTTTCAAACACGGCGTCATTGCGGTAGGGCGCTTCGATGAACACTTCGGTCTGATCCTGGCGGGCGGACAATTGTTCGAGCCGTTTCAGATCGCGGGCCATTTCGGGGCGTTTGGCCGACAGGTACCCGTGAAAGGTGAATCGCTGCCCGTTCATGCCGGATGCCATCAGGGCCAGCAAAATGGAAGAAGGGCCGACGAGCGGTACGACCTCAATGCCCAGTTCGTGCGCCAGCCGGACAGCCCTTGCGCCGGGATCCGCCACCCCGGGACATCCGGCCTCCGACAGCAATCCCATATTCAGGCCATTGAGTGCGGGTTTCAGGAAACCGGCAACTTCGGCAGCGTCCGTATGCTCGTTGAGTTCGAAAAATTCCAGTTCCGGCAGCGATTTTTCCGGCAGGACGGCCTTGATGTAATGGCGGGCTGTTTTGGCGCGTTCGGCGATAAAATGCTGAAGGTTTTTCAAGGTTTCAACGGTATAAACCGGGAGGGAATGGGTGGCGTTTTCGCCGAGAGGAGCGGGTATGAGAAATAATTTCCCTTTCATTTATTTATCATTATAAATAAGCTTGTACATCGACTTGTTCAAGCTTCAAAAAGTAAGGCGAAAGATGCCCAAAATCTTTGTCGGCAGTAATAAGGGTAGCTCCGGTAACATGGGCAGTTGCTGCTATCCAAAGATCATTCTTACCCATATTTCTGGATGAGAGACCATGGGTTAACGCCATATCAGCCAATTTTCCCTGACTGAAGGCGTCAATTTTAGCATATGCGTCAATAACACTTTGAATTTTGATAGGGAAAATTATTAATTTTTCCAGGGTTCTTTGCAAATCATTTTGTTTAGCTTCTCCCCATCTCCTTTGGAAAGCCAAAGATTTGAGCTCTCCTTCTGTTACTACAGAAATAATAAAATCATTCGAAGATCGCTTATAAGCCTCTCCGAATCTGACATCGAAGGACGTGGAAATCAAAGAAAGTAGTAAAATATTGGTATCAAGGAGATAGACCATAAGAAACGTTAACTACGCAAAATTTCAAGCAATTCTTCCAGATTTTCATTTTCCCACTTACTTCTATCCAGATTTGCCAAAAAATCATCAAGTTGTTTCGGGTTATAATTTTGTGACTTTTTAATTTCTTCAAGGTTGATAGACCTGGGGGCAGGCTGGCGAGCCATTTCTAATAATCTTTTCTGGTATTGATTTGCTTCCTCTTCAAAAAAATGAACTTTATCTGTCGATTCTCGTCGATTCAACAGTAATGCTTTCAGTTGATCCAGCAGTGCCTGGTTTTTGACATCAACAATCATGCGGATCAATTCTAATTTGGCAGCCTGGATATCCATTTCCAAAATTTTATCCAAAAATACAAAAATTTGTTCAAATCAACCCATTTTAACCACAATAACATTTTTATTGATCCGCATAGTTCCCATGTGCTGCCTTTATCCGTACTTTAGCCCTCCTTACTTTGGCATCGCCATTCGCCCTTTCCCGCATGAACCCGATTTGATCAGGAAACTGTACGGCATGAAAACTGTTCCGATTCTGCTGCTTTGGCTTTTTTTCCTAGCCCGGCTGGTACCGGGTTACGGCGGTTCACCGGATAGCCTCAGGCAGGCAATTGCAGAGGCGAAGGTCCCTGAAGCCCGTTTGGCGCCTTTGCTGGACCTGACCGCTTACTACTGCATGCGCGGGCACGACAGCACCCTTGTACTGGCTGATGATGCCATGACGCTGGCCGAAAAAACCGGCGACCGGACAGCAAAGGTCCGCGCATTGATCCTGCTCGGCTACTGGTACCACAACAAGGGGCAACCGGAAAAATCGATCGAACTGCACCACCGTGCCTTGTCGATTGCCCGCCAATACGGCATCACCCCGCAATTGGGTCCGATCTATCAGAACCTGGCGCTCGCCTACCGCCGCGGATTCCGGCAGGATTCGGCGTTTTATTATTTCGTCGCGGCTGAAAAAGCCTTCACCGCCGACAACAACACCGAAGACATATGGCGCCCTTACTGGGGATTGGCTCAGCTCTATGACGAAAGAGGGGATTCTGAAAAAGCCGACGAATACGGGTGGAAAGCCCTGGAGCTCGTCGAAAAAAGCGGCAACCGGGCCGACTACGGATTCATGTTGTTCAACCTGTTCTCGATCTATTTCCGGAATGACCGGTTCGACCGCATGGCCGATATCCGGAAAAAGCGGGAAGCCTGGCAGGCCGGACGAAAAACAGGGCGCGAGATCATGGAGATCCCGGAACACACGTCTTTCCTGTTCTTCCTTTCGGACGACAAAGCCGACCTGGAAAAACACCTGATCCGGGCCATCAGCCATTACGACACCTCGGGCAACCTGTTCAGCAAAGCGTATTGCTATGAGGACCTGGGCGACCTTTATCTCACCGGAAAGAAACCCGACAAAGCCCGACAAAGCTACGCTGAAGCAAGCCGCATTTTCCAGATCACCGGCGACGCCTTTCGCCGGGGGCGCAACCTCCACCAATTGTACCTGACAGCCCGCCAGCAAGGGGATTTCCCCGCATCCCTGGAATACCTGGAAGCCTATCAGGCGCTTGCCGACAGTCTTGGGAATGCCGAAACCCAGGCCAGCCTCAACCGGCTGGAAGTGCGCTACGAGACCGAAAAAAAGGAACAGGAACTCCGCATCAACCGGCTTGAACTCACCCAGAAAACCCGCGAAAGAAACCTCCTGATGGTCAGCTCTATCCTGCTGGCCTTACTGGCAGCCGGCATTTTCCTCGCCCTTCGCCAACGGTTGCGCACCAACAAAAAACTGGCGGAACAGGAAGCCCACCTGCAAACCCAGCGCATCCTGCAGCTGGAACAGGAAAAGAAACTCCTCTCGCTCGATGCAATGATCGAAGGACAGGAATCCGAGCGCATACGCATCGCCAAAGACCTGCACGACGGGCTCGGCGGCCTGCTCACCTCCATCAAATCCCATTTCGGCGGGTTGGAAGAACCGCAGGAAGGGCAGGCGCAATTATACCATAAAACGCACCAACTCATCGACGGCGCCTGCGTGGAAGTGCGGCGAATTGCACACAATATGATGCCCGGGGCGCTGATGCTGTCGGGATTGCAGGGCGCATTGGAAGACCTGGCCGTCCAGGTGCGCGAAAACGGGCTGGACTGCCACCTGGAGACCATCGGCCTGGACGAGGACCGGCTGGGCCAAACCCGGTCGGTCATGGTTTACCGCATCTTGCAGGAACTGGTGAACAATATCCTCAAACACGCCGGCGCCAAGGAAGTGCTCATCCAGTTGCTGATCCGGCAGGGCGAAATGATGATCACGGTGGAGGACGATGGTTGCGGGTTCATACCGGCAAAAGTCGTCCAAAAAAAATCCCTGGGGTTGAAAAACATCGAAGCGCGGGTCCAGTTCCTCAAGGGCGAGTGGCAACTGGACAGCGTCCCGGGGGAGGGGACTACGGTGAATATCCGGGTTTCTGTTTGAAGAGAGTGAGAGAGAGAGTGAGTGATGCCTCGACTTCGCTCAATACAGGGGAGACCGCTCAGAATTTTGTGTCAACCCGATTTTTATCGCGCGTAGCGTGATGAAAATCACACTTTTGCGTCTTTGCTTCTTTGCGCGAGAATCATTTTTTTGAACAGTCTCGCACAGGGAGCCCGACTTCGCCGGAGGCTTCGTCGGATGGGAGGTGAGAACCTGACTTCGTAACGCCTTCGGCGTCACTGTCTCCGACGAGAGTGGGCCCTCTATGAATTCCGGTATTTTTTCCGGCTCCGGGATTTCAGTTATGAGCGGGCAGGCTTGTATTCCGATCATTGCGATGAATTTTTTTTCATCCCATAATTCATCCAATATGAGAAATGCCGCCTTATTTTCCGTGCTCATCCTTGCGCTTTCTTTTCAGCTTTTGCACGCCCAGGAATGGGTCCGGCAGCACCCATTTGAAGTACTGGAGCCTATAAAAGATGTGGCCATGGCGCCGAACGGGCACGGCATTGCCGTAGGCAACAAGAGCACGGTACGGTACACGACCGACTATGGCGCGCACTGGCTGGTATCGGAAAACATACCGCCGTACCAGACCCTGGACAAGGTGACCATCTTTCCGGACGGGCAGGGCAATACGGCCATTGCGACCAACAACAGCAAGCTTTATAAAACCACTGACGGCGGCGTCAACTGGCAAACCCTGCCGGATCCGCCCTCCATCGGCGGATTCCGCTATTTTTCCACCCCTTCGGCCGATGTGATCTATATCGCGGGCAATTCCGGGGTGCTCAAATCATTGGATCAAGGCGACTCCTGGACAGATGTTTCACCAGCCGGAGCCTCGGGTATAAACTGGACCTCCATCTCCTTTGTCGACACGGCTAAAGGATGGCTCGGCGGTCAGAACGGCCAGGTATACCGGACAACCGACGGCGGCGCCAACTGGACCCAGGTCGCTGACGGGCAGCTCGACAACCGGGTTACCCTGGATTTCCTGAATGCGACATTGGGTTACGCGGGTGTCCACCGCAAATTGTTCAAGACGACTGACGGCGGCCTGAACTGGACACTGATGTTGCCGACCGCTTTCGGCAGCCATATTTCCGACCTGGAGATCATCGATCAGAACCGGTTTGTAGCTTCGCAGGGCAACCGCTCGTTTTATTCGGCCGACGGCGGGGTATCCGTCACGCTCGTCCGGCCGACACCCTATTCCTACGAAAATTTCGGCGTGTCGGCGCTTCCCGACGGGCAGGTCTGGGTTGCCTCCACCTATACGGCCATTGCTCATTCCACCGACGGCGGCGCCTCCTACACGGATCAGATACCGGGCAACAAGAATGCCCTCGGGGTCATCCGGTTTACCGATCAGCAAAACGGGTGGGCCTGCGGCTACGGCAAGACCGTACTGAGGACCACCGACGGGGGAGCCCATTGGACCGACATCAGCATTGACGACCCTGACCTGGATGACGATATATACGACGCCTACGCATTCTCCAAGGACGAACTCTGGGTCTGCGGCCGCAACTTCATCCTGCGCACCACCGATGGCGGGAATTCCTGGGAAAATCTTTACGATTACGAGACGCTGTTCACCAGCCTCGCCGTTACGCCCAACCGGATCTACGCCACCGACTGGAGCGGGAATGTCCATCGAAGCCTCGATCAGGGCGCTACCTGGCAGGTCACCACAGCGGTTACGCTGTCGACCAACCTGGAAAAGGTGTTTTTCCTGGGCGACATGACCGGATATGCCATCGGGTGGAACGGCACCGTGTCCAAAACCACCGACGGCGGCGACAACTGGACACTCCTCACGCTGCCCGTCACCGACCGGCTGATCGAGGCCTTTTTCCTGAACGAACAGACCGGGTGGGTCGCCATGGACAAATTCAGCAGCGAGATCCTGTTCACGCAGGACGGCGGAGCTACCTGGAGTTATATGACCGCTCCCGCCGGCACCTATTGGAACAATATCCGCTGGGATGATGCCATGACCGGTTACCTGGCCGGCGGATCGGCAGGTTTCGGGATGGTTTTCAGGACCACCGACGGCGGGGCCAACTGGGAACAACTGCACATGAGCAACCAGGCGGCGCTGGGCTTTGAAGCCGTAACACAGGGCGTCTCCACCCGGTTCTGGATCTGCGGCACCGGCGGCAATATCGAATCGGCTACCTATCAGCCCACCGGAACGAACGAACCGTTCGCCAATAACCAAATGAGCGTATTTCCGAACCCCACAACCACCGGAGCGGTCAGCCTGGGCTTGCCGGAAAATTTTTACGGACAAGCCGACCTGGAAGTTTTCACCGCCGACGGCAAGCCTGTCCTCCGGCAAAAAGCGCGGCAGACGCTCCGGCTGGACGGTCTGGTGTCCGGCCTTTACCTGGTCCGGATCACGATGGAGGGGAAACGATATTTCGGCAGGGTAGTTGTGAATTAAAGAGGTAAATGGCAGCGCGGGCCGTCAGGTCAGCAATTACAAGGTTAAAGGATAAAGTAGAAAGGTTAAAGGATAAAGTAGAAAGGTTAAAGTGGTTAAATGGCGGCGCGGGCCGTCAGGTCCGCCATGTCGGTAGCACTCGGTTGAATATTTGGTTTCCGGCCTGTAGGGCCGGTATGTGATTGCTCCGGATCGGCAATATCGGGTTGTTCCGAATTGACGCCTTGAAAATGAATAGAATGTATTTCAACAGGTATTCCTGTGCCGGCCCTACAGGCCAGTGGATTCCGTCGTTGCCGGGTGCTGGAGGTATGGCGATCCTAACGTTCATTTCGCAAGTCGGAGACTTGGGGGTATACGCGGCGAGGCGAAGCCTCTGGCGGGCGCACATAAGTTCACATAAGTTTATCATTGCAATTGGGCAGAGGTGCAATTGCAATGGGGTTTTCTTATGCAAATACTCCGTCAAAAGCGTTCAATTTCCGGGGTTTTTAATTTCTGATTAACTTTAAGGCGACGGAGGATTAAAACATCAAACAATGACCAGAATCCTGATAGCCGACGATCATCAGCTCGTCATTGACGGGATCAAGCTGATGCTGTCCACCGAGCCGGACCTCGAGTGCGCCGGCGAGGCGAACGACGGCAACAGGGCGCTGGACATGTTGCCGGAGCTGCAACCGGATCTGGTCATTCTCGACATCAATATGCCGGGGCTCAACGGCATAGAAGCCTGCCGGAAGATCCGGGAATCCCATCCGAATCTCCGGGTCCTGATCCTGTCGATGCTCCGTGAAGTCAGCCTGATCAAGCTGGTGCTGAAGAATGGCGCCGACGGGTACCTGCTCAAAAGCGCGGGCAGAGCGGAAATCCTGGATGCCATCCGGAAAGTCCGCGACGGTGAGAAGTATTTCAGCCCTGAAGTTTCCGCGCTGGTGATGGAAAGCCTGAGCGGCGCCAGGCCCAAGGCCTCGGAAAATCCCTTTCCCAAACTCTCGCGCCGGGAAAAGCAGGTACTCCGCATGATCGTAGACGAATACACGACCACGGAAATTGCCGAGAAGTTATTCATCAGTTTCGGCACTGTGGAGACCCACCGCAGGAACCTGCTCATCAAATTGGGAGCGCGGAATACCGCAGGATTGGTGCGGGCTTGCTTTGAATACGAACTATTGGATAGTTGATTTTGCGTTGTAAGCCTTATCTTGCCCCAAATTCTGCTTTGGATGAGGCGATTCGCCGTTTCAGATATACATGGGTGCAACAAAACCTTCCGCAATCTGCTCGACAGACTGGCCCTGACCCGGGATGACGAACTTTACCTCCTGGGCGATTTCATCGATCGCGGGCCGGGCAGCAAACAGGTGATCGATACGGTGCTGGAACTGGCCGACAGCGGTTATTGCGTATCCAGCCTTATGGGTAACCACGAGTACGCATTTCTTCGCGCTTTGTCCGAAGCCTCGTTTTATGACACCTGGGAGAACGGGTACGGGGGCAAGGCTACCATGGACAGCTACGATGCAGGCCGCATTCCCGAAGAGCATCTGGAATGGATCGGCAATCTCTCCTTTTACCTATCTGTTGAGGATTATTTTTTTGTCCACGCCGGTCTCAATTTCCGGACCCCCGACCCGCTGAAAGACCCGACGAGCATGCTTTATATCCGCAACTGGTACGACGAACTGGACCGCAGCTGGCTGGGCAACCGCATCCTGGTGCACGGCCATACGCCTATCGCAAAGGAAGCCATCCTCCGGCAGCGCGACAGCCTGGATTATCTGCCGGCTCTGAACATCGATGCCGGTTGCGTGTATGCCGGCATAAGACCCGGGCTCGGGTATTTGTGCGCTTTTGACCTGGACAGCCGGGCGTTATATTTTGAGGAAAAGGCGGATTGAATTGGCATATACCCACTAAATCCTGCTCTGAATCTCCGCCAGGCCTACACCCAATACCGTCTTCGCCACCCGGTCCAATGCCGCCTGGTCGCCTTCGAAGTGAAAAACCCGGTGCCGGTGGGTCAGTTTTTCTCCGTTCTTAAGCGCGGGCGCCGGTGAGGTGGATTCGATCTCATAGAACGGGCCGAGTTGATCGCCGCCGTCGACGGGGCCGTCGTTGTAGGAGTTGAAGGCGTCGCCGCCATACGGGTCGTCGTGGAGTTGCCAGGTGGATTTGAGGTAGTCGCCTGCCGGGTCGAGGTCGAACTGCGCGATCGTAAGGATGCCCTTTTCAGCTGAATAACTGCCCGCAAACGGTTTGGCGGATGCCGGCGCAATGCCGATCTTGCTCCGCAATTTGCCGTCGCCCTTGAAGAAGAGGACCGAATCGCCTGCCACCAGTCTTTCAGCGGGTACTTTGCCGAAATAGTCATCTGTCAGTTGCAATTCTTTTGACCGGGCCCGGGTAAAGGGCGCTACGATGGTCGTGCTGTCGGATGGGGAGAACATACTCAGGATCCAGATGCCCAGCGTGCCGGTTTGTTTTGACCAGTCGGCGCCGGTATTGGTCAGGGTATTGTCCGTTTCGATACCCACCATCCGCAAGCCGGTCAGGGCTTCGGCTTCCAGGCCCAGGTTAGCGGCGATCTCTCCACCGCTCATCACTTTTATCCTGCGGTTGATCTCGAATTCAAACCGGGTTCCGGAGTAATTTTCCAGGACGGCCTTCTTTTGAAAAACGGCTTGCGACTGGGTGGAGCTGATCAGTTCGTAATGAGCCGTATCGATCAATCCCGGCGTTTGCCAGCTGTCGAACTCAAACGGCGCGCCTTTCGGGAAAAAGACGGAAAATTGCCCGCCTTCAGGTGCGATCCAGAACCGGTCTTCGCCGCCGTAGGCATTGATATGCGGCTGATAACCCTTTTCTCCGCTGATGAGCGCATAATTCAGCCAGCCGTAGCTATTGCCGGCTTCTCCGCCCGCCGTGCTGGTCATCACGCGCCCCTGGTATGCTCCGCAAACCGCCACCTGCGCAAAGGGGTTGTCGGGGGCGGTGAGCAAGATCGCGTCCGTATGTTTTTTCAGAAAATCAAGGTCATAGGCAAAGGTGCCCGCGGCCGGAGCTTCCGTTTCTTCGGCGGATTGCTCGCTTGTATTCTTACAGCCGTATGCCAGCACAGCCATCAGGAAGAATATGGGCAACGTGTTTTTCATGTTTCGGTTGATTTGACAATAAAGCTCCGAATTTAGCGGGAATTTCGGAAAGTTCCATTTGTTTGGCGGAATTGATGCGAATGGCTAATTTTGAGCAGGCAACCTAAAGCCGGTCCGCATGGAATTTGAAGAATTGGAAAACCTTGTTCGCACCTATATCAACCAGGGTAAAGTCGATGAGATCCAGGAATACCCGGTTAAGAACTCCATCCTGTCCTGGATCAACCAGGTCAGGAAATTCCACAAGGACAAAAACGGGAACTGACCCCGGAATGATTTTCCCATGCCCGCTCAGCCTAAATACCGCGATATCCCCTTCTTCCTCATCGCCATTGCCTTTATCAGTGCATTCAATTATTACCTCACCTATACCTATATCCGGTTCGATTGGTATACCCTGCTGCGTTATACCCTGGACACCCTGACGGGATACCTGGCCTGGTGGGCGGTCCGGGCGATCGTCATTCATCTCGATAAAAAAATCCCTTACGGCGCACGGCCGCTGAAGCGCATCCTGATCCAGTTCTTGCTGACCACCCTAGCGGGCATCTCCGTCATTATCGTTACGACCGAATTGCTGAATTTCATCGTCACCGACCACCCCGTGCCGATGAGCTTTTACCTTTACGACCTTTTCATCATTTCGATCTGGTTTTTCGTGATCAACGGCATCTATGTCGGAATGCACTATTATGCCGAATTGAGGGCATCCGAAACCCTTCGAAAAGTCGAAAAGCAGGTCCGGATCAGCGGATTCAGCGTCAAGCACGGCAAACTGAGTCTGATGATCCCTTTTGAGGATATTTTCGGTTTTTATACGGACGAAGGGTACACCACCCTGCTCACCCGGGAAAACAAAAAATACCTGCCCGACAAGTCCCTCGACAAGATTGCAGAAAATCTCCCGGGGGAACAGTTCTTCCGGCTCAACCGGCAATTCATCCTGCACCGGAACGTTGTGACCGGCTATAAACGAGCAGCCGACGGCAAACTGGAAGTGTGGATTACACCAACTTACGGCAATCTGCCGGATATCGTGCAGGTCAGCAGGCTCCGGGCGGCGGCCTTCAAGGCGTGGTTTGAACCGGAAACGGATGCACCTGCCCTGACAACCGATTCCTGACCGTCGTTTACCCATTCATTTCGCGGGTGATTTTGCTACACTTCACGGAAAACAGCCGGTTTTTCCTTGCTTTCGGCCCTTTTTGCGGCCCAATTTTGCCGGAAACAAGCATTTCAAACCATGAGACCTAGACTGTTATTATTTCTGCTGTTGCTGGTGTATCCGTTCCTGATACAGGCCCAGGATTCTGGCGGCCCGATGGGGCGTTACCGCAATTTCCCACTGACGGTAGGCATTCAATTCCAGAATTTCGCCCTGCCGCTGCGCGATCTGAAAAGCAATTTCACCCACGTCGGATTTTTTGTGGGAACGGAATTCAAATTGGACAACAAAGCCGATTGGGTCCAGCAATTTCAGGTCGGCTTTTACCTGAACCGGGAGATTGGAAACGGCATTTTTGTCCTCACCCAATCGGCTTTCCGCCCTGAATTGATCGCTGATTTTTATCCGGAACTGAAGCTGGGGATCGGATGGCAGCGGGTATTCCATCCGGGGCCCGCCTACGCTTTCCGGGACGGCGCCTGGAAGACCGTCCGCAACGGCAAATCGCAGCTGATCGTTCCACTCGGCATTTCCGCCGGGTACGATCCGCGCAAGGCCGGCGCTTACGCCGCTCCTTTCGTGAGCTATCAGCTTGTTCCGGCCCTTTTCTACAACAATGTCCTGCCGCTCAATTTTTATTCCCTGTTCCAGGCCGGCAGCCGGATTCATTTCAATTAAACCTTAACACCATGAAAAAAATAACCTTATATATTCTCGTACTTATTGCCGTTCATCATATCGCTCTCGGTCAATCCAAAGGCCACCTCATCCAGGAGATCATGGACAAATACGCCGCCATGGGCATTCCCGGGGTAGCGGCAGCCGTTGTTGACCCCGGCGGGCCGTGGGAAGGCGCATCCGGATTTGCCCGGATCGAGGACCTGACGCCGATGACACCCGCCAATCTGCAGTATTCGCAGAGTGTGTCCAAAAGTTATATGGCGGTGGCCATATTGATGTTGTATGAAGAAGGGAAGGTGGACCTGGATGAAAAAATAACGGCTTATTTGCCGAAGGAGGTCAGCGACAAGGTCACCGGCGCCGGAAAGATGACGGTGCGCATGCTGCTCAACCACACTTCGGGGGCGGCCGAGTACAATATGGTCCCAAGGTATATTGCCTATCTGGTGCAGCACCCCGAACACGTGTTTACAACCACAGACTATCTCAACTACATAGCCGGCGCCCCCATCCAGTTTGAGGCCGGCAGCAAATACCGGTATACCAACATGAATTACGAGCTGCTGGCCTTGATCGGCGACCAGCTCACGGGGGATCACGCCCGTTATATCCGGGAGAAGATCTTTGTCCCGCTGGGATTGACCCGCAGTTTTTACCGGGATGACGCCGACTACCTCGACCGGCCCGGCGCCGTCAATTCCTATTGGGACCGATACAGCAACGGCGTACTCGAAAACTGCACCGAAATGCAGAAGATCAATGTCGCTTCCATGATCGGCGACGACGGGATGGTAGCCACGCCGATGGATTATGCCCTTTTCCTGAAAGGGCTGTTTGAAGGCAAATTGCTGCGCCAAAGCACCATGGACCAGATGCTGGCCATTGTGGAGCGGAACCCCGGCACGGAAAACACCTACGGCTACGGCCTGGGGTTGCACCGCGATTACCACAACGGATCAGTGGAATACGGTCATACCGGCGGCGGCATCGGCGCGGGTTGTTACCTGGGTTATTTCCCCGATCGCAACCGCTATTTCTTCCTTGCCATTAACCTGGGCACTTCGATCGCGGGGCCGATCCATGAACAGGTGGGGAATATGCTGGGGGAGATATTGGATGTGTTGAGCAGGTGAGAAGAGAGAGGGTGATGCTTCGGCTTCGCTCAGCACAAGGAGCCCGCCTTCGCCGGAGGCTTCGGCGGATGAGAGAGGTGAGAGTGTGGCGTTTATTGGTAGTGATAGACGTAGATCAGGCCGTTGGTTTCGGTTACCTGGGTAGGAAGGCCATCGGCGTTGTAGGTGATCTGCCGTTCGAATTGTTGGTTGCCGGTTGCTTTGATCACATTGTTGGGGCTTTTATTGAAGGGAGAGACAAAAGCGGGGCGTTGTCCTATGAGGTAAAACGGATTTTTTCCGTTGTCGTATTCATAAAAGGTCGTTTTTCCTTCCGAATCGGTTTCCCGGATGATATTGCCGTTGCCGTCGTATTCATAGGAAAACACATAGGCCGAACCGTTGTATCCGATCGTTTGCTTTTCGATGAAACCGGCTGCGTTATAGGCAAATTCCGTAACGGATCCCGATTGAATGACCCGGCTGATCCGCTGCTGATCGTCGTATTCAAAAGAAAGCTCATTGTGTACACCTGTGGCGGGGTTGCAAATCGCCTCCGTACTGGAATACAGGCTCCTGATCACGGAATTCATTTTGACGACCCGGCCGTTTAGGTAGGTATAGCTGAGTTCGTCGGAAGGGTTGGATTCGCAGAAAGAGAACCTATTTTCCTTGACGAGCAGTTGGTCGGCGTTGTACTCGAAAGTCTGGTCGGTTTTCCCATTCACCGTAATTTCCCGGAGCAAAGGCGCATCGCCCGGGCCGGCAAGCTGTTCTTTTTTGCAGGCTGATACGACGATCAACAGGAGAAAAGGGACCAGATTTTTCATACGAACAGGGTTGTGCCGGTTTTCCCGCCGGCGATTCTGAGCATTGGGCTTTTCAATTGAAAGGGAGGAACCCAAAAAATGATCAGGTTCCTCCCTTCATTTTATGCATAGACGTACAGCAGACCTTAAGCGGTTGGCGAATTGGCGGATTTAACAGCTAACCTATGTCCGTCTCCGTCCGCCGAAGCCTCGTGCGAAGTCGGGCACCGTCCACCGTCAACCGTCTTTCTCCTACTTCGGCACGTTGTTCGGGTTCAGCAGGTCGTAGAACTGATCCAGCTTCGGCAGGATGATGATCCGGGTACGCCGGTTGGTAGCGCGGCCTTCAGCCGTTGCGTTGCTGGCCAGGGTATTGTATTCCCCGCGGCCGGCGGCGATCAGGCGGTTGGGATCGATATTGTGGGTTTTCTGCAGCACCCGGACCACGGAGGTAGCCCGTTTGACGCTCAGATCCCAGTTATCATCTATGCAGTTGTTCTTGATGGGCACATTGTCCGTATAGCCTTCCACCATCACTTCCAGGTCGGGCCTGGACTTGACAATATCCGCAATTTTGCCCAGCACTTCGTTGGCTCTTGAGGTGATCGTGGAGCTGCCGCTTTGGAACAGCATCTTGTCGGATAGGTTGACAAACACCACGGTCTTGTCCACTTTGACTTCGACGTCTTCGTCTTCTATCCCCTGCTTGAGGACGCTCTTCAGGTTGACGGCAAGTGCAAGGTTGATGGAGTCGGCTTTTGACTTGGCCGCCTGCAGGAGGTGGATATATTTATCCTTTTTCTCCAGTTGGGAAAGCGTTTCCTTGATGTTATCGCTGGCGGACTGAGAAAGGACGGTCAGGTCGCCGACCTGGCTGAGTTGTTTGTCCCGTTGGGATTTGACATCATCGAGTTGCGACCTGAGGTCCGCGATCTGTTCCATGCGAAGTTTTTCGGCATTTTGGGCGTTGCGGAGTTCTCCTTTGAGCCGATCAATTTCGGAGTTGCAGGTGCGGAGTTGGTTCATGTAGTCATGGAGGCTTTCGCCGCATTTGCCCAGGTCCTTATTGGCGGTGTCCAATTCCAGTTTAAGGGCTTCATACTGCTTTTTGCTGACACAGGAGGCCATGGTGAGGCCGAGGCATAGGATGAAAATGAATCTTGCAGTTGTGTTCATAAATTACGATTTTTAAGATTATGAGCAGCCAAACAGCACGGCGATAGGGTTCTTGCCGGCATACTGGCCCAAAGATAATAAATTTGAGGGTTTGGCCCTTGATTTCAAAAGCTTTCATGCAGACAACCCAAAGCGGCAAAAATGGATGGAACGGGCGCTGGAAAGTGGCGTTGCCGCCCGCGACCGTTTAACCTTGTAACACGATCGGAGGCGATTTGTTCGGTAAACGCGCTATGAATTGGGGTATGGGGTGATGCTTCGACTTCGCTCAGCACGGGGCTTCGACTTCGCTCAGCACAAGAAGCCTGCCTTCGTAATGCCTGCGGCGTCACTGCGGCGGATGAGCCGGAGAAAAACGGTATCTTTGGCCCTATCCCGCTCCGGAGCCTCGAAAAGCCGATCGCCAAAATCACTAACGTATGCATACCCTGCCCCTGACGGATCTGGTCGTATTCGGCATTTACATGGCCGGCATTCTGCTGTTCGGCAGCTCGTTTTACCGGAGGAGCGCCTCCCCGGATACCTTTACGCTGGGGAGCGGCCGATTCCCGGCATGGGTGGTCGGCATGTCCATTTTTGCTACTTATGTGAGCAGCATCAGTTTTCTGGCGCTGCCGGGCAAGGCCTACCAGTCCAACTGGAACGCGTTCGTCTTCAGCCTGTCCATTCCATTAGCAGCCATAGTTGCCGTTCGCGTTTTTGTACCGCTTTACCGGCGGCTCAACAGCCCTTCCGCTTACGCCTACCTGGAGACCCGCTTCGGCCCCTGGGCCCGGGTGTACGCCTCGGCCTGCTACCTGCTCACCCAGGTGATGCGGGTGGGTACGATCCTGTATTTGCTGGCCCTGCCCGTCCACGCGCTGTTGGGATGGCCGATCGGCTGGGTGATCGCGGTGACAGCGCTGGCGGTCACGATCTATTCTGTTCTGGGCGGCATCCAGGCGGTTATCTGGACGGATGCCATCCAGGGCATCGTTCTGATCTCCGGCGCGCTGGTTTGTCTGGGGTACCTGTTGTTTTCCATGCCCGAAGGTCCGGGACAAATGGTGGAAATCGCATCGAAATACGACAAATTCAGTCTGGGCAGTTTCGGTGCAAGCCTGTCGGAATCCACGTTCTGGGTGGTTTTGGTTTACGGCATTTTCATCAACCTGCAGAATTACGGGATTGACCAGAATTACGTACAGCGGTACAAGACAGCGGGTTCGGACCGGGCCGCCAAACGGTCGGCATTCTGGGGCGGCATGCTCTATGTCCCTGTTTCGTTGCTGTTTTTTCTCATTGGAACAGCGCTCTTCGCTTTTTACAATGTCCATTCGGACGAACTGCCGGCTGCTATGGCCACGGGAGAACAAAGCGACCTGGTATTCCCGTACTTTATCGTCCACCGGCTGCCGCAGGGGCTGACCGGCCTGATGATCGCCGCAATTTTCGCAGCGGGGATGAGCACTGTTTCGACCAGCATCAACAGTTCGGCTACCGTATTGCTGACCGATTATTTCCAGCGGTTCCGGAAAACACCCTTATCCGAACAGCAAGCCATGCGGATCCTGTACGGTGTATCCGCCGGGGTCGGGCTGGCGGGCATGTTGGTGGGGCTGGCCATGATCAATGTGAAAAGCGCGCTGGATGCGTGGTGGACGCTGGCTTCGATCTTCAGCGGCGGCATGCTGGGATTATTCCTGCTGGCTGCTTTTGCGAAAAAGGTCGGGCGGCGCGGCGCTCTAGCGGGTGTTGCGGCCGGTATTGTGCTGATCTGCTGGTTGAGCCTGTCGCCGCTGATTTTTGCCGATGGAAATTGGCAATGGAAGGATCCGTTCCACAGCTACCTGACGATCGTGCTGGGTACGGCGGTGATCTTTGGGGGGGGGGTTGGGGGGGGGGATTGGGGGGATGGGGGATCTGGGGAGATAATTGGGGAGGGTTTTGGGTGTTTTGAGAATTCCAAAAAAATTTTTGGTTTT
>CALMYQ010000046.1 GCA_937873655.1 uncultured Lewinella sp. | reverse complement strand
CAGCTAAAATCTAAAGGCGAGTTTATTCTGTGCAACGGAATGCAGGGCAATTTTAGGCACAGATGCGTGGCCGGAGCCTTTTCTTTGGTTACTTTCTTTTGGGCGCCAAAAGAAAGTGACAAGACCAAAGGCGGAGGAGGAATGTAAAATGCAAAAGAAAAAATGCGAGAGGTAAAAGTGGAGGCAGCCGTTCATTACATAATCCACACTAATAGGCTGGTTGTGCGGGCGTACCTTCATCCATGCAAAAAGTGCAGGACGGTTTTGCGGTCAAACTGAACATTCAAGCGAGCGAACCGCTGGCGGATGGGAAAGCAGCGGAAAAGTGATATTTGCAGACCAGTTACTAAAGTCCAAGCAAGCTCTTAAATGGCTTCGCGCCGGAGGATCGGCTGACCCAACGGCGCGAAGTGCAATTAAATATAGTCGAAATTGGTTAAACCTACTTCGGATGCACGTGGAACTCCACCGTGGACATCTCCTCGCCTTCTCCGTCGGCGTCACCCCATACCTTGGCCTCCAGCACCCAGTCCGAATGAGCGGTAAAGCCGTTGGCTTCTGACAGCACGAAATCGTCCTCGTAGGTGTATTCGCCGCTAGTCGCGTGTACGTGGGCGTCCGTGGGTTTGTTGTATACCTCCACATTGGTCGCCTTGTTGTAGATCCGGATGTTGATATGGTGCACCGTTTCGCCGGTATGGCTTTCAAAATCCACTTCAATGTGAATAGCGTCGTCAATGTGCTTGGCGTCGGTGTTCGGCGAATGAATATGGGCGTGGTAATCGTAGTCCGTTCCCATGTCCTCCTTGTCCTTGCAGGCGGCGAAACCAATCAGGGCAATAGCGAGCGGGAGAAACAACATTTTTTTCATTTTCGATGAAATTTTAGTTTAGAAAAGATAGGATACTTGGCAGGAGACCCTGCTTTTGGCGATCACTTCCCCATGGCTGTAATCTTGCGCCAGCGGTTGGGCAAACGATGCGCCGATATAAAAATTGTTGAATTTCAGGTTGACGCCGCCGGAGGCGAACAGGCCGCTGCCGCTGGTGCCCGGCACGATATTGCCGTTGGCATAGTGGTCGTCGCTGACCCATTCGGCCGTCAGTCCCGCGTTGGGGATCAGGCTTACCATGCGGCCCAGTGCAATCTCCCGGAAGCCGATCAGTTGTCCGGAAACCTGCCGGCCGAACCGGTAGCCGGCGGCCGTTGCTGTATTGTACTGATAGGTGCCGGCGGCCAGCAAACCGGAATTTTGCCGTGTGACGACCAGATTGGCCTGCAAAAGCCCGGCCCAGCTGCCGTTGCCCAGGTTGAAGTTTTCCGGCAATTCCTGGTCGTGGATATGGGCATCGTACCTGCCCAAGGGCGCTTTTATGCCGGCGCCGACCTCCAGAAACAATTTATTGCGCGCTCCCAGGCGCACGTCCCTGAATAGGGTGTAGGCGCCCATGATGCGGGTATCGGAAATGCCGGATACCTGCTCGGTTTCCCCGTCCAGAGTGCGCGCGTTGATGCGGTACGGCTGGTTGATCAGCAGTTTGAGCCGCGAGGCAATATGAAAGCGAAAGGCAAATTCAAGCGTTTGAAAGCGGTCTTTTGAACCGAAGCCATGGTCGGGTGAAGCCTGATAAGGCGTGGAAAACCAGCTCAGGCCTGCAAAATTGTTGCGGTAGGAAACCAGCATGCCGACACCGCTGCCGGTGATGCTGCAGCCGCAGGCGTCGCACGAAAAGGCGACATTCCAACCCAACAACCCGATCACGGACAGAAGAATAATCCTTCTGACCATTTTTTTGATTTTTACAATGGGTAAATGGAAAATCAGGCGGTAAGGACCGGTCAAAAAATCACTTCCCCGTTTCTGTCATCTTATGGAGATATAAGCTGTTGATAATGAGCTTGTCAGGTTAAGCGACCGAATCAATGAGGAAAGCTGTTTTTTAACCGATACTCAATGAGGCGATCCGGGGCGGGTGGAAAACGCTTTCGAGGCCGGGACTCGGGAAAAATGCCCGGTAATGAAACGAGGGCAGTGAAATCACCCCCTTTGCGGTGGGGTTTACCGGCTTCTTCAGGGCATTAAAGATGAAGACCGTCCTGTCCTGGCGATCCGGCATGGGATATGTCCCGGTTTTTTCGTTGCTGTTCTTCAATTCCTTGTCCAGAAAACACTTGCCGTAGCACATGACCTCGGGACTGTCCAGGTTGACGCAAAGGTTCCGGGCGATATAATTCCGGTTCAGCTGGAAGGAAAAATAGATGGCCAGATCTTTCAGGGATACTGAAACGATCAGGAGAGATAGCAATATGGCTGCGCCACGTTTCATCGGTGCAAAAGTAAGGCAATAAAAAATGGCTTGCAAACGGATTGCACAAAAATGACGGGTTTCCCTCTTCCCGCAAGATCGCCGACAATATGGGTTATGTGGTTTATTGTTGTTTGCTCCGCCCGCCGAAGCCTCGGCGAAGGCGGGTTTATTGTTTGCTCCGCCCGCCATAGCCTCGGCGGAGGCGGGTTTGTGGTGGTTTATTGTTGTTAGGGCTGATGAACCAAAATCAACCACCATAAACCAAAACCAACCACCATAAACCAAAACCAACCACCATAAACCAAAATCTAAGCCCGCTTCAACAACTCGGCCGCCCGCATCACCTCCCGGGCAAATTTCGACAGCACCTGTCCTGCAATAAGGATCTGTTCCTGGGCTTCGTCGTATTTCCGCTCCTCGATGGCTTCCCGGATGCCCGGCAGGGTTTTAACCCCGTAGCCGGTGTAAAATCCCGGTGCATAGATCTGATGCCTGAACCAGGGCCTGCGCGGCAGACCCTCTTCGCGCGTCAGGCTTTGCTCCATTTTCATAAGGGCCAGGTTGAGGGCCTCGCGCTGTTTTTCGGCAGGTATGCCGGCTTTCATGGCCTCGTCGTAGGCGGCAACGCTTTTCTTGAGTTCAGCCAGCGCATTTTGCAGGGGCGCCCAGTTGAAGTAGGGCACTTCCTCCTTGGTTTCCGGCACGATGAAAGTCTCGGTCGGATCGGCTGCGGCTTTGTAATAACCGTCGGTGATGAGCCGGTTTTCTTTGGCGGTTTCATCCCGCAGGCGGTCGGCCAGTTTCATGACCTCGTCGGCGTACTTGCTGACGGTCTGGCTGAAATGCTGGAACTCGAACGGCAGGACCTCCGCTTCGGAAAGGCGCAGGGTCAGCCGGCCGGCTACTTTCGCCAGGGCCACGCCGTATTCAAAACCGATGTCCTTGAACCGGGTATAATGCTCGTAGGAGTCATAACCGGTATGGTATTCGCCGCCGCCGCTCTCGCCGCCGAAACCCAGGTTGATGGAAGCGATGCCGAGGTGTTGGATGAACGGCGTATAGTCCGAACCGGAACCGAGTGCAGATAATTCGTAGAACTTGGGCTCGGTTTGTCCATCGACCATCATGCGGGCCTTGCGCCGTTCGAAAACGGTCAGGCCGGTTTGCGGGTCGGTGACGGCTTTGGATACTTCGTCAAAGTATTTTTCAAGGGTATGCGAGCCGCCGCCGCCGAGGAATCCGCGGCCGTTGCCGTCGGTATTGATGTAGGCAACCGCTTTTTGCTGCAGTTCGCCGGCGTGGTTTTCGGCCCATTCCGTCGAGCCCAGCAGGCCGGGTTCTTCGCCGTCCCAACCGCAATAGATCAGGGTACGCTTGGGTTTCCAACCGGTTTTGACCAGTTCGCCTACGGCCTTGGCTTCTTCCATGACGGCTACCATGCCGCTGACGGGGTCGTTGGCGCCGTGTACCCAGGCGTCGTGGTGATTGCCCCTGATCACCCATTGATCGGGGTAGGCGCTGCCTTTCATGGTGGCGATGACATTATACAGCGGCTTGACGTCCCAGTTGAATTCCAGTTTGAGGTGCACCTTGGCCGGCCCGGGGCCGATATGGTAGGTGATGGGCAATGCGCCCCGCCAGCCCGACGGCGCTACGGGCCCTTCCAGGGCAGCCAGCAGCGGCTGGGCGTCCTCGTAGGAAATGGGCAGCACGGGGATCTTGGTCAGGGTTTCCGCCTCTCCGACGGGCACCCGTTTGGCATCTTTAGTGGCGCCGTAGCCTGGGGTCAGCGGATCGCCGGGAAACAGCGGCATGTCCAGGACCGAGCCGCGTTGTACGCCGTCGGCATTCTTGTAGGCGCCTTTGGGGTAAACATCGCCCTGGAAATAGCCGTCCTCCCTGGGGTCGGAATAGATGATGCAACCGATAGCCCCTTTTTCGGCGGCTACCTTGGGTTTGATGCCCCGCCAGGAACCGTAATATTTGGCGATCACGATCTTGCCCTTTACGTCGATACCCCGTTTTTCCAATTCTTCGTAATCGGCCGGAATGCCGTAATTGACAAAGACGAGCTCGCCGGTGACATCGCCGTCAATGGAATAGCAATTGAAAGGCGGCAGCATCTCCGCCGTCTGTTGGGAAGAAGCGTCCCCTTTGACGGGCGGCTCTGTCAGGCCGGCCTTGAATTTGGTAGGCCCCACCATTTCCAGCAGGCGCGATTTAGGCGTCGGAAAGAGCACCTGGTATTCCTCGATGCGGGTGTCAAAACCCCAGGATTTGAATTGGGCGGCCATGAATTCGGCGTTGGCCTTGTCCCAGGGCGAACCGACGTGGTGCGGGTGCAACGATAATTGCTTCATCCACTGGTCGAGATCGGAGGCCTTGAGCTGGGCGTCGAACTGTTTTTCCAGTTTTTCCTGCGCGGCTGCCTGATCCGGGCTGAAACCGGTGATCTGAGCGACAAGCGGCGTCAGGGAAGAGCAAATAAATAGAAGGATAAAGGCGGAAAGAATGGTTCCTGGTTTCATGATGACGGCTGTTTGCGGGGTAATTTAGGTAAAAAATGAAAAATGGCGCTAGTTGGGCACGTTTTCAGGAGCGATTATATTTATCACCTGGTCAATTGGCGGCAGCACCATCCGCCGCAACGTATAAAATCCCACCCCCCGCTTTTCATCCGACAAAAAGATCACCTCATCGCCGTTCAACCGGCAAGGCTGCTGTTTTTTTCCGGGCGACCGGGTGATGGGCTTGTTTCGGAAATAGATCTGATTATCGCAGGTGGTCAGGTCGGCATCCTGCCAGATGGTATCCCTGACCGGGACAGCGCTTTCCAGAATGCCGTCCCGGTTCAGGTGCCGCAGATAAAGGGATCGATCCTTGAATTCATAGCTGTGAATGATCCCGTACCGGTTGTCTTTGAGGTAATAATCGCCTTCTGCTTTCCGGGGGAAGTCGAGCGCCAGGCCTTTGAACAGGATGACCAGCGATGTGAACACAATGACCTTGCCTTCGATCCGGGGCCGAATCAGCCAAACCAATCCGAAAAAAAGCCCGAGCATCGCAAACAGCCGCGGAAACTGGACCAAAACCGGCATTTCGCCCAACAAATAGATCGGAATGTTGGACGCCGCCGCTATCAACAGGATCAGCGCAACCCGGGTCAGGTTATTAACTCCCGGCATGAGAACAAGGGCTAAATACAACGGCAACAACAACATCAGGCTATACGTCGAACCGTAACTGACCAGTAAAAATGCGCCCAGGAACGAAACGGAAAACCGGAAAAAACGGCTGCTTCCCTGGCCGGACCATAAATGCAGAAGCGCCCCCAGTAAACTGATCTGGTAAATCCAGTTCAACCCGACTGATAACAACGACTTATGGTGTCCCGCCGCCGGGTTCAGGTGCTGGTCGAAAACCAGCAATTTGTTCAGCAAGGCCGAAACCGATTGATGGAAATGAGAAAACGGATCGTTGATCTCTCCCTTCAAAAGCCGTGGTAGGATATGGGTGAAATAATCGGTTGTGACCGCCGCATCCGTCACCAGGAACGGAGATAGCGAGAACAATGCCGTGAACCCGATAACAGCGATCAATACGCTGCGGCCTTTCTGGAAAAACAACGACAGGATCAGGATGCCCGGGTAAATTTTCAACGCAATCGGGACAGCCCACAACATACCCGCCCAAACCGGCTTTTTTTTCTCCCATTGCCGGTAGCCCTCCAACAGGCAGGCCAGCAGATACAGGTAGGATTGGCCTTGCAGGATGTTGTTTTGTAAAGGAGTGTAGAAGACCAGTGGAATGAAGATCAGCGGCAGCTTGCGGTGCATGTCCTTATGCCGCAGAAAGCGATAGTAAACCATGGCAAAAAAGATCAGCCCCAGGAAACTGAACAGCATTTTAGCCTGCCGTGGATTGCGGATCAACGAGAAGGGGAGATAGAAAACCGAACTGGCGGGCGGTACAGGGGTGAAATTGACAAAAACGGATTCCTCTGTCCGCTCGCTGATCATCTTGTTGAACTGATAGGGATCGTAGGCATCCTGATTGAAGCGACCTTCTGCCAGCATCCGGCCGGCATAGTAGTAATTGGCAAAATCGCCCAAAGGCTGATCGCCGCTCCGGATCAGAAAATACCAGCCCAACAGGAGGAACATCAAGGCGCCGGCAAGACCATAATCATCAAATCTGTACTTATCGGAGAGTGTGGCCATAAATTGTCAACATGCAGTGTTCGGGGCTCAGCTTTTACGCCGTATTTCGTTCGGCTTCGAAAATAATAAAGATTTCAAACTGGCTTTGTTCGGTCAGGATCTTTTTTAAACGGAAACCCGCTTCTTCAGCAACGGCGGAAATCGCATCCAGCCGGCAAACTTCGGATAAAATGAGCCAAATCCGGCTATGCGGATGTATAAACGCCGGAATTGCCGCAAAAAAACGACGGAAAAATCCGAAGTCATCTTCACAATACCAGGCATAAGCCCCCGGATTTTTTGGCTCCGCAGGAAAATAAGGCGGATTGCAAATGATCAGGTCGAATTGCTGCAGCGGTGCCTTTTCAAAGAGGTCTGAGTGGATCACCGTCATTTCCAATCCGTTGATTTTCGCATTTTGCCGGGCGCATTCCACCGCCTTTTCATTGATGTCCACGGCGGTCACGACGGCCTTGCCGGCTGCGGCGACCATAGACAGCAGTCCGCTGCCGCAGCCGATTTCCAGCAGCGTCTTTCCGGACAGGTCCTGACGCTTTATAAACCAGGCAAAAACCCTGGAACTCCCGAAAAATGCCGGGTGGAAAACGCTGTTGGCAATGTCCATGCGGAAACCGTTGTACCGCCAGGTGCGGTCCTTGCGCAGGTACCGTTCCAGGACCGGTTTATACAAGCGGCTCATCGCCATTCGGAACAGACCCCTCATCAGAATCCCTCTTTTTCAGGTTGCCGGTATTTCAGCCAGAATCGCTGAAGGAGCTTCAATTCGTAGGGCCGGTTGTAGATCCGGGTCCGGTACCGCAGGGACGCCAGGTTCCGGATCGTCTTTCGCTGGAAACCGCTCAGCTTTACGTCGGATACGGTGGGGTAGTAGGCGTTCAGGACCGCCTCGAAATCCCGGATCTTGTCGATTATGCGGGGGGTCAGCCACGGGGTGAGCGGATTCTTGCGGAGGTCGAAGTTTTCCCAGGCGGGGTCCAGCCAGTCTTCCAGTTTCCGGGGAAAGGAAAAACCAAGCGATTGGACTTTTTTGAACATTTCGGACCCTTCAGTCGGCACCGGGCTGTAGATGTAAATGATGATCTCCGTGGCCGGATTCCGGTCCTTGACCCGGCGGATGAAATCGATCTCCGCTTCCACCTGCCGCAGCGATTCATGTTCATCCGCAGCGGGCCATCCGAGCACGAAGGAATATTCCGGGATGATGTCGAATTGTTTCATGCGGCTTGCAAAACGCAGGATCTGCGCGCCGGTTTGTCTGCCGCCTTTGTCCATGAAATCCAGGAGCTGGTCGTTGCCCGATTCGGCGCCGAAAAAGATCATCCGGCAACCGGCTTCCCGCATGAGCGCGAGGGTCTCGTCGCTGTATTTGTCTACGGTATCTATGCGGGCCTCGCCCCACCAGTTCATGCCTTCATCGCGCATAAGCCCGGAAAAGGCGGCGGTCCGTTTTTCCGACACAAAGAAATTGTTGTCGTGGAATTCGATGGCGTCGCCGCCGTAGGCCGCTTTCAAAAATTTGATGTCGCGGTACATTCGTTCGGCGGATTTGCCGTTCCATTTGGCCTGATAGATCGGCACAACGGCGCAAAAAGCGCATTTGAACGGGCAGCCGAAACTGCTGTGGTAGGCGATCGTCCGGTTGCCCAGGAAACTTTTGCCCAGGTACTGCTGCATCGGGTAGAGGGTGTTGAGCTTTTCGTACGGCAGATCGGGCAGCTCGTCGTAGGGGTAAATGTTGACTTTCGGCGTGCGGATCAGTTTGCCGTCCCCCAGGTAAACCAGGTTGTGGATTCCATCGACCGGCCTGTTGTCAAGCAACGCTGCGACGAGATCCGGAAAAGCCTTGTCGCCAGGCCCGTCGATCACATAATCCACAAAACCGGAATTGAGCGAAACCCCGGGGTGGTTGGCCGGGAAATATCCGCCCCAGATGGTCGTGATTTCAGGATGCAATTCCTTGACTTTCCGCGTAATGGGAATGGCCTGCCGCAATTGGGGCCCCGGCATGACCGTGGAGCCGAAAAAACCGAACCGGCCTGTCCGGAGGTAATCCAGGATCTTTTGCTCGGGGTCGGTTTCCAGGTTGCCGTCCACGATCACCCACTCGTGCCGCCCCTCAACGCTGGCAGCCACCTGCAGCACTGAGTTCGGGATCCGGGCTTTGTAGTCCGTTGCCCGCGGGTTGAAGAGGAGTATGTTGGATGGTTTCATTGTTTCATTGTTTCACTGTTTCATTGCCGCGCGTCCGTTGTAAAGCCGAAACATCGCCTTACCCCCACTGACAACTGACAACTGACAATTGACAATTGACAACTGACAACTGACAATTGCATTCAAAAGTACCCATTATCCCCGGATCCCACCCGGTTACCTGTTCGCCAAAAGCCGACAATTCCTGCAAGATAAGAGATCAGGGCTGCCGTCAAAGCGCCCGTGATGCCGTATGCCGGTACCAGCCAGATGCTGCCTCCGACCTTGCATAATCCCATGATCAACAGGATGATCGTCAGTTCCGGAAGGCGGTTTTGCCGGTAGGCCATTTGCATCCGGATGAAATACAGGAAATAGGTCAGGATCAGCCCGGCTGACAATAGGTAATCCGTTGCATAGAACCGGAAACCGTATCCGAAATGGACAACCCCGTAAATGAACAGGACCAGCAGCGGGGTCATCAAAAGGCCGGCCTGCAGAAATCGCCGCTCCAGCCGGTAGACGGAATCTTTGGGCAACCGGTAAAGATTTTTGATGAAGGGCAGCAAAATAGCCGACGCCAGCAGATGGCCGGACTGGATGAAATTCGATAAGACCTGGTATTGGGCGAGGTGGCCCTCGTCCATTTTCAGGGCCAGCATGTACAGGTCGCCCCGGGCAGCGGCAGCCCCTGTAAGCACCACCAGCAAAAACGGGGCCGCATCCTTTAGAAAAGCCAATCCCGACCGGAACGAGATCCATTTGACCGCTAAATATTTCCGGTTGAAGATCGCAAAAACCAGCCCTTTCGCCCATTCCGAGACGATGAAAAGGGCCAGCAGCCCGGTGATGGTCATCGGTAGGGACAGGATGACGGCGATCATCATGCCGGTAAGCCCCAATTCTGCTAAACTCGCTTGCAGGAACAACCGCCTGTAGGTATTCAGCGATTCAAAGAACTGCCAGCTCAACTGGCCTCCGATCCATAGCGCAATCAGCGCCTTGTTGAACGGGACGGGCGTCAGCCACAGAACCAGGACCACCGCCAGTGCGATCGCCGTTTTGCCGGCCATTGATCCCGATAATGTTTTTTGAATGGCTTGCGGCTCCCGGCTGAACGCACGCAACAGGAAATCCCGACTGCCCCAGTTGACAGCCACCATGCACAGCGTGATCACGAGATAATACTGCACGTAAGCGCCCCAGCATTCATTGGAATACAATCGGATAACGGCCAGGGAAAGGAATATCCTGGTAACCGGGGTCGCGAATTGGGCGAGAACGGAAAACAGGATCGGTTTGATCCGCCGGAACTGCATGCCTCAGGCCTTTGACCGGTTCAGCATCGGCGCGAAGGCTCGTTCCCGGAGCATGCCCAGGCGGGCGGACCACGCCCTTACCCTGGTCTTGAGCGCACTGAAACCCGACAGGCTTCGGGCGGCCATTTCCCGCTGGATCCAGTTCATAGCGTGCTGGTAGTACCGGCGGCTATACGGCCGTTTGAAATCGATATCCCGGTCAGTGGAGGTTTCCCACGGGTGGGAGGTCAGGAATTCCCCTTCCGTCTCCGCGTACATTTCCGTGCCTTTGATGGGGTAGGCTACCGTCAGCGTAAAATGATCGGGTTCGGCTGCTTTCAGAAAGTGCAGGGTCCGGCGGATATCGGCTTCTTTTTCACCTGGATAACCCAACATGATGAAATTCCCGGTTTCCATGCCGTGTTGTTTGGTGAGGCGGACCATCTCCGTCACTTTTTCAATCCGGACCATCCGCTTCATGGCATCCAGCACGGTTTGCGACCCGCTCTCGGCTCCGATCCAGACCCGGAAGCAGCCGGTTTGTTTCAACAGCCCGACGATCTCCTCGTTCATCCGGTCGGCCCGGGTGATGACCTCGTAGGGGATGACCCAGTCCTTTTCCGCCATCCGGTCGGCAAAATCCCGCATCCAGCGGTGGTTGATGGTGAAGACGTCGTCGACAAACCAGATGTTGTCAAAATCGTAATGGCTTCTCAGGTATTCCAGTTCTTCCACCACTTTGGCCGGGCTCCTTCGCCGGTAGGATTTCCCGTAGACCGCCCGGCTGCACCATTTGCAGGCATAGGGGCAGCCCCGCATGGTACTGACCGAGACCATCGCGTAGCCGTGCCGACCCCGCCAGGCGTCAAAATACCGCTGCAGATCGATCTTTTTGCGGTTGGGCATGGGCAGCTCGTCCAGTTCTTTCATCAGTCCGCGTTCCGGATTGAAGACCGGGTCGGCGTCCGCGTCCAGCCAGGCGATTCCCGGGATTTCGGCAGGCGGTCCTGCCGGGTTTTCGGTGTAGAACCGGGACAGTTCCAGCATGGTTTGCTCGCCCTCCCCGAAGGCAACGACATCGGCGCCGGCAGCCAGGAAATTGGCGGCGTGGTGCCTGACCTCCGGTCCGCCCAGAACGATCCTGCAATGCCTCAGGGAAGGCGTGTTCCGGACGTATTCGACAATCTTCAACACGTTGAGCTTGGTCATCAGGTTGGTGTAAATGCCGATCAGGCCGGGCTGATGCTCATCGAGGTAATTCTTTAATGATTCAAACCTTGAAAAAGTGGTGTCGAATACATCGTTGTCGAATCCGTTTTCCTCGAGGTAAGCCGAAATATACAGTAACCCCAGGGGAGGGTAGGGCTTCATGATCGCCTGCTCCCGGGGATCTTCATTCAGGAAATAGCCGTGTGTCAGCAGTATTTTCATCCGATATTTTCCGGCTTTTTTTCAAATGTAATGACAAAATGGTCGGCATAATCGGCAAGCGCTGAGAAATTCAGCAACCTGTCTGCCTTTTCCATGATTTTCAGCCATCGCGTCCTTTTTCCGGCCCAACCCTCCAGATAGGACGGCGGCACACAGAGTCCTACGGGCCGCAGATCCAGCAACATGAACCCCGATTGGTAAAGAGCTTTCAACTCCCCGGGCGTATAATACCAGGTCCCGATCTTTTCTCTTCCGATCCGGGCCTCGGCAAATCCGGCATGCCTCCGGACGGCCACCTGCCGCTGGCCTTTCCACCGGAAATAGAGGCTTTCCCATAGGCAATGCCTGCTCATATAAACCAGAAAGAGCCGGCCTCCGGGGTTCAATAATTGGTAAAAACACGCGACGGCTGTCCGGGTTTCTTCGGGCGAAAGGCAATTCAATCCGCCGAAATTGGAAAAAATGAGGTCGAAACTCCGGCCCTTGACCCGGTTGGTCAGGTCCAGAAAACCCGCCTGAAGAAAATCCGGGTTGATTGCCCCGGACGGGGTTCTTTTCGCTCCGGCAATGCGGATCATTTCTGCGGATATATCCGTTGCCAGCACCGTGGCGCCAGTCCGGGCGAGGCGGATAGCGTCTTCACCAGTGCCGCAATTCACCTCCAGGATCTCGGGGGATCGGGACAGGTAGGGCATGAGGGCTTTCCAGACTTGCCTGCGCTGTACCGTCCCGACAGCCGAATGGGTGAATTCGGCATCGTAATCGGCGGCGTATTGGTCAAAGGCTGTCGGCTGCATCGGGTTGGATGGCTTTTAACCGTCGTTTGGCCAACACGGAGGAAGGGCCGTAATACAGGATGGAAAGGGCTTTTTTCAGGCTGTTTCGGTTTATGGTAGCTGGATTTTGAAGCAGCGAACGGAGCTTGGCCAGGGCATGCCGCCGTCGGAATTTCTGGTGGACGAAGTGGTGGAGTTTTTTATAGAATTCGGGCGGGTAGGTGTTTTTGAACATGAGGTCCAGGTCGTTGGAATCCGTCCAGTTGGCTTTCCCGACCAGCTCATTCCGCACCCGTTCGAAAAAACCGGTACCCGGCAAGGGATAGGAAACGGAAATGCCGATGTCGTGCGGCATCAGTTCCATGATCAGGTCGATGGTTTGGCGGATCTGGTCTGCCGTTTCGCCGAGGTAGCCGAACTGGATGAAAAAGCAGGGTTTGATCCCGTTTTCTTTCAACTTGCGGGTTGCCGTCCGGACCTGATCAAGGGTAATGCCTTTGTCCATCGCGTCGAGTATCTCCTGGGCGCCGCTTTCAACCCCCATCCAAACCTCCTCGCAACCGGAGGCTTTTAATCCTTCAATATACTGGTCCATGACGAGAAGGTCGGCGCGCGATTGGATCTTGTACCGGAGCCGGATGCCTTTTTGTCGGATCAGTTCCGCGAATTCGAGCACCCAGGTCCGTTTCAACCCGAAAATGTCGTCGCAAAACCAGATATGCTCAAACGGGGTCAGTTCCTGCAGCATTTCGATCTCGGCTACAACGTGTTCCGGGCTGCGCATTTTATAGGTATCGCCGTAGATGGGTTTGGCGCACCAGTTGCATTTGAAGGGACATCCGCGCGTTGTGGCGATATTCAGGGAAAAATACCCCCAGTGCGTTTCCCACCGGCGCCTGTATTCGGTCAGGTCCACCAGTTCCCACGCCGGCAGGGGCAGCGCATCCAGGTCGCTCATCACGGGTCGCCGCGGATTGACCCTGACCGCCCCGTTCACCTTGCAGGCCAACCCCGGCAATTGATCCGCCGGTTGTCCGGCATCCAGTGCCTTGACCAATTCGGCCAATGTTTGTTCGCCTTCACCCAGCAGGACAAAATCGACGCCATGATCGAGATATGCGCGGTAATGGTCCGTCGCGTCCGAGCTGCAAACCACCACCTTACAGCCTGCCAATTGCGCTTTTCGGGCCATGTTCCAGGCGGCTTCCCGCATATTGGTCAGGCACATCTTGGTGAGGTAATTGAACCCGTCGTCGAATATGACCAGCATATCCGGCCGTTCCCGTTCCAGAACCGGAAAAATCGCCTCCGGACCGTCCGCGAACATGGTGTCGAAAAAGGCGATTGTATGATTGTCCTCCTCTCTCCCTCTCACCCCTCTCACCCTCTCACCCTCTAAAACCCCCGCCGCCGCCAGCAACGTCATCACCGGCGGATACGGCTTGTTCCACTGGTCCTGTTTCGGATCCAATTTCAAAAAGTAGGAATGGGTGAACAGCATTCGCAACGGCATTCAGGAAATTTTACCCGGCAAAGGTAGGGGAATCCGCCCTTCCCTGAAACCGGACCAATCGACATTTGTGTAGCCCTCCTGTCAAAGGCGGCGAAATCCAACCCTCCCTCTCGCCTCCTGTCCGCCGTAGCCTCGTGCGAAGGCGGGCTCTCACCCTCTCACCCTCTCACACCCTCACACCTCCTATCCGCCGTAGCCTCGGGCGAAGGCGGGCTCTCACTCTCTAAACATATCCTCCGCCGCCAACACCAAAAACATATAGTTCGTAGATCCCCCGCCCATCACATACTCCGTCTGTTGCCAGAAAAACGGCCAGATCTTTAATTCAGGCAGGTCAGGCCGGATCAGCGCGGTACCCGAAGCCACACCGCCGGGGATATACGACCAATCCGCGCGGTTGACGCCGTAGGCCACCGTTACGGATTGTGATCCGACACCCGAAGCAAAGGACGAGGTATTGACGCCGGGATGAACACCCAGCACAAAATTGAGGGAATTGATGAAGAAGTCGGGGCTGCACAGGTCGGGCCAGCCTTTGTAAAAGAAGTATTGCTCGACGCCGAAATGCTGGATATTCCAACCGGCGCCCCAGATATTGGGTTTGTAGGGGACCCCGTAGGGCGAATCGGCCTCCTGCTCTTTTTTCAGGCGGGTTTCGTATGCGCCGACGGCTTCCCGGATCGCTTTGCGGAATGCCTCATTTTTGATCAACGGCATTACCCGCCCCAGGGCCCAGCCGCAGCGCGGGATCTGCGCTGTGATGACCTCCTGCATGTCCACGAGCGCCTGGCTGTATCGGTCGTCCCTGGTGGCCAGGAGCAGTTCTGCCAGGGCGATCACGCGGTTGGAGGCCGTGCGTTCGCCGGGTTTTGCATTGTTGAACAGGGCAATTGCTGTGGACAGCGCTTCTTTCGATAGTTCGGGATTGCTTTTCAGGAGCACCCGCGAGGCCGCCGCCAATCCGGCAGAGACATATAATTCCCGGCCGGGATTTTCTTCGGTGAACACCCAGCGGTCGTCGAATACCGGGGAATTATCGCCCGTTTTTTCACCGGTTTTCAGGGAGGCGTCGTACGTCAGGTTGTCCGTCATGGAGGAAGCGTCGCCGAGCATCACGTATTGCCGCAAGGTCGGGCAGATGATGCCGCGGTAAAGCCTGCCGAGCGACCGGTAGCCGCCCAGTACGCTGGCCAGCCCGTGTTCGATCTGCTGGATGGCGTCCGATTTGCCGTCGGGTTGGTGGATCTCCACGACCCGGGTGGTTTGGTCAATGGAAGTGGCGTCGTAATCCAGGCCGAATTCCTCGATCATCAGCGCCAGGTTCCAGACGGTCCCGATCTGGGATTCCACCCGGAGATCGTAATCGCCGGCGTCGTGCCATCCGCCTTGGTTGAGACCGGGGACGGCCTGAAGGGGTTGATATTTCGTTAATGTAGAAGGGCCCTGCAGGTACCCGTCAAAATGGTTGGTGTCCACGGGGGCCATCAGGGCGTCGTCGAGGTGGCAGTAGTCGTGCCAGACCCGGTATTTCTCATTGATCCGCATATGGCACATCTGCACGGGCAGGTAGTATTCCAGCACCGGCTGCCAGGCATGGCGTTCGTATACATCCCGGCCGATCTTGAACGGGTGGGTTTCGGTATCGCCGTAGGCGAGCAGGTACATGCCCGGATCGCGGACATCCGAAAAATCGTAGGTCAGGTAGCGGTAGCGCAGGAAATTCCCCCAGGCTGTGGGCTTACCCGAACGGACGAGCGTTCTGCCCTGTTCGCCCAGCCGGAAAAGCTGCATGTCGCGGATCCGTTGGTCGTTGGGATCGAGTTCGATGACGGCCTTTTTCGGCTGATCGGGGTGATAGCCGACCTGGGAAATCTGGACCACGGGCTGGTATTGCCACCCGGGGACGACGTTGGGCGTGATGGTCCACTGAATGGCATTGGTCGTTGCGCCGGCGCGTACTGTTTCCCGGACGATGAACCAGCCGTTGTTGTGATTGGTGCGCCCGTCGAGGAGTTGGAGGGTGCCCGTGTGGGAGGTGACCGCCATTCTTTGCAGGTCGGATTCCGGCGCCACGACGAGCTTTTTACCGGTGGCCAGGGCGGTTGACAGCGGCCCGCCGTAGGCGTCTTCTACCGGGCCGTTCGGTTGCTGGTAAAAAATGCCGGTTTGCCCGTCCAGTTGCCAGCTTTTCCCGAAGAGCTCGCCGGGAAAGAGTTCGAAATTGAAGCCCACTTTGCCGATCCATTCCGCCGGCAGGGGCTTGTCGAGGTGGACGGCAACGGAAAAGCTGCTGCCTTCGAGGGCTTTGACCTCCACCTTGTAGGAAAAAACGAGGTCGGGATACAAAATAGGATTGAACCCGGTGCGGTTCTTGGTGCTGTCGGGATACCAAAGGGTCTGGGTGATCGTTTCAGCGGGTTCATCGACCGTCAATTTACCGCCTTTGGGTACGGGCGACCATTGGCCGGGTGAGGCTTCCAACCTCAGATCCCCGTTGGCGGCCACCCGGCTCCCGTGCTGAATGACGGTGACGCCGGTCTGGTGCCCGTCCGGGTAGATATCCGAGAAAACGGTGACGTTGAGACCGGGCATTTCGAAATAACCCTGGCTGTTGATTTTGAGGCCGGCCTGGGCCTGGACGGTAAAACAGGCCGGCAGGAGCGCGAGGAAGACGGCAAATTTTGACATGGCTGGTGAGGTATTGTGATGCGGGGTAAAGGTAATGGTTTGTTATGGCGGGGCAAATGCTCGTTTGAAAACCTTTTGGTTTTTGGGGGAATTTGACACATATCGTACCTACGGCACGAGGCGTCCGTGTCCGATTCGTGCTACCGACATTTGGCCTCTGACGAGGCCTGGGGGTTCGGGGTGGTTTG
>CALMYQ010000045.1 GCA_937873655.1 uncultured Lewinella sp. | reverse complement strand
AAGTCGTAAGTTGTAAGTCGTAAGTTGTAAGTCGTAAGTTGTAAGTTGTAAGTCGTAAGATGTAAGTCGGGCTGGCCGAGACTGTTCAAAACATTGTTTTCAAGCAAGACGCAAAGCTTTGATTTTCATCACGCTGCGCCTGTTAAAAGTCCGGTTGACACAAAATTCTGAACGGTCAATTGCAAACCGGAATCGTTTCGCAAGTCAGAGACTCGATGGTATCCGCGTCTGACAGTCCTTCAGTTGGCAGTTGGCAGTCCCAAGCATCTCCCATCCGACCAAGCCTCGGCGTGGCAGCATCCAGCGACCAGCACCCAGCGACCAGCATCCAGCATCCAATACGCCTCGACGTGGCAGCCTCCTCCGTCCGCCAAAGCCCCTCAAGAGCGACGGCGGGGCCACCAGCATCCAGCATCCAGTATCCAGCATCCAGTATCCAGCATCTACATATACTTCCAATTCCGAGGCTTGCCTTCTTCCAGCCATTCCAGGGTGGTAGCGATCCGTTTCTGGCGGGTAGCCTCGGTTTTGGCTTCCACAATCCATTCGAGGTATTCGCGCTTATGGGACGGGCTGAATTTTTCGAAGGTAATGAGCGCCGCTTCGTTTTTTTCGAGGGCTTCCCGGAAATAGTCGGGCACCTCCACCTCTTTGGTTTGATCGGGCTTTTTTTTCGGCGCCTTGATCCCTTCGTCGTTCAGCCGCATGGCTTCGCGGATGTAGGCGATCATGATCTCGTCCGAAGGAAGGTCCTCGGGCGATGTGATGCGGCCCATCTGGCCCATGGCTTTTTCCTCCGTCGCGCCCAGGATGTTTTCAGGGTCGGCCATCACCGCGCTTTTCCAGAAGCCGAAAGCGCAGTGGGCCTTGAAGGCGGCCATATTGGCCATCTGACCTTTATATTCGAAATTGGGAAAACTCCATTTCATCTTTTCCTCCACATCGGGGCAGGCCTTGTGCATCAGGCTTCTGATGTGGACCAGGATCGGCCGGGCAAACGCCTGCGCATCGGCAATATAGGCATCAACTGCCGGGTTTTTCTTTCCCATTACTCTTCTGGTTTTTGACCCAGGCTGAACCAATTGCCGGAATCGTCCATAAAATACTGCAAAAATAAAGAAAAAAAATGCCGCATTCCATACGAAATGCGGCATCCGTGCCTGATTGAGCAGGCGGTTGTCTACTTGATGATATAGCCGAGGCTGAGGATGCCGATGGGCAATACGCCGTCGCCGAACACATCCACGCTGTCCTCATAATTGCCGGTGATCAGGCCGTAAGACGGGCCGATACCCACCTCAACCGTGAACTTCTGACTGAAGACCCACTGGTAGCCGATGATGGCGCCGAGGCGGATCAGGGTGTAGTTGAACTTGTCGGAATTGTCCTTGAATCCGATAAAGCCTACGCTGGCAGCCGGGGCCACATACAGGCCTTTCGGGCGGTCATTGTTCGACAGGTAAAAGCGGAACTGACCGTCGAGGCCAAGGCCGCTGTATTTGATGCCGATCAGGTTCCTGGAATAGAAAGAGGCGCCGACATACACCGAGCTCTTATCGTTCAGGAAGGTCTCGTAACCCGCATTCAGGCTGCCGAATGCCAGGCCGATGGGGTTCAATTTGATAATACCTTGCGCCTTCGCAGGGGTGGCCAATGCACAAAAGACCAATGCAGACAACAAAGCCAAAAATTTCATCTTCATAATCATTAGGTTTTGGTTAATAATAGGATTAGGGATGCAAATATGATTATAAATTGTATATTTCTCCGAATTTATGTTTCGCATAATCCAGAAAATATTTCATCGTCAGCGGCTGGCCGGTAATTTGCCGGCATAATTCGGCAGCATCGTACCGCCTTCCCTGGCTGTGAATTTTTTCCCGGAGCCAATGCAGCAAAGGCGCCGTATTCCCTTCCGAAATGCGGTCTTCCAGGCCGGGGATGTCCTTTACAGCCTGGGCGTAGAATTGTGCGGCGTAGAAACTGCCCAGCGAATAAGTGGGGAAATATCCAAAACTGCCGTGGGCCCAGTGGATGTCCTGCAGTACCCCTTCCCGGTCGTCAGCGGGCGTCAGGCCGAGATAGGTCCGGTAGGCTTCATGCCAGGCCTCGCGCAGGTCCTTTACGGCCAGGCTGCCGTCGATCAGCGATTTTTCGATCTCGTACCGGATCAGGATATGGAAATGGTAGTGCAATTCATCCGACTCCGTCCGCACGGGCGAGGGCTCGATCCGGTTGATCGCGCGGTAAAACTGCTCCAGCGATGTGCCGCCGAGCTGCTCCGGGAATTTTGCCTGCAGGGATTTGTAGTATGCTTTCCAGAACGGCAGCGCCCGGCCCACATTGTTCTCCCACAACCTCGACTGGCTCTCGTGAATGCCCAGGGAGATGAACCGGCCGATCGGTGCGCCGTAGGCATCCGGCGGCAGGCCTTGTTCGTAGAGGGCGTGCCCCGCCTCATGGATGCAGCTCCACACCATCTGGGCTATGCTGTATTCATCGATCCGGGTGGTGATCCGTACGTCTTCCGGTGAGAAATTGATGGTAAACGGGTGGGGCGAGATATCCTGCCGGCCCGCTGCGAAATCATAGCCGATGGATTTGAGCAGGTCCAATCCGAAATCCCACTGTTCCTGCTTCGGAAAATATTGTTTCAGACAGTGGTCATCAATGACCGGCTTTTCACGGATGGCCCGTACAAAATCCGCCAGTTCGTTACTCACTTCTTTGAAGAGGACATCCAGTTCGCGGCAGCGGAGGCCGGTTTCAAACTCCTCCATCAGGATATCGTAGGGGTGTTCGTCGTACCCCAGCATTTCGGCCTTTTCGCGTGTAGCGCCGACCAGCCTGTCCAGCGGTCCCTGAAAGATGTTGAAATCATTGGCTTCACGGGCTTCAAGCCAATGTTGGTAGGCATCCGAAACCAATTCGGAGTAGCGGATGACAAACGGCGTGTCGAGCTTCCGGATCCGGTCCAGGTCCATCCAGCTCAGGGCGATATTCCGCTTTTCATCCGGCGTCAGCGCGGCGCCGTCCTGGTGGAGTTCGCCTACATTGTCCACAAAATCGGGCGCCGTGAAGAGCTCGTGCGCCAGGCCCATCAGTGTGGCCATCTGCTGGGAGCGAAAACGGGCGCCTTTGGGCGGCAGATTCACCTCTTTATCCCAGCTCAGAACCGCCATGGCGTTCTCCAGGTCCTTGATCTTGCGCAGGTGGGCAAGATATCGTTCATAGTTTCTCATAGTCAATCTTCTTTGCGGACGTACTTTCCGTTTTCCTGGAAGGTAGCCAGAAAGAGGGCCAGCCACCCGGAAATGAAAAGTAAGCCGCCGATCGGCGTAATGGGCCCCAACCACGACAGGTTCAACCCCAGCCAGTCACGGACAGCCAGAAAATAAAGGCTGCCGGAAAAGCACAGGGTCCCGGCTATCCACAGCCAGCCGGTCCATTTCATGAGGCTGGTCTGTTTGAAATAGAACCAGATGCCCAGCCCCATTAAGGACAAGGCATGATAGATCTGGTATTTTACGCCGGTTTGAAAAACATCAAGGCGATCGGGGCTGATTTTGGACGAAAGGGTATGTGCGGCGAATGCCCCCAGAATAACCGCGGTCATAGCAAGAAGAATAGCTGCTCTTAAGAATAATTTTCTCATAGTGATTTGCTTGGGACTTAACTGGACAGCAAAGTTAGGATTTATACCCGATTTACAATTAATTTGTATTTGATTTTACCCCTAAATAACTGATTTCATGCCGAATAAAAATAAGTTTTCATTTGCAGTATTGGCATTGGCGCTCCTTTTAGCTGCCATTCTGGCCGGCATTTTCTTTTTCGGCCGAAAGAATATCTGGCGCACCGTCCCCCAGGGCGCAATTGCTGCGGTCTATTGGCCGCAAAAGGACCGGATGCCCGCCGATTCAGCTGCCCTGGCCCAAACCTGGCCGCCCTCATTGTGGGAATCCTTTCCAAATACAGCCGAAGATTGGCGTTTTTTCTCCGGGCTGTTCGCAAAACCGGAATGGCAATCCTTGCTCAAAGGCGCCGGAGCGGGCCTGACCCTGGTCACTGCCGGCCTGGACCGGGATGATCTCACGCTGGCTTTTGCGCTGAGGAATGCGCCGAAAAAAACCCCGGAAAGCTTGTTGGGTAACGTATCGTTCCAGGTATCCAGGTTCCGGGGAACTGACATTTATCAGGCCGGGTGGTCAGAAAACGGCAAGGAAAGCGCCATTGCCCTTGCGGTCGCCAAAGGGTTCGTCCTGCTGGCCCGGAATCCGCTGCAGGTGGAAGAAATGGCCGCCCAACTGGCGGATGCCGCCTGGTTTTCGCCGCCCGGCAAGGCGGCGTCAGCCGATGCGGACTACACCTGCTGGCTGCTGCCCGCCGGAATGGAAAGACTTAAAGCAAGCTTACCCGGAGGGGCCTTCGGGTTCTGGCCCGGCGGCGGCCAACCGGTCCTGCAGTTTGCAGCCCCCCTGTTTCAGGATACGTCGATAACCCTATCCGGAGCGGCTTCCGGCATGGCCAATCTGCGTCCGTCGGGCAAGCGCAGCGACGGCACGATCTGGAGCCTGGCGCCGGGCAATACAGCCTGGTTCTGCAGGGTCCGGCAACCGTCCTTCCGGACCTTCAAAGGAAATCAGAACGGCATAAACCTGTTCGACAGGTACCTGGCGCCCCGGGCCGGCCACGAGATCATCCTGCTGACCCTGGAAAATGCCCTGCCCCGGCAGGTCCCCGCCCTGAACCTCGCCATCCGCTACCCCGACCGGGCGGCAGCCGAAAAAAGCCTGAGCGAACTGACAGCGGAAACCGGCCTGTCCGAACGGCGCAACTACCTCAACTACGAGCTTCAACACCTGATCTCCGACGGGATATTCGCCCCGCTGGGTGTGCCGAAAAGCCATTTCCGCAACCCCTGGGCCACCATCATCGATTCCTATCTCGTGTTCAGCGAGAACCCCGGCGACCTCCGCCAATGGATCGACCGCTTCATCGTCGGCGACGCCCTGGCTGCCCGGGAATGGGCGCTTGATCTGGAGCGTCCCGATGACGCCGTCACCTGGTTCTGGGATCCCGCGCGGCTGCCCAAGTCAGGCGTCATGGCCGGCATCCTGAACCAAGACGGACCGGCGGTGATCCATATTTCGCCAGAGGGGACAACCTGGCAATGGACCGGCCAATGGCATAAGGCCGCCGAAGACAAAGGCCCCGCCAACCTGGCCTATACGGCGCAGATCCCCGGCGAGATCGCAGGCCCTCCCGGTTTTGCGGTAGATGAGAACGGCAAGGCCCGGGCGCTGGTCCAGGATGCCGGCTGGAAGGTATACGCACTGGATGAGAACGGAAAGATCCTCTGGATGCAATCGCCGGAGGCGCCGATCCTGGGGCGACCGCAGGCCGTCAAGGGTTTTCGCGACAAGAACTGGTGGGTATGGAGTACGCCCAACGCCCTCTACCTGACCGACTTTGAGGGCAATCCCGCCGAAGGATTCCCGCTGGCGCTCTCAGCCCGGGCGGTTGCAGCGCCTTTGCCTTATTATTCCGCCGCCCTCACCGACTATTTTTTCTTTGTGCCGGCCGCAACCGGAGCCGTTTACGCCTACCGGTCAAACGGGACGCCCGCCCCCGGTTGGAGCCCCAAAGCCGACCTGGGCATCTTGCGACAACCGATAAGGCATTTCCGGTTTGACAACAACGACTATTTTGTGGTCGTCAACGAACAGGACAACCTCATGGCGTTCGGGCTGGACGGCGAGGCGCGGTTTCCCGTCCTTGGGCTCGGAAGCGGTCTTTGCCAGGTAACGGGGTTCCAGGACCTGCCCGGCGACCAGCGCCTGATCTTCGGCGACAGCACGGGGCAGGTTACGGTGGTTCGCCCGGGCGGCGAGCATTTCACCCTGGCGGTTCCCGTCAATGAGAACCGCTCCGTCAGGGTGGCGTTTGAACATATCCTGGGCGACGCCCGTACGGATTACCTGGCCCTGGAAGGCAGCGAACTCTGCGTCTACAGCTATTCCGACCAGGGTTTTATCCGGCAGTTCAGACAAACCTACCCTTTTCGCCCCGATACGGTCTGGACCGTCCATTCGACAAGGCTCAACCAATCCTTCATCGGGCTGCAGGACCGGACCCGGGAACAGATCTGGCTGCTGGATGCCGACGGCAACGTCCTGCCTGGATACCCGGTCGCAGGGAAATATGCGTTCTTCCCGGCCGAGTCGGAGCAAATGCCGGCGCCGCTGATGATCAGCGCTCGTGGGGATAGGGTTTACGGATATTTGTTGGGACGGTAGACGGTTTTGCAGTTAGTTCAAAAATTCATACGCAAAAAATTCACTTAAGAGTAATTATGCATATGCACAGAATAAACTCGCCTGTAGATTTTAGCTGAAGCCTGGTGGTTTTGATTGCCTGACAGCCCTCTTTGCCCTGATTTCTTAGGTCGGGCTCAAACAGTATTCTGTGCGGCCACTAAGCCGTAAACGCGGCATCAATGAGGTGGATATCCCCTTCATTTTTCCAATGAACGACCTTGCCGTGGCTGTCGAAGGTCCAGTAAAAAGTGACCGTGGCCTGCATGGTCTTTCCGGTCGGTACGGCCATGGCATCCATGTACAAATCGTTGATCACAGTATGGCCTTCTTCCCGGAAATTGCTAGGCTGAAAATTCGAAAACCGGGTGTTCTGGCTCAGCAGCTGGAAAAACCGGAGAACCTCGCCTTTTCCGACGAATTTACCGGCAAAGGGCACCAGGTCGGTATTGCCGTAATGCTCCCAAACGGCGTCATCCGACAGCTTGTCGAGGATAGCGGGAACATCGCCCATCCCGAAGGCGGCATAGATTTGCTGTACGGTTTCAAGGTTGGAAATTGCGGTTTGAACAGACATGATTTCAGATTTTTTGGTGATCAAAATGAATGGTGCAAAAGTGCACGGGTGTTGATCAGAAAATCAATCGACGGAAAAGAGGATTTTCATATCCCCGAAAAAGGGTATTTTGTGTTTGGCTATTGGAAATGAACAAGTTATTACCAAAATTTGCCGAATCAATTCCCTTGTCATGAAGCCAGTCGTACTCATCGGGATAGGGTTGTTGCTGTCGGTCCGGGTACCGGCGCAGACCAATGTGGACAGTCTGAAAGGAATCCTCCAGACGGCTCCGGCAGATACCAACCGGATTTTGACCCTGCTCCAGATCGGCAACTACTACGAATACGTCAACCTCGATTCCTCCGAACGGTATTACCGGCAGGCGCTGCAATTGAGCAAAGAACTGAAAACCCCGTTTTACGAGGGCAAGACCATCAGCTGGTGCACCGACGTCCTCAACCAAAAAGGCGCATTGGAAGAGGCGCTTGCGCTCAATTTGAGGGGACTTGAAATCGGCAAACAACTGGGGCACCGGCGCCTGACCGTGGCCAGCCTGGCCAATGTGGCCAATTCCTACCAGTTCCTCGCCGATTACGACAAAACCCTGGAGTACCAACTGGCTGCCCTCCCGATGGTGGAAAAAATGGACAACCCCGTTTACCTGAGCTCCCTGCTCAACAACATTTCCATGACCTATCAGATGCTGAAGCAATACCCCAAAGCCCTGCCCTATGCCGAGCGGGCCGTCAACATTGCGGAGGAAAACCAGGATGCCTATGGAAGCGCTGCTGCCGCTTCCTCGCTGGGCATCATCTACAACAACCAGGGCGATCATCAGCAAGCGCTGTCCTATTTTCAACGCGCACTGCAGATTTCAGAGGAAAACGGCTTCATGGATACCCAGGCGCTCGCCCTGCTCAACATCTGCGAACAATACCGGCACAACGATGAATCCGCCAAAGGGCTGCCTTACGCCCTGAAAGGCATCCCTATTGCGGAGGAAGTCGGCGTACAGGAAACCCTCGCGCGGCTTTACCACAGCGCCGGCGCCTGCTACTTCGACCTGTACCGCTACCGGGAGGCCGAACCGCTGCTCGAAAAAGCCATCGAACTGTCCGGCCGGTTCAAATTCAGGGAGAACCTGAAGGAGACCTACCTCGCCGCTTCGGATGTGGAACTTGCCCTGGGCCACGACGCCACGGCCGCCGGGTACCGCAAAGCTTATACCGCCTTGCGGGATTCCCTCATCAACGAATCCATCCTGCAACATACCACCGAAATGGAAACCCGGTACAAAACCGCCCAGAAGGAGGCCGAGATCGGCCGCCTGGAAGCGCAGTCCGAGGTGCAGCAATTGCGCCTGCAACAGCGCCAGGGCATCATCGTAGGGCTCGGGATCACCCTTGGCCTGTTGGGCGGGTTCGGCTTCATGTACGTACAGAACACCCGGAATAAACAGCGCATTACCCACCAGCAGATTGAGCTGGGGGAGCAAAAAATTCTACAACTCGAACAGGAAAAACAGCTGTCTGCCGTCGATGCCATGCTCCGCGGGCAGGAGGAGGAACGCGGCCGGCTGGCTCGCGACCTGCACGACGGTCTGGGCGGCATGCTCTCCGGCGTTCGGCAAACTTTGAATGTCGTGAAAGGCAATCAGTACATTCCCGAGGCATCCGCCAACTCGTTCAACCGGGCCCTGGAGATGCTGGATTCCTCCATCAGCGAGCTGCGAAGGGTGGCTCGCAACATGATGCCGGAAGCCCTCCTCAAATTCGGCCTGAAGGACGCCGTTGAGGACCTTTGCCACAATTTCAGCGGCCCGTCCCTGAAGGTGCAGTACCAGTCGTACGGGCTCGAAAACCGGCTGCCGGAATCCACCGAGGTGATCGTATTCCGCATCGTTCAGGAACTGCTGAACAACGTCGTCAAACACGCCGGCGCCGACCAGGTCCTCCTTCAGCTCCTGCGCGACGGCAATCGATTCCACCTGACCATTGAAGACAACGGCAGGGGATTCGACCCCAAAAAACTGGAAGAGGCCGCCGGGATAGGCTGGATCAACATCCGGTCCAGGGTCAACTATCTCGGCGGAGAAATGGACCTGCGGTCAGCCTCCGGCAAGGGAACTTCGGTCGAAATCGAATTCATGATCAAACAGGAAATGAAAAATGAACTCCCCTATTAAGGTTTTCATCATCGACGACCACCCCATGGTGATCGAAGGCATCCGCGGATTGCTGAACGGCGAACCCGGCATAGAAGTGACCGGCAGCGCAACCGACGCCTTTGCCGCCATGGAATTCCTGAAAGCGCAGACCGCCGATGTCGTTCTGCTGGACATTAACCTGCCCGAGGTGAGCGGCCTTGACCTCTGCCCCGAGCTAAAGGCCAGCTTCCCGAAAATGAAGGTCCTCGGCCTGAGCACCTTCAAGGAGCGAAGTTTCATCAGCCGGATGATCAGCCAGGGCGCTTCCGGGTATGTGTTGAAAAGCGTTTCGCGGGAAGAACTCGTCGAGGCCATCCAACAGGCCTACCGCGGAAAGATGTACCTGAGTATGGAGGTCGCCCAGATCATGGTGCAACCCGAACCGGCTTCGGCGCCCGTTCCCATGCTCACCAGCCGCGAAAAGGAGATCCTGGCCCTGATCGCGGAAGGGCTGACCAACAACCAGATCGCCGAGCGCCTGTTCATCAGCCCGCTCACGGTCGACAGCCACCGCAAAAACCTCCTCGCCAAACTGGAGGTGAAGAATACCGCTGCCATGATCCGGATCGCCCTGGAGCATGGGCTGATCTGAGGCGGTCAATTCAAGGTGTCCCTCGGCGTGGTATCGATCAGTTCATTCGGCAGCACAACCTGCCAACCAACCGATTTGGCCATGAAGGTGATCACCTCAAAAACCTTGTTGCCCTGTTCCCTGGCTTTGTCCAGCAGTTTGTCTTCCAGGGCTTTGGTGCGGATGAATTCGCGGGCATTTTTGTTGAGCCGGGTATAATCCTGGGGCGTGAAGCTGTTGAACCAGCTTTCGTCCAGATTGCGGTATTCGATCTGATGGTCGATGGCCAGGATCTCCGGTTCGGGCAGGTTGCTCAGGGTCAGGGTTTTGCTGGCGCTGTCGGCGGTGATCTTCATCTTTTCCAGGTCGTACCCCACCAACACCTTGCCGCGCACTTCCAGGATGGCTGTTTTTTCAAAACTCATGGTCGTCGGGAACGGCAGGTACCAGGTCGCCTGCCGGATATTGGACTCGTTGTAGATCTGGTTGACATTGCCTTCTATCGTAACGAGTTTCAACACTTCCCGGACCTTCTCCAGCATCACGGTCGATTGGGATTCGATGATCTCTTTTTGCTTTTTCTGATAGAAATAACGGGTGATCCAGATGCCGGCGATCAGGCCGACCACCAGCAGGGCGATGGAAACGATGAGGCTTTTGCGCATGAATTGATTTGGATTTGAAACAATGATATAACGCTCAAGGCCGTGTGCCTGTTTTGGTGAAATAAATTCCAAAGGGATTTTATGAACGCATGTTTTTCCGCAACACCATGAGCAGGATAACCGCCAGAACAACCCCGAGGCCGGCAAGCAGCATCCTTCCGCTTTCCTTCCCGCCGCCTTTTGCCTCCTCTATCGTCAACAGGGTATTCACCGGCTGATTGACCAGGGTCTGCTTTTTGCCGCCTACCCAGGTGATGTTGATCTCGTCGATGGCTGTTGCCGTTCCAAGGCCGAAATGCGCTATGGCCGAGCTTTGTGAATCGTGGGTGGATCCGCCGCCCTCGATCTCCCGGATCATCCTCCGCCAGCCCGCAACGACCTCCACCCGGGAACCGAGGCCGCGGCTTTCCGCATCTGCACCTTTCAACGCGATCTTCACCCAGTTGCCCTTGTCAGCGATGTCATTCCGGAACAGTTTGGTCATCGACGGCACCGGGTAGCCGTCCAGTACGGGCTTCTGGTTGACCACCAGGATATCGAGGTCGCCGTCGTTTTCCAGGTCGAATACCACCGATCCGCGCCCGACACCGTAGTCGTTCAAGCCTGCCGCGCGCGCACTTTCTTCGAATTTGCCGTCCTTGTTCACAAAATAAAAATTGGCCATCGGCACGTCATTGGGGTTGAGGTCGCCGTTGGAAACAAACAGGTCCAGGTCGCCGTCCTGGTCGAAATCGGCGAAATTGGCGCCCCAACTGATGGCAAAATAGCCCAATCCCGATTCTTCAGCCTTATCGATAAAGGGCTTTCCCGGCCCCTGATTGACCATGAACTTATTGAACCGGATATTGGTCACAAAATAATCCATCAACCCGTTGTTGTCATAGTCGCCCGCGGCTGCGCCCATTGCATTGATCTTCAGGTCCATTTCCTTTTCCTTGCTCACATCCCGGAATGCCTTTTTCGGATACCGGTTTTCCAGCAAAAAGCTGGGAACGGCCTTGTAGCCGAAATCGTGGTTGACCAGCAGGTCCAGGTCGCCGTCGTTATCGAAATCCGTAAACAGGGCGCCGAAGCCGTAGCCCCGGTATTTCAGCCCGTAACCGGTGAACACGTCCCTGAAGGCCTTTCCTTTTTCATTGTGCAGCAGGTAGCTCGTAGCGGTCTGGTTGGCGTTCACGATCGTCGCGTCGTTGATATAGGTGAGCTCGCCGTCATAGGCCCGGAAATAGTTGCCGACATACAGGTCCGGATAGCCGTCTGCATCGAAATCCCCGAAGCTGGGCCCTGTGCTGAAGGAGTTCATCTGGTCGAGGCCGTATTCCGAAGTGACGTTCCGGAAAGATTTGCCTTCCTGATTCAAAAACAGGAGATTGATGGCGCGGGGAATGGTCTTGACGCTGTCCCTTGAGGTGATGGTCGTAACGAACAGGTCCACCCATCCGTCGCGGTTCACATCGGCCGCGGCGGCTCCCTGGGTCACGTAATGCCGGGTTATTTCCAGGCCGGAGCCCTCGTAGCCGTTGCGGAGGGTGCCGTCCCCGTTATTGAGGTACAGCGCGTCGTCGTTCATACCGCCCGTGATGAACAGATCCTCAAAACCGTCCTTGTTGAAGTCGAAAACGCAGGCGCCGCCGCCGAACATGCCTTCGAACACCACAAACTGGTGGTTGATCCCGGCTTGTTCGGTGATGTCGGTGAAAGGGGTTTGGGCCTGCAGGGTCGAACTGAAAAATGTAAAATGAAAAAGAATTAATGCAAAAGGTAAAAGTAAGGCTTTGCCCTTTCGGCCGGCGAGGAAATTCGGCATGGCTTTATTCCATTTTACAGTCTCCATACTTTTAAATTTTATCTTTTACATTTTGCCTTCCATGATGACATTTCACTCCCGCCATTTCAATCCGATCACATTCCCGGCAATGACCTTGCCCTGATCCAGGCCCACCTGGTTATCCTGCGGGGTGTGGATACCGCCATAAAACCGGGAATCGGCTGTTTCCTGCGCTATTTCCCAGAAAGCGTGAAAAGAGCGGATCGTAAAGTCAACGTCCCGGACCTCGTCGCGGGGCCGGCCTTCGTGCGCCCGGTCGGTGATCTCGATCTCTTCGCCCAGGACCGAGGCAAGCGCAGTCGCCGCCGATGACGCCTGGATGGCGTGCCCGGAGGGGAAAGCCGGAAAGGGTGGGTCGGGCCAGAAAGAAACCCAGGTGGGGTCGATGAACCGGGGGATGTAGGTATTCGCCCGTTCGGAGAAAAAGTGGTATTTCCATTTCCAGCACTCGATGAAAGCATCGGCTACGGACATGCCGACCCTGGCATAAGTCTCCGCACAAACAATGAGTTCAGGTCGCTTGATTTTCAGCGCTTCAGTCGCCAGATAATAGGAATGCCCCGGTGGAGTGAACGTCACATCCGGGTCATCTCCCCACCAGATCGCCGTTTCCTTCTGTTCCTGGGTCAGGGACTTATCCATTTCATAAACCGCCATAAATTGCTGGTAGTAAGGCGACCCGGCGGTAGTGTCATAAGGGATCATATACGGAATGGGCAATTCACCGTTGGCTTTTACGAAAGTCCGGTTCTCGCCCCAATGCGGGTGCAGCGGAAAATGGCTGAAGGACTGGGAATACAACGGCGGTTTCCAGGATCCCGGGCCGGAGGGGTGGACCATGTTCTTGTCGAAATTGTGGAGGTAGCCGCGGTGTCCGCCGTCCGTTTTTGACCACTCAAAGACGGCATCAGCCACCGACCTGCCGTAGGCGATCGACCGTTCGGCCACCTGATCGTCTGCGGCCTGTTCCCGGTAAAAAACCTCGATCTCATTTTCCAGCGAATCGATCAGGGCCTTGTTCTCGTCGGAAGTCTGGTTATAGAGCGCTTTCAGGATAGCCGCCTGCCCCGCATTGAGCGAAAGCAACCAGTTATAACCCTGCCCTGCCTCCGGCTGCGGAAGCGAATCCAGTCCGTTCAACTGCCCTGCCAGCGAGCGATACCCCGGGCTGCCGTGCACGATCGATTCATACATCGTCAGGCCGGTATAGCCGAATTCCCTGGAGGCATAGGTCGGCGAATTGCCCGGCGTATGTTTGGTAATGTACAAGGACATTTCCCCCCAGGCAATCGGCACGTCCTGGTCGGCATACGTTGTTCCGCTTTCCGGCGAGCAGGCCGAAAGCAGGCATAAGAAAGGGAAATAAAACAGAAGCCTCCAACAGGTCACGGTTTTACGCAACCGGCCTTCAATGTTTTCCCGGACAGCTTTCACACAAACGAGGTCCATTATGTTGATTTTAGTTGTAAGTCATTAGTTGTAAGTCATTAGTTGTAAGTCATTAGTTGTAAGTCATTAGTCGTAAGTCATTAGTCGTAAGTCATTAGTCGTAAGTCATTAGT
>CALMYQ010000044.1 GCA_937873655.1 uncultured Lewinella sp. | reverse complement strand
CCGAACGCGCGGGCCGTTAGGTCCGCCATGTCGGTAGCATTCGGGTTGAATTTTAAGTTCCCGGCCTGTAGGGCCGGTATGTGATGGTCAGTGGTCAGTAGCGACGGAAAATTTTCCTTCGCATGAGTTGTAACGGAGTTCTCGCGTAAGAAAATGGGATTTCTTCAATGGGGAAGGTTATGAAAACGCGGAATGGCGGTTACCGGGCTTTCGACTGCCAACTGGCCGAATACCGGATGGATCAGGAGGAAGGTTGGAAGTACCGGCCGGCATCGGGCCAGGTATTGAGCAGGAGGGAACCGTAGTGATCGAACGGACCATACAGCTGCGGATATTCCGGATAGGCGGAGTAGTCCATCCAGTTCACCTCAATTCTGTTTTGCCGGAAGAGGTCTTCATCCAGATACCCCATGGCGGCAGGTCCGCTTTTCTTGCGCCGCCAGGTATGTGAAAATAGATTGGATCAGTTTGCAGAGAAAGCCGTAATCCAGCTATTTTGAACTAAACAGCGATTTTTCCGTATACATTATATAGGTCTCCTCTCCGGATTCCGCTGTTTGTAGTCTGTAACATAAAAAGTGAGCGAACCGGGGGGGAAAAAATGGTCCGCTCACGAAAAAATGATAGATTGTAATGATAATCGTTCAGGCCGCTGACCGGCCTTTTATTTTATTCCGGCACGTCAAAAAATCCTTGTCCGTTCCTTTCGAATTTCCTGACCGTAAGACCGTTGTTATGAAACTTCATTCCCCGCGCCGGGGCGACTTCGGATTCAAATGCATTGACGAGCAATAACCCGCCGTAAGCCTTGACCAGGAATTTGCCGCTTTCGAAAACAGCGGCGATCTCCCCGACCGGGCAGCGGTCATATCCGAAATCATGGGCGTCAAAGACCTGTGCGTCCAACAGCACCATTTTCTGGTCGCCGATAAAGCTGAAAGCGCCGTTGAACGGCCGGGTTACGGCCCGGACGAACCGTTCGAGCTGGCAGGCATCCATGTTCCAGTCGATGAGGCTGTCATCCGGCGTTCTTTTCGGGTAATAGGTCGGCTCAACGGAGGAATCCTGGGAGGTGAGCGAGAATTCGTTCCTGACCAGCTTTTCGATGTTCCGCTCCACGAGGTATTTCATGGCCAGCGTATTCTTGAAATGCATGGTTTCCGCTGTATCGCGGTGGGTGATCTGAAATTTGAAGGTGTCTGCGATATCTCCCGAATCGACGCCGGGGTCGTACCGGAAAAGGTTGGTATAAAAGATCTGCCGGCCTTCGATGATCGACCAGTTCATGGGCGAACGCCCGCGGCCCAGCGGCAGGTTCATGGAGCTGCCGTGCATGCCGAACGCGCCGACCGTCAGCCCGGACAATACCTCGGCAGGTATCAGGCGCTGCCAGCCGATCACAAAGGCGATATCGATCTTCAGGGACCGGATATGCGCCTGGTCGTCGGGGTGTTTCAGGGAATAGTAGCGGGCCTGGTACACTTCGATCCCTCTGGCCTCCGCCGCCGGTTTAAGGTCACAGTAATCGGCGACATCGTGCTTTTCGCCCCCCGCCGGATCAATGGTGATCAGGTAGCGGATGGGGTGAGGGATGTTCAGGTTATCAAGCAGGAACTGCGTGGTGGCCTTGCAACCGAAGACCGCAATTTGATCAAAGACTGGCATAGACTTCCCGGAAAGGGACGCAATTGTTAAAAAATTCGGATTTCAGGAATTCCTTGCGCTGGTTGTAATAGGCGATCAGCTTGTCGGTATTGCTGGCCCCGTCGACCATCCACCAGACCGGGTGAATGAGCACGTGCAAGGATTGTTTGGCGGCAAACTCAGGCGATTCAAACGGGTGTCCGAACCGCCATACCCCCGTTGAATCGGAAAAGTATTTGACCTCCTTGAAATACTTCGTCTGATACGTATGTTCAACCCCCATGATGGGCGCGTCGAACTGCAGGAAGAAATCATTCGGCCGGTGCAGGCTGATGATGTCCACCCCCGTACCGAAACAGGCGTCGAAAACCGCGATTTCCTGCTTCAGCCCTTCGTGAAAATCCTCATAGATCACCGGATCGAAGTGGATGCTGACCGTATGCCCCAGTTCGCGGATCTGAAGGACGTTCTCAAAATCCTGCGGCGAAAAGATATTGTAAAAATGGGATCGCAACAGGAAAAAATAGGTCGCCTTGATCCCCAGCGCGGCTTCCGTACGGGCGGCCTCAAGGGCAAAATGCGTATCGAAATCGATATCGTGCCGCAAGGCAAGCTGGCTGCCGGCCTTGTCCATTTCCTTGAAAAATACAAAATCGTAACCCTGGCGCAGGAACCCTTCCAATAGGGTATGGTACGAGCCCAGGTGATTCTTGACAGAACTCCCCATGTGCAATGATCTATTAAAAGAGCGGAAAAATTACTTGCTCCTTACCCGTTTTAGAACAACATTGTAGATAAACCTGGTGAGGTAGCGGATATCCGTACCCAGCGGATTGCGGTCGTAGGCCTGGAGGTAACGCCGTTCGATCTCCACAACGTCATCGATGGTTTTCGGGATCTCCACGTAAACCGGCGGGATCAGCCCGGGTTTGAACTTTTTGCGGAATTCCTGAAATTCCTTCGGGTACAGGCTCATGTAGTGCTGGCTGATGGGCCGGACGCCGAATATCTTCAGGTCGCCCCTGATCAGGTTGTACAGCATGGGCAATTCATCGATCCAGAATTTGCGGAAGATATGGCCGACCGTGCTGATGCGCGGGTCGTCTTTCAGTTTTCCGCCGGATTGAAGCCCGTTTTTGCGGTACACAAAATCCTGGATATACTCCGAATACGGGTGCATCGTCCGGAATTTGTACACCTTGAAGATCTTGCCGTTCTTGCCTACCCTCCTCAGGCGGATCAGCGGCCCGTAGGAGGCATCGGTATTGTAAGCGGGAACGCCTTGTTTCCGGGCGGCAAAATAGAGGCGTCCGTCGGCATAGTGCGTATCCTCCAGTTTGAAGCCGCAGGAATACAACCGGCCGTAGGTCTCCATTTCTGAAATGACCCGGTTGCGCCCAACCGTGAGCATGAAATAATACTTTTTCAGATACGGCATTTTGGGCCATACCCTTTTGACCAGGAAGTCAAAAAAATAATAGAACCAGTTGAAGGGCCAGGTGTACTTGGCGAGCAGCCTTTTCTTGCGCAGCTCGGAGGTTTCCACGCAGCCGAACAACAACCCGTCGTGGCGCAGTTTGGCGTTGACGGATTCCAGGAACTTGTTGACATACCGGATATCGTTCAAACGCTTCAGGTTGATGATGCAACCCATCCCGTTGTCATAATATCCGTTCCAGGGATTGAGATTAATCAGGTTAACGGTCGAAGACGTTTCCAGAATGGCATGGTCTCCGACCTCATCCAGATCGGTGAATTCTTCGATAAACTGGACTACTTCATCTGGTACTTGTTTTGTGAGCGCCTCACGGTAGAGGTCGCCCTGTCGGAGTGCCTGCCGCAACACCCCGGGGGTTGGCGTAACATTAACTGCCATGTTTTGATAATTTTAATGTGACCTAAAAAAAACATACCTAAGCGGGAGGGTTGAAACGCAAAAGGTTGTAAAGGGAAGTGGATTGATGGGCAAGCGGATGTGACGGCCGCCTGCGGTTTCATGTTTTGATTGTTGCTAATTTGTTGTACGTACTCAATCGGCGGAAGTTTCGGATCGGGGGGTGATCCGAAGGTAAATAAGTAAAGGGTAATGAAAATTTTCGCGTAAAATTTATTTCGACAGTTGCTATTGCCTATGCCGGTGAAGGCCTGAAGCGGATCAGCCAGTACTTCACGCTGTTTTTCAGGGTTTGGACCTGCTTTTCGCGCAGCCAGAGCAGGTAGTCATCCGTCCACCGCTGCGGGTGGAAATTGATCATGACCGACTGCGGTAAAGCGCCGCGGTCAATGCAGTCAATGATTTCCGGCGTGCTGTGAAAGGACAATCCGAAATGATTGTCTACCTTGTCCCGGACGCTGACCTTATGCCCGTCCCAGCGCCGGCCGGTATCCGTCAGGTAGAAGACCTTCCGGAAATCGAGGTCGAAATAGGGCTCTCCCGTCACGCCGTAATCCTGGTAACGGTAGTGCTTCCAGACATCCTTGTTGTCGTATTTCGACCTGGGGCTGCCGTGCATGCAGATGGTGCTGACCGGTACGACCGACCGCAGTTTGTCCAGGTGTTTTTCAAACAGTTTGATGGCTTCGTGCGGATCGCCGCCGGCAAAATCCATGTCCTCATAATGATAGCCGATCTCGTGGCCCATATCGTGGATCTCCCGGATCACCCCTTCGTCATAGCTCCGGGGGACCATGCGGAAGTAGTAGGTCCCGACTATCCCTTTATCGTGCTGAAGCCGGGCAAACGCCAGCGAATGCAGCTTGCGGTCATCTACGTCATGACGCAGCATGATCACCTTTTTCTCCGGTGCGCGCAGGTATTGGGCGAACGTTTGGAACCGGTAGCCCGCCCTGAGCAGGGCATCCAGCAATCCGGTATACACTTCGACTGAAAAATCGCGCATCAGACGTCTTGTTTTGATTCAATGAGATCGAGCGCCTTGTCAACGGTCAGCACATCCAATTGCCGCCTGGCGCATTCAGCGACGACCGCCTCGAAATAAGCGGGCGAACATCCGTATTCGGACGGCTCATCCGCCACGTCATGGGTGTAAAAGACGAGCCAGGCCCGCTGTTCGGCCGCTTCGTCCATGAGCCGGAAGATCTCCTCCAGCGGCATCCGGTTTTCGTACAGCTTTACGGTTTTCAGGTTGTACAGGTCGGTTTCCCCGACGTTCAGGCCGTGACCGATCCCACGGGCGCTGCGATAATGCTCGCTCAGGTACTTTTTGACCGCCCTGGTTTGCGCCCCGAAGGGATAGGAAAAATTCTTAAACCGGTTTCCGGGGAGCAGGTCCATGAGCTGCTCCTGGTTTTGTTCGATATCCCGAACACTGTCCTCGAATCTTGTCTGGCTCAGGTCGATATGGCCCCTGGTATGACAAGCCAGCTCGTGCTGCTCGATCAGGGCTTTTTTCATATCCTGAAGGGTAAACCGGTTTTCGGCTTCTCTGCCGTCCATAAAGGACAGGGCGAGGTAAAATGTCCCCATAAACCCGTACCGGGTGAGGATTGCCCTGCCGTTCTCAAATGCGGAAACGGGCACATCATCAAACGTGAAGGTAACGACACACCGGTCCAGCCGGACGGTAATATGCCGTGCAAAGCTCACGTTAGCCCATTTGCGTTTTATGTATTTTATGTATTTGGTCATTTTAGTTGTAAGTCGTAAGTTGTAAGTCGTAAGTCGTAAGTTGTAAGTAGCGACGCATCATCATGCGTCGATAAAAGTGTAAACAATAATTCATATATTGGTCAAAGCATCCAGCATCAAGCATCTTCACACTGAGCGAAGCCGAAGTGCAGCATCAAATCACAAACTCGCCGTCAGCAGCGGCCGGATCTCCCCTATCAATTTTTTGGTAAAATAGGTGGATCCCTGCCGGTTGAGGTGGTCCGGGTCGATGAAAAAATCGGGATTCCGGATCATGGTCGTATCGTTGCTGTGGATCAGCAGCGGAATCTGGTTGGACTTGGCGAAATTGCGCAGGTAATTGATCGTCGGGGTATTGTCCTCGTATATCTGGTAGTTGGGCGAAACCACGATAAACAGCCGGCTGCCTTTTTCCTTGAATGTTTTGGCGATATGCTCGAATTCGGCAACGGCGCCCTCATTCAGGGGTTCGGTATCCTTGACGATCTCGGTGGTATCCCGCAGGAAGATTTCGTGTATCCTGCCGTCGCGGGGTTTCCAGCCCTTGTCTTCGCGCCGCCCGTCCAGCCCTTTGATCAGGTACGGCCGCAGCAGGTAATAGTAGCTCGAATTGTAGGAAAACAAACGGAGCCGGTTGTAGAATTTTTCGAAATAGGAGATCTCGTTCAGGATCGGTTGAATTTCGGGATGGCCCTGGTAGAACGGCCGCAGAAAACCGGCTTCCGCCAGGAAACGGCGGTGCTCCAGCATGCTGCCTTCGATATTCAGGATCACGATCTTGGGGACATACCGGTTGAGAATGCCGTTCTGTATGGCGTGGAAATAGGGCAAGCCCTGCCCGCCGCGGCTGGCATTCCAGGCCGTCACCTTCAGGGAATCCTCGATCACGAAGGGGTTGTAGTTCATTTCACCCCGGGAGCTGCCGATGATCACAACGTCCTCATCGCTGGTTTCCAGGGAGTGTTTGGTTTTGTAGTACCTGCCGTCGGGCGATTGGTCCCGGCAAAGATCCAGAAACAAGCCGGCCGCCTGGTCGATGATCAGGAAACAAACGGCAATGACTGCGAGCTTTTTGATGATAGTAACCATATCGGGTAATGCTAGAATTGGAAATAGATGAACTGGCTGCCGTCAAAAACACCGAGTCCGACGATATATACCAGCAGGAACACGATGGTGGCAAAACGAACCGCCGGATAAGGGTTGTGCAGCAGCCTGAATTTGGGCCTGTATTCCTGTACGTAGTCGTTGGCAAAAAGAATGCCCATGCCCAGGATGGAAAACGCGAACATGCCCTTGTCGCCGAAATACAGGCTGGAGCCGGGCCGCGTGAAAATGGTCTGGAGGATATACATGGCCTGCCCGATGTTCACCGCCCGGAAAAACACCCAGGCAACGCAGGTGAACAGGAAAATGAGCGCTACCTTGAGCACATGGGGCACCTTGATGCGAAGACCGTCGAGGAAACCCTTTTCAACGCATTGAAACGCACCGTGCAACGCCCCCCAGGCCACGAAGGTCCAGTTGGCGCCGTGCCAAAGCCCGCTGATCGTAAAGGTGACGAAAAGGTTCAGGTAATTGCGGGCTTTCGAAACCCGGTTGCCGCCGAGCGGGATATAGACATAATCGCGGAACCAGGTGGACAGCGAAATATGCCAGCGGCTCCAGAATTCTTTGAAGGTAGCCGAAAAATAGGGCCTTCGGAAATTTTCCATCAGGTCGAACCCGAACATCTGCGCGCAACCGATGGCGATCAGGGAGTAGCCCGCAAAATCGCAATAGATCTGCACGGCAAAGAATATTGTTGCCACCGCAAAGGAGATCCCGGTGTGCAGGTCGGAATGGCCGTAGATCGTTTCCACGTAAATGGCCAACCGGTCGGCCACCGCAACCTTCATGAACAACCCCCACAGCATTTTCTTCAGGCCGTAGGAGACCTCGTCATAACTGAATTTCTTGAGGTAATAGAATTGCGGCAGCAGGTGTGCAGCCCGTTCGATGGGCCCGGCTACCAGCTGCGGAAAAAAGCTGACGAACGCAAAAAAGGCCAGGGCATCCCTGGTCGGTTCGATGTTCTTCCGGTAAATATCAATGGTATAGCTCAGGGTCTGGAACGTATAAAAACTGATCCCTACCGGCAGCACGATGTTCAGCGTACGGGCATTGATCTCCGAGCCGAAAAAGGAAAAGGCTTCTGCAAAGCTCTCCGTAAAGAAATTGAAATATTTGAAAAAGCCGAGAAAACCCAGGTTGATGATCAGGCTCACCCACAACAGGCGCTTTCGTTTGACCGGGTCTTCCAGATCGCTCATTTTCAGCCCCACCAGGAAATCCACCACGGAGCTGAATGCGATCAGGGACAGGAATCGCCAGTCCCACCAACCGTAAAAAATATAGCTGACGAGAATCAGAAAGGCATTCTGCAACTTCAGGTTCCTATTGGTGACAAACCAATAGAGGACAAATACGATCGGCAGGAAGATCGCAAAGTCAATTGAGTTGAATAACATGGTTTGTGTCGTGTTGGGATTGCCGCTTTCCCGTTCGGGAAGCCGGACAATTCCCGGTTAATCTATCATTTTGGTGACTGTCCGTTGCCGTACCGGTCATTGACAAAGTCGTAGAGGTAACGGGTAACGTTTATTTTTTCTGAAAGCAGTTTATTGCGCCTTTCGCGGAATACCGCCCGGTCTTGCGCCAGGATTTCGTCAACCAGGGAAAACACCCGGGCCGAATCGCTGGTATTGTACACCAGGCCGAACCGCTCCTGATCCTGGCAATAACTCCGGGCGATGGTATTGATATAAATGGCCGGCGTACCCAGCACGCCTGCCTCGGAGGCAATGGTGGCGCCCTCGCTCACCACCATGGTGGCAAAACTGAGCGCATGGTGCAGTTTTTCCGGCAGTATCCTGATCCGGTAAGGCTGCAACTCCGGCGGCAGGGTCGCTTCGGAAGTGATGAAGACCCTGACCTGTTTGGACAGTTGTTCTACCAGCTTCACCTTATCCTCATTGGTAAGGCCCTTATGCCCCACATCGTGGGTGGCGTTCCAGGAAACAAACCGCACGATGGCATACCGTTCGCCCTGTTCCAGCCCCAACCATTCGTAAACGGAGGGATCCGGCTTGAAAAAATCCGGATGCAGGTAGGCGATCTCGTGGTACCCTTCGTAGCGGATCTGCTTATCGCCCAGTTGTTCCGGCAGCACATCCGGGGTCAGGATGGCATCGGTAAAGGGCCGGTACAATACGATTTGCTCCATATTGCCGGAATCTTCCAGCGACAGGTGCTTGCGCCGCAACAGGAAGGCCGCGTGGGCGGCGTAGATCGAGCCGTGGCTGATGAACAAACCCGGCCGGAACCGCAACCCGGTGAGGAACATCTGCAGGTCGAATTTGACCAACCCCCAGATCTTGCCGGAAAGGCTTTTGTAATGCTTGCCGAAACTCTTGAACCGGAATCCTTCAGCCTGTAAAAGCTCCCGCTCGAATTCCTTTTCCCGGAGGGTAAACAGCACTTTCACGCCCTTGTCGGCCAGCATCCTGGCCAGGTTCTTGAACAGGTGCACGTGCCCCGGATGTCCGATGTCAATGATTACGCGATTCATGTCAGTTTTTGATATACCTGGATTCCCAATTTGCCGACCGTATAAAGCGGTTTGTTCAACACCATTTCGTACCGGCCGTAACAGACTTCCTCGCCGCCGAAACGCGCCTTGAATTCACGCACGCCGTAATCCTGGTCCGGTTTGCCGGCGCCCATGAAGTCGAAATGGTCGAAGCCTTTATGCAAACCGTACTCGATCGGCGCCCAGGTAGCCAGCACGCTGGGGTGCACCCCTTTTTCCTGGCCGTCTTCCCCGCATACGTACCATTCGTAGATCACCTTGCCGGCATACACCGGGCAGGCGATCCCGCCCACGATGCGGTCGTTGTACCGGACGAGAAAGTACCGGAAAACGCCCGTTTTCCAACCTTTGATAAACAGGTCGGGGCCGGGAAGCGGCTTTTTCACCTTTTCCTTGTACAGTTTGCGGAGGATCTCATAAAACGCCGTTATATCCTGCTCATCAGCAGGCGACACGATCTCGGCGCCTGCTTTCAGCGATGACTTCACCTGCCGCATCCGGCTGCTGCTCATGCGCTTCTTTACGTCCGCTTCCGTGTCGGTTTTGACCAGATAGTTGAGGTGAGGGCGATATTTGTAACCGGCTTCCAGAAAGGTCGCCCGCAGGTCGGCGGTATCGAAAAAATTCCGGAACTCGACAAAAATGGCCTGCCCGCCGGCCCGCTTCTTCAACGCCGACAAGATAGCCGAAGCGATCCGCTGCGCCTCTTCGGGAGCGCTTTCCCGCACCAGCGGGCCGCCCCATACGATCAGGCGGCGCGACAGCCAGGATTTGATGCCCGAACCGTTGATCTGGAAAACCCCCAGCAACGAACCGGCAATCTTGCCGGAATCATCCACAGCTACCAACTGAATGGGCCGGTATTCGCGGACATCCTCCATCAGTTTGAAGAAATCCGGGCTCTGAAAAAAACTCCCCTGGCTATGGTCCAGCACAAAGGTTTCCAATTGAGCGGCATGCCCGTCCTGGTCAAGCCGGTCGTATTGCGTGTAACATTTTATCTTCACAGGATCATTTTTTGGGCTTTGCAGCCATGTTTTTGAAAAAGCCCCATACGCCGCTGGCTTTGACCACCAGTTCGTCCATATTCTCGGTATCGTTGACACTGAGCCGTTTCAGTCTGAACAGGTCAGAGTCCAGGGTATTGAAGCCGTAATCTACGGTCACAGCGCACGCATAACCCGCTTCTCTGGAAAACCGGACCTCCCGCTCGCCGTAGTCGCCGTTGGGATAGGCCAGGGCGTGTACCTGCAGGGCGTAATCCGATTCAAGCATCTGTTTTGAAAGGGCGATTTCCGTTCTGGACTCTTCATCCCCGCAGGTCGGGAGGCAGGGGTGAAATACGGTATGGGCCTGAAAATCAATGTATTTTTTCATTTCCTCGATCTCCGCCTTGCTCAGCGCCTGCCGGGTCTCGAAATCCTTGTCGACCTCAAATCCGGTACGGCTCAGGATGCGGAGCTTTTCCTGATTGGACACCTTCTTCAGTTCCGAGGAATCCAGATCGGGATGCTTGCGCGTGAACCAGTAATGGCGATTGGTGCCGACAATGCCGGAGCAGAGGAAAATGGTAGCCGGCACCCGGTATTTTTCCAACACGGGTACCAGTTCGTAATTCCGCTTGTGGCCGTCGTCAAAAGTGACCACGGCAGCCCGGGGCGGAATCAGCGCCGCGTTCCGGGTTCTGCAAGCCCGGATATAGGTATCGAGGCTGATCAGGTTGTAGGCCTGCGTCAGGTACCGGAACGACCGGTCGGCGGTCTGTGCGCTGATGTCGTGAAACATCAGGATGGTGACCTTGTTCCGTTGGACCAGTTGCCTGAACAGGAACGGCAATCCGCTGTAGCGGAGCAACTTGAAAAGCAGTTTGTTCATTGGTCGGTCAGCGCCTATTCGGCATATCGGGGGACCCGCACCTCAGCCGGAGAATCCACGAATTGGTGGAACCAGTTTTCGAGGTGGATCCATTTCCAGATGAGTTTGGCGTGGTTGCCTTCCCGGTTGACATGTTTCCGGTAAATATCCTGGACCTTTTTAACGTCCATAAATCCGCGCGACGCAAAGGGCTTCGAGTAGATCAGGTCTTCGATGTATTCCCTGAACACGGGTTTGCGGAACCATTCGTCCTGCGGCGTGCCGAAGCCGATCTTATCCCGCCTGACGCGGATTGGTTCGGGCAATACCCCTTTCATGGCCTCCCGGAGGATTTTTTTGGTCATGCCCTTGTCGATGATCAGCTTATCGTCGAGGGTGAGGGTCCTCTCTACCAGGCGGTAATCCAGAAACGGCACCCTGGCTTCGATGGAAAACCACATGGAGTTGCTGTCTTCCCATTTCAGCAGGTGTTCGAGCTTGTACTCAAAGTGGTTGATGAGGGCATCCTGCAGGGTTCGGGACCCGTACAGGTCGCCGGCGATCACCGTTGCGTTGGCCGCATGCTCCTGGTAAAACCCGGGATCGAGGTAGCCCTTTTCCATGGCCCGCAACCGGGTGCGCATGGCCAGCGGCGAAAGGAAGAACAACAAGCTCTTCAGCCCGTACAGGGACCGGTGTTTCCGCAGGTACTGACCAACCTCCGAGGTCAGCCGCCCGATGCGGCCCGTCAGCAGCAATTCCTTGAAATAGAAGCCGAAAAAGTAATGGTAACCGGCCAACGCTTCGTCGGCCCCTTGCCCGTCCAGGGTCACAGTCACATGCCTGCGGGCAAGTTCCATGACTTTGAACTGCGCATAGGGCGAGGTGCTGGGTACCGGTTCTGCGTGAGCGAAAACAAAGTCCGGAATATCCTTCAGGAGCATGTTCTCATCCGGCCGGATATAGTACATCCGTTTCAGGTCATGCCGGTACAGGTCGATGAAGGCGGATTCATCCCCTTCCTTTCCTTCACCGTAAACGGCCGAAAACGTGTTCAGGTCGGTTTTGCCGAATTGCTTCAGCAGCATTGAGGCGATGGCCGAAGAATCCAGCCCTCCGCTCAGGCAAACCCCCACCGGCACGTCGCTGCGCAGGCGGAGATCGATGGAAGACTGAAACATTTCCCTGAACTCGTCGGGGTCCTTGAAAGGCTCCTTGAGCTCGTTGCGCAGGTCGTACCATTTAACGGGCTCCGGCCGCCTTCCGTTGAGCCGCCCCGAGGCAACGTTCAACTTCAGGTAATGCCCGTGCTTGAGCTTTCTGATCTCCCTGAAAAAGGTGTTGTCGGTCTGATCGGTGCGATCGAAGACCAGGAAATCAAAAATGGAAGCTTCATCGGGCGTCGGCTTTTTATCCAGTACCTGGAGGATGCTCGGGATCTCCGATGCGAAGATGAACCGCTCGCTGTCCAGGTAATAACAAAAAGGTTTCACGCCGTACCGGTCGCGTGCCGCAAAAATGGTTTCGTCCCGACGGTCGTAAATGACCAGCGCCCACATGCCGTTCAGTTTATGGAGCATATCATGGCCCCATTCCCTGTAGGCGGCGAGCACCACCTCCGTATCGGTTTGCGTTCTGAAAGTGTGTCCCTTTGTTTCGAGTTCTTTCCTCAGTTCGAGATAATTGAACACTTCGCCGTTGTAGATCATTACATAACGCTCATCCGGCGAGAACATGGGTTGGTGGCCTGCGGGTGAGAGGTCGAGAATACTCAACCGGACAAAACCCAGGCCTACACCTTTCTCTGTAAATATGCCATCGTCGTCAGGGCCGCGATGTTTCATGGCATGCATCATGGCCCGCAAGGCTCCGTCGTCGACGGGAATGCCTTCGAAATTAACAATTCCGGAAATACCACACATTTTACGAGGATTGAAGTTATTTGGGATGAATACAAGTTCACGGTAATAGATTTTTAACTGACGGTAATCTCCGAAATTAGTCTACTGCTTGCAATTGTCCGCCGATCTGCGGCGCCGTTGTCCCGGCCCGCACCCGGTTTCCCGGCGGCCCTCCCAGTGTAGCACGGTAAATTCCATTCAGTTTTTGGGCTATTGAAACGGAGTCAAGTCCAAGTTCCAGGATTCGTTTTCTGCCTTGGGTTCGCCCTGCCGACTCGCTGAACGCCAGCGCTCCGGACAGTTGACGGGCAAAATTTTCGGGATTGTGATCCGAAACGAAACATCCGGGCGTATCGCCCAATACCCAGGCTACATCGCCGACATCAGTGGCCACCACCGGGCAGTTGCAGGTCATGGCTTCTTTCACCACATTGGGCGAACCCTCTGAGAAAGAGCATAATGTAAAAACGTCGGCGGCGTTCATATATTTGACGACCGTGTCGTGATCCGCATCAAAAATATTGACCAGCTCCACATCAGGGCGGTTGAGCAAACCGATTGCCTGCCTGACCAGGGCTATATTCTTGTTCAGGTCTTTCGGGTTGCCGAGGAAAAGGACGTATTTTTTGTCCGGCCGCATGCCGAGTGACCGGCGGTTTTCCTCGCCCATCAGCTGAAACTGGTCCAGCCGGACGCCGTTGGGCACCAGATGGGCTATTTTCCGCCGGTGGATCGCCCCCAGCATATTGGGCGCCTTGTAGATGATGGCATCCACAAAAGGCTGGACACTCCGCGTCAGCAACAGCAGCAACCTGCTCCTGAACGACCGCTGCTCCCGGCTGATGAAACTGCCCCGGGCGTCGTCGCCCATCAGCGACAGCACGACCGGAAGCCCCGGCCTGGCCAGGACCGCCACCCATCCGCACAGGGAATAATGGGCGTGGATCAGGTCGAAGTCATTCTTTTTCAAGAACTTTCTCAACTGCAGCGCATTTTGGATGTAATGCATCGCCCCCTTGCCGCGCACGCTGAAATAGCTGACCTCTACCCCTTCTTCCACCAGGGCCTCTCCCTGGGATTTGATGAAGGGCGCTATGTCGTAAAATCGCGAGTTGCCGCTCGCAACAAAAAGAATTTTCAAACTTTTCCGAGTTAAATGATTGGGATAGAATTGACTGTTATTTACCTGCCATTGCAAGGTGATCCGCTGCTATGGCCCGGTTTTCGCCGAGGATTTCCATAAAGTGATCCAGCCGAAGCAGGAACGAGGCAAACCGGTTGAAATCGCCGGGTTCGAATACCCATTCGCCGGCCTGCATCCGGTACCGGCCGGGCCGGCCGTCTACCAGCATTTGATAAGGGTCCGACTGGCCGAAGGTGCATTGCATCTCATTGACCAGGTACCGGCCGTCGGGGCCGATAAAGATATCTACGGACTGCGACCAGAAATCCTTCAGGTCGGTGATCTTTTTTACAAAATCGAACAATTCCAGGGGCGGGTTCTCGTACCCTTTGAGGAGGGTCCCGCTGGCTTTGTCACCCCTGACTATTTTCTTGTGGGCAAAGAAGGAGTCGCCGATGCGCACGACACGCCACTCGAAATCGTGCGGAATGAACTCCTGAAAGATGGCGAATTCCCGTTGCAGTTCCGAGCGCTGGGTGCGGTATTGCTCCAGCTTGCCCTTTAGCTCGGCCGGCTTCAGCAATTTTCTGATCGCCCTTTTCAGCAGGCCTTTTTTCTTCCAGTTCGGACCGGTGCTTCTGGCCGGCCCTTTCCCCGAAAAAATGTCTTTGACGTATTGGACGGCATCTTCGCGGGTCTTCAGGATGCTGACACCCCGGCCCGACGCGCCGACACTCATCTTGCCGACCACCGGCAGCGGCGTTGAAGCGGCAAATTCCAGTGCCTCATTCCGGTTGTAAAACACTTTTGTGTCCGGGTGCGGAATCCCGTTGGCCGCCAGCCAGTACGAGAGATACTTCTTGTTCTCGTAGATCTGGATCTCCTCCATGGAGGGATAGACCGGCAGGCCGAGAACGGTGTGCAGGATATAGACCCTTTCGTCGTACATCGTTTTCAGCGCCGAAGTGATCCCCGGCGGCATAGCCAGCAACCCGTCATAAGGCCTGGCCGTTGCGCATTCCAGCCAATCCGTCCGGGTAATGTCGATCACGTCCCAATCTACGCGGTCCTGCCGTTCCCGGCAAACGTTTTCCCACTTGAGGTAATCGTCGTCGAATTCGGTCCGGAGTATCGCAAAAAGAAATTTTTCCATCGGATCGAGGTTAAATTAATAGTCACACTATTGGAAAAAATGTACAGCGCGGTGGCTTTACGAAGACAGACTCCCTGTGCTGAGCGAAGCCGAGGCAGCATCACCCCCTCACCCTCTCACCCCCTCAATGGGTCAAAGGCCAGATCTTGTCGTAATAGAATTTCTTCAAACCGGGGCTTTTCTTCATCCTCCGGTGGATATTTTCCCTGAGCGTGGACTTCAGGATGAAAGGCAGGTTTTTCTTGCTGCTCACCAGCACCTGGTGCAGGTTGAGTTCCTTGTTGGTAAATTCGTATTTGTAGGGTTCAGCGCCCTCGCCGAAGTCCATCTTGGTCAGGCCGTTTTCCAGCATCCACTGGCTCACATGGAAGATCATGGCCTTTCCCGGGCTCATTTTATGTTTGGTAATATCGTAGGTGGTGGAATGCCGGATCAGGGTATCCCCCTGGATCAGGCAGATCCACAAGGCGATTCTTTCTTCGCCCAGCTTAAGGGAAAACCGCACCACTACCTGATCTTCTATCCAGGCGTTGATGCAATCCCGCAGCAAAACCCGCTGTTCGGCATCGACGTATCGCGAAGGCGTATGGGTATTCTCCCAGCGTTGCACATGCAACCGGGTAAATTGATCCACCCAGGCATCCAGGTCTTCATTGCCGCGGTAAACTTCCAGCGCGGCGCCTTTTTTGGCCAGCTGGCCGGCTTTGCGCCGGGGTTCCGTGGTTTTGTTCAGGCTGGCCACCAGGTCAATCGGCGACCGTTCTTCCAGGATCGGACACACCGAATAGCTGCTGGACTTGACAAACAGCTTGCTGGATTTTCCGGCATTGATGAATTCCTCCATATAACTGGCCCAGGCCGGCTGGTTTTTGAGCATCAGGGTCAGCTTGTTCTCCTTGACCTTTTCGAACAAACCGTTAAAAAATTCCTCCCTTTCTTCTTTTGTGCAGTCGTCGCGGAGCACAAAGAAATTGTGATCCGACTTTACATCGCTCAGGAAATGGTACACCCCGTTGTCATTCCTCAGAAAACAGGCGCCTTTCAATTCGCCGTTCGAATAGTACTGGTAGACGGCCGAAGTCCCTTCGAATTTTTCAGCCAGTTGCTTCAAAAAACGGGGTGACTGGAAAACGGACCGGTAAAGGCTTCGGTGCCAAAGTAACACGTACAGGCACCAGAACCCTTCCTCCATCGCATTAAATTCAAATAAAGGATCCATGTTAAAATGTCAGATTGGATGAGAGAAAATAAATACTATCGCGTTTGTTTGTTTTCTCATATTTGTTGTCTTTCAGGCAAAAATCTGGAACAACTCGCCTAACATAAATTCAGCCGCCATGGATACAATAATCTGAAAATTGAATCGCTTGACCCGGTGCATCATAGGTTTGATCTTCTCCCGGATCAGCCGGAGCAGCGCAGGGTTGTCCTTGACGCTTTTCTGCAATTTTGCCTTGATGATGAACGGCAGATTCCAGTTGCTGGTAATAAAAATCCGGTTCAGTTCCTGTTCCCTGGTGGCGAAATTGTATTTGTAGATATCATCTCCGTCGCCGAAGTCGAAAACCGTCATTTCCTGCTTCTTCATCCATCCGGCGATGTGATGGATCAGCAATTTCCCGGGGCTGTAGGTCCTGTATTCCGCATCGTACGTCTGGGCATGGCCGATAAAGGATTTGCCCTGGATCAGCCCGAAGTTATAGGCGATCCGCCTGTCTCCGATCCGGATGGAAAAGCGCGCCAGCACCCCGTCCTCCACCCAGGCTTTCAGGCAGCCTTTCAGGATTTGCCTGACCTCAAGGTTGGTGTATTTGGACGGTGTCGGGGTGTTTTCCCACCTGGCAATATGCATCTCGCAGAAGCCGTCGATCCATTCATCCAGTTCGGCGGCGTCGGTAAAACTTTCAAAAACGGCATTTTGCTGCTTGACGATCCGCCTGCACTGGTAGCTGATCTCTTTGGAGTGGGTCAGGGTTTCGTACAATTCTTCGGGCGTATCCTTTTCGATGACCGGACAAACGGCGTATCTGGCGTTCACGCAGAACATATCGCTGGAATCCGCCTGTTTGGAAAAGATCTTGTAATATTTGGCCCAGACCGGCTTTTTATTCAGGACAAGGGTCCACCGTTCTTTTTTGACCTCGCGAAAGAAGGCTTCAAAAAAGCTTTCTACCTGCTCGCTCGTGCAGTTTTTCCGGAGGATGAAAAAGTTGTGGTCTGCCTTTACATCCGTCAAAAACCGGTAGGTTGCGCCTTGCTTTCGGAAGAAGGCCAGGCCGATCAGTTCACCGCCTTCGCACGCCTGATAGATGGCCAACGAACTTCGAAACCTGTTGGCCAGGCTTTTCATGAGATTAGGCGATTGAAAAACGGAAGGATGCATACTGTTTTTCCAAAGCGTAACATAAGTATTCCAGAATCCCCGGTCGGGGTAGGAATACACGATCTTGGCAGTCATTTTCGAGAAGTTTAGGTAAGGGTAATATGTTGTTTGTACGGGTAGACGGCAAAAAAGTTCTCTCTGAAAAAGCTGCTAATTTTCATTAGCACGGTCATAAAATAATTCCGTCGACCAAGTCGACAATCCCGATGAGTCCGGGAAGGAATATCTTAACGATTTTGTGGATGATCGAGGAATTGGACCGGATAAGTTTCCGCATCGTTTGATTTTTACTGAGGTTTTTCCGCAAGTTCTTCTTTACTTTATTCTTGACAAAAAACAGGTAGTTGCGCTGTCCGGAAATAAACACTCTGTTGAGGATCAGCTCTTTATTGGTGAATTCGTCTTTGTAGGATTCGGCGCCTTCTCCGAAGTCGAGGCAATTCAGCCCGCGCTCCGTCATCCATTCGCTGATGTACAGCAGCAAGGCTTTCCCGGGGCTGTATTTGCGGTATTCGGCATCGTAGGTCGTAGAATGGTGGATCAGCTTGTTGCCGTCAACCAGGCAGATGACGTACCCGATCCGCCGCCCGTCGATCAAAACCGAAAACCGGGCAAGCGTCCCGTCCTTGATCCAGGCCTGAAGGCAGGATCTCAGGATTTCCCGGTTCTTTTCCAACAGGTATTTCGAGGGGTTGGGCGTTCCTTCCCAACGTTTGATGTGCATTTCGCAAAAGCCTTGTATCCATTCCTCCAGGCATTCGTCTCCGGTGAGCACTTCAAAAACAGCGCCTTGCTGGTTGACCAGCCGGTTGACCCGGTAACGAAGCTCCCTGGATTGCTGAAAATGCTGATGCAACGCCTCGGGAGAAGCCTCTTCCAGCACTTTGCAAACGGTGTGGTCGGAGATTTCCCAAAGCAACCCGCTCGATTTGATCTCCTCCAGGAACTGATCCATATAGGGCGCCCAGGCCGGCTTGTTTTTCAGCATCAGGGTCCATTTTTCCCTTTTTACCACCCTGAAGAAACTCTGGAAGAAATGCTGCTTTTCCGTACACGAAAGATTTTTGCGCAGGATAAAGTAATTGTGGTCCGCCTTGATATCGCTCAACAATCGCCGGACGCCCCGCTCGTTCCTCAACAGGATGGCGCCGACCAGCTTTTTGTTCATATAACACTGGAAGATCGCAAGCTCATCCTTAAAAATATCGGCAAGCCCCCGCAGGTTGTTAGGGGATATGAACGGTGAGCGGGCAACGGCATCTTCCCAAAGTTCAGAATAATCTTTCCAGAACTCCTGCCCGGGTAAAGTATACTGAATCTTAGTCGTCATTTTCGAGGATAGAGATGAGTTCATAAAATTAGCGCACAGGTATTTCTTCCGCTGGCTGGTGGCAGACTGCATGCCATCCGTATAGAATCGAATACAATTTAATCCATTTTTCGAAATATTTGCCGCCGCTGATCTCGGAAGGCGCGCCGGCCAACATGGCCCTGATTTCAGGCGAAGGCATCTCCGCGGCATTCCACTCCCCGGAGATGGCCCGGTGGTACCGGCTAAAAAAGGCATCCACGGCATTGTCGTCCGCAAATTCCTTTTTCAGGTACTTGCGGGTCAGTACGCCGCCGGCCAGCATAGGCATCCGCCACGGTTCGTACACGTCGGCGGGGCTATACCCCTTGGTGGTCGGCAGGGTATACAGCAGCCGATCGGTATGGCGCAGGAAAGTGGCGTAAAACAGCTGCCCCTTCATCCGCCTGCTCTTCACTTTTTCGAACAACCGGCTGTGCACGCCCGACCAGATGGTCCGATTGAGGGCTTTGAAAAAATGCAGGTTCAGATAAGGCGTCCTGTTGTTGAGAAAATGACTTTGCATGATCAGTTCCGGACCGAAGTATTTCCGGAATATCTCGCCGAACACAAAAATGTAAAAACGGTGGTTCGGATCCATGCCTTCCGATTGCCGGAGGTACGCTTCCAGGTCGGCAATCAACGCGTCTGTTTCTTCGGCAAAAGCATCGCGGCCCCATATCGCCGTTTCAGCCCTCAGGATGTCCTTCCAGCTGTCATCCGGCGCTGAGAACACATCGATCAGCGGCCGGCTCATCATCACCCCCGGGATATGAAGCGCGCGGAACAGCTCGCTGCCGAAATTGCCGGTGGCGATATACCGCGTTTTTTCCGACAAGGCCTCTGCCGCGTACCGGTAATGCGGTCGCCCGAGGTTGCCGTTGTATTCCGTCAGCCGCATGAAGTCTTCGGCGGAATCCAGGGCATGGCGATCCAGGTATTGCTCGTCCAGCGTTACCGGATGATAAGGTATGCCCAGGCGCCGGCTCTGCTTTTCAGGGGTTGCGACATCCGGCGCGCCCGGCCGGCCGAAACTGTAGGTAAAAAAGGATTTCCCCGCCTTCCTGGCAGCAGCGGCCAGCGTACGGCCGTCGAAACCGCCCGTCAGCGAAACGGCGAAAGGCTCCTTTGGGAAAAAAGCCCTGCACTCCTCCTGGAATAGTTCGGCCAGCTGCGCCAGACTGTCTCTGGAGGTATCTTCCGGCGCGCCGAAATAGCGCTCCAAAGCAAAATGGCCTTCCGTTTCGGCCCGGTTGCCGGAAAGGTGGATATGCCGGTGAGCTTCCAGCAGCCCGATGCCGTGCCACCAGGTCGACCCGAAAAAAGGATAATTGAAGAGCAACCGCTCCAGCAAATTCCGCTTGTCGCCCGGTTCGGCGCCCGTTCTGGACGCCAGAAACACGGACGAGGAACACAACGCGATCCCGTCCGGCGTCTTGTGGTAATAAACCGGGAATATGGCGCCGAATGAAGACCCGCAGCGCAAGCCGTCGGGGGTCAGCCAAAACCAGTAGTAGTGGCCTTTTATCTGCTCAAAAAGCCGGTTCTCATCCGGCAAGCCGTCCTCGCCGAGAATGCTCCGGCCGCTTACCACCGGATCGCCCATCAGGATCAGCCGGCTCTTGTTCCCCGTTTCAAAGGAAATCACCTGCTGTTTCCCTTTATTGAGAAAAAGGGCGTTCGGCCGGATGAATGCTGGCCGGTCATGACCTTCATCCAGGATCACTTCAACGGTCTTCGGCTGGGCAAATGCCCTTTCCAGATAAAAAAACATCAGCTCCTTTTCAGCATTTTATTTTTTAAATGATTCACCATCCATACGGCGTAATAGGGCTGACGCCTGTAATGGCTGGCGATCTTGAAGTGAAATTTCTGGCGGCTCACCCAGACCGAATTCTCAAAGTCGGCCGGGATGCGCGGAATCCGGTCCATCTCCCGGGCTTCCCCCGTCAATTTGCCGGATGTGGTCGCCAGATAACCCGCGGACCGGGCGATCTTATGGGCTTCCATGCTGTTGTCGCCATGCGGCCAGCAGAGGAATTGGACCGGTTTCAGCAGGTTTTCTTCAATGATGGCCTTGGAATCGATAACCTCGTAGATCACCCGCTCCCGGGAGGCCTCTTCACTCTCCAGACCGGCGCAAAGCTTGCCCTCCATTTTATACCGCTTGTATACCTCCACCACCGCTTCTTCATAAGCCGGTCGCCGGGCAGGATCGGTCAGGTCAAAACCTGCAGCCACCGCCGCTGCCTCTTCCATGAATTCCGGACTGATCACCGCTTTGCGGGCAATCACCGCGGAACTTTCCTTGAACAGCGGCGTACCCAGCGGCAAACGGCGTTCGAACAGCGCATCGGCCATATACCGGGGTTTGATCCCCGGGTTGGCATTCCAGATCGGATGCAGCCCCTTGAATCCGCCGTAGTAAAACCCCGTCATCACCGGGGCAGAAATATATTTGGCATGGCTCATGGTGTGCGACTGGATGTCGACCACGCCCGAAGCCTGCATCTGTTTCAATTCCTCCCAGGTCAGGTAGCCGCGCGTTTCCAGGTCTTCTTCCCGGCATTTGCCGTTCCACACGTCCTTCAGGGTCGACCGCACCACCGGGCGGGGATCCACGCATTCCGGCGAAACGAAAAGCGTAAACCGCACCCCGTATTTTTCGGCCAGCGGCCAGGCGTAAACCCAGTTATCGAGGTAGCCGTCGTCAAACGTGAGGCATATTTCGCTGCCTTCGGGCCGGGCCTCACCCTGGCGGAAAGTCAGCCACTCGTCAAGGAAGATGGTCCGCAGGCCTTTCGATTCGAGGTACTTCAACTGGTCCTCAAACACAGAGCTCTTCAGCGTCAGTCCGTTGAGCACCCAGTCCGGCGACCGCTCCGGAGCGACGGAATGGTAGTAGAATACGGGCGGACTAAAGTTTTTCATAGATGGCGGTTATTTGGGTGAGGTGCGACGCAACCGAAAAACGGGCGCCCATCTCTGCGGACAGCTCATAGGCCTTGTCTGCCAGCCCGGGGTAGTGATCCAGGGCGTTGAGAAACCGGCGTTCCACTTCGGGATAATCCGCCGGGTCGCCCAGGTCGAAAGCGCCGTCGCCGCCGTGTATTTCCCGGAAGGCGGGGACATTGCTGGTCAACACCGGCAAACCGGTCAGCAGCGCTTCAGCCACTACATTGCCGAACGATTCGTAGGCGCTGAGGAAAACGAAGAGGTCCATTTCGCCGTAAAAAACGTCGATATCGCTGACAAAGCCGTGGCAGGTGATCCGGTCGGCGTACGGACTCTCCGCGCACCGCCGGTCAATCTGCTCCTTCAGGGGGCCTGAGCCGGCGATATGCAATTCCAGTTCGGGCCGGTCGGCTGCGGCTTTTTCAAACAGCCGGACGACCATATCCACGTTTTTGCCGGTTTGGAGCCGTCCGATATAAGCCATTTTCCTGAGCGCCTTCCTGCGGGAGCGGCGGGCGATGAACCTGCCGGTATCGAATCCGTTGTAGACCTGCCGGGTATCCGCCGGGAACACCTTGTCCTGAAATACGGAAGCGCTGTAACCCGAATTGGCGACGAAGGTCACCTTGCGGAAAATCATCAACAGCCGGACGGCCCACCAGGAAGCCTTCAGATAGATCTTTTGAACCGGGGTTTTCCAGTAAATGGTGCCATGGATATGGTAAACCGGGTTGACGACGCCTGCCAGCAAGGTCAGCAGCAGGATGACCGGGCCGCCGTTGTTGAGGTGAAAAACCGCCTTCCGGTATTTCCGGCAGTATTTGAAATAGTTCAGATAAGCATTGCCCGGCTGGAGGCCGCCTTTGCCGACCTGGATCCGGTTCTCGTCAAAAACCCGGTTTTCGCGGGCCTTGATGCCGTAAACATACAATTTCCGCCCCGGGCCGAAATGGTCGATATAATGCAGGATGCCGAGTTCCATGCCGCCGGGACCGAGATCCCAGATGACATAATGCACCGGCGCCGATCCTTTATCCGTCGATTGCTTGTTCACCGTCATCTTTCGGGGTGTTCAGGGTAAGGTGATAAGACAACGCCGCCAGGCTGAAGAAAGCGGCCTGTATGATGCCGGGGCCCGGAAACTGGTAATAGGAAAACTCCTGTTGCGAGGAGGAATGAATGATGAACCATCCCATGAAAAATATGGGGCAGAGCAGCATCACATCCCGCATCAGATGGTCCCTGGGCAGCGTCAGCCACCGCATCGCCTGTTTCAAAATGAAAAATCCAATGAAAATGGCCATCAGCAGGGCGCCGATGATGCCGGAATGCATCAGGATGTTCTGGTTGCCGACGTGAAAATCGTCGGACTCCATAAAGCCGTTTGAAAATCCCCAGCCGGTCAGCTTCGATTGCGACCATTTTTTCATCACGCGGGGGCCCCGCTCGGTCAGCCTGATCAGCGTACCGTCAGCTGTGGCATCGCCTTCCGCCAGCGCCTCCAGGGTCAGCATCCGCCTGACGGCATTGTTCACCTGCGTACGGAGGATCGGAACGGACTGGGTGCCGATAATCGCAACGATCAATAAGGCAAACATCGCCGAGAGGCGCTTTTTATCAAACTTGATGACCAATGCGAAGGACAGCGAAAGGATGAAGACCGAAAAGATCGTCCACCCCCGGGTTGCCGAAAGGAAGACGGAGGCGAAGTTGGCCCCCAGTACGGCGAACAGGTAGATATTCCTGAAAAAGAACTTCTTGATCGCCAGAAAATACAGCGCCCCGAAATAGGTTATGATGATCACGTTGTCATTGTAGAACCCGCGGTAGGTTTTCTCCGAGGAGACCTGAATGGCGAACCAAACCTTTTCCTTGATCCCGAAAACCTGCATAGGCGACCGGCCGAGCATGATCGTGAATATCTGGGCGCCAAGCGTCACAAAAGCCATCGGAAACAGGTAAACGAACAGCTCCTTGTACTGGTCCACTTCTTTAAACAGCCTCGGGATCGAGTAGAAAAGGAGCAGCGGCGTCAGCCATTTGAGGATGCGAAACTGGACATTCAACTCCATTTCCACGCCCAGTACGTAGCCCTGCACGACCAGGAAGATGAGGTAGATCCCCATCACCATGAGCGGAGGCCAGTAGAAAGGCTGGTAATCCGCCTTGATCGCCCGGGCCTTGATCACGCTCAGGATGATGTACACCTGCCCCAGTTCGATAGGCGGCAAACCCGGCAACAGGCTGATGACGGCCTCATACAACCCGAAAAAACCGAAAAAGCCGTCGGACAGCAGCAGAAAGTAGGCCATCCAAAAGGGCTCATCCTTGGGTTTTGCCCGGAAATAAGCCACCAGCGTCCCCATATGGAATACCCAACCGATGATCGGGGGCACATAGTAGACGGCGATAACGGCGCAAATGACCAGGCCGAAAAACTTGGCTAACTTCTCTATCATTTTTCAATCTATCACTTAAAATACGGGGCCTGAACAAGCATGCAGCGCTGAAAGGCTGCCATGCCCGACGGTCCTCAATGCGCTTTTACCTTGGTGCGCATGCCCATGGTCTCCGCGATGAAGGCCGCATTGCCTTCAACGGAATGCCTTTCCGCGACGATCTTCTGCATATACCGCACCATCTCCTGGCGCTTGTCCTCGTTGTTGAGGTAAAAGGCCGTCACTTCGCGGGCTTCGTCAAAACACTTGATGGCAGGCACATCGGCGTCGCCAAAGATCTCCGCTACATTCTGCTGCCATTCCATTACCGGAAGGGCGCCGGCGCCGAGCGCTTCCACCCACCGCCAGTGCAGGGCATTAAGCAGGCCCGGGTTGGCATCGACCGGTGCGATCTTCGTCGCGTTGTACATGTCGTTCAGCCGTTCGACGGTGATGTGCCCGCTGCGCGGATAATAGCGTTTTTCCAGCTCGGGAAAATAAGAGAACCACTTCGGCCAGGAATCATCGCCGTGGATCTGCAGGTCGAAATCCGTAAAGCAGCTCAGGAATTTGGCCTTTTTGAAACCCCAGCTCGTTTTGTAGCACATCCCTACGTACAGCACTTCCGATTTGAGTTCCTGATACGTCGCTTCCGGCAGTTCCTTTTCATAAAAATCGCCGGCTGGCGTATGCGGGTAGAGGTAGTGCATGTTCTTAAGCCCAACCTTCGTCAATTGCTCGATCCAGAACGTGTCGTACGTATAAATGGCGTCGGCATAATAAAGGATGGGCAGGAAATGGCGGCTGGTCGGCGTGTAATACGGGCAATCGCCCAGGAAAAAGCCGATTTTTGAATGCCGCTTGAAATGAGCCAGGGTCTCCGGCAACAACAATTCGTTGTTATAAATAAACACGATATCCGGTTTTATCCGGTTGTATTCCTGCAAATAGAACTGATTGACCCGATTGTAGAAGTAGGATTCCCAACGCAGCCTGAGCTTGTCGGGGAACCGAAACATCTGGGTATTCACCTTGCTTTGCCAGCCTCTGACAAGGTGGCTGTAGTCGATCGTATGGATTTCGCCGCCGAGCGATTCAAACGTCTCTCTGAACGATTGGTGAAATCCGTACCGTTTTGGGACAAGAAGTAGTACTTTCATGTTTCCGGAAAATTTAGAGTTGGGTGAAAACCTTTTTGACGGCCGCCGCCACTTTTTCCATTTCGCCGTCCGTAAGGCTCGGGTAAATGGGCAGGCGAAGCAATCTGTTAAAAAATGTCATGGATCCCGGGAAGTCGTCATCGGTCCCGAGGTGTTCGTAGTACTTATTCCGGTGAAGCGGGGTATAATGCACATTGGCCAGTACGCCTTCCGCGCGCAGGGCGTCCATCACCCAGTATTTGCGGGTCGGCGGTACCAGAATGCCGAATAAATGCCAGTTGTGTTCGACGCCTTCCGTCAGTTTCAGGAAGTCGAGTTGCGGGGTGCCGGTCAATTGATCCAGGTAGTATTCCGCAATCTCCCGGCGGCGGGCGTTCATGGCCTCCAGCCGGTCGAGTTGGGTGATCCCCATTGCGCCGTTGATGTTCGACTGTACGTAACTGCTTCCTTTGTTGACGTACTCATAGTAGCCGCGGGTGCGGTTGTCCGTCAGGAAAGCGTACTTGTCGGTACCTTTCTCGCGCATGATCTTGATGAGATCCGCCAGTTCGTCGTCGTTGGTCACCAGGGCGCCGCCTTCGCCGGTGGTCATGTTTTTGGTGCCGTGGAAGGAGAAGGTGCTTACATCCCCCTGGTTGCCGGTGTACCGGCCTTTGTATTTCGAGCCGATCGACTGGGCGGTATCCTGCACCACGTACAGGCCGTGTTTTTTGGCAATCGCGTTGATCTCGTCCATTTGCGGCGGATTGCCGGCGTAATCCACCGGGCAGATCGCCACGGTTTTTTCAGTAATGTAGGATTCCAGTTTTTCGATATCCAGGTTGCCGTTATCCGGCCGCACATCGGCGAGCACCACTTTCAGGTTATTCAGGATCGGCCCCAACGCCGTGCTGGTATAGGTAAAATTGGGCACGATCACCTCGCCGCCCGCCGGAAACCCTTTGGCCATAAAAGCCAGATCAAGCGCTACCGTACAGGAGGTCAGGAACAGTGCGTGTTTTACACCGAGATAGTCGGCCAGTTTTTTCTCGAATTCCCTGCAAGCCGGTCCGTCACCGCTGACAAAAGTACTCCGCATGGCTTCCGCCACCGACCGGACATCCTCATCCGTGATGGAAGGTTTGTGGATCAGGACAGGCTCCTTGCTGATCGGTTCTCCGCCGTCAATGGCCAGTTCGGGGTGTGTAATCGTCATAACGTGTTTGTTTGAATTGGTGATTTCGGAATAGGGTTAAGGCTGTTTATTATTGATTCGATTGATTCGATTGATTCGATTGATTCGATTGATTCGATTGATTCGA
>CALMYQ010000043.1 GCA_937873655.1 uncultured Lewinella sp. | reverse complement strand
CAATAGGGGGTCAATATGCTCCGGAATGGGGGTCAGTATCACCGGAATAGCCATTAAGAGTTGGTCAAACTGATGCACACGGTCTTTGTCAATAAATAGCAAGGAAAAAGGTTGAACTTTTATGGGTTCAAAATCTACAAAATGCGTTGGTTGGCAATTTTCAAACAAAAAAATGTGATAAAAATTTGTGCGATGTGGTGTAACTAAATGGTGTTTGTTAACCGTTGTCAATGTCTGCAACGGCACAACTTCAATTTGAAGGTCTGCATTTCTTTTAAATTTCAGTTTCTTAATTTCGTCTGCCATTGTTTATTTGAAAGCGTAAAGATAAGATTTTGTCTGTCGGTTGATGTTTGCACGGTCGTTGGTAGCATTACGCCTAACGGTTTGGCTAAACGCAGTATGGGCGCATAGCCCATATTGCCGTTTTAGCCTTTGTTCGCTTCTCGCCTTCTTTTTTTTCTTTTAAATTCCTTTGAAATTAGGACAATCCCATTGGTAAGCATCTAACTCTGAATTACTTAAAACAATTTTTCCTTTATATCCCTCGTCTAAATCAAATATCAATTTTGCTAAAAAAGACCTTACTTCTCTCAATTCAGATGTTTGATTTGTTAAACCGTTTTCTCCAAAAATGTAAATAAAAATCAATTTTTCATCTTTTGATTTGTAGGCAGTTATAGGTTTTATTGATTTGAAGTTGCTACAAAAATTTGGAAAGAATAGATTGGAAAATTCCTCGGTGGGTACAGATATTTTCTTATCGCCTATTCTAATATCCAAAACTTTAATTGCTGTAACCTGCATTTCATCAGAGAATAATCCAAAAGCAGGTCGTCCGTCAACTTCATCTATAAATTTTGGGTCATTTTCAGTAATCTCAACATAACTTACTTCATGAGTTGTTAAATCAATATTTGATTTTCGGAATTCAATTTTGATTTTTTGGTTTTCAATGAAGTCCTCTATTATTACAAGAGTGTCGTTACAACTCAAAACATCAAGTCGTATTAAATCCTTGTTTGGTTCAATATAATTTCGTAATTCAGGAAACTTTCTTGATGTATAATCAGACAATAATGTATCTCTGTAATGGTCAATAAGATGTTTATCTAATTTACCACATTTCGATTTTTCTTCACTTGGGATATTTTGACCTTTGCAACCTAAGCTAAAAAGACAAAAAACCAAAAGTATAACAGTATTAAGTAGCATTTTCATTATTGTCTCCTTTTGTTTGAGTTAACATTTTGTGCTTGAAATGGTGTGACAGGTGAATAATATAGCCGTACACCTTGATTTAAAGTCCTTGCCGCAGGTCTTTCCACGTACTTCATCACCAATTCCTCTGTCATTTGATTACCATATTTAGGGTCGTTAAACTTGTACATATTGTTGTATTTTGTTGGGGCAGTTTCCCACAACCAAGCATGTCCAAATTCATGTGCCAAAGCTACACTTGGCGAAATACTTCCTGCTTGTTGGTCTCCGTTCGCTCCAAATTCAAGACCTTGTGAGGGATTAAATAAAATCATAGGTTCTGAATTGTATTGTGGGTCTGCATAGGTTACATGGTCTCCGTCCGTTTGAGCGATTGTTAGTAGAGTAGAACTATATCTACCGTCTCCGACAAAATCCGTAATCACATTTCCTTGTACTGATTGATTTTGGTCATTAGGGAAAGTTATCCCTCCTACATTATTGCTCGTTAAATAATTTAAAGCCGTGACAGTTTGAGAAATGAAATCATCATTTCCGTCATAACTTGCCCCTGGTGTCCAATCAAAATTACCGTTAGCACCTCCAATCCTTACTGTATCGCCTTGTGGGTCGGTATTTCTTATCGGATTGCCTAAGACATAATTGTAGGGCGACCAACCATAATATTTATCTGCTCTTGGGTCAACGGAAAGAAAGCGAGCAATCATTTCAGGGTCTAATAATTCCTCTTTTATCAGTTCCTCTTTTTTGTTGTAGAACCTGATTTTCGCTGCTTTCTGGTCGAATTCGATTTTGTAAATTTCCGATAATTTATCGGTGTTGAATATCTCGATAAATTGTTTACCGTACCTTTCAGCGTCAGTCAGTAAAACCACACTACTATCTCCAAACATGGCATAAGGACTTATATCTTTGTCCTGTAAATACCTGAATTTGGAACTTGAATTTCCGTAATCCATTTCGTTTTCTGTGGTTTGCTTCTGTTCTTGAAGCATGAAGTAGGCAATTGCTCCAACTACCGTTAAGATGATTGCGAGTAAGGATATTCTTTTCATTTTGAAGATGTTATTGATTGGTTAGCTAATCTTTTTTGCTTTTCCGTTTCGATGGTCTTTAACCATTGTTCGTATTTTTCTGCCGACATTTCTCGGTAGCCTAAACTTTCTATCAAGGCTTCGTTCTGTTTAAATTCGGCAAACCGTTGTTCCATTTCTGGTGTCGGCTTTCTTCCGTTCAATGCTCTAAGTTCCTTCTTGCCAATTGTCATCAATGCGTTATGTTTGAACATCATGGTATGGATGCTTTTTGGAAAATACTCCAAAGTGGTGTTGCAACACAAAACGACAAAATCATCGTAACCGTATTTCTTTTCGTAGCCTTGTGAAAGTTCGGTCAAGCAATAAGCCACCGATTGTTTCAAGTCTAATGCTTCCATGTAAATTCCGTTTTGGATAGCTTCGGCTGACATTCCTGTTGATGAAATCATCCAAGCGTCAGATGAAAAGTTGCCGTTTGTCAATTCAATATTCACCCATTTTCCTTTTTCGTCAAGGTGCTTGATATAAAAGTGATTGGGTGCAACTGCCAAATATGCTTTCGTGTTCAGTTCCTCCGCAAGGATTTTGTACAGATATGGTAATGACCGACATTGCCCTTCATGAGTATTCATCAGTTTGGTTACAAAAGTTTGTTCCCAATCTTGCTTCCCTGTGAAATCTTCAAAGTCATAAACAAATGGTGTATTTCCGTTCATCCAATTTGGTCGGGTGAAAAATTCATAGAGTGCGAAATTACCTGCTGTCTTGTATTGACCAACTCCTTTTTGTTGAATGAATTTTCCAAGTTTTTGGGTGATGTCTGAAATCTCCCTCGAAAAATCGGAATAGTCAATTTTTCCTTCTTTGTACGCCCATTCTGTCAAAAACACGGCTCTCTTGAAATCCAATGGCTGTTCCCCTTTCAACATTCGCCACATTTCATTGTAGGCTGAATTGAAATATTCATCGCTGGTTACGATTGTATCTTTTGGTTCGGATATTTTCGGTTTTTCCTCTTGTACTGAAATTTCTTTTTCGGGAATAATCGTTTCTTTCTTCTCATTTTGGCAAGAAATCATCAAAATTATCAGCAAAACCAATCCGTAATTTAGCTTCATTTTTAAATTAAATTTTACTTCAATATATGTCTTTTTTCGTTGCATTGCTTTGTTTTTTCTTTTTTGGTGGAAGCGAACTATTCCATTGCCGCAACCCAAACTATCCAAAAATATGCATTGCATATTGTCGTATAGCCCTTATTGCCTGATTCTATATAGTCGCTATTGCGGCTAAATCCCTATTCAACACACCGCCCCTGCCTCCACATGATTGGTTTCACATGAAAACAGGGGCGGCAAATTGAAGGTCAGGAGTCCAGCATGTATAAAAATTTACGCTCCGAAATGTACTCCAAATTTTCCGGATTCCCAAGTATAGGAAATGTTTTAACGCATTTTCATTCCCTTATGTCCTCAAAAATCCAAATCTTCAATAGGACTTTGAACCTTGGCCCAACCCGTATGCGTAATATGGGTATAAATCTCTGTTGTTCTGCTGCTTTCGTGCCCCAGTAATTCCTGGATATACCTAAGGTCCACACCTTTTTCGAGCAAGTGAGTTGCAAATGAATGCCGAAGCGTATGAACTGTTGCATATGGATTGATCCCTGATCGATGCTTTGACCTGTTGAATATTTCCTGTACGCTCCTGCCGCTATATTGGCCGCCATATTGGCCTTCGAAAACCCACTCTACAGGCATATAGATTTCAGTGTACGCTTTAAGCCGCTCCCAAGTTTTGGCTGATAATAAAGTGCATCTATCTTTTTTCCCTTTTCCACCATAAACAAAAAGCCGTTTCTGATCTGGTTGGAGATCCGCCAATCGCAATTGAATCAGCTCATTCAATCGCAAGCCCGCTGAATAGATGAGCATCAGGATACATTTATGCTTAATATTTTCAGTTGCGTTTAATAAACGAACCACTTCTTCCTCTGTCAAAACATGCGGTAATTTTTTAGCTTTCTTGGGCCTAATCAGATTCCTGACTTTTTCTCCTTGGCTTATAACTTCCGCAAAATACATCTTGATAGCGCTTAGGATCAGATTCTGATGAGATTCCGTAATGTTTTTGGTTTTGATCAAGTGCAAGATATATTCGTCAATTTGTGACCTGCTGATTTCTTTTGGTTGAATAGAATCAAAGAACCGGATAAATTGCCTGAAACTATTTTTATAACTCTTCACCGTCCGCCAACTATACCGCTTCAGCAACAACACCTCCTCCAGCGCCGTCACAGCATCCTCATATTTCGCCGGTTCAAACCGCTGCTTCTCCTCGGTTGGATTCTTTTTGGGCATCTCTATCCGATCCGGCAAATCATCCCCAGGCTCAAACGTCCAACGGGTCGCATCTTTCAAATATTTCTCTATGAATCGAACCGAGATCTTTGTCAGCGGAGCCTCCCAGGATAACCGCTCCGGATTCCACCGCCGGCCATGCATGTTCTTTACGATGCTCAGATGGGTCGGCAGCAGGCTCTTCGGCACTTGCAGCAGCAGTATTCCTGGTTTATCCGGATGCCTGGAAACATCAATACGGTCTTGTATAGGTACATCCGTTTTCCCCGCTTCCGAAACAGCCTCGCCCGGATGATTTTCTCCGCCAGGCAACCTGGATCCTGCTGCGATTATGATTTGAGCATTCGAAAACAATTCCTTGAACTGCCCCCAACTCCCTGAAGTATACGGCAAGTGCCAGCAACGATATTCCGGCGACCAACGGGCCCCGCTGACCTGTTTCATCTTACCCGGAAAGTCGGGGTCGTAAACCACATTTCGGATAGTTATCCGCTGTGTACTTTCTATTTCTTCCAGCGCGGCTTGTATTTCCATAACGGGATGTTGTATGGCGAATAAATCATCAGAGAAGCCTCAAATTACATACCCACACGTGCCAAAACCGTTTACCAGCCGTTTAATGCCGTTTGTAGCCGTTTGCAATCGGCTTCTTCCGGAGGCCGGAGGCTACGCCGAAGGAGGGGAGAAGGCGTTGCTTTACCGGCGCTGTTCATTTTGTCCGGTAGCATGTGCCGCCGATCTCAGGGGGCATAGCGCCTCCCGCGCCCGTTGACAAAAACGCAGGCCCATCATGCGCTGAAATAAAACAATTAAGGCATTAAGATCCATCAAGGTGCGCCGCTTAATGATGCTTAATGCCTTAACAGCTCAATAGTCTCACAACAAGTCAGGTCGCAAAACGAAGCCGCGGCCCGACCCGTAAATTATTTGACCATGGCAATCGTCTTCTGGATGAACTCCGTCAGCTCCTCGCCCTTCAGCATGTTGTGGTTGAGCAAGGCCAGGCGGTAGAGGTATTTGGCCAGGTCTTCCTTGGCTTCCTCGCCCTTGGCCTTGAGCAGCTTGCCGGCCACCAGCGGGTGGTTGGTGTTCACCACTACGGTGACGGAATCGGGGAAGCCGTCCATGCCGGAGCCCTGGAGCGCCTGCATTTCCTTCATCCGGCGCATGAACTCGGAGCGGGTGATGGCCACCGGCGCGTCTTCGGGCGATAGCGGCTTAAGGACAATCATGTTGCCCGGGTCTTTGGCGACCTTCTCGAAGAGGGATTTGACCTTTTCCTGTTCCTTTTCGCCGAGGACCGATTCGGTTTGTTCGTCCTTCTGCACGAGCTGGTCCACCGTTTCGGCGTCGACGCGGATGAAGGAGATCTTTTCCTCCTTGTACTCGAGCTGCTGGATGAAGTGGTTATCGATGATCGTATCCAGGACCAGCACGTCGTAGCCCTTGGTCTTGCAGGCCTTGATCAGGCTGTCGTGATCCTTGGGGCTGTTGGTATAGATGAAAATGGTGCGGTCGTTCTTGTCGGTCTGGAGCGGCTTGATCCTTTCGCGGTACTCCTCGAAGGTAGCCAGTTTGCCGTCCACGCTTTTGAAGAGGGCGAATTTTTCGGCCTTTTCGAAGAACTTCTCGTCGGTGATCATGCCGTATTTCACGAAGACGGCCAGGTCGTTCCACTTGGATTCGTATTCCTCGCGGTTGTTCTTGAACAGCTCCTGGAGCCGATCAGCTACCTTGCGGGTGATATAGCTGGTGATCTTCTTGACGTTGGAGTCGCTTTGCAGATAGCTCCTGGAAACGTTGAGCGGAATATCCGGCGAATCGATGACGCCGTGCAGCAGGGTCAGGAATTCGGGTACGATCTCCTTGACGTCGTCCGTGACATACACCTGGTTGGAGTAGAGCTGGATCTTGTTGCGCTGGATCTCGAAGGAGTTGCCCAGCTTGGGGAAATACAGTACGCCGGTGAGGTTGAACGGATAGTCGATATTGAGGTGGATCCAGAACATCGGCGCCTGGCTGTAGGGGTAGAGCTCTTCGTAGAACTGCTTGTAATCCTCATCCTTGAGCTCGGTGGCCTGTTTTTTCCAGATCGGGTTGGTGTTGTTGATGATGTTGTCAACTTCCACCTCCTTGCTCCTGGCGTCTTCCTCGCCTTCTGCTTCCTCGTATTCGGTTTCCTTGCGGGTACCGAACTTGATGGCCACCGGCAGGAAGCGGCAGTATTTCCTGAGCAGGTTTTCGATGCGGTCTTTTTCCAGGAATTCGGCGCTGTCGTCGGCGATGTGCAGGATCACATCCGTACCGCGGGCTGTCTTATCGCTGTCGGAAATGCCGTAGGAGGGGTCGCCCTCGCATTCCCACACCACGGCCGGGGCGTCTTCCCGGTAGGATTTGGTCACGACCTCTACCTTGGAGGCCACCATGAATGCCGAATAGAAGCCTAGGCCGAAATGCCCGATGATATTGGCTTCGTCCTTGTATTTGTCGAGGAATTCGCTGGCACTGGAGAAGGCCACCTGGTTGAGGTATTTTTTCACCTCCTCTTCCGACATCCCGATCCCCTTGTCGCTGATGGTGATGGTCTTGGCGTCCTTGTCCACGGAGACCTCAATGGTCAGGTCGCCGAGGTCGCCTTTCACCTCGCCTTTGGAGGACAGGGTTTTGAGCTTGGTGGTAGCGTCGACGGCGTTGGACACCAATTCGCGCAGGAATATCTCGTGATCGGAGTAAAGGAATTTCTTAATGATGGGAAAGATGTTCTCTGTCTGAACAGAAATGGTACCTTTCTGCATAACCGGTTGATTTTATATAGGTAAAAAAGGAATGATCTCGGTGTAAATGCCGTGCAAATGATATGCCAGCCCGCCAATAGCCGACAAAATGTCAGCACAAGATGACAGCTTGGAAAAAATATGGTAAAATGTTTGCATTATTTGCGGAAATCCGGCAATTTTGCACGGTCTTATTGAGAAAGCAATACTATCTACGCTTCTATTCAGAGCTTCTGAGTTTTCCGGCTATCGTTGCGCCCGTTTCCGTCTGGGAGAGGTGTAATGTTTACCTGCCAAAATTCTCCATTTACTACCATTTCAATTAGCATGTTGCGCCGTTTGGAACATATCCGTTATGCTCCAAAATGCGATGGCATAAAAGGACTTTGGGGATATTCATTTCCAAAGCAGTGAGTACGGACCGGCTCAGTGGGGGGTTAGAGCTGGTCTACCACTCGCTGGAGGCTGGAGGAACCTTACCTCCAGCCTTTTTTATTTCATGAAAAGGCTAAGGTTACCGAAGACCGGCGGGTACTATATTTTTACCACAAAAGCCACAAAAGGCCACAAAAGCTTTTAAACTTTTACGGCCTTTTGTGGCTTTTGTGGTTTATAATAAAACAGGCTACTGATTCCTGATCGTCAGGCTGCTGGATTCGTCTTTTTCCAGATCGGGTTTATTTTCCAGGTAGTCAAATTTGGCTTGCGAATGGTCGGTCATCGTCAGTTTGGCGGCGCCGACACTGGCCCTTTCGGCATCCAGTTTGCAGTTATTGACGAGTGCGGCCCTGAGGTTCGGAAAGTCTCCTGAAATGTCCATTCTGGTGTTGTCGTTCAGGTCCAGTTCAAGCTGGTTCGCCTGCCCTTCCATCTTCAACTCAAACGACCCGTTGGCGGAAATCGCCATCCGTTCTTCCTCAAAGCCGTCGATCCGGACGTCATCGGTCTTATCCAGGTGGAGTTGCGACAAGCTCGGCAGGGTCACGTACAGCCGGACAGGTGAGGAAGTCTCGGTCAGATCGGCCAGGATGCTCAACTGCTGGTCGTCGTTTTGCTTGAAGGTCACTTTTTGGGTATGCTGCGGCATACCGGCCACGCGGACCTCAAAGCTTTCGCCCCTTTCGATGAAGACCTTCATGGGGCCGGTGATGTTGAGGGTGGTAAAGTCGCGGAAGGTGAACTGTTCGCTCAGGTCCTTTTCCTCGTCGCAGGTAATGCAGCGGAGGCCGTCCTTTTCCATTTTCCAGAGGCGATCCGGATTGCGGTACAGGCGAATATCATCCTGGCCGGGCGCTTTCTGGAGGTCGTAAACGTTGTAGCTGGCGGTTTCACCGATCTGAACGTATTTGCCGACCGGAATGAACAAGGTAAAGTAAGCCTCCGGTGCGCGCCATTTTTGCCCTTCCGAGGTCGTGATCCGGTAGGGAAGCGTGAGTTTGTTGCCCTCCAGCTGCGGAGAAACGGCGATCTCTTCGGCCAGTTGGACGGCTTCCTGGCGGTCGCGGCCCCTTGACTTGGTTTCCTGCCGGAGCAAAAGCCGGTCGTCCTCGCTCTGTAAAATGGACAGCCTGGCATTGTCGGACGGCGGGAATTCGTCGCCGTCTACCCAGAAAGGCCCTGCGCTGAACCCTGTGGAGGCGGAGATATTCCTGCCCGAGAGGTCCAGGTGAAGGGTATCGCTGTTATTCAAATCCAGTTCGGTTTCCCGGGTCGCGGTCCCTTCCTGGCTGAATTCGGCGACAACCGTTGTGGCCAGGGCGAAAAAGCCGACGATGTTCAGGATCCAGAAGATGCCCAATCCGGCGCGCACGTGCCGGCTGACCCGGGTGCGGAAAACGGCCCGGAAAAAGCTCAGGGCGATCAGCAGAACCGGGATGAACATCACAAAAAAGACGTTGAAGATCCCCAGGCGGGCCCAGAAGCTCTGGCCCGGAAAAAAGTATTCGGTGAACGAGACCCCGGCGATGGCTGTGCCGATGGCGGCTACCCAACCGCCGACAAAGATCAGGGTGAGCACAAGGGCCGCCAGAAACAGGATCGGTTTCCAGATCTTGGCCAGGGCGTTGAGCAGGTTTTTGATGGCAATTCCCAGCCCGTCAACCACCTTTTTGACCATTTTGCCGACATCTTCAGCGGCGTAGGCAGCTTTGGCGTTCTCGCCGGCTTCCTTGCCCTTTACACCCAGTTCGGAGCCGAACTCATTCACCTTGCGGGAAATATGTTCGAATTCTTCCTGAATGATCCTGGCGATGTTGGAGGCGTTGATCGGCTCGCCCCGCATGGCCAGGCGGTCGCCGGCCGTTTCCGCCTTGGGCAGGATGGCCCAGAGAATGAGGTAAATGGGCACGCCGAATCCGCCGGAAATGGCGAGCAGCACAAACAGCAGGCGGACCCAGACCGGGTCGGCAATGCCGAAATAAGCGGCTATGCCCGAACAAACCCCGGCGATAACCTCTTCTTCGGAGTTGCGGTAGAGGCGCTTGCCGGTCTTGTAATCGCCGGCAGCGGTTTTCTTCTTTTTGGAAGTTTTTTCCTCCGCGCCGCCTTCCGCCGCGAAATCTTCGGGCATGCCCATTTTGGCCGTTACCTCCTCAACATCCTTCAAATTTACAATCGGGCGATTTCCGAGGCGTTCCTGGAACAATTCGGCCAGTCGCGCCTCAATGTCAGTGGTGATTTCTTCGTAGCCCTCCGTATTCCGGAAGTGCTTGTGTATAGATTGAAGATAAGCCTGGAGGCGATCAAACGCATTCTCATCGATCGTAAACGGATAACCGCCCAGGTTGATATTTACAATTTTATTCATTTCAATGGGAGTTTTTCGTTACCTTATCCACAGATTGTACCAATTCCGCCCAGCTGTCCGTCAGGTCAGCCAGAAATTCTCGTCCTTCATCGGTGAGCTGGTAGTACTTTCTCGGCGGTCCCTGATTAGACTCTTGCCAGGAATAGGCCAGGAGGCCCTCATTCTTCAGGCGGGTAAGCAGCGGGTAAAGCGTGCCTTCCACTACAATCAGCTTTGCAGTTTCAAGCCTGGCCAGAATGTCGGACGGATACATTTCCTGCTCTGATATCAGGGAAAGAATGCAGAGCTCCAACCCCCCCCGCCGCATTTGCGTACTCGTTCTTTCTACTTTTTCCGATCTCATGGCACAAAAATAAGGCAAAAACAAGTACTATGCAACACCAAGTACCATATTCAGCAAGGTATTTTCTATCAACAGGTACTTTTAATCGACGAACACCGCTCCCGCTCACCTCCCATCCGACGAAGCCCAGGCGAAGTCGCCTCCCTGTGCTGAGCGAAGTCGAAGCATCACCCTCTCCTTTCAGGCAGCAGCTCGGGTTTCTGCTAGCACCCGTCGAAAAAAATTTCACTATTCCAATATTTCCAGGTGATTTGGAGTTCAATTGGCTCATTCACCTTTCATAATCACCTGTCTATGGAAAAAGTGCAAAATTTCTTCCTGTTCTGCTCCGGCGTTGAACCTTCCATCCTGGAGCAATGCCCTTCCGACAAGAATAAGTACATGGGCATCGGCGCGACGGTGTTCTTCACAGGTGTGCTGGCGTTCTTCTCTTCAGCCTACGCGCTGTACACCGTATTTGACTCCGCTCTGGCCGCTGTGGCCTTCGGCATCGTTTGGGGGTTGATGATCTTCAACCTCGATCGCTATATCGTACTGAGCATGAAAAGCAACGGCAAATGGTGGCGCGACTGGATGGTGGCAATGCCGCGATTGGCGCTGGCTATCCTTCTGGCGCTCGTCATTTCAAAGCCGCTCGAGATGAAGATCTTCGAAAAGGAGATCAACGCCGAACTCGTCATCATGGAGCAGGAGGTGTTCAAAAATCAGGAAGACCAGCTGAAATCCCGTTACCAGGCGCAGATCGACGGCGAAAGGACGCAGATTGCCGCCCTCAAACAGGAGATCCTGGTCAAAACGGCCGCCCGAGACACCCTCGTCAAACAAGCTGTACAGGAAGCCGACGGTACCGGCGGATCGCGCAACAAGAACCTCGGGCCGATCTACCGCGCCAAGAAAGCCGAAGCCGACAAGGCCCAGACCGAACTGGACCAGCTGGTCGCCGTCAACCAACCGCTGATCGAATCTAAAGAACAGACGGTTAAAGACCTGGAAACGACCATCCAGACTGAAATCACCGCCATCAAGCGCGACGGATACGACGGCATGGCCGCCCGCATGGAAGCGCTTTCGCGATTGGGCGAGAAAAGCCTGGCCATCCTGTACGCCAGCCTCTTCATTACCCTGCTGTTCATCGCCATCGAAACCGCGCCCATTATGGTGAAACTCATTTCCTACCGCAGCCCCTACGATTACCTGCTCCACGAGCACGAACACGTATACCAAATGGCCAACCTGGAATCCGTTTCACTCCGGTCCAATGAAGTGAAGAACAAGGTCAAATACGATACCGAAACAGGCTCACACCTCGTCATGGCCCGGATCACCGCCGAAAAAGCCCTGATCGACCACAAGCTCAAGGAAAAACTGGAAGAGCTGAAAAACAAGCCCTACAGTTGGAAGATGGGCAATTTCGATGCATAATCTGGATGCTTGGTCCTGGATGCTGGATACTTGATGCTGGTGGCAAGGTTCCAGCATCCAGCCACTAGCATCCAGCATCAAGAAACCCTCCCCGCCCTCCAGGCCCAGAACCCCGCAAAGGCCGCCACCACGGCGAAAGCCACCTGCAGGCTGGAGATCTTGGCAAGGAGCCCGATGAACACGGGGCCGCCCAGAAAGCCGGCCATGGCAAAGGTATTCATCGTGGCCAGCCCGGCGCCCTTGGCCATACCCGGCGTGCGCGCCGAAGCGGCGTAGAGAATGGGCGCTGCAAGGGAAACCCCCATGCCCGTCAGTGCAAAACCGGCCAGAGCTGCAGCTGTTGAATTCACCAGAACGACGGTGATCAGCCCCAGTGCGGAGAGGATGCCGCAGGTGCGCAAGGCGGCCCGGCTGCCGAAACGGCCGATCAGTTCGTCGCCCAGAAAGCGGCCGCCCGCCATGAAGAAAGCGTACACCGCGAACCCCCAACCCGCCATCGTCCCCGGAGCCTGGATGATCTCTCGCATATATACCGCCGACCAGTCGGCCATGGCGCCTTCCGTCAGGTTGGTGCACAGACTGATGGAGATCAGCAGCCATAAGGCAGCGTTGGGCATGACCAGCCCGGTTTTTTTCTTCTTTATTGCTTCCGGCGCCGGGTGGTCGTCATCCGGCACCTCGGCCAGCGGCCGCCACAAGGACCCGGCAATGGCCAGTTCCAGCAGACAAAGGATGCCCACATAAACCGCAGGCGACATGCCCCAGCCCGTTGCCATACCCGCCAGCGCTGAGCCCGACATGGCGCCCGTACTCCACAAACCGTGGCAGGTGGACATGATGCGGATGCCCTGGCGCTGTTCTACCTGCGAGGCACAGGTATTCATCGACACGTTCATGGAGGAAAAGGCGGCGCCGGCAATAAACAGCGATAACGCGACCAGCCAGAGCGCCGGCATGGCAAAAGGCAAAATGAACAGGATGCCCGCCAGAACCAACGAAAATACGGTCGCCCGGGCGGAGCCCAACCAACGCAATACGGCAACCGAGAAAGGATTCATCAGGACTACGCCCGCCGGCAAAGCCAGCAACAGCAGCCCAAGTTCGGCTTTGTCAAGGTCGAATTTTTCCTTGATAAATGGGATAAGCGCCGCCCACGAACCGAAGATCAGTCCGGTGGCGCCGAAGGCAAGCCCCGTGGCACGCCCGGCCCGGTGGCGGATGAACAGGGATAAATGTCCGACCATAAGCGGCGCAAATATAGTGGCGCAGGCGGTATTTTAAGTTGGCGACCGGATGAATATTTACAGGGCAATCATCCCGCGGATCCCATCAATTGTTTTTATACGCTTTATCCAAAAACAGATACCGCGCATCGTTTTCCGCTTTCACAGCCTTGGATTCCACATCCAGGATCATCACCGGCGGCGTTGTGTCACTCCCTTTTGCGGCCGGCCATTCCGGTAATCCGCTGCCGTTGGGGTTGCCCGTCTTGATGAAATTGGCAAAGAAATTCTGCATGGTTTCCGAGACCTTGAAGTCATCGGGTGTCCAGGCGTATTCCTTCACCAGAGGCAGGTTGCCCATGCAGTATTCGATCTCACAGGCGTGCGGCGCCCCGATCAGTTGGGGCATGGGCGGCGCGCTGTTGTCGCGTTTGACGGTGCCGCCGGCCAGCCCGGGGGCGAGCGTTTGATCGACAAGCGGCGGCCGGAGCTTGCTGTACAGATACCGGTAAACCGGCTGTGAGCTGTTCTTGCGGTGCAGGTCGAACCATTTCCAGGTGCTGTAAGCGATAAACCGGTCGGAAGCCAGGGCGGTAGCCGACCATTCGATCTCCTTGTCCGATCCATGGGGATACAGTTTCAGCACTTGTTCATGATCTGCCGGATAGGCTTCTTTGACCTTTTTCACATAGCTCTCCTCGTTGTAGGGCGTCCCCTGCATGAAGGCCATTCCCGGAATTTCGGCTGAATTCCAGCCCAACAGCAGCGGTATCTGGGCCTGCTCGCCGGCATTGAAGATCTCCGGGATGGTTTTCGGGTAGAAATAGCCGTCAATGACCGTCGGGAAACCGAACCGGCCGGATTCCACATAGATCTCGTAGATCGCGCGGGTGCTCAGGGCCCGCAATTCAGCCAGGGTCGGATAACCGGCTTTCTGCGCGAATTCAAGGCCGTTTTTCTCAGCATCCGCCAGCGGAATGGGCGACAAGGTCGGATTGATGCCCGCACCGCTTTCGCCGACGGCGCCCGCGATCAGGTTTTTGGACAAAGGAGACGCCATCTGCGCGCTGACAGAAATCGAACCGGCCGACTCACCGGCAATCGTCACTTTTCCCGGGTCGCCGCCGAAAGCGGCAATATTCTTTTGTACCCATTTAAGCGCGGCGTTCTGATCGAGCAGGCCGTAGTTGCCGCAACCTTTGTACGCAGATTCGGCGCTGAGCTCCGGGTGGGCGAAAAAACCGAATATGTTCAACCGGTAATTCACCGTAACCGCCACCATCCCTTTTTTGGCCATGCTGGCGCCGTCGTACCGCGGTTCGGATCCGTCGCCGGCCACGAAACCGCCGCCGTAGAAATAGACCAGTACAGGCAACCCGGCCGTATTCCGCTTGGCGGGCGTCCAGACATTCAGATAAAGACAATCTTCGCTCAGCCCGTCCGACCGGAAGTTCATATCCCCGAAAACGGGCGCCTGAACGGCCCTGGGGCCGAATTTTTTGGTTTCCAGCACCCCGGCCCAGTTGTCCAGGGGTTGGGGCGCTTTCCACCGCAGGTCGCCGACGGGCGGTTTGGCAAAAGGCACGCCGAAATACATTTGCAGGCCGGAGGCGACATCGTAGTTGCCCTCAATAACGCCGTTTTCGGTTTTGGCCTGTACCGCAAAGGAGTTGTTTTTCTGTGCTGACATGGTGATCGCCAACATACAGCAAAGTCCCAAAATGCAGGCTGTGTTTTTCATGTATCGTTTGAAACTAGTTATTGTATCATTTTGGGACAAAATAAGGAAAATTCTGAATAACAGCCTGTTTAATCAGAATTGATAACCCGCAAGAACCAAAAACCTATGGACGGTAGACTCTAACGAGCTGAAAGGTGAAAAACCGTTCGAGACCTCAAACCTGGCTTCCAGGGATACGCTTCGGGATCCGCCGCCAAGTCCGATCAACAAGCCTTCTTCATGACTTCGGACAGCATTTATCCCGTCTCCAAAATAAACTGGGCCTTTATCATCCAGGTCGGAATCGATATACCTGTCGTTGGTTTGACTCAGCATAAACCCGTTCGACATACCGATATTTATAAACCCGAAAGCCTTTTTAACGGGAAATTTAAATCTTACCATGGTATTCAACTTCAAATAGGAGAAGCCGAATTTGTTGATAATTGTTGAATTGTATCCCCCGATGATAGTTGGATCTTTGTAGCTCTCTTCCGTATTGTAAGAATAATATTGCAGCTCGTTGCGAAAAATCCATTTTTGAAACGTACGCGGAAAAATCAGATCGAGGGAGAGGCCGCCTGAAAAATCTATGGACGGCGAACTTCCCGAACTGTTGGTCCTCGTTCCGCCTTTAAACTTCAGGGTTGTGCGGGATAATCCGGCAAAAACGCCGCCTTTGAGCGCAAGTTTTTCTGATTTCTTCTGAAAGGCTATCGCGTCACCGGAGCATTTATAATAGGCTTCAAAAAGGGATTCCAGGCTTTTTTTGCGATAAATCGTATTTTTGATCCGGGCCTGAATCGAGGGACAATCCTGAAAGTAAAGCGTGAGCTGCCCGAGGAATTTCAGATTTTCTCCAATCCCTTTTTTGCCGTTCTGGGTTTTTAAGTAGCGCTTGTAGACCAGCAGTTCAATTTGCCCGTCGCGCCGGATATAGAACTGCTCGTTTCCGTATATGCCCTTGTAATAAAGCAGGCTTTTAGGGCCGATAACCATACTCTGCAGAAATGTGGTGTCCTTCCCTATGATCAGGTCCTTTTCCGCCTTTAATTCATTTGCTTTGAAAGTGCTGGTTTCGACTTCGACGATCGCACTTTCGTAGATTTCATCCGATACTGCAAATCCGCGGATATCCAAGGGCTGGTAAACCGTCTTTTCACTGTTCTCGGATTTTCTGAACCCCACTTTTTGGGGCGTATTCTTCCAGTTCCGATAGTCGATCAATCCTTTCAACGTATCCCCCTGGAGGGTAATGATACGGCCTGGCAGGTAATTCTCCTGCGCAGTGCAGGTGCGGCCGGGAAAAAGGCTCAACATCAGGCCGAGAGCGAGCCAACCGGGTTGGAATGGTTTTATCATGCTGTTGAATAGTTGTAAGTTGTAAGTTGTAAGTCGTAAGTTGTAAGTCGTAAGTTGTAAGTTGTAAGTCGTAAGTTGT
>CALMYQ010000042.1 GCA_937873655.1 uncultured Lewinella sp. | reverse complement strand
CCAAGGTCGGCACTTTTTTGGCCGCTCGCAAGATGGGGTTCACCGGACGCTTACGGAGAGAAGGTGAAAAGCAATGCCTTCACCCTCCCTCCCGCTCCCTACCCAGGGTAGCTTTCCTGCCTGGGCGGAATAAGCGCTTCGGATACACCAAGCGAGCTTCCGGCAGCCTGCAAGGCATGAGCTTTATCGTAGTTGGCCAGGATACCATAATGGCCCTTACTCGCCCGCGCCCAAAGTAACCCTCAAGACCCGCTCAAAATAAAAATCGTCGTTGGGAACCGCCAGTTCGATATGGTCGCAGATGAATTCGCAGTTTGGAATTTTATCCTGAAGTTCTTCCATGATCTCAATCGATCTTTCCATCGTAATGAATTCGGCAATGGTCATATGGGGATCAATTGTTGACCTTTTGATCTCAACAGCCCTGAACACAGGCAAGCCGTGGATTCGGCTTCTCAATTCAGAAAATTCGCGTTCGGGCTGAATGGTAAACGTTACACCAGGGTAAGGAGGGTGCATCCTTATCGGCCCGCAAGATATCCTGAAGGGCTTAAATCCAGCCAAATCGGACCTGAGTTGTTCCAGTTCTTCAATGGTCATCGGATGGTCCAGCGGTTCGCTCAGGCTGATATGGGCCCTGCAAATTCCAGCAGATTTGGGGTCATATTGCTCCCTCAACCCATCAACCAGGACCATTATCTCTTCCGGTGGAAAAATGTAAAACGCACCGAATTGATATTGGTGCCACCAGTGCTCCCAATTCCCGGTATTCTTGGCGTAGGAGATATCCAGCATCAGCCTGTCCTTTATTTATTTTTGGGTAATTTAACCATCAACTGTCCAGCCAGCTCCGAAACGACCCACTCCTCCGCGTTCCGCCCCCCCTCAAACCGGCTGATCACTACCTCACTTCAACACCTTCCTCCACGTCCCGGATACCGCCATTTCCTGCCCCTTCCACACCAATACCCCTTCAACGCCCGGCGGCAATGCAATAACGGCCTCCACGCCTGCGGCCGTTCGTTTGTACGCCGCAGCAATCTCCCCGGCGGGGTGCGGTATCTTGCCTTCCGCCGCCGTCAGATCCCCGAGGAAGGGCTCGATGCGGACCGTCCGGAAGCCCGGCGAGCCGGGGTTGATGCCCAGTACCGTCGACAAAAACTGGTAATTCGGACTGGCACTCCAGGCGTGGCAATCCGACCGGGTGGGCTCCGGGTTTTCGGCAAAGGTGGTCAGCCCCATATCGAGCATGGCTTTCCAGTCGGCCATCTGGGGCAGGAACAGGTCGCCGAGACCGGTTTTTTTCAGGGCCTCAAACAGGTAGAACCGGAAATAAAAGGTGGTCTTGACGATGGACGTGTCGGCAATGATCCACTTTATCAACCCGGGTTGCTCGGTCGGCGGGAGCGCATCGGTCAGTACGGCCAGGATATTGGCATGCTGGCTGAAATCCGATTTGGCCGGCGTATCCGCCAATAAGCCCTTGCCCTCATCCCAGCAAAGGCGGTAGGTGGCCGCTACCAGGTCGTCGGCCAGGCGGGCGTATTTGGCCGCCAGTTCGGGCTTGCCGAACGCCGCGAACAGCGCATTGGCCTGCCGGTAGGTATACGCCAGTTGCAGGGTCAGGATGGAAGATCCGCCGCCGGCTGCACCCTTCGGAACACCGCCGGCAGTCTCGCCCGGGTTGTTCCACGACCAGTCCACAAAATTCCACCAGGCCACCGGACCGAGCATGCCGTCGGGCGCGATCCTGGCTTCAAACCACGCCAGCACGTTCTCCATGCCGGGCAGCAGCTGCCGGATGAATTCCGGATCATTGCGGTGCATATAATGGTCGTAGATCATCGAGACCCAGAACATGGAATAGGTCGGGATGATCTGCATGTCGTTGCAGGGATACCGGCTTTGGGTCAGCCCGTCCGGAATGCGGCTGTGGTCGTAATCCATGATCGCCTTGCGCATCAGCCGGTCGTCGCCCGCCACGTACAGCGAGATCAGCGCCTGGATGCGGGTATCGCCCACGTATTGCAATTGCTCGTAATAGGGGCAGTCGAAATAATTCTCGCCGGCGCATAACCGGGCGGTCCGCCAACCGGCCTCCCAGATCGCGGAATTCACCGGATCGCTGCTCGAAAACAGCGCTTTTTCTTCAAACGGATAGCCGTAGCTTTTGCCGCAAAAATCCCGGATCGTCAGCGGGTCCGGCCCCGTTTCGATATCCATCTGCAGGTAGCGGTAGGTCCGGAACCAAAGCGGCCTGAATAGCCGGTTGTCGCCGCCGTCGGGCATGAAAATATCCTGCACGCCAACGATGTACTTGCCCTCAATTTCATTGCGGTTGCCTTTCACCCGGTTTTCGTCGATCAACCCCTCGGCATAGGTCATCCGGATGGTCGCGCCTTTCCCGTCGCTGACCAGGAGTTCCGGGTACGCATTGACGAGGTGCCCCTGGTCGAATAAAAGGGAGATCTTTGCGTTGGCGGGCAGTTGTACCGGCATTTTATCCGATACCTTAAACACAGCGCCGTCGTTCAGGCTCCTGCGGATCTTTGCACCGTCAATCCGGCTTTCCCGGAAGGCGGGAATGGTCCGGGGGACCAGCATCCAGTTGCCGTCCGTACCGAGGGTGCGGGGTTTGGACGGGAACCACAGGACCTGGGCTTCCGGCCAGGCGCTGTCCTCGAAACCGGGGTTTTCCCACCCCCAGGGGTAGGCCTTCCCGTCCACCTCGTCGCCGGCGCCGGTAACGTAATAGGCCCGCAGCGCCCGCATATCCACCGGCAGGGGTTGATAAGCCCGGTTGCGGATGACCCGCCAGGAATTGCCGGTATTCACCACGTCTTCTTTTTCGGTATTGCCCTGGAGGATGAAACCGGTCTGATAACTGATCTGGGCAAAGGGCTTGTGTTGAGCTGCGTTCCAGACAATGGCCGCCAGCACATTTTTCCCGGGTTTTAATTGGGGCGCAATATCCACCGTTTCGAAACTCCAGTTGGCGAGATCGCTGCGCGCCGGCCCGGATGAAACGGGTTCACCGTTGACGAACAACCGGTACCGGTTATCCGCCGATACATGGATAATAAAAGAGGACGGTTTTTCCGCCAGTTCGAAGCTCTTCCTGAAGTGATACACCCCGTAATCGATCACCGATTCACCCGGACAGACGATCCAGCGCGCCTTCCAGTACTGGTGCAAAATGCGGGAATCGATCAGGGAGAGGTCTTGTCCGTTAGCTCCGAGGGTACATACCAGGAGGCCGATAAAAGCGAGCGTTTTTCCCATGGAATTTCCGTTAAAGTCAGTTTTTGTTTCAATTCGCCCAGGGTCTGATCTTTCAGGCTCCGGATCAGGCGCAGCGGGGCATAAAATAAAAAAGCAAAGAACAAAATACCGGACAAAATCCGGATAAGCATCAGCACAAGATCATCGTCCCACGGAAGGATTACTTCGGTGATGAGCCAATGAAGGACAAATGCATAGAATCCCAGCAAAAGGATCTGAGCCAGCGGGCTGAATCTCACTTTTACCCCGACAATCATCCACCTGCCTATCTTGCTGTAATCGATTATGAAATTGGGATAAAATATGCCCGCAAGGGAAAAACCCTTCACGATCCAGAAGACGAATGCATTTTTTCTGCGCTCACAACACCATTCGCCGGGTTCTGCATCGGCATAAACCCACAGGCCCGGGCTGAGCCGGCTTCGCTTGCGTTCTTTCAGGGTTTTGCGGATTTCCCGCTCCAGGCTGCCGTAATTCTTCAGGGGAGAAATAAAAAAATGTTTAACCGGGTACATGTCTCATTAATTTTTTCCGCTCTTTCCAGCGGCTGAGGAATAATTTTTTCAGAAACCAAAATAAGGCATTTTCCCAAAAATCGGAAAAAGCAGTCCGATTTTCCATCGCAAAACCCAATTCTTTGCCGCCCCTCTCACCTCCTATCCGCCATAGTGACGCCATCGGCGTTACGGCGGCGGGCTCTCTCACCCTCTCACCCTCCCAAACGCCCGCACCGGAAACGTCCCCATTCCCTCCACCTTCGGCGGAACGGCCGAAAACACAAACCCCGATTCGGGCAATTGGTCCAACCGGGCCATATGTTCCACAATAAGAATATCGGCGCCCAGCAGGATGGAATGCACCGGTCGGCTTTGGGTCCGGGTATCGTCGATATTGTGGCTGTCGATACCGACCAGTCTGACGCCCTGGCTTTTCAGGTATTCGGCAGCCTCAGCGGTCAGGAAAGGGTGGTTTTCAAAATATTGCGCCGTATTCCAGAATCGCGACCATCCGGTGTGCACCAGTACGGCCTTTCCGGCCAGGTCCCGGCCTTCGAAAAACGGCAACCCGACTTCCATGGTTCCGGTAGCGTTGATCAGGATCCCATCGAGCTCAGCCACCGCTTCCAATGCGATTGCTGAGAGGTCCTTTCCGTTCTCATACCGGTGAAACGGGCAATCCAGATAAGTCCCCGTGTTGGCCACCATATCAATCCTGCCGATCTGAAATTCGGTGCCCGCCTCATACAGCTCCCGGGATCTTTCGCGACTCAGGTAGTCACAGATCACCGGGGCCGGCAAGCCTTTATAGGTGACAAGTCCGTCAAAAATGGTATGGCTCAGGTCGATCAGCCGGAGATTTCCTTTTTTCATTTTCCTTTATTTTGGATCAGCGGCCGGGATCTCCGGGCTTCTCTTTTTTTCAGCAATGGATGGATAAACACGGAAGTCAGTATGATCAGGGCGCCCCAGATAAAATTGAGATTCAGCTCCCGGGCATCATCCAGCAGGAACCAGGCCACCAGGATGCCGTATATGAACTCCAGGTTGAAGGTCAGGTTGGCTGCAAAAGCGGTGAGGTTTCGCAACGACCGAAGGGCAAGTACGTACCCCAACGTGGTACAAAGCAGCGACAGGATGAGCAACCACAGCCAGTCCAGGCCGTGCGGCCAAATGTTAAGGGGCGCCTGTTGGCTGAGCATTACAAACGGCAGAGCGATCCCGATCACGAGCCAGGCACTGCTCATTTCCAGAAAGGTGACGCTGAGTTCATCGAGCCGGCCGACCAGCATTTTGTTCAGCGTGGCAAACAAGGCGATCAGGAATGCTGCCGCAAGCCCCACCCACAGGCCGGGCATCATGCCGAGCTCGGCGCTGTTTGCGATCAGCACCATGCCCGGGATAATGACAATCCCAAGGGCAATATCTGCGAAGTTGAGCGGCCTGCGCGTAAAAAAAGGCTCCAGGATCGAAGTGAAAAAAGAAGTCGTGGCCATGCAAACCAGTGCGATAGACGGATTGGCCAGTTTGACCGATCCAAAAAAACAGATCCAGTGCAAAGCCACCAGCACTCCGACACCCATGAAGCTGAACAGGGTTTTTCGAGGCACGCCTCTAAGGGTCCTTCCAAACCGGATCAGCACCAGCAGGCTGAGCGCAGTGAGCAATACCCGCCACCAGACCAGGGTCAGCGCAGAAAGGCTGATCAAATCGCCCAGTATTGCCGTAAACCCGAAGAGAAGGGCGGCAAAATGCAACTCAAGATAGGATCGGCGAACCGACGTCATTTCAGGTGGTTTTCCTGCAAAACAACAACTCTTTCACCAATAATTAAAAAAGTCCGCCCAATTTGACCGCAGCTTGAACCAAGAATTTATTTTAGCGTTTCTTTGCAAAAATAAACACCGCGATATGACGATTATCCCAGGCGATAAAGCGCCAAATTTCAAACTGTTCTCTTCTGACAAACAGGAAACCTCCCTGATGGACTACCGCGGAAAAAACGTCGTGCTCCTTTTCTTTCCGCTGGCGTTCACCAGTGTCTGCACCACCGAGCTCTGTACCATGCGCGATAACATCGGCATGTACGGCAAACTCAACGCCCAGATCCTCGCCGTCTCCGTCGACTCCCCGCAGACCCTCAACAAATTCAAGGAAGATCAAAAGCTGAATTTTCCGCTCCTCTCCGACTTCAACAAGGAAGTTTCCAGGGCTTACGGCTCCCTCTACGAAGAATTTGTCATGGGCATGAAAGGCGTTTCCAAAAGATCCGCTTTTGTGATCGACAAGGAGGGCACGGTACGGTATGCCGAAGTATTGGAAAAAGCCGGGGAATTGCCTAACTTTGAGGCGATAAAGGAAACTTTAACAGCCTTGAATTAGTTATTATTCTAGCGGCCCGGAATTCCGTTTCCAATCCGTTCAGCAAGCTCAAAGATTATGCAATACGGCCATCCGTCAGAGGAAGAGGAAGTTGTTTTATTGGAAGAAGATCTCGAGGATAGCAGTATAGGAGATCTGGCGCAGCTTATCGTCTACAATGACGACTACAATACCTTTGACTGGGTCATCAAATGCTTCATGGAAGTATTGAGCCATACCCTCGAACAATCGGAGCAACTCGCCCTGATCATTCATACCAAAGGGAAAGCTACGGTCAAAACGGCGCCCAAAAGCGTATTGCAACCCAAAAAAGACGCATTGGTCGACCGCGGCCTGTCAGCCGTTATCGAAGATTGTGCCTGATACCGGCCCCCGGCGTAGCAGCATCCACCGTCCGCCATAGCTCCTCAAGAGCGACGGCGGGCAGCATCAAGTATCAAGCATCCAGTATCCAGTATCCAACCATGCCTGTTTTTTGGCTAGACGAAGAAGAATGCACCTTCCCCCCCGCACAATGGGCGAGCCCGGAAGGCGTACTGGCAATCGGGGGAGACCTTTCCGCAGTGCGGTTGCTGACGGCTTACCGCAACGGTATTTTTCCCTGGTTCAACGAAGGCGATCCGATCCTGTGGTGGTCGCCCGACCCAAGATTCGTCCTTTTTCCGGATGAGCTGAAAGTCGCCAAAAGCATGCGCCCTTATTTCAACCAGGGAAAATTCAGCGTTACTTACGATACCTGTTTTGAAAGGGTCATCCGGGAATGCCAGGCCAGGACACGCGAAAGCCTGGAAAGGGGCAGACAGGCCGGTACCTGGATCACGGAAGAAATGGTCGAGGCCTACGTCAACCTCCACAACCTGGGTCATGCCCATTCGGTAGAAGTATGGCAGGAAGGTCAACTTGTCGGCGGCTTGTACGGATTGGCGCTGGGCCGGATATTTTTCGGCGAATCCATGTTTTCCCTCGTCAGCAATGCCTCCAAATTCGGATTCATCTCCCTGGTCAGGCGCCTGTCCTCCTCCGGCTACCGGCTCATCGATTGCCAACAGGAAACCCCACACCTCGAAAGCCTGGGCGCCCGGGCCATTCCCAGGGAAACATTCCTGGATTTTTTGAAAAAAAACGAACGCGAAAATACCGAAACAGGCAAATGGACCTGATGACTTGAATTTTTACCATTCCCTTAACAAGGTTTAAACCCTTTTTAACGTTCAAAAGCAGCCTTTTGCCTTATTTTGGCAGGATCATCAAAATGTAAAAGTTCATGAAAAAATATTTCATCCTCCCCGCTTTGGCGCTGGTTTTGCTTGCTTTCGGCTGCAAAGAAGACGCCCCGCTGGACAACACCCTCCGGCTGGACGGCGAAAACCAGTCAGGCCCCCTGTTGGAAGCCGGCGCTTACGAACTGGCCGTCCGGTTCACCCCGCAGCAGACCGCCAAATTTGCAGGCCGCCAGCTGGAATCGGTGCAGTGGTACAACGGCCCCAGAGCGGCAACCACCATCCTGAAGGTTTACAGCGAAGGGACGCCCGGCGAACCCGGTTCGCTCCTCTACAGCGCCACCCTGACCAGCCAGGTCAAGTCGTTCACCTGGAATGAACACAAACTGACCACCCCCGTCGATATCCCGGACGGCGACCTCTGGATCAGCCTGGCCATAACCCACAGCGACGTACAGCAATCCATCGGTTGCGACGCAGGCCCTAACAAATCCGGCGGCGACTGGCTCTTCAAATCCGCCGACGGCCTCTGGGATACCTACCTGGACCGTACCGGCGAAAGCGTTAACTGGAATATCCGAGGCATCGTATCAGAATGAATAGTGAACCCTTCTGGAAACGCGGCCTGAGCTATCTTTGGGATATCCACATCGAAAGTACGGAAAGCGATTTCAACCCCGAGCTTCATATCAGCCTCCGGCGCGGGCGGTACCAGTTGTGTACCACCCACGCCGTTTACAGTTATGAAGACCGGTACGACAATTTTGTACACGCCTTCCAACGCATCCGCCTCGACCGGTTGGCCGACGCCGGGGTCCTCGTCCTGGGGCTTGGGCTGGCCAGCATCCCCACCGTGCTGGAACACCGGTTCCGTAAAAACTTCCGTTATACAGCCGTAGAGATCGACGAAGCCGTGATCGACCTGGCCGGCCGGTATGCGCTGCCCTTTATCCAGTCGCCTGTCGAAATCGTTTGCGCCGACGCTTTCGCTTATGTCCGCCAGACCGACCAACAGTTTGACCTCATTTGCATGGATGTTTTCCAGGATGACGTCGTCCCGTCCGATTTCGAACGCTTCGCCTTCCTGGAGGCCATTCAGCAACTGATCGCCCCGGGCGGCATGCTCCTCTATAACCGGCTGGCCGCTTCCAGAATGGATAAAAAGGAAAGCCGCGCATTTTTTGAGGAGACCTTCATGAGCGTGTTCCGCAACGGCGCCCTGATCGACGTCGGCGCCAATTATCTCCTGCTGAACGACGCCGAATTTTTGCGTTGAATTTTTGGCTTGCCCATTCCGCCAAGTTTTCCTATTTTAACCCGGAAATACGCGCCTATGAAGAAGCGAAAGTGCCTGGAGTGCAAGGAGGAATTCCTGGGTCGGGCCGATAAAAAATTCTGCTCCGACCAATGCCGCAGCGCTTATAATAACCGGTTAAACAGCGACGGGATCAACTTTGTCCGCAACATCAACAGTATCCTCCGGAAGAACCGGCGGATACTGGAGGAACTGAACCCGGAAGGCAAAGCTACCGTCCACCGCGAACAATTGCTCGAAAGAGGGTTTCGCTTCAGCTATTTCACCAACGAATACGTCACCCGGGCCGGCAAGGTCTATCGATACTGTTATGATCAGGGATATCTCGAACTGGACAACGATTTTTTTACGCTGGTCCGCCGGAAAGCCTATGTGGATTAGCGCGCAGAAAGCAGCAAATAAATGATCAGAAAGCGATTGCTGAGTTTTAAATACGCCTTCCGGGGCCTTGCCGACCTCTTTGTTTCCCAGCCCAATGCCAGGATACACGCAACGGCTGCGGTCGCGGTCATCGCTGCCGGGTGGTATTTCCGTATTTCCGCCGGTGAATGGGCGCTGTTAGCGCTGACGATAGCCGTCGTGTTGGCGGCCGAAGCTTTCAATTCAGCCCTTGAATACCTGACCGACCTGGTTTCACCCGAATATCACCCGCTTGCAGGAAAAGCGAAGGACATTGCGGCGGCAGCCGTACTGCTGGCGGCAGTGGGTGCTGTATTTGTCGGCATCCTGGTTTTCGGCCCCAAAATATTGGAACGATGGGGATAGGCTGAGCTTCCATCGAGAACAGCGATTTTCAATTAAAAAACAAACATAATGATCCGTAAAGCCTTACTACCTGCGCTCATCCTGGTCTTCTTTGCCGTCCTTTCCGTTTTTGGTCAGGCCGCTGCCGACAAAGAAGAAAAAATGACCATGGAATTCCTGGATGGCCGGCAGGCGCAATTTGCAGGCATGGCGCAACAGATCTGGGAATGGGCTGAATTGGGCTATCAGGAGTACAAGAGCTCGGGCCTGTTGCAGGAAGCGCTGAAGAAAGAAGGCTTCCTGGTCCAGGCCGGGGTTGCGGAAATTCCCACTGCCTTCGTAGCCACCTTCGGATCAGGCAAACCGGTCATCGGCATACTGGCCGAATTCGACGCGCTGCCCGGCGTTTCTCAGGACAAGGTCCCCTTCAGGCAGGAACGGGAAGGTTGTACAGCCGGCCACGCCTGCGGCCACCATTTGTTCGGCACGGCTTCGGCAGCGGCTGCGATTGCCGTCAAAAAATGGCTGCAGGATAACAAACTGTCCGGCACCGTACGCCTCTACGGCTGCCCGGCGGAAGAAGGCGGCGGCGGCAAGGTTTATCTGGTGAGGGCGGGTCTGTTTGACGATGTTGACGCCGTTCTCCACTGGCATCCCGGCAACAGCAACAGCGCAGTAGCCGGTTCTTCACTGGCCAACAAATCCGCCAAATTCCGGTTTTACGGCAATGCCTCCCACGCGGCAGCCAGCCCCTGGAACGGCCGGTCGGCGCTCGATGGGGTCGAGGCAATGGACATGATGGTCAACATGATGCGCGAACACGTCCCGCAGGAAGCCAGGATCCATTACGTCATCACCAAAGGCGGCGAAGCGCCCAATGTGGTGCCCGAATTCGCCGAGGTCTTTTATTACGTCCGGCACCCGGAAATGGAACAGGTCAAAGCCATTTTTGAACGGGTTGTGAAAGCAGCCGAAGGCGCCGCGCTCGGCACCGGCACCCGGATGGACTACGAAGTCATTCACGGCATTTACAACCTGCTCCCCAACCGGACGTTGGGTGAAGTGATCTACCATAAACTCGAAAAAGTCGGCGGGGTCGTTTACACGGAGGAGGAAAAGGCATTCGCCGAAAAGATCATGACCACCTATAACCCCGCAGGCGCCACCATCGCATCCGCAGCCGAGGTCAAACCGTTCAGCGTTGAAGATAAAGGAGTCGGCGGTTCGACGGACGTCGGCGACGTCAGCTGGGCGGTACCCACTGCCGGCATGACAGCCGCGACCTGGGCGCCGGGCACCTCCGCGCACAGCTGGCAGGCCGTAGCGGCAGGTGGTACGGGGATCGGCACAAAAGGCATGATGGTGGCCGCCAAAACGCTGGCCCTGTCCGCCATGGAACTGATCAGGCATCCCGAACTCAACGACAAGGCTAAAACCGAATTGCTCGAAAGGAGAGGCGACAACTTCAAATACGAATCCTTGCTGGGCGACCGGAAACCGCCCCTGGATTATCGCAATTGACCCGCTCCGCAATCATTCGTCGGTAACTTTGACGACAAAATAGCCTAAAACCTTAGGTGTCCGCGTAAGGGTGTTTTCCTATTTTTGTGTCCCAATTCAGTGTGAATCAAAATAAAAAATGAAAAGAATAAATACACTGCTGTTTTTTTCAGCCCTCTTCTGCCTCGCAAGCTTCTCTGCTCAATCTCAAAATTTCTGGCAAGATATCGAAGTCAGCCCATCCCTGGCCCGCTTCGGCGATAAGGAAGCCTGGCCGGCGAAGTATCGAACTATTGCCGTTGACCAGGACCAACTTCAGGAGGCCCTGCGGTTTGCACCCGATGAACACAGCGGCGCCGAGCGCCCCGTCATCGAGATCCCGCTGCCCGGAGGCGGTACCGAACGGTTTAAGGTAGAGGGATCACCGGTCATGGCGCCCGGCCTGGCAGCCCGTTATCCGCAGATCCGTTCATTCCGTGCGATCAGCCTGGAAAACAAGGGCGGTACCGGCCGTTTCGACTACGGCCCGATGGGCTTTCACGCTACCCTCCAGACCAAATACGGAGAGGTCTTCATCGACCCGTTCGACCAGGCTGGTCATGATGCTTACGCCGTGTATTTCACCCGCGATGTGGAGGTCAACCAGGATCTGATCCCGCCGATGATTTGCGGATACCAGCCTTCCGTCCAACACGACGAATTGCTGGAAGAGATCCGCAATACGCCCCTGGAGAACGGACATGCCCGCGGCGGCGCCGACCTTCAGGACATTAGAATCTACCGCCTGGCGCTGGCCTGCACCGGCGAATACGGCAAATTTCACGGCAATACCATTCCTGCCGTTCTGGCCACCATGGTCACCGCCGTCAACCGGTTAAACGAAACCTTCGAGCGCGAAGTGTCCGTCCGGGCGGTCCTGATCGAAAACAACGACCAGCTCATCTGGCTCAACCCGGATGCCGATCCGTACATCAATTCAGATGAAGGCCTGAAACTGCTTTCGCAAAACGGACCCGCCATCAACGATATCGCCGGCATCCCGCCGACAGCTTACGACCTGGGGCATGTGTTCACCGGCGGATGTTCGGATGTGGGCGGCGTGGTCAGCGGGCTTACCTGCACCAGCGGGAAAGACCGCGGCGTTACCTGCCACTCCTCCCCCAATATCAATGCCATTGTACGCCGGGTGATGACCCATGAAGTGGCCCACCAGTTCTCGGCTTCGCATACCTTCAGCAATTGCCCGGACTGGCAGGAACAGGCCGCGTCAGGAACGGCATTCGAACCCGGCTCGGGTACGACAACCATGTCTTACGCAGGCGCATGCGGCCCCCAGAACGTTGCATTTGACAGTGATGATTACTACCATACGGCCTCCCTCGAACAATTCATCAACTACAGCCGGTTTGGGACCGGCAGTACCTGCGGCACCCTGGAAACAACCGACAACCATAAGCCGGAAATCACCCTGCCGTACGAAGACGGATTTTATATCCCTAAAAGTACCCCGTTTGAGCTGACGGCTTCCGCTTCGGATGAAGATGGAGATGCTGTCTCCTACTGTTGGGAACAATTCAACCTGGGCATTACGTCGAATCTGGGCAGTCCGACCGGCGATGCTCCTTCTTTCCGCAGCTTTCAACCGACCGCCAGCCCCACCCGGGTATTCCCCCGCATGAACCTGATCGTCAATAACCAATCTGATATCCGGGAAGTATTGCCGACCTACGGAAGGGCCTTGAATTTCCGCTGCACCGTTCGGGATAATCATCCCGGCGCTTCGGGAGCCGTTTGGGAAGAGGTCGGTTTCCGGTCTACAGCAACGGCCGGGCCGTTCCTGGTGACCCAACCCAACACCGCAGCAGTCACCTGGGAAGGCGGCACCTACCAGGAAGTCACCTGGGATGTAGCCAATACGGACGGAGAACTGGTGAACTGCAAGATGGTCAATATCCGCCTTTCGACCGACGGCGGCTACACTTATCCTTATACGCTGATCTCGGAAACGCCCAATGACGGTTCGGCCATGGTACCGGTACCCGATATCACGAGCGACTCGGCACGGGTGCGGGTGGAAGGCGCTCGCAATATCTTCTTCGATATTTCAAACGCCGATTTCCATATCGACCCGGCTACCAAGCCCGGATTTGCGGTTCAACCGGTCTCGGCCTACCGCAAGATCTGTACGCCGACCTCGGAATCCTTCGACATCGAATCCATAGCCTACCTGGGTTTCGATCAGCCGATTCAGCTGGATGCCGCCGCCCAATTCCCGGAAGGGATCACCTACCAGTTCAGTGCCGGGCAAATACAACCGGGCGAATCCGCAGCTATTGAACTCAGTTTCGAGAAAGATGTACCCAACGGCCTGTACGAACTGCCCCTGAAGGCCTACGTGGACGGCGTTGATACGATCAATTTCTCCTTGGTCGTCGACCTTGTTTCGACGGATTTCAGCGAACTGGCGTTGCAGCAACCCATCAACGGAACCGACGGCGTCGGCCTTTCCGCAACATTCAACTGGGCAGGCTCGCAGAATGCCGCGTATTATGAATGGGAAATGGCGACCTCACCGATATTCGGCGCCACGACCGTGGAAACGGCCTCAAACGTAGCGGAAACCACCTTTAACCCGCAAGGCCTGTTCGAAGAAAATGTCCTATACTACTGGCACGTCCGCGCCGTGAATGAATGCGGCCCCGGACCATGGACGGAGCCCTTCACCTTCCACACCCAGAACGTGAACTGCAGCGCATTCCAATCGCAGGATATTCCCAAAGCGATTTCCGGTTCGGGCCTGCCTACGGTAGAATCCGAATTGCACATCAGCTCGCAGGGCATCATCAGCGACGTGAATGTTTCCTACTTCAAGGCCACCTATCAGCCCGTCAACAGTTTGCGGGTAACCCTGATCAGCCCGGCCGGTACGGAAGTCATTCTCTTCAACAAGAACTGCGGCAACACCGTCGACATTGCCCTGGGTTTTGACGATGACGCGCCCAATCCCATCGCCTGCCCGCCGGACGACAACATCGTTTTCAAACCGGTTGAACCCCTCGCTGCCTTTATCGGTGAAAATACGGCCGGGACCTGGAAAATGCGGGTCAAAGTGGCCACTGCAGGCTTCGGCGCCTCCGGTGCATTGCAAGCCTGGAAACTCGAATTCTGCGCCGCAGGTTCGGCAATACCACCGGCCCTCATCAAGAACGACACATTGTACGTTCCCCCGGCCGGCGCCAACCCCATTACCAAAAATCAGCTGGAGGTGCTTGACCAGGATAACGGCCCGCTCGAGTTGACCTATACCATCGTTACCCCGCCGAACCACGGCACGCTTTACCTCGCAGGCGAACCGCTTGAAACGGGCGGCCATTTCCGCCAATCCACCATCAATGCAGGCAACCTGTATTACGAGCACAATGGCGACGAAGCCCTGTTCGACGACTTTACCTTCCTGGTGGAGGACGGTACCGGCGGATGGCTTTCACCAATGAAATTCAACATCAGGATCGATGAAAATGCCCCCGTCGCTACGGTTGAACCGCAGCCCCTGGAAGGCCTGAACCTGTACCCGAATCCGAATAACGGCCGGTTTACGGTTGAACTGGAGGCGCCGTCCACCCAAAACTGGCGGTTGTCGCTCCGGGATCTGCAGGGTCGCGAACTCTGGAGCGGTCTCCTCCCCACCGGTTCGACCCGCAAGGAAATCCAGACCAACGCCCTGCCGGACGGCTTGTACCTGCTGCACCTGGCCGGTGAACATGACGGCAGCGTAACCACCAGAAAAGTCCTTGTTTCTTCGTCAAGATAACGCGATATTGCACCCATGCAATCCTTTATCGACGAATTAACAGACAAGCTCAAAAAACCGCTCCCCGGCGCTGAAGCGCAATACCAGATGGCCCATGTAGCGCGGCGCACTTACGTGCCCGCGCCGCATGATGCCCGGCTGGCCGGCGTTCTGGTCCTCTTTTATCCGGTCGGCAATGCCTGGAACCTGGTCTTCATAGAACGCACTTCCGGCAATCCCAACGACCGCCACAGCGGACAGATCAGTTTCCCCGGCGGACAGTACGATCCCAACGACGGCACACTTGAACAAACCGCCCTCCGGGAAGCGCATGAAGAAATCGGCGTACCCCCTGAAACGGTTACCCTGGCCGGCGCCCTTACCGAATTGTACATCCCGGTCAGCAATTTTCTGGTGCATCCTGTTGTCGGATTCACCGGCAGCAAACCCGATTTTGTCCCGCAGGCGGATGAGGTAGCCGCTATCCTGGAGTCGCCTTTCGACCGGTTTCTCCAACCGGATACCGTCAAAATGACCGATATCCGGGTCATGCAGAACGTCACCCTGCGCAACGTCCCTTATTTCGATGTGAGCGGCAAAGTCATCTGGGGCGCCACCGCCATGATACTCGGCGAACTGAGGTCTTTGTTCCTTTGAAGGCATTTCCTATTTTTACCGTTTTAACCTTACCCTGACATGAATATTGCCGAAATCCTGCGAATGATCCTGGTGGACGATCTGGCGGAAGCCATCAAGGCCATGTTGCAACTGAGCAAGGAACAGGGCCTGACCCGGCAGCAGAACATGCTGTTCAACCTTTCAGGGCAATATCACAGCAATGAGAAACAACAAAGTGAAGGCACCCTGAGCGACGAATTCTACCAAAGAACCCGGAACAGGCTCCGGAACTCCCTGAAAGAGACCCTGAAGGAATTCCCGGGATGGAACAACGATATCCTGGAACAGGTCAACCTCGACCTCGCCGCAAGCCCTGCGGCAGCCGGCCCGACGCCCGCAGCGCCCAAAAGCGACGCCGTAACCCGCATCCTGATGCTGAGCGCCAACCCGAGCGGGACGGCCGCCCTCCAGCTGGATAAGGAATATGGCCGCATTTCCGCCCGTATCAGCGAGAAGTCCGAACCCGGCCAATTCCTCGTCCGCCACAAGAAAGCGGTCACGCTGACCGAATTCCAGGACGCGCTGATCGATGAAAAACCCAACATTGTGCACTTTTCCGGTCATGGCGAGCAAGACAAGGCCGAGGTTAAGACGATGGTCCGCCGCGGATTCGACCTATCGGATGCGCCGGCCGAAAAAAAAGAAACCGATTCGGGGTTGCTGATGTTTGATGAAGATAAGCGGGACACTATGTTTGTAGGGTCAGCCGTGATCAGGCGGATCTTCAAAACCATGGTCGAACGGCATAAGATCGACATTCGGGCGGTTATCTTCAATGCTTGTTATTCGGAGGCCCAGGCCCGGGCCGTAGCGGAAGTCGTGCCCTACGTCATCGGTACCACCTGGAACGTCGGCGACGAGGCTGCAATCGCCTTCGCCACCGGGTTTTACGGCGGCATCGCCCGCGGACAAAGCATAGAAGACGCCTGGGATTTCGGCGTCAACCAGGCGCTCGCTTACGGCGAATCGGAAGACCTGTTCGCACTTTTCAAAAATGGTCAAAAATCAAACGAATCAACATGATCCTCTACAATGTGACCATAAAGATCGATCACACCGCCCATGTTGACTGGATGTGGTGGATGAAAAAAGTACATATCCCGGAAGTCATGGGAACCGGCTGTTTTGTGGAGTACAAATTCTGCCGCATCCTGGGCGATGATGACGAACAAGGCGTCACCTACGCCATCCAGTATTTCAGCCCGGATATGGCGACCTTCAAATCCTACCAGGCAAACCACGCCCCCCGCCTCCAGCGCGACCTGGCCGAAAGGTATCCCGACAAGTACGTCGCCTTCCGCACCCTGATGGAGGTATTGAACTGATCCTTTTCAGACCTTGGGCAATGAATAGCCGTTGTGGTATTTGGCCTGCAGGTATTGCTTGTTGACCTTTTTGTCGGTAAACCGGTTATTGGCGGCATCCCAGTCCAGTTTTTTGCCGCTGCGATAGGCAATATTGCCGATCTGACAGACCTTCGCGACATGGGCGCCCACACTCAGCGAGGCATTCAGCTCTTCCGTTTTACGGGACCGGACCACCGAAATGAAGTTTTCCCAATGGCGCAGCACCGGATCAGGCGTAGCGTCCTGCCAGGGTACGGCCACCTTGCTTTTTGAGCCTTCCTCCTCGATCACTTCCCAACCCTGGCGATTGACGACCAGCGTACCGTTGTTGCCCACAAAGGCGACGCCCTGGGTTTTCCGGTAAGGCCCCAGGTCGATGGCAAGTGCATGTTCCCAGATCAGGATGAAATTGGAGAATTCGTAAATGGTCGTTTGGGAGTCCGGCGTTTCGTGGCTCAGCTCCGGATAGGCAAATTTGCCGCCCAGCGCGGCCGCCGTTTTCGGCATTCCAGCTTTCATGCCGAACAGCGCGTAATCCACCATGTGGACCCCCCAGTCGGTCATCAGTCCGCCGGCATAATCCCAGAACCAGCGGAAATTGAAATGGAACCGGCTTTCATTGAACGGCCTTTTCGGGGCAGGACCCAGCCACATATCGTAATCGACCTCAGCGGGCGGTGCAGAATCCGGGACCACGGGCGCCGGTTTCATCCACCCCTGATAAGCCCAGGCTTTTACGGTCCGGATATTGCCCAACCGGCCGGAGTGTACAAATTCAATTGCGTCCCTGAAATGCTGCTGGCTGCGCTGCCATTGCCCTACCTGAACAACCCGGTTGTAGCGTTTTTCGGCGGCCAGCATCAGGTCCGTTTCGCCGATGGAATTGGCGATCGGTTTTTCCACATATACATCCTTCCCGGCTTCACAGGCGTGGATCATGATCAGGGCGTGCCAATGGTCGGGGGTGCCGACAATGACTACATCCAGGTCCTTTTTCTCCAGCATTTTCCGGTAATCCCTGAAGGTTTCCACTTTGGCGCCGTCGATCCCCATACCCGTCAGTTCACCCATCCGGCGATCCAGTACGCGTTGGTCTACGTCGCAGAGCGCGGTCAGCTGCACACCCGGCACCCGGACGGCGCTCTTGACATTGGCCCACCCCATGCCGTTGATGCCGATCGCGCCGACGTGGATGGTGTCGCTGGGCGGAATCCCGCCGCGCAGAATGGAAAAAGGTTGGATATCCAGAGCGGGCAGCAACAAAATACCGGCCGCCGCTTTCGAGGTTTGCCCGATGAAGGTTCTCCTGGTTGCCATGTTCAAAGTTGGTATAACGGTTGTAAAATCTTTCCTGCTGCCGGCCCCGGCTCAATCTTTCTTTTTTGAACGGCCGCCTTTTACCCGCTCAAAAATCAGAACGGACAACGGCGGGAGCGTGAGCGTGATCTCATTCGGCCGGCCGTGGCGGGTTTCCTGAATGCTCCTGACCGTACCGTTGCTGATCAGTCCGGCGCCGCCGTAGGCTTTGCTGTCGCTGTTCAACACCTCCTTGTAGCTGCCTGAAAAAGGCACGCCGATCTTGTAGTTCTCCCGCACCACCGGCGTGAAATTGCACACTGCGATCACGGGCTTCTCCGGGTCCTTTCCTTTACGGATATAGGAAATCACGCTGTTCTCGCCGTCCAGATGGTCAATCCACTCGAACCCGTCATGATCGAACTGTTTTTCAAACAGGGCGGGTTGACCGTTGTAATAATGATTCAGGGTTTTGACCCAGCTTTGGACGCCCTTGTGGTAATCGTATTTCAACAACTCCCACGCCAGGCCTTTTTCGATATTCCACTCGCTGGTCTGGCCGAATTCACCGCCCATAAAGAGCAACTGGGTTCCCGGATGGGTGAACATGTATCCGTACATGAGCCGCAGGTTGGCAAAGCGCTGCCATTCATCACCCGGCATGCGCTGGATCAGGGAGCCTTTGCCGTGAACGACCTCATCGTGGGAAAGGGGCAGCATGAAGTTTTCCGTAAAGGCATAAACCATGCTGAAAGTGATTTCATTGTGGTGGAATTTCCGATGGATCGGATCGTGTTTGAAGTAATTAAGCGTGTCGTGCATCCAGCCCATCATCCATTTCATCCCGAAACCGAGCCCGCCGGAATAAGTAGGCCTTGAAACGCCGCTCCAGGCCGTCGACTCTTCCGCTATGGTGATGGCGTCGGGAAATTCCTTGTATACCGCTTCGTTGAACTCCCGCAAAAGCGAGATGGCTTCCAGGTTCTCATTTCCGCCGTATTTGTTGGGCACCCATTCTCCTTCTTTTCTGGAATAATCGAGATACAACATGGAGGCCACGGCGTCGACCCTGAGCCCGTCAGCATGGTAAACATCGAGCCAGAACAAGGCATTGGAGATCAGGAACGATCGTACCTCATTGCGGCTGAAATTGTAGATGCAGCTTTTCCAATCCGGGTGAAAACCCTGTCTGGGGTCAGCGTGGTCATACAGATGGGTCCCGTCAAAGTCGGCAAGCCCATGGGCGTCATTCGGAAAATGGGAAGGCACCCAGTCCAGGATAATCCCGATACCGGCCTGGTGCAGCCGGTCGACGAGGTACATGAAATCGTCGGGCAACCCAAACCGGCTGGTGGGTGCGAAATAGCCGGTGACCTGATACCCCCAGGAGGGGAAATAGGGGTGTTCCATGACGGGCATGAACTCAATGTGCGTAAAGCCCATTTCAGAAACGTAGGCCGTCAACTCGTCCGCCAGCTCTTTATAGCTCATCGACTCGGCGCCGCCGGCCTTTTTCTTCCAGGTGCCCAGGTGCACTTCATAGACGGAATAGGGCTTGTCGAGGCCGGCAATTTTCCTGCGGTCTTTCAGCCAGGTGTCGTCCTTCCATTTGTAATCGAACTCCCAGACAATGGAGGCGGTATTGGGCGGGATTTCCCAGAACAGGGCGAAGGGATCCCCCTTGCTCAGCTTGCGGCCGTCGGGCGACAGAATGGCGTATTTGTACAGTTCGCCTTTGCCGATCCCGGGAATGAAGCCCTCCCAGATCCCCGAACCGTCCCAACGCGGCATGAGGGGATGACTGTTGCGGTTCCATCCGTTGAAATTCCCGACCACTGAAACCGTTTTGGCATTGGGCGCCCATACGGAAAACTGAACACCCCACTGACCGTCAACCTGGATGATATGGCTGCCCATTTTTTCATAGGCCCTGAAGTATTTGCCGGAGCGAAATAAGCTGATTTCGAAATCTGTCAGCAGACTGTGACCGAGGACATTTGGCATATTTAGTCGCTTTAGGTATTTGTTTAAAGGCGGAAACAATGTAAGTAATAATCCTGCAATTATCCAAGGATTTGCCGAAGTTATGATCTATCCCTTCGGGTAAGGCCCGGCTGCCGGCGTTGGGAAAGGATCAATCCAGTCGGCCGGCTACCACGCAGGGTTCTTTTTGATGTATCACATCGCCGTCGGGCGTATGCAATTCGATCCAGATAATATAGATCCCGATCCGCGCCTTGCTGCCTTCCAGGGTGTAGCCGTCCCATTTGAACTGACCGCTCTGGGCCAGCAATTCGTTTCGGGCGATCCGCCAGACAAGCCGGCCTTCAGCGTCAAAGACCTGGATGTTGGCCAGGTAATCCGGTTGTTCCGTTTCGTATTCCAACAAAAGGAAATCCTCAATTCCGTCTCCATCAGGTGAAAACCGGGGGTTGGGCAGGCTGATCACCGATTCACCGGCGCCCTCCAGTGCAAAGAACTGGGAATTGACCCCGGTCGGCGTGGCAAACCCTTTGGTGCCGGCGGCCGAATGCCAGTTGCCCGGGCCTTGGGTGGGAGAATCCGGATTGATCCTCTCCAGGGAAACTCCCCGCTGATCGTCCAGCAGCGGCGAATGAAAATCCTTGTCATAGTCAAAGGAATCGACGGTAACGAATGCCGGCGACACCAGGTTGACGTTTCCGATATCCGAGCTCAGGGTCGGAAGGTCGTTGGCAATGAGCGCCTGCGGGCGCGGCACATCGTAACGGGCCAGAATGTCCAGCGGATCGGAAGTTATCGCTGCCAGTTCACCGGGGAACAACAGGTAATCCGAGGTCAGGGTTTTCGATCGGTTGCTGCCGGAAATATAATTATTGACCACCTGAAGCCCCTTTAGGTTGAGGGTTTTATCCGAACGGTTGTAGACCTCCACAAAATCCACCCCTCCGACTTCCGGGTAAAAAAGCACTTCATTGATCACCAGATCCCCGGCTTCCATCGGTTCGGACAAGCCCAGGCGGGCCGATCCGGTCTGCCCCAACTGGTTGCCCAGGCAATCTGCGATGGTCGGATCCAAGGTCAGGTTGTACACTTGTCCGGATTGAAAAGTGCCGGAAAAAATCAGGCGGATGGTCCTTTTTTCATCGTCTTCGATAAAAGCGTCCACTACCGACAATCCGCCGTCCACCGAATACTGGTCCGGGTCTTCTGCGGTTACGGGGTCCAGGGCTTCATCGAATACCAGCAGGGCTTCAGACGTATTTTCGGGGAAAGCCGTCAGCAATTGCGGCCCTTGCGTTTCCAGTGCGGTGCCGAGCAGTGAATTGGGTTGCCCAGGCGTTCCGCCTTTCGGGTTTACGGAAGCCCGCCAGTTGCCGCGGCAGTCATACGGGCCTTCCGGCTGAATGAGCTCCAGGGTCCAGCCGCCGTCGGATTTATTATTGTCGGCATACCAATCGAGTGCAAACCGGGTCCGCCAAAGCAATTCGCCGGAAACGCCGGAAAGGGAAACCTCACTGCCGCCATTGGTCAGCTGCGGAAAACTGGTCAGCGCCAGGACATCGCCGAAAGCCGTGAAATCGGCAGCGTCGGTATCATCGCACAGAATCAGATAGGCGCCCGGCAGGATCACTTTTTCAGGGAGCAGCCGCGGAGAACCGCCGGCAGCCAACTGCAGGTTTTCCAATTGGATCACCTTGTCCGACCGGTTATGCAATTCCAGGAACTCCGCCGAGGGCAACCCCACAACGGGCGTGGGGTCGGCCATGATCTCCGTGATCACCAGGTCGCCGGGTATCGGATCCTCCACATTCAGAAAAGTGAAGTCAACCGTCTGCTCCCCGGCCACATTGCCGGATTGATCCGACAGGCCGTTCACGGTGAGCGTATAAGTCACCAGGTTGGTCAGCGGGCTGGCCAGCGTGAGCACAACGACCGTCGGATTGGCCGCATCCGGCGCCGCAGTCTGCGGGGCGCCGATCCCGTTGTCCACCGCATACCGGGCTGTCTGCGACGCAACCCCTGCCTCCAGCGCTTCATTGAACTGCACCCGGAGCTGGGTTGCGCCGGTTGCTGAAGCCGATAGGATTTGCGGCGGCGTCTGATCGACAAATAGCGGATTGACATAAACATCGTCGAAGAAAAAGGACTGGGCACGGGTACTCGTATAACGGCAATAAACGCCGAAATAAGCCCCCGAGGGGTAAGTAGCGTCCTGGACCGTGCCTTCCGGCATATAATCGGTTCCGCCGGTATAATCCGCAAACAGCGCCCATTCGCCTGAGGTGGTGCGCGTAACCCGGACCCGGGCAAGCGCGGGGTCAAGGCCGACCGCACCGGCGGTTCCGCCCAACAGCATGACAGAAGTTGCGCCGTCCTGCCGGTACAATTCCAGCGCATCCGCATCGCCGGATATGCCGCCGACTTTGATGTAATAGCCGTTCAGGTCCGAAGACAGATCCGGAGACGAGGAGGCCAGATAGACCCTGGCGAAGTTGCTGGTCGAGGGCGCGAATTCCAGCCGCGCCAGAAATTCCCAGGTAGTGGCGTTATCCGTCGAAGTAGCGGCAGGTACGTACAAATAGGCCGTATTGTTGCCGCCCGGCGCAGCGTCGTTCAGCTGGAGTTCGCCGTTGGTGACGGCAAACCGGGCCGCATCCCCCGACCATGCGGGGTCAGCGCTGAAATCACCGTCCGCAAAATTGTCGGACAACTGGGCCGCAGCCGTCAACGGAAGACCGAAAATCAGAAAGTATAGGCTTATGCGTTTCATACAGCCAAAGATAGGAAATTCGAGGTGTAGTAAAACCCCGGACCCCTACCTTGACAGATTAAGTTTGCCTTAATTCAGGCTTGTTGGAAACGCAGCTCTATTTCAATATGATCTTCCAGGAATTGAACCGGGAAAACACCTGCCGTCAGTTGAATGGGGGGGAGGTTGAATGCGGCAGAAACGAACAGGGGAAGAAAAACGCTCTCATCCATCTTAAAACGGCCGAAAGCGAACTGGCTGTTGACCAGTTTTGCGCATAATCCTTGTTTTTCAATCCGGAACACCAGCCGGTCCTGCCTGCAGATGCCTATTTCGGCAGCTGATTTATTGCAGCACGGCAGTTCAGGATCGATAAGCGCTTCCGAACGGGTAGAAACTTTGCAGATACCTGTACCTGCACATTTCTTGGATGGGGACCCAAAGACCACGTCAGCATTGACGGTCCGGCCGAGGATCCAGGTTGAAACTTGTTTTCGAGTAAGTGTTGTCATAGGAAATACAGTTATTACGTACTAGTTTATGGAATTATAAACAATACAGCCCATGCAATGATCATGGCGATTCGCCGATCGCGACCAAATTGCTTTGAAAAAATAATTTATAGTGTTCTGTTTGGGTGGAAGGATTAGTCAGCCTTATGTAGTAAGCAAAATTACGGCGTAAAAAACGGCGTACTCAAATCGAGGTAGTGTGCGAAGGGACGGTAATTGTATTGATACAGGGGGGTAAAACAACGTGGCAAAGTTGACGCAATTTTCCCAAATAACCAATTTTTTCAGATTATTTTTTTTAAAATATATTCAGGGTTTCCAATCAGCGATCTAGTCGCACTTGTGTTGCAGGGTATAAAAAATAAAAACCCGGCGTCAGTTCTACGCCGGGCCGAAAAACCCATTTCCTATGAATTAGGAAAACAAAATCCTTAAAGATGGCTGAAACCGCCGATCAATGCGCGATCAACATCATTTTTCTGGTGGCCGTAAACGACCCGGTTTCCAGCTTGTAGTACAACACCCCCTGGGCTTGCCCAAGGTCGGCGGCTTTGACCACAATCCGGTTGTAACCCTTTGCAAACCGGCCTTCCGTTTTCCAGCGCAGCTTGCCGCTGACATCGAAAATGCTGATCCGGGCCGACGCGTCCTCCGGCATGGTGAAGTCAATGATCGACTCATCCGTGAACGGGTTCGGACGGTTTTGGAACAGTTCATATCCGTCAGCTTCAACCTCATTTCCTGTAAATTGCAGGTCCAGGTTCATCCTTTCATCCGAAACCGTGTAGGCCTCCGCGAACACCGGCCTGGACCGTATTTTCAGCAGTTCACTGAGCCTGAGCGCTTTTTTCGCCCGCATGCGCAGTGCAAACAACGCCTCCGTGACCACTTCTTCCCCAATCGCCCATCCGGGTTCCTGGGTATCCCAGCTGAAACTGATCTGCCCGTCCTGCTCGGCCTGCCGGTTTACGTGCTCATCGCGGACAAGACCGTGCAATATGCCCACCAGCTCCGCTTCATCGGGGTCGAATTCCAGGGTATACTGGAAGCCTGCAATGAGCTCCGGCGCAGTGGCCGTGAATTCAGCCGTGAACCATTCTCCGGCATCCACCTGCTTTTCTTCCACGTTCAGGTAGCAGGTTTCCGAAGGTCCGCTTCGGCTCTCCACCGCCAGTGCATTGGCCTGTACCGAACCGTTGACATCGCCGATCTTGACGGCAATGAAGTCGCGGTTGGCCATTGAGCCCGATAATTGCGGGATGGAATCGCTTTCCGGAAAATCTTCCAGCCAGGGGTTGGTCAGATCCGGAAAATGGTATGATTCCGGAATAAAACACCAACTGGGCGAATTGGGAAAAACATCGGTGATGTTCAGGATGAGTTTCCTCAGCTGGATAATGTCCAGGGTCGAGATGGTTTTTGACCGGTTCACATCGGCAGCGATCAGCTGGTAGGGCGTCCCCAGGTGTTGGCTGCCCAGTACATGCCTGGCCACCAGGATCAGGTCCAGTGTCGTCACCCCGTTTTTGTAATCTCCTTCCATCGTCGGGGTTACATCATATCCGTGTCCGCCTTCCAGGTCTTCAATCTGGTAAAATCCGTTATCCTGCGTCGTGGCCATGACCGGCATGGAGGTCATCGGTTGCAAATGGACGCCTTCTACCGGCACACCCTGTTCGGTATGGATGATCCCGGACACAGTGCCCATGGTGATCTGAGCCTGGCAGGCGCCCAGGTTGTCCTGTACGATGATATAGGTTTCGCAATAACTGCTGTTCGGGCCCGGCTGCGGCAAATTCGGATTCACGGCGCTGTCCCATGAATATACCCTGACAATAACCGTGCCGATGTCGTCGCAGGTAAATATCTGGCCCTGTTGCCCGGGGTTCGGCGTATCTGCGCCGGAGGTGATTTCGTCGGTCCGGTGCAGCGAAAACTGCAGCAGCCCGCTGCAATCCTGCGGTTGGGCGCCCGCCAGCATATCCTGGACCGACACCGAAACGGCGGCTGCATCGACGTTGCCGTCTCCATCGGCGTCAATGCCCGGCAGCAGGGGGTTGAGGTTTACGCTGATCCCGTTGATGCAGGTCGGGCTGGGCGCCGCACAATCCACTACCTGGAAATTCTTGTTGATGACCGTCTGGTTGCCGCAGCCGTCGGTCACCCGCACCTGATACGCGTGGTTGCCGAGCGGGAAATTACCGCTGGCGGTATAGTTGGGATAACTGCCGGTCAGGGCGGAAGCCGTTACCTCGCCATCCAGGATTCCGTCCGCATTCAAATCCCTGAATACCTTCACCGTGACGCCGTTGGGCGAGCAGGTTTCCGTGACGGTAAACGGAATGGTGACCGTCCCGAGGCATTGCTGGTTGTCGACACTGCAGAACGGCTGGGTCGGAGAGAATTGAACCAGCGGGTCCGTATCGTCGGTGACCATGATGGTCTGCGAATAGATCCAGTAGCCTACCGACGGGATCTGCCGCCAATAGCCGGCCGGATTGGGGCCGAGGTTGCAGAAATTACCGCGTGCATTAGCAGGCGGCTGATTGTTGCCCAGCTGGTTGTCGCGATCCAGAAAAGCGCCCTGGTTATTGACGATCACCCAAAGGTCCTCGTCTCCGCCGTTGTTGTCGCAATCCTCATCACGGCCAAGCGTAACCGGCTCACTGTACCCGTTGTACTCGCACCAATTGATGATGTGGAAGGTGCGAACGAGCTTGTAACAAGGCCCGCCGTTCACCGAAAAGGTCTGTTCTTCTACATTGATGGCAAAATTATCGCAGGCGCTGCCCTCCACGATCAGGGTATCCGGAATAGGTGTTCCGCAAACCATTGAGGCGTCTTTCGGGAACCTGATCTGGTAATCATAGGCTTTAATAATGCTGATCGTCTGCTGGCAAACCGGTGAAGCATTGCCATTGACATCCACCGCCTGGAAGCGGCGCAGAATGGTGCCCGCCCCGCAATTGTTCAGGGTGGCTGCCGGCGTCAATTCGCCTGATGATTGCACGCCGCAAACGTCAAGGGCCGAAAAGCTCCCGAACAACTGGCTGAGCTGACCGAGGTCCGTCGGATCAAAATCCGGCGGAAGGTCCTGGCAATTGGTCACTACCGGATCGGGCGCGACACAAATCGGGATGGTCTTGTCCTTGACCGTAATGAGCGTTTCGCACGAATTGGCATTGCCGTATACGTCGGTGATGCGCAGTTGAACCGGAACGAGGTTCGACACATCGCAGCAGGATAACTCCACCGACGGGCCCCAGTTGGTAAAATAGGGGACTACCGGCGTACAGGACCCCGGATTCTGGCTGATCATCCGCCGCACTTCCATTTTTGAAACGCCGCAATTATCGGTACTGCCTTCATCCACATCCGCTGCCGAGATGGAACCGTATCCGTTATTGTTCAGCACTACGGTGATGTTGTCGTCGCAAACGGCAACGGGTTCTACCGGATCCCTGACACAAAACGGACACAACAGCGTGGTCATATTCCCGCAATCGTCCGTTACCTTGAACCGGAATTGATGGCACCCGACCGGAATGCCGAATACGGTGCGGTCGGCTCCCGGCTGAATGGTGGCCAGGACCTGCGTCTGGTTGCCCGAGGTGGTAATGATCTCCGTCAGTACCTCCCAGCTTGAACAGTTGTCGGAAACGATCGGCAGCGGCGCCAGAAACGCCGTTGTGCAATCATTGTTCCCGGTATTGTAATAGATCGTATCCGGCTGTCCGTCCAGGTTCACATCCGGATTGGGGCATACCACCGTCGGCGGCGTTATATCGCTGACCCGGATAAACTGGTCGTACTGGATGGTGCTGGATACCGAGCAATTGTCGATGATAAACCACCTGCGGACAAACTGGTAGGAGCCGTCGCAGGTATTCGCCTTAGGCTGATCGGAATAGGTAGCGAGCAGATTGCAATAAACCGGATTGAGGTAAAAGGTCCCGAACGCGGATTGGACCAGCGGATACCCTGTTACCGAGGGATGAGGGCTACCGCTGGGCAAGGTCGCAAAGCTGCCGCTGCAATCCAGCAGCACATTTTTCGGCGGCAGGGTCATATCGCTGAACGTTAGCTGCTTCAGGTGAATGGCCTGGGTGCATTGATCCTGGTTGCCCGATCCGTCCGAAACGGTGAAGGTCCGGTTGATGATAACATCCGCGCATTCGGGGATCCCCAGAAGCACATCCTGAAAAGTAAGATTTGTATTGCTGCAATTATCGGTTACGTTCGGCTGGCCCGTTATCGCCAGGTTGGCGGGGTTATTGAGCAGCGCCTGATAATCCGAGCAAAACAGCGGTTGCGCTACCTGAGCGTTGATAGCCGGCGTGTTGGCAATCAGGCCCGGCCCCGAGCTGTATACCGCCCAGGTAAACGGTCCGGTCGAACCGGCTACAGCGGACGTGGTCAGCAGGGTATAGGTTTGCCCGGCCTGCAGCGGCGCCGTCAGCCGGACGATATTGTTCTGGTTGGTGAAATATCCTTGACCCGGATCCACATGAACGGCAGACGCCATAAAATTCTGGCACGGCCCGGCAATGGGATTAAAGTTGCCCGGATACAGCAACGCTGCACCGAAGCCGAAGGGTGTCGATAATTCGAAGGTATAAACATCCGTCTGGCTGACCGAAAAAGTCGTCAGTTCGTAAAAATGCAGGTTGGCGCTGGGGTTCACCTGATTGGCCAGACAGGCAAAATTGGTCGGCAGAAAATTCGGGTCGGTATTGTTCAGGGTATCCCGCAGGAACTGAACCTGCTGGTTGACCCACCCCTGGCCGTTGTTGTCCGTACATTCGATGGAAGGCGGAAGCAAATCCAGCACCAGGATGCTGCCGACGCCGGTATATCCGCCGCCGAGCGAGCTGACCTGCACCATCAGCAACTGACCGGCGTGTTCACCGGTCACCATATTGCCGATCGGCTGCCCCTGCTGGTTGAATATCGTGACGACATAATCGTCGTTGATGCAGGGATAGTCCCCTTCCAGGATCATATTCGGCACAATGGTCGCCTTGCACTGGCTGTTCAGGGGTACGTTGACCTGGAAATTGGTCACCAGGTTGGGCTCAGGATACAAAAATACCGACTGGCTCACGCTGGCGCTGCAGCCGGGATCGTTGGCCGTATTGGGCGTACCTGTCCCGGCGTCAAAGGTATACGTGACCGTATGCAAACCGGGCGTAAGCAATTGCGGATTGAAAACCGTGGCCAGCTGCCCGTCGATCTGGAACATGCTGTTCCCCTGCACCCCGCCCGCGTTCCCGACAAGCGGCACAGGCAGGCTCGTTTTGCACAATTCCGAAGGGAGCCCCACAATCTGCGGGTGGGGATAATAACAGGCGTTTGCGATGGTGAGGGTTTCCGAACCGTTGGTCACGGAAATGGAAAAGCCGGCCCCGTCCACATGTTTACCGCTCAATTGATAAACGCCCGGCGAGGTTTCCGTCAGGGTTACGCCCACACCGATGGGTACCGGAGAAGCCGGGGGTGGCGGGCTGCCTGTGGAATAGAGTCCGGTTATCGCACTGACCGACCAGGATTCTCCCGGATCGGAATTGACGCTGACGATTTCGCTGAACTGGCCGTTGCCCGCCTGAGTACTGTTGTTCAGACAATTGCACTGCGCGGGGCTTCCGGGTGAAGCGCCAAGATATATTATCGGATTCTGGGCCTGGGTCGTACTTAAAATCGAGATCAACAACCCGGCCAGGATAACATATCGCCGGAGTGGGGGTCCTGCTCCGCTCTCTCCTTGCAGCCAAAACCAGGAACGGTTCCGGGTTTGCCTCCCCTCAGAAATAGGTTTCATAGTTTTTGTGATTTTGAGCCGATCCAATACCGCTCCGGAACAGCGCCGCACCCCTGCGGTAAGCTGTTCTCAACAGGCTTATTGAAGCTCATTTAAGTGAAAATAATCAGGTTATCAACTACGGTTAACAGAAAAGACAAAAACCGGGCCAATTTTGAATTCGCCTGATTTTTCCCACAAACACCTTATCTTCACCCCTCAATTTCATTTCCTTTCCCGATGAAAATCCAGCAATTTTTGATCCGCGATTTCTCGCCCGACCAGCACCGCCGGTTCTGGATATGGGCTGGCCATGTTTATTTCGGGTTGATGCTGTTGCTGAGCCTGGTGTATTACCGGGAAAGGATGCTGTGTTTCGATACGGCCAATTACGCATTCCAGCTGATCGTCAATCAGGGTTTCTACACGGGGCATGGGCGCTTCCTTACTTATGCGACCCAGGTATTGCCGCTGCTGGCCGTAAAGGCCGGTTTGCCCCTGAAAGCGGTCCTGATGATCTATTCCGCTTCCTTTGTGCTGTTTTTTTATTCGGCATACCTCATCCTCGTGTACGGGCTGAGAAACATCAGTGCGGGCATTTTCCTGGCGCTGTCCATTTGCCTGACCGTGCGATACAAATTTTACGGCCCGGTAGGCGAGATCGTCCTTTCCATGGCGTTGCTGGCGCTGTTGGCAGGTTGGGTCACGCGGGACAAAGAGCGGTTTCCGATGCCGGTCTGGGCAGATACGCTCATAGCGATGGGGCTGGCAGCCCTGTTGCTGGTCGGGCACCCGTTTATCGGGGTTTCGGCCATGGTCTTTCTGGGTTTTGACCTGTGTTACCGCCGTCGGTGGCTCCATCCGGAGGCCTGGGTTCTGATCGGTTGGACCCTTGCCGCTTTTGCTTTCAAATTCAAAGTGGTTCAGGAAAACCCCTATGAGTCCGCCCGGTCCGCGCCGTTGGAAGATATCTGGGAAGTGATCAATAATTGGGGCGATTATTATGTCACCAACCGGGTGAATTGGTTTTTTGAGACCGAATACGCTTTGCCCTTTGCAGTTTTTGCGGCTTTGCTCATCTGGTTGGTCTTCCTGGACCGCGGATTCACAGCCCTTTATACTTTCCTGAGTTTCTGCGGCATTCTGCTGCTTGTTGTGGTCCTGCACGTTTACCTGGATTCGCCGATCTACATTATGCTCGACGGCTACCTGGCGCACCTGGGACTGGTGTGGAGCCTGCCGATCGCCTTCTTTTTATTGCCGAAACGAAAAATGGCGTACGCAGGACTTGTCGCAGCCCTGCTCTTGTTCGGCCTTGACCGAATGAAAAACAGGCACCGTTATTTCGAAAAGCGGCTCGACCAGATGGAAGCCATTTTTGAACAGCATCCGGACAACCGGAAATTGATGGCCCATATGCGGGATTTTGACTGGAATACGTGGTGGTTACCCTGGGCATCCGGCGTAGAATCCCTGCTGCTGACCTCCCTTGACGGTCCTGAGCACAGCGCAACGCTCTATTTTGAGGACTGGGGTGAAAACTGGGATAAAAAGATAGCCGACCCGAAGCTTTTCCTGAGCGTCCAGTTCGCGCCGACGAGCGTTCCGGCTAGCCGCTTGCCGAAGCGCTACTTCCAGCTGCCTCAGGTTCCCTACGTCCGCATTGATCTGAAAAAGTGAGCGCCGGAGGCAACCCTTTCCACTCTTTTGACCGTACAGGAAAAAAAGATCATGCGGACCCAATATCTACTTCTCCTGACCTGGTGCATAGGCTATGCAAACGCTAACGCGCAAACAATCCGGATTCCTGCTGACTATCCGACCATTCAGGCCGGCATTGATCATGCCGCGGCGGGCGATACCGTATTGGTGAGCCCCGGCGTTTACAGCGAGAATCTCAATTTTAACGGCCTCGATATCGTGCTGGCTTCCTTTTACCTGACATCGGTTGACGGTAAAGTACATACCTGTAAGCTGATCAAGACAGGCTATTAACCCGCCCCAATCAACGAACCTCGAAATACCCGGTAATCACCACCGGGTCCCGTTGACCCGTCATGCCCTCCAGTTGAATCCGGTATGTTGAGGTTCGGTCGCCTGTATAAAAAACCAGGGTTGCCGTCCCTTTCTCATCTATGGTGACTTTAGGATTCCAGTACAGGAGCGTCCGGTAATCCGGTTTGTCGCTTTCCCGTTTAGGGGTGTCGTATACCGGGTTGTAGAAGGCCCTGGCCTGGTAATACCCCGGGTGACGCAGGTGGACAATCCCCGGCTGTTCGGTGTCGTAAACCGCCTTTGAACGGTGCCCCGGCGGATAGGTATACAGTGCGATGACGCCCCCCCGGCCCTCTGCGCCGAAAATGGAGCTGGCGGAAAGTCCGCGTATGACATCTATAAAGGCGATTTGCTGGGGTGATATGGCATTTGCCGTTGAAGAGCTGATGGTAACGCCGTCCAGCAGAATGGTTGCGGGGTTGGACAAGCTGATGCTGGATTGCCCCCGGATAAAAACCTGGTATTCCGGAAAAGACCCGCGCACTTCTATACCCGGTACCCGGCCTCTCAGAAAATCAAAGATGTTATTGTAGCTGGTAAATCCGGGAATGGAATCAGCAATCAGGCGGTTATCCACATGCTTGTACATCATGGTTTTTTCGTGGAATTCAACGGTCGGATTGTATTTTTTTTCTGCTACCACCACCTCATCCAGGTCAATGCTCCAGGCCGTATTGTACATGGAGTCGATGCGCTGCAATTGAGCGCCGGCTTGCTGGTAACCCGTCAGTTGGTCCTTTACCGGCATGGGTGAATGAAAAATACTTTCTTCCGGCGGTAAGACCCGATCGGGCGTGTCTACCAAAATATCCAGTCTGCGCCTGCCCTCCGGGCCTTCCGCATCCTGGTTTTTTTTCTTTTTGCCTGAAGAGGCCAGATCGCCCTGGAGAATGATATCCGTACTGTCCTTCCATTGGAATCCGCCGAAATCGAACCGGCCGTCTTCTCCGGTTTGCCCTTGCTGCATGCTGAAATTCCGGCCGAGCACCGTCAGGAAAACCTCCGCCTCCACAGGCTCATCGGGGTGTTTCATCCGGGTGGTTACCCCGGAAATGTGAATGTCGTTTTCAATCCGGTGATTGAGCGTCGGGTATTTCTCTTCCAGCACGTCTTTCCAGATGAATCTTCTCCAGCCTTGGGTTCGCAGCAGAAGGTCCAGCATCAGTACGCGCTCGGAGCTGACCGCCTCAAAATAATACCCGGGGTTCTCGATCCGGCCTTTCAACTCGGACTCCAGCCAGATATAGGACCGGATATCCCGGTCATACGGATGATACGGCAGCAAATTTTCATCCGTCACAGCGACGGAATAATCCCCGCCCTGGGGTACGCCGGCAGAATCTTTTACCACCAGCGAAACCTCCACCCGCTGCCGGTGATCGTAGGTCGCCCGGTCGGTTTTCAGGGTTGCCTCCGGCAATGCGGCCGGGTGTACAAAAGCGAGCCGCTCGCAATGCGGCCTTCCCTCCGGATCAAACAAAGTGAAATGGATCACGCCTGCTGGCAGCCCTTCCAGCGGAATTTTCAAAACCTGTTCTTTTCCGGATAACTCATCGAAACGCCCCACCAGGTTGCCGCGGATTTGCGCCAACAGGAACGCGCCGTTCAGGCCGGCAGGCAAATTACTCCCCAGAAAGACCGTGAGGTATTCCGGCGCCCGGTGCACCATCCGCAAGGTATACCCCTGCTGATCGGCAAGGGGCATAGGGACGGTTTTGGTAAGGCCGTTATATTCTACCACCGCATGGTATTGCCGGCCCGGTTGAGGGGTAAAGGAAGTGAACCCAAGCCCGAACTTCAGGCTGGAAATGCCGGCAATCCGGCGGCCGTCCTGATCCTCCACTGCGCCCTTGACCTCCACGCCCGCGCCGGAAGGATCAACCGCCTTGAAACTGACCGAAGCCGGCAAACCTTCCACCATGGCGCCCCCTTCCGGCAGGAACTGGATATGAAAATCACTTACGGGTACGCCGGAAGTACCGGCAGCAGCGGTGGAAACAACCGCTTGTTCTTCCTCCGCATTGCCCTTTTCATCGGGATTCAGCAACAGGATTTCCCGCTGAAACTGGAAGCCGTCGGGAAAATTGCGCATGTACCCGGTATAGGCCGTCAGGGTATATTTGCCGGGCGTCCACCCTGACGACAGTGCAAGGTCCCCGGCTGCACCGCCGTTTTCAATCAGCAACAGCCGGTGCGCCGCCACCTGCTGATCGGGGTCGAGCAATGCAACATGGACCACCTGGCTGGGCGTCAGGGTGCCGTGGACGATCGCATCCATGAGGTATACCTTGAAGTGCAGGTCCTCGCCCAATACATAGAAAGGCTTATCCTGATGAATGTACATTTTTTCCTGCGGGAACCTCGCCTGGTAGGCTTCCAATAATTTTTCCACTTTGTCCGCGGCGCCGGCCGGGTCGGCAGGCGGCTGATGGGAGGAGAGGAGGGTGCAAGCCAGCAACGCCAGCTTCCAGATTTGGGTTTTCATACGGTACTGGTTGGTTATTCAGTTCTAATTCAGCCCTGAAGGCTTTCATTCTGGTATTCCGGGTATGATCAGTAAAGCTCCAATACGCTCGGCTTCCAGCTATCCTTGGCGGCCTCCATCAATTGGGCGGCGGTTTGCCGGATCGTCAGTTCAGGAGGGATATAACTCCAATTCAATGCTTTCAGGGATTTTCCATTGTCAAACGCATAATCGAGGCTGGTGAGACGGGCCGTTTGCCGGGTGACGGAGGGCGTGCGTCCGGTTATCCGGCTCTGGATCCCGATCAAGGGGGGGGCAATCGCCCTTAACACGGGGCCGAAAGGAATGGCCGGCGGTTTTTTGCCCAGCTCTTCGGCGATTTGACTGCTCAGTTTGCGGTACGGCCAGTTGGCGCTGTTGCAAATAAACCGCTCTCCGCTGATCGGGCTTTCGGACAGATGGATCATCATCCTGGCGACGTCCCTGACATCCACCAACCCGGTGGCGCCGGTAGCGTAAAACGGAAAACCCTGCAATCCGAGCCTGAAAATCCTCTGGGTATTGAATCCGACCCAATTTCCGCTGCCCAGGATGAGGCTGGGGTTGACAATAGCCATGTCCAGCCCTTCTTCAAAACCGCGCCATACTTCCTGCTCGGCCAGGAATTTGCTGACTGCATAATCCGAATTATCCGGGTTATTCTCCCACCTGGTTTCTTCTGTAACGGTCTTTTCCTTTTTGCCGCGGCCCAGGGCGGCAATGGAACTGGAATGGATCAATTTTTTAACCCCACCGTAGAGGCAGGCATTCACTACGTTGGCTGTCCCTTCCCGGTTGGCCCGGATCATTCTACGTTTTTCACCCCGGTGAAAGGAGATAAATGCCGCGCAATGAAAAACGCGATCTGTACCGGAAACGGCCTCCTGGACGTCCATAAAGTCCAGGATATCTGCTTCCACCCAATCAATCCGGTCCCTGACCCCATCCAACAGTGCAAAGTCGCTGGTCGGCCGGCACAAAGCCCTGATATTGGTGTACCCGTAAGCCAGCAGGTAACGGAGCAGGTAACTGCCCAGAAAGCCGGTTCCGCCGGTAACCAGAATGCCGGCTTCCCGGCTGACGGAATGATTGGGTGGATGCATAACGATTCCTTAACGGTCAATGGGTGAACGGATTATTCGCCCTCTTTCTTTAAGGTCATGGTATACGCGGCAACAGCCTTGATCTGATCTTCGTTAAGCAGGGTCTTGAAGCTGACCATAGCGTTTCTGCCCTCCGTGATCACCTTTACCCGCTCATCAGCCGTAAGGGCCGAGACCTGCAGATTGAAAGCGCCGCTGGCGCCCATATCCCCGTACAACCCATGGCAGGCAATGCAATACTGCTTATAGACTTTTTCTCCGTCGACAGCCGGAGCGGCAGCTTTTTCAGCCGTTGAAGCATTGCCGGAGGATTGGTCAGGGCTTTCCGATCCGCAGGCTACTACCAGGGCCGCCACCAACACGGTAACCAATAAATGTTTCATTTTAATCCATATTTAGGTTAATGGCCGCAATATAAACAAAAGGTAACCGTCTGAGGCAATTGCTTCATCGCCAATTCGCTTGCGTGGATCGAAAAAATCATACCGGTCTGCTTTTTTTTTGTTACTTTTAAGAATGAAATTAAAGCTATGATTTTTGATTTTTGCAGCGTTGAAATTTTAAAATACTGATAAAACAACCAACAATGAGTGATACCACCAGAAATTACGGGAACCAGAATCGCCTCGTCAAATGGGGCATTATGGGCGCTATCCTGCTGATCTTTATCCTGATCTTTTCCACAGCCACCTTCCTGACCATTGATGCCGGCGAACACGGCGTTTTGTTCAAGAAATTCGGCGGCGGCCTGGACAAAGAGCATATCTACTACCCGGGGTTCCATGTGATCGCGCCATGGAACACCATGTACATCTACAACGTAAGGATCCAGGAAGACTTTGAGACCATGGAGGTCCTGTCCAAAAATGGTTTGAATATCAAAGTTGAACTTTCGTTCCGCTTCAAACCCATCGAAGACAAGATCGGCTACCTGCACGAAGACATCGGCACCAATTACAAGGAAAGCATCCTGAAGCCGGAGATCCGGTCGGCTACCCGCGAAGTGATCGGCAAATACCTGCCGGAAGAATTGTATTCCACTAAAAGGGAAGCCATCCAGGATGAAATCTTCCAAAGGACCTCCGAAGCGGTTTCAAAGAAATTTATCCTTCTCGATGCCGTGCTGATCCGCCAGGTTGAATTGCCGGAAAAGCTGAAAGCCGCTATCGAGCGCAAGCTCCAGGAAGAGCAGGAAGCCTTCCAGATGGAGTTCAGCCTTGAAAAAGAACGCAAGGAAGCCGAAAGGAAGATCATTGAAGCCCGTGCCAAAGCGGAAGCCAACCAGATCCTGAATGCCAGTTTGACGGATAAGATCCTGACCGACAAAGGCATTGAGGCCACCCTTCAACTGGCCAATTCGCCCAACAGCAAAGTGATCGTGGTCGGCGGCAGCGGCGACGGCCTCCCCCTGATCCTGGGTAACAATTAATGGCGCCCGGCTGAATTCCATGCCAAATTGACAATCCGGAGATTTGGCATGGATTTGGCCGGCAAAACCCATTATGATACAATACATTTCTTCTGACGACAGCCGCCCCGCAGAAGGGCCGGCTCAGGAAAAAAATCACAGCGACGCCGACCTGCTGGACGCCTACTCCAGAACCGTAGTCAGTGTGGCCCGGCAGGTCAGCGACGCCGTCGTTCATATCAAGGTGGAAAAAACCGGAAGGGCCTCTTCCGCCCGCAACCGCCCCTACGGATCCGGTTCGGGATTCATCATCTCCAGCGATGGCCTGATCGTTACCAACAGCCATGTCGTAAACGGCGCTCAAAAGCTGGAGGTCAACCTGCAGGACGGGCGCCAGTTCACCGCCCATGTAGCCGGCGACGACCCCGCAACGGATATCGCCGTCATCCAGATCGATGCCCACCACCTGTCCACTGTTGAGTTCGGTTCTTCCGGCACCCTTCAGGTAGGTCAGCTCGCCATCGCGCTCGGCAATCCCTACGGCTTTCAGTATTCCCTGACGGCCGGCGTGGTCAGCGCGCTGGGGCGCACCCTGCGGTCGGAAAGCGGCCGCCTTATCGACGATGTCATTCAGACCGATGCAGCCCTGAACCCAGGGAATTCCGGGGGCCCGCTCGTCGATTCGCGCGGCAGAGTGATCGGCGTTAATACGGCTGTGATCCTGCCCGCTCAGGGCCTGTGCTTTGCCGTAGCGTCCAACCTGGCGCAATATGTGGTCGGCAAACTGCTCACTACCGGAAAGGTGCGGCGCGGATTCATCGCGATTGCCGGCCAGGTTGTCAAACTGCAGAAAGGCCTGATCGGGCAGTACAAGCTGGAAAGGGATTCCGGCATCCTGGTGCAGCAGATCGAGCCCAATGGCCCGGCCGCCAGATCCGGACTCCAGCAAGGAGACGTCATCCTGCTCTTCGATCACAAACCCGTCGGATCGATCGACGACCTGCATAAATTGCTGGATGAGACGACCATCGGGCGAAAGATAGATGTCATTGTGCTTCGCAACCGACAAATGGAAATACTTTCCGTCATTCCCGCTGAACTGAAATAGATGAGCCGCCGACGCATGCTGGAAATCCTGCTGTTGCAGATCGTCATTTACCTGGCACTTTGGGTGATCTATCCCTATCTCGCCTCCTTGCTCAGCGTCATCCTCGGCAGCATTTGCCTGGCCATTCTGGTCTTGTCGCTGATCATCGAACTGGTCGAGCGGTCAAATGTCCCGCGCTGGTATTACCACCTCATGATCATTTCAGCGCTGGCGCCCGCTATTGCGGCGGCTTTGTTCAAGCTGACGGCTTTGTAGCCGGCGTCAGGCCGTGGCTGTCGCAGTATTTCTGATGGCGGGCTTCCGCCGGCCAGAAACCGGAGAGCGGAGCAATCTCTGTGGTCACGGTCTTTCCTCCCGATTCCAGCGACTTCACCCGCGATTCAGCTAGCGCCATTTGGGCGTCATCAGCATAAAAAATGGCCGACCTGTATTGGCCTCCGTTATCGCGCCGGTCGATCGACGCATCGTGCATATCGAAGAATGATGTCAGGAGTTGATCGTAGGATACCCGCTCGGGATCATAGGTCACTTCAACGGCTTCGGCATGTCCGGTGGTTTTGGCGCATACCTCCTTGTAGGTCGGATTCGCCTGGGTCCCGCCGGTATACCCCACACGGGTAGCGATCACTCCGGGGATCCGGCTCAGGAAGTATTCTTTGCCCCAGAAGCAGCCCGCCGCAAAAACCGCTTTTTCCGTCTTCCTTTCAGCCGGTTTCATCGCTTCCCACTTTTCACGGGGCACGAATCGCATGGACAGGGAATTGACGCAATGGCGCGTATTCTTTTCCGTCAGCTGTTCGCCGATGAAAACGTGCCCCAGGTGCCCGCCGCAGTTGTTGCAGATGATCTCCGTACGGCGGCCGTCGGCGTCGATCACCCGTTTTACAGCCCCGGGGATCTCGTCGTCAAAACTGGGCCAGCCGCAACCCGAATCGAACTTGTCATGCGCATCGTACAACGGAGCGTTGCACCGCCGGCAAAGGTATACCCCGTCGATCTTGTAATCGTGGTATTCCCCGGTGAACGGCCTTTCGGTACCCTTGTGCAGGATGACCCGTTCTTCTTCAGGCGTCAGGGAATTGTATTCCGGATTCATTGATTTTGGCATTTGCTATCAAACGCCTGAAAAGGAACATTGTTCTAAATACCGGAGGATTCGCCGGCAACCGCATCCATTTGAATATTTACCGTATTTTTACGCTCCTAATTATCAGGTTGAATATGAATAACCGGCTCATTATCGGCATTTTGGCATTGGTTTGCACCATAAGCGCCTGCGTCCCTCCCGGCGAGAAAACCCAATTGAAGGAGATCAGCGTCGATTATAAAGACCCTGTTTTCCAGCAAATCCACAATTTCCAGGACCAGGCCATGATCGACAGCCTGTATACTTATTTTCAGGATCCCAACCCCACCTACCGGTACCTGGCCGCCCTGGCCTTCGGGTCCATCCGGGATTCGGTGGCGCTGGACAGCCTGTATACCCTCCTGGCCGACGATATCGATCAGGTGCGCGCAGCCGCTGCTTTTGCGATAGGTCAAACCGGAGCGGTGTCAGCTGAAGCCCACCTCGTGGATGCATTCGTACAAACGGATACAGCCGGGCAATACGCAAGGGCCAATGCCGCGATCCTGGAAGCCGTCGGCAAATGCGCTTCGCCCGATTACCTGAAGCTGTTGGCCACGACAAAGACCTACCGGCCCACCGACACCCTGCTGCTCCAGGGGCAAGCCTGGGGTATCTACCGATTCGGTTTGCGAAAAATCACCGGAGAAGAAGCCACCGCCAGGATGGTTGAATTGACCACCAGTCCGGCGGTCCCGGAAAGCGTCCGGCTGATCGGCGCCAATTACCTCTACCGGATCAGCAACATCCAGTTTCAGGAAGCGGAAGGCAACCTCATCCAGGCGGCCATGAATGAAAAAGCTGAAAATATCCGGATGTCGCTCTGCCTGGCCATCGGCAAATTAAAAACAGACCGGGCACTGGCCGCATTGGAACAGATCTTTGCCCAGGACGGCGATTTCCGCGTCAAATGCAATATTCTCAGGGCGTTGAGCAATTTTGAGTACGCCCGCGTCAGAGAACTCGTCAAATCAGCGCTGAAATCCTCCAATCCACATGTCTCCCTGGGAGCGGCCCGTTTCTTTTTGGAAAACGGCACGCCGGAAGACGCCACGGATTACTGGGCCTGGGGCCGGACGGACAGCATGGCCTTTCCCGCAAAACTGACCATGTACGCCGCCGCCAACCGCCACCTGCCGGTGCATTTTGTCGATCAGCGCAATACCGTTAATTTCGAATTGCGCAACATGTATAAGAATATTGTTTCGCCGTACGACAAAGCCACTGCCTTGAAATCGCTGGCCGAATTCGGCTGGAATCTCAACTTCATCCAGCGCGAAGGCGCCGCATCCCCGGATCAGGTCGTCCGCACAGCCAGCATCGAAGCCCTTGCCGGCATCAGTGACAACTCCGGTTTTGATGCCTTCTTCAAATCCAGCAGCCGGTCCATTCAACGCCAATTGGGCGTTTTTTTCATGCAAGCCATCCGGAGCGGCGACGCCGGATCCGTTTCGATAGCTGCCAACGCTCTGCGCAATCCGGCCAGGGAATACCGGAAAAACCTGGCCGACAGCGTCAAAGTCCTGGAAAAAGCCCTGCAAAAACTGGCTATGCCCAAGGAGGTGGAAACCTATAACGACCTTGAGAAAACCATCGCCTATTTCAACCGTTTACCCGAGCCGGTTGCACAAAAGCCGGGTTACAACCACCCCATCAAATGGGATATCCTGACTACCCTGAAGACGCTCAAGGCCACCATTGCTACCAATAAAGGCGATATTCAGATCGAGCTGTTGCCGGACGTCGCTCCGGGTTCCGTGATCAATTTCGTAGAACTCGGCAAGACGAATTTTTATACCGGCAAGGCATTCCACCGGGTAGTTGCCAATTTCGTGATCCAGGGCGGGTGCCCGCGCGGTGACGGATACGGCAGCCTGGACTATACCATCCGCTCAGAGCTTTCGCCCATGCATTACGACAAGGAAGGATTGGTCGGGATGGCTTCCGCCGGCAACCATACGGAGGGAACCCAGTTCTTCATCACCCAATCGCCTGCCCCGCACCTCGACGGCAATTACACCATCTTTGCCCGGGTCCTCAACGGCCAGGAAGCCGTGAACCGGATCATGCCGGGCGACCGCATCAGCAAAATCACGTTCGACGAATAATCCTTGGTTCTCAGAATATTTTTCACGCCAACATAACCATGAAAAACACGCCGCTAACCGAAAAACACATCGCCCTGGGCGCCAGAATGGCCGACTTTGCCGGCTATAACATGCCCATCACCTATTCATCCCTCAAGGAAGAACATTTCAATGTACGCCGCAATGTGGGTGTATTCGACGTATCCCATATGGGCGAGTTCATTGTCCGGGGCAAGGAAGCGCTCAACCTCGTTCAATGGGTCACTTCCAACGACGCCGCCAAACTGAAAACCGGCGACGCCCAGTATTCCTGCCTGCCGAACGGCAAAGGGGGCATCGTGGACGACCTGCTGGTGTACCGCCTGCCCGAAGATATGTGCGCCGAGGGCGAACAGGCCTTCATGCTCGTGGTCAATGCCGCCAATATCGAAAAGGATTGGAACTGGATCTCCGGCCACAACCGTTTCGACACCCGGTTGATCAATATTTCCGAAGAAAGCGGGCTCATCGCCGTACAGGGCCCCAAAGCCGTTGATGTATTGCAGCCCCTGACGGACGTCGACCTGAAGGCCATACCTTATTATAACTTCACCAAAGGCCGGCTGGCCGGAGTCGACAACGTGCTGATCTCCGCAACGGGTTATACCGGCGCAGGCGGGTTTGAACTGTACGCTGCCAATGACCGGATCAGCCGGATCTGGGATGCCGTCTTCGAATCGGGAAAACCGCTCGGCATTTTACCTGCCGGATTGGGCGCGCGCGACACCTTGCGCCTCGAAATGGGCTACTGCCTCTACGGCAACGACATTGACGACGAAACCTCGCCCCTGGAAGCGGGATTGGGCTGGATCACCAAATTGCAAAAAGGTGAATTTATCGGTCGCGACCTCATGCTCAGGGAAAAAGAAGCCGGCATCCGGCGAAAACTGGTGGGATTCACCGTGGAGGACAGGCGCGTGCCCCGGCACGGTTACGAAATAGAAAATGAAGCGGGCGAAAACATCGGCGTTGTCACCTCCGGCACCCAATCCCCGTCACTCGATCGCCCCATCGGCATGGGTTATGTGGATAAAGCTTATGCGGCAGAAGGAACGGCCATCGGGATTTCGGTCGGCGGCAAAAAACTGTCCGCCACGGTGACCAAATTGCCCTTCTATAAAGGCGAATAACCGCATGCGGAAATAGAGAAAAGCCGGCCTAACAACCGGGCCGGCTTCTCCGAATCACTAAGCCTCCCCAATCCAGGCGGTTGCCCGCGCGGATTGGTTATCACTTTATACTTTGAAAATCCGGAACGTTACCGGAATATGAAGTCTTTATCCGGTTTTTGACCATCCGCCACTAGAATCGTAACTTGGACGTTGATTCGGCCATTTTCAACTTCAATTTGAACCATCCCAAGCATATGATCCCGAAACGCCTCCTCTTGTTTCTTACTTTTCTGGCAGCAATCCAATATTTGCAGGCCCAATCCTGGCTGCTACCGGCCGACACCCTCAATAAAGGCCGTTTTTATACCTGCGTTGCCGGGGGAGCAGCCACCTACGCAGCATTTTCGGTCGGGCTGTACAATACCTGGTACAAGGATTACGAACTGGTCGGATTCCACACTTTCAACGACGGCGGCGAATGGATGCAAATGGACAAGGCCGGGCATTTTCTGACCACCTTTACGGAAACCCGGTTGTTGTACAGCGGCGCCCGTTGGACCGGCATGAAACCGCGCGCTTCGGCCTGGACGGCCTTCGCCGTCGCCAATTTCCTGCAGGGCACCCTGGAAACCATGGACGGATTCTCCTCCAAATGGGGCTTTTCCTGGTGGGATGCGGGTTTTAACCTCATGGGCAGCGGCCTGTTCACAGCCCAGCAACTGGCCTGGGACGAGCAGCGGATCCTGGTGAAAGCCTCGTCCACCTACCGGCCGCATTATTCCAATGAGCCCCTGATCTCCCTCGACGGCAACACGCAGACCTCCGTGCTGTCGCGTGCCGACGACCTGTACGGCTACAGCCTCGCTGAGTCCTTCCTGAAGGATTATAACGCCCTTACCGTTTGGGTGTCCGTAAATATCCGCTCGTTCAGCGGAGAAGACAGCAAATGGCCCGCCTGGCTGAACGTGGCGGTGGGTTACGGCGCCGAGAACCTTTTCGGCGGTTTTGACAATGACTGGGAGGACGATAACGGCGCGAAATTCAGCCTGGATACCGACCTGTATCCGCGGTACCGGCAGTTTTACCTCTCTCCCGATATCGATCTTTCGCGGTTGCCCGTCCGCAGCAAATTTGTAAAAGCGTTATTGGGTATAGCCAATTTCATCAAGATCCCCGCACCCGCCCTCGAAGTGAATACGCTCGGCAAAGTCAAACTGCACGCCCTGTTCTGGTAAATCACATCGGACAAAATCCGCACTCACTCTCTCACCCTCTCACTCTCTCATCCGCCGTAGCCTCCTGCCTCCGGACGACTAAGTCGCCTATGGCAGACGGAGCTGGCGAAGGCGGGCTCCTTGTGCTGAGCGAAGCCGAAGCATCACCCTCTCACCCTCTCACCCTCTCACCCGCCGTAGCCTCTGGCGAAGGCGGGCTCTCACCCTCTACAAACTCATCCGCCGGATGCGGTCTTCTAGTTTTTCGGAACTCAGCTTTTCCCGCAGCCGGTCAACGAGTATCGGGAATGAAAAAGGCGTCGGTTTGCCCGGCCTGGTCAGGATGATTTGCTGGGTTTTGATCCGGTCCAGGGCTTCCCGCAGGCGGGCTTCCTCCAATTGAAAGGTCATCACTTCTTCGTGGGCTTCAAGCAGCAACAGGTTATCCGGTTCGTACTGGCTGAACACCTCGAAAAAGAGCTGTGCGGAGCTTTGCAGGTGCTTTTCCTTCTTGCGGTTGCCGGGGTAGCCTTTGAAGACCAGTCCTGCAATACCCGCAATGTCCCGGAAGCGCCGTTTGGCCAGCTCTGTCGAATTGATGCTGGATTGGATATCCTGCAGCAGATTTCGCGTACTGAAAACATCGGCGGCAATAGCCTCATCGATCGGGATGTCTGATTCGGAGAGCAGTTCAAACCCGTAATCGTTCATCGCAATGGAAAAGGTGATGGGCCGGATTCGGGAGATCCGCCAGGCGACCAGGGCAGCCAATCCCTCATTCACAAACCGGCCTTCAAAGGGATACACCAGCAAATGATGCCCTTCCTTGTCGGCGAAATATTCCATAAGCAGTTCATCTTCACGCGGGATCTTTGACCTCGATTGCTGGGTTTCGGCCAGCGGTCGCAACTTTTGAAGTTCAGCGTCGGGAGAAAGCCCCCTGCCGAGTTCCGCAATTTTTTTCCGGAGATAAACCGCCAGTTGGGAAGAAAAGGGCAGGCGTCCGCCCATCCAGGAAGGCACCCTTCCCTGACTGGATTTGCTCTTGCGTACCTGCAGGGTCATGTCTTTGATCCGGACAAATTCAAGCGCCCGGCCGGCAAACCAGAATACGTCGCCGGGTTTGAGCTGTCCTGCAAACCACTCTTCGACGGTTCCGATCATGCCGCCGGTGAGGAACCGCACCTGCAGGCTGGAATCGCTCACAATAGCGCCGATGTTCATCCGGTGTTGTTGGGCCATCCGCTTGTTGACCACCCTCCAGACCCCATCCTCCACTACTATTTTATGGTATTCCTCGTAGGCGTTGAGGCTGGAACCGCCGACAGAGATAAAGTCCAGCGCCCATTCCCACTCTTCCCGGGAGATGCTGCGAAAGGAACAGGTTGTCTGGATTTCTTTCCGGATAATTTCCGGCCGGAATCCCTCGGAAACAGCCAGTGTGAGCAGGTATTGCACCAATACATCGAATGACCGGATATAGGGGATCCGGCTCTCCATAGCCCCCTCCTGTATGGCCTGCCGCAAGGAAGCGCCTTCCAGCATTTCCAGCGAGTGCGTCGGTGCAAAAAAGATCTTGCTGCGGGCGCCGGGCTGGTGTCCGCTCCGGCCCGCCCGTTGCATGAACCGGGCAACGCCTTTCGGACTGCCCACCTGGACAACCGTTTCTACCGGCCGGAAATCCACCCCCAGGTCCAGGCTTGAAGTGCACACGACCGCTTTCAACAACCCTTCATGCAGGGCATTTTCTACCCAATCCCTCAATTCCCGGCTGATGGAACCGTGGTGCATGGCAATCGCGCCGGCCAGGTCAGGAGCCACTTCCAACAGGCGTTGATACCAGATCTCGCATTGCGAACGGGTATTGGTGAAGATCAGGGTGCTGGTACTATTGTAAATGATCGGCACCACTTTTTCCAGGAGCTTGATACCCAGGTGGCCGGCCCAGGGGAAGGTGTCGATGATATCGGGAAGGATCGTCTCCACTTCGATCGTTTTGGCAATATCTGCGCGGATAACCCGCACGTTGCCGTTGTGGGAACGGTCGCCCATCAGGACCTCCAGCGCTTCGTCCATATTGCCGATGGTAGCCGATATGCCCCAGATCTTCAGGTTTGGGATCAGGCCCTTGAGGCGGGATAAGCCCAGTTCTGCCTGGACACCTCTTTTGGACCCGATCAGTTCATGCCATTCATCGACCACCACCGTTTTGAGGTCGCGGAAATATTGGGAATAACCCGGGGTAGCCAACAGGATATGCAGGCTTTCGGGGGTTGTGATCAGCACCTGCGGAGGGTTTTTCCATTGCTGCTGCCGCTGGCCCGTTGGGGTATCGCCCGAGCGCACTTCTATCCGCCAACCCGGCGCCAGATCCGCCGCCGCCCGCGAAATGGCCGACTGGATTTCCCGGGTCAATGCCCGGACCGGCGTGATCCACAACGCCTGCAATCCTGGTTGTTTTGATGAATGCTTGCGGCCTTCCAGCAGGATCGGGATAGCCAGCGAATAGGTTTTGCCGCTGCCGGTAGGGGCATTGACCAGGCCGCTATAGCCCGTCAAATAACTTTCCCATGCTTCTTTTTGAAAGGCAAAAGGTGTCCAGCCTTGTTGCTGGAACCATTCCACCCCGGCTTTTATGACTGTTTTTTCTTTCATTTCGATGATCCGGCAATCATCAAAAACAAGCGCCGCCGGAGATCTGTTCAATCCCCGGCGGCGGCTGGTCATTTCCGGCTTGATACCGGAGCTGTTATCGCTGTATTCTGGTGATCTTCTGTACCATGCGGTTATCACCGGTCACCAATTCGGCGTAATACAGGCCGGGCGGCAACGCATGAGCATCCCAGGTGTGTTTCAGCACACCCGCAGGCGATTCACCGGGCGCCTGCCATTGGTAAACCGGTTGGCCGTTGCCGTCGTAAACGGTCAGGCGGACAGCCGACGGTTTGTTTATTTTGAAATTGAAATTCACGACACCGTCCGATGGATTTGGCCAGGCATCAAACATCGGGGCTTCCCCCGGCTCGGCCAGGCTGGGTTTGGCACTGGTCATCACGACACTTTCCACCGGTGGCGCAGGTCTTGGCGCGGCACAGGGATTGATGAAGGCGTGGAAGCCGTCGCCGCTTTCGAAACCGGGCTTGAGGAAAATAACGTGTCCGGCTTCAAAATCCACCAAAGCGCCGTTGGGCGCGATATTGCAGTCGGATTGAATATCGTTGAACGCTGTATAGTGGAGGTCGATCCCGAGGCCGTGAACGAAGGTCAGGATGGTGCAATCCACGTCGATATCGTAGCCGTACAGGTCCGTACTGTTCACCCCTGCGGCGTTCCAGGCCCGGGCGCATTGCAGCACTTCGTTGGAACAATCGCCGAAGAGGTCGATGGCAGCCTGGATAGCGCCGTTCTTGGCATCGGCGTACCCTGAACTGCTGGTCAGGTATTGGGTCAGGCTGCGATAGGCGATCCTGGCCGCGCTGGTCGTTCCGATGCCTTGTACGGTGTAGGTGTCGCCGTTATCGTTGACGCCCGTTCCGCCGACGGCCAGGAGGTAGAACCAGAAGTTCTGTACCCCGCTGTTGGTGTGCACCCCGCAAAAGTCGTTGGTGCCGTCGCAGGTGCCGCCTACGGTCACCCAATTGGTACCCAGATAGGTGTCCGGATCGTTGAAATTATTCGGGTTGGTCATATCCCGGATAGCGCCGCGGTCAGCGCCGACGAGCCAGTCCACTGCGCCTTCTGAAAACAGCTCGACCATTTCTCCGAAGATATCGCTGAAGGACTCGTTGAGCGCGCCGGATTCTCCGTTGTAATCCAGGCCCGCGGAAAACTGGGTGACGGCGTGGGTGAATTCATGCCCGACGATATCCGTCGCATTCCAGTCGTCGCCGGCGCCGGCGTTGCCGTTGTCTCCGAAACGGAGCACCTGCGAACCCTGGCTCCAGCTGGCGTTGCTCCAGTAGGTGTTGCCGCTCGAATTGGTGAATCCGGCTTCGTTATAGGCATTGATGTTGGCGCCGCCGTTGTCGTAGCTGTTCCGGCCGTGGCGGTTGACGTAATACTGCCAGGCCTGGTTGATCCCGAAAAAGGTCTGGACGGCCGAGGTTTGCCCGGTCCAGTTGTTATCGGCATCCGTGTATTCGGTGGCAAAGGCCAGCGACGTAGAATCATTGGAATTGAACACATGCAGGTTCGGACTCTGGCAATCGTCCAGCAGGATAAAATTGCTGCCGGATTGATCCGTGGAGATGCTGACCGTGCCGTTCCAGGTTGTGGTACCCGATCCGGCGTTGCAATTGAGATCCAGCGGTATTTTTTTCAGCAATTTGCCGTTGGACGCGTCCAGGAAAATGCGTTCCGAAAGGCCGTCGGAAGTATTGATGTCGAATCGCCAGGCTTTGACATAAAACTGGCCGCTGCCCGCCGGATCGAGCCAGCACAGTTCCCCGGTCGGAAAAAAGGTGGCATCCGGATTCCTTTCCCGTTCCTTAAGCATGTATTCTGCGTAGCGATCCTTCCAGAGGAATTTTTTGGAAGCCGACAGGTTCAACGCCTGTTGGAGGGCTTTCGTTTCCTGCACGGTTGATCCGGATTTCCATTCCACCGGATTAACCATTATCCCGTTGGCGGCATATACCCGGCCGCCGTCCTCATGCAGGATGTATTCCCCGCCGTACACCGGGAGGCCGTCCCGTACCCGCTGGTACCGGTAATGGGTCATGCCCAATTGGTCGGTTTCGGTACGGATCAGTTTGAATTCATCGGTTTCGCCGAGCCCGAGAGCGACCCGGTTCTTGGTGAAAAATCCCGATGGGGTGAATTTAAGATCCTCTTTGATCCGCATCCAGGAAGGCGTGCTGCCGGGTTTGGCAATGGCATTCAGCGCCTTGTACTGGGCGGGTGAAAGTTCCTGACCGTATGTGGTCGCTATCCCTCCCGCCGCGCACCAGAGAGCGAGTATAAAAATCAACTTTTTCATGGTCGTTGCATTTTTGCGGTGAGGGAATGATCAATGCTTCGGCATACCCGCTTTCAGGGCATCGATCTGCTTTTGTTGTTCGATAACGATCAGGGTGAGTTCTTCGATCTTTTCCAGGAGGACGCGCTGGGTTTCGCCCAGTTCGATACCGCCGTTTTCCCTGACCTGCTGAGCGGAGGGAACGCCCGGGAGGTGTTTATTTTCGGTGATGAAACGCTCCCATTCCTTCAGGTCGGGTTTTTGATAATCTTTTTCGAAAACATAGTCCGGCCAGTTGGTTTGCAGGGCGACTTTGGCTTCGGTGCAGATCATGCTGCCGGCTACATACAGGCGGTGGCTGCCCGGCATGCTCGTGGTGCCGATGGCCACGTTGCCGTTGGCGAAAATATGCTGCCCGGCTGTGATATCGCCGCCTGCGGTGACGTCGTTGCCCACGGCTGCATCTCCGCCGATCGTGGCGTCATCGCCGACGGACAGGTCGTTGACCGCGCTGAGGCTGTTTCCGGCACTGATGTTGCTGCCTGCAGTGATGTCATCACCGGCGATCACATCCTGACCGGCGGTTACATTTTGCATGGCGGATACGCTTTGTCCGGCCGAGATATTGGCGTCTGCGTTCAGGCCGCCGTTGATCTTGGTATTCCCGTTAACCGTTAAAAGAAATGACAGGTTGGGCGTGGTCGTTCCGATGCCTACGCGTACGCCGTCATCCCAAAGCCGGCTGTCGCCGAGCGAATTGGGACCCGTGAATTTGGCAATATGATTGGTCGTGCCGTTAATGTCTTCGCCGGTGAGGATCTTGTACCAGGTTGAGCCCGTCCAGGTATTGGCGTTACCGTCCCACCTGCGGTGAAAAATGCCGTCATTGGCAAAAAAGAGCTGGTGGTCGAAGCTGGTTCCGCCGGGTGCGACGGTCAGCAAGCCGCCCAGATTGCCGGGACCGGCCGGAGCGCTGAGGGTATTGCGGTTCTTCAGCTCGAAATAAGCTTCATCGATATAGGTGTCCGGCGCGTCGTCGGTCGATTGGTTGTCGTCCACGTGCAGGCGGCCGTAAAAGTCACCCGTAGTGGCCGTATTGCCGATGGTGTGCAGGTCGAAGGCCGGGTGGTTGGTGCCGATACCGACCAGGCCGCGGTGGGTGATGATCATACGGTCCAGCTGCGACGGGCCGCCCGTGCGAAAGATCAGGCTGGCCGGCATGCTGTCGGGGCCGAACGTACCCGTTGCACGCGCGGTGATGGAAGCGCCCTCCTGCCAGATCGGGCCTGGGCCGACCATGGCGCGGAAGCGGATCGTACCGAGGGAGTCGTCCAGGGTTTTGATCGGTTGGGCTATGCCGTTGCCGTAGTAATGCTTGTAAAACACCAGCTCGGGGTTTACGCCGCTGTTCGCCTGGGAAAAGGCTTTCTGGGAGAGTAACGTCAAAAGGAATAAAAATGGCAGAATGATGCCGGATTTGTGAATCGTTTTCATGGATTGGTTTTTTAAAGGTTATAAGAACCCCACAAAAATACCGGCAACCCGGGGCCAGGACTGGAAACGATTCGGAAAAGGATTGGAAAGTCTTTGGAAACGGCTTTGGTAACAACTTATAATCTACAGGTATTAATAGATATGAATTCACGGATAATAGCAACTGACCCAACGTCCACATACAACTTTCGTCTCATGAAACCCGTTGATTTTTTCATTTTCAAAAGACTGCTGTCAGAGGTCTATTTCAAAGCGTTCAACGAACAATTAACCCAGCTGCCCCACGGCAAGGCTCAGATGTTGAGCTGGGTGATTTTTGAACAAACCGGCGAAATGCTCAGCTATAAATCGCTGGGCAATTACGTACAGGCCATCCTGGATGCCGACCCAAAAAAGGTCAACCCCACCAGTGCCACCCTCGGCATTCTCGCAGGTTTCCTGCGCAGCAATAACAACCAGGTCCCCAGTTCCAGAAACAGGTCCGGACACAGCTTTACCTGGTACCAGTACCGGACCAGCGTGTTGAGAGAGAAAACGAGAATGTCTTAGCTCAGTTTACAGTCTTGAAGTGGGCAGTTGGCAGTCCAGGTTATCAGTCCGGCAGTCTTGAAGTGGGCAGTTGGCAGTCCAGGTTATCCAGTCCGGCAGTCTTGAAGTGGGCAGTTGGCAGTCCAGGTTATCAGTCCGGCAGT
>CALMYQ010000041.1 GCA_937873655.1 uncultured Lewinella sp. | reverse complement strand
GAATTATGCGTCTCTACCGAATTATGCGTCTCTACCGAATTATGCGTCTCTACCGAATTATGCGTCTCTACCGGTGCAGATCATGCCGGGTCACGACCGTACCGAATTCCCGGGCCAATGCGGTCCGGATCTCTTCCAATTTGAGGTGGACCTTCATATACACCATCTGCTGGTCTACATTTCCTTCTTTCTGGTATTTTGTCAACAGGCTGAGGTTCTCGCGGGATAACCGGGTGATCTTGAACTGGCGGAACCGGTTGAGGCCCTGCAGGGTGTCCTTGACGAAATTATCTTCCGGCATCTTCTGGGTCTGGAGGGTGATCTCGAAGCGTTTTTCCCAACCCTCGCTGAGCTCATAGGGGGAGGCCACAAAATCGAAGGCCAACTGGCGGATCTCCTCGTCCGGATGATTGAGGAAATAGGCCTGTTCCAGTTTTTGCCCGGATTCCAGCCGGCTGCGCGCATCCATGACGATGCGGTGGTAGAACGGATTGTCGAAATAATCGATGATATCCGCGATATTGGCCAGGATGTATTCGCCGATGGAAGTGCCCTCTGCCGCGTCAAACAGCTTTTCGCCGGACAGGACGAGAAGCCGGACGATATCCCTTTCCTGGAACTCATCGCCGATAACGGCCGGTTTTTCCGGTTCGGCAGCGGGGGGCGGCATACCGGGTTCGCGGTCCGGAAATCCGCTGTCGGCAAATCCCGGAGCCTCAGGTCCTGTTTTTAACCGTTCCTGGGTCAGTCGTTTGGACAGGGTTTTATTGACCTCGTTGACCAGGAGCTGTTCCTCCACCTCGACGATCCGGGCGCATTCCCGGACGTAAAGCGCGCGCTTGATCGGGTCGGGCACCCTGGAAATGCTGCCCACGATATCCTTGATCACCTCCGACCGCCGGATCGGGTCGCCGGCCGTTTCCTTCATGAGCAGGTCGGCCTTGAAGAGTACAAAATCCTTTGACTTGTCGGCGATATAATCCGAAAAAACGGCAGCGCCTACGGATTGCAGGTAGGAGTCGGGGTCTTCACCCTCGGGCAGGAGGACGATCCGGACGTTCAGGTCCTGTTCCAGCAGCAGGTCGACACCGCGAAGGGCGGCCTTGATGCCGGCAAAGTCGCCGTCATAAATGATCTTGACGTTGGGCGTATACCGTTTGATGAGGCGGATCTGGTCGGTGGTGAGCGAAGTGCCGCTGGAGGCCACAACGTTCTGGATGCCCGCCTGGTGGAGGGAGATCACATCAGTGTATCCTTCCACCAGGATGCATTCGTCCTGTTGCCGGATGGCCTGTTTGGCAAAGAATGCCCCGTAAAGGACCTTGCTCTTGTTGTAGATCTCGGTTTCGGGCGTGTTGATGTATTTGGGCGCCTTGACGTCCTTTTGCAGGATCCGCCCGCCGAAGCCGATCACCTTGCCCGACAGGTTGTGGATGGCGAACATGACCCGGTTGCGAAAGAAATCGCGCTGATTTTGGGTGGTCAGGCCTACTTTTTGCAGAAAATCGACCGTGTGGCCGGCTTTCACGGCGGCGTCGGTCAGGGCCGAACCTTGTTCCGGGGCAAAACCCAGGCCGAATTTGCGCATGGTATCTTCGCGGAACCCCCTTTTTTTGAAATAGCTCAACCCTACGCTTTTGCCGAGGTCCGTTTCATGCAGCTGGTGCTGGTAGTATTCCACGGCAAACTGGTTGACGATGTAGAGGCTGTCCGTATACTGCATTTCCGCCAGGGTTTCCGGCGAAAGCGCTTTTTCCTCGATCTCGATATTGTACTTGCGGGCCAGGTGCCGGATGGCTTCCGGAAAGGTATAGTGTTCGTGGTCCATGAGGAACCGCACGCCGTCGCCTGATTTGCCGCAACCGAAGCATTTATAAATGTTCTTGGCCGGCGAAACGGTGAAGGAAGGGGTCTTTTCATTATGGAAGGGGCATAACCCCAACAGGTTGACACCCCGCCGCTTGAGGGTGACAAAATCCTGGACGACCTCTTCTACCTTGGTCGCCTCCATCACTTCCTGGACCGTTTTATTGGCTATCAATCCTTATTGTTTTTTATTCAGGTCATCGAGCAGTTTTTGCAGCTCGCTGTCTTTGAGTTCATTGAAATTTTCAGGCAAACGCATGCCGCGCATGAAATATTCTGCCTTCACTTTATTTCTGATCGGAGAATAAGGTAATTGGTCTTCCGATCTTGAGGATTTCTGGGGGTAAAAGTTTAATAGGGAAGGATTTTCCTGAAACATGTCAATGGGGACGAGTTTGTACTCCACCTTGTTCTGGAAATCAGTTGTGAGGGTTTTGGTGAGCAGGAAGGCGTCATCTTCCAGCCATTCGACGGCAAACAACCCCAGAAATTGGATGGACGGCAATTCACTTTTATCGGGTTTTTCAGTGATTTTTAACAATCTGTTCCGATCAACCGACCAGTCGCCTATAACCACATCACCAGACAGGATCGAACCGGTTTCGCTGAATTTGAGCTGGTACTTGTAGGCAGTCGGGGCGCCGGGCTTGTCCTCCATATAAAAGCGGCGTTCGACTATTACCCATTCGGTATTGTTCAATTCTATCAGATCTGCTTCCGAAATCCGGGTTACCCCGGGGGCATGGTATTGAAAATGCCGGGGGCTCTCCTGGGCAAAAACGGAAAGGCCCCAAAAGAAGGTTAGGGTAAAAATCAGGGTTTTCATGTTTTTTAGGTAGCAATTTACGAAATCAATCGAAAAATCCAATCAATCGAACAATCGGATCAATCAATTATCCAATTGCTCCAGAACCTTGATCGTTTCCGACAGCATCTCTTCCGTAAAATCCAGGTGGGTGACGAACCGGACGGTTTGCGGACCGAAAGGTGTAGCCAGTATGCCGTGTGCGGCCAGTTTTTCCAGGAAGCTCGCAGCTGTTAGCGAGGCGGCGACGTCGAAAATGACGATATTGGACTGCACGGGCCGGACGTCGGTAACGCAGGACATTTTCCGGAGGGTATGGCCCAGGAGCTTCGCCCGGTCGTTGTCTTCCTTCAGCCGTTCGATGTGGTGATCGAGGGCATAGAGCCCGGCTGCAGCCAGGTAGCCTGCCTGTCGCATGCCGCCGCCCATGACCTTTCGGAATCGCCTGGCCTGACGGATGGATTCCCGGTCGCCGATGAGCACTGAGCCAACGGGAGCGCCCAATCCCTTGGAAAGGCAGATCGAAATGGTGTCGAAAAGTTTACCCACTGCGGCGGAATCTTCGCCTGTTTCAACCAGCGCGTTGAATAACCGGGCGCCGTCCAGGTGTATTTTCAGCCCGCGATTGCGGCACAGCTCGCTGATAGGCTGCATCTCGGGAAGGGTGTAGTAACTTCCGCCGCCTTTATTGCAGGTATTTTCCAGGACCACCAACCGGCTCCTGGGCAGCCAGTCGTGCACCGGTTTGACGGCTGCTGCCACCTGACCGGCGGTGATCTTCCCGTTGACACCTTTGATCAGGTTGATACCGATGCCCGAATTAAAGGCGTATCCGCCGGCCTCGTATTGGTATACGTGCGAATATTCGTCGCAGATCAGCTCGTCCAGCGGTTGGGTATTGACTTTGATCGCAATCTGATTGGTCATGGTGCCGGAAGGGCAAAACACGGCTGCCTCCTTGCCGAACATCCCTGCCAGCCGTGCCTCCAGCGCATTGACGGTGGGGTCTTCACCGAAGACATCGTCACCGACTTCGGCGCTCATCATCGCCTGCAACATGCCTTCCGTAGGCTTGGTTACCGTATCGCTGATCAGGTTGATGCTCATTTTTGCGGTTTTGGGCAAATATAGCTTTTAGTTGTCAGTTGTCAGTTGTCAGTTGTCAGTTGGGGTAAGGCGGCGTTTCGACTTTACAACGGCCGCCAACCATAAAACCATAGAACCAGGAAACAATGAATTCAAACAACCGTAGAACCATAAATCCGGGAATTTCCGAAAATATGTATTTTTACCCCGGATAAAACAGGAACAGTGCTCGCTTTATTCCGAACCAATCAGCTGCAACTGGGGATCATAATGGTCGTTTATGCCCTGGTGATCTACGCCTACGGGTTTTACCATCCGATGGACTGGGCGCCGAAACACCCGGGTGTGCTGGTCCGGTGGGTGTACGAACAGATCGGCGGCACGTCCGGTATGGGCGCCAGGATGCTGGCCATGCTGCTCATTTTCCTGGAGGCATTTGTGCTCAACTTCATCGTGGCCCGGCACCGGCTGGGTGATGAGGTCAACCTGTTTCCCGGGATTTTCTTCATCCTGTTCAGCAGCCTTATACCGGAGTTCCAGCAATTGTCACCCCTTCATTTTGCCAATTTCTTCCTCCTTTTAGGCCTGGGGGAATGCCTGAAAATCTACCGGGCTCCGGAATGTACCGGCAACCTGTTCAATGCGGGCATCTGGATCGGGATGGCGTCGCTCTGTTATTCAACCTACCTGTTGTTCCTTTTCTTCGGTCTGGCCGCTATGATAACGCTGAGAGCTGTCAATTTGAAGGAGGTTCTGGCGCACCTGATCGGCGGAATCCTGCCGGTGATCTGGGCATGGATATACGGTTACTACACCGATAGCCTGGCCTTCATCCTGGAAAGGTGGCGCGGGGATTGGGGGATCATCTTCCTGCAGCTCCAGAAGATGACCACGCATACCATCTTTCTCAGCGCTTTGCTGGCGCTCCTTGTGTTGATCTTTCTGCTCAGCCGCAGGAGGTATTTGCTGAAAACCATTTTCGAAGTCCAGAAAAAGATAAACTTGCTTTACTGGCTGTTGCTGACGACGTCGCTGACGGTCATTTTCCAGGACTCGGCAGGGCCCCAACACTTTCTGGTCCTGGCCCTGCCTGCCGGTATCTTCCTGTCTTTCACCTTCAACAGCTTCAGCCGCCAGACGGCCGAGGTATTGCACCTGCTTGTGTTTGCGGGCGTTCTTGCCCTTCAGGTGGTTTTTGCCGGATAAGGTTAATCCTTCAACGCGTGACGGGCAAAATTGACCCCTGCCGCCTCCAGCCTCGGGGCATGGTGTTTCAGCCGTTGTACGAAATCAGGGTAATTCCGTTTGGCTTTCGGCGACCAGACGACTTCCGCCACCGCCAGGGCCCTCGGGAAAGCCATGTACTCCAGTTTTTCCGGCGTGTCGATATATTCGGTCCACACATTAGCCTGCCCGCCCAGGATATGTTTAGCTTCTTCAGCTGTCAGGACCTCGGGCATCGGCTCAAACCGGTAAACCGAATCCAGCGGCAGGTAACCGCCGATGGCCAGCGGCTCGCCCTCGTCCTTCGACTGGTAATAATCC
>CALMYQ010000040.1 GCA_937873655.1 uncultured Lewinella sp. | reverse complement strand
TGATTGATCCGAATTTTAGCGTCCGTTGGTTGGTCAGTCCAATCGGCTCAATCGAATCATTCCAAGAATCGTTTCAATTTTATGATTGAGCCGATTGTAAAATAACGTCATCCCTCTGTCATACCGCCAGCCTGCATTCAACCAAATGACAAAAAACCTTACCTTTGCCGCCCTAATTCAGCCGTGATGCGATATTTGTTGACAATCCTGTTTTTCGCGTTCCTCCTGTTTTCCTGTTCCACGGATTTTGTGCTGGAAGGCGAGTGGAAGGATATACCGATTGTTTACGGGCTTATTTCAGTGGATGACACCGCGCATTATGTCCGGGTGGAAAAAGCTTTCCTGGAACCCGGCGGCAATGCCGAACAGATCGCCCGGATACCCGATTCGCTGTATTACAACCCGTCGGTTGTCATCCAGATGGAAAATAAACGGACGGGAAAGACCGTGACCCTCCAACGGGTAGACGGAAGCCTCGAAGGATATTCCCGCGACCCGGGGCCATTCGCCGAAACGCCCAATATCCTGTATAAGGTGAAATACGCCGACCTGCAGCTCAAAGGCGGCGATGAAGTCGAACTGACGATCAACCGGGGCGACCAGTTGCCGCTGGTGACTTCCTCAACCACCATGGTCGGTGAACTGACGCCGGTAACCAACGCCCCGCCGCCCGTATTTTTCCTGGGCGATTATATCAGCACCCGGCGAATTTCATGGAAGGCGGACGAAAATGCCGTTTTATTCGATGTCAGAGCTACCATGCATTACCTGGAATCTGACCCGGATAATCCGACCCAATTCCTTGAGAAAGAGGCGGAATGGATTATGAGCCGGAGTTTTAGCCGCGACGGAGGTTCCAATCAGGTCAATTTCAGTTTTAAATCGGAAGAATTTTTCCTTTTCGTTGCCGGCGCCCTCAACCCCATTGCCAACGGTGCACGCCGATTCGAATCACTCGATTTTCACATTACCGCTGCCGGTCAGGACTTTGTGGACCTCCAGCGTATTGTCCAGGCTAACGGAGGGATCACGAGCTCCAACCAATTGCCGGTCTTTTCAAATATTTCCGAGGGATTGGGGATTTTCGCCTCCAGGGCAAAACTGGATATCGAAGGGATCACCCTTGCATCAAGCGGCATTGACTCCCTGGTGAACGGCATTTATACCAAGGATCTGAGCTTTATCGAATAACCCCAGGCAGTGCAGGGTATTGATCCCTGTTCCGGATAATTCCCCGTTTTCCGGGCATTATCCCTATTTTTGTCTTGCAGGAAAGGACGAGATAACTGAGCTCAAATGCTGATCAATTTATGTGGAAAAAAGTTCAGGCTCAGGTTTGGGCGGTAATTGCCGCCTCGCTGCTCTCCATTTGCTCAATTTACGCACAATACACCGGCATTGCACCTTACCTTGCCGAACGGGGCGGCCTGCTCATCAACGAAGTTTCCAACGGGACCGGCGGCGGAGAGGAATACATTGAGCTCCTGGTAACCGGCGCTCCGGGGGCTCCGGCCACCCCAGTGGATATCAGCGGGTGGATCCTCGACGATAACAATTATCCGGGTTCCGGCCAGGGAAACGCTACCGGCCATCTTGTTTTCGGCGATTGCTACCAGGCTGTTCCGCCGGGGTCGATCATCGTCGTGTATAATGCATTCGACCGCAACCCCAAACTGCCCCCCGACGACCCGCAGGATAACAATCCGGCCGACGGCGTCTACATCATTCCCCATACCGACAACTGCCTGGACGCCTGCGGCAGCAATCCTTCCTCCTCCTCGCCCAACTACTGCCCCTGCGCCAATCCGAGCGCTCAACCGGAAGGCTGGCAGGTCGGCCTGCGGAATGAAGGCGATATGGTGCAGATCCGCGACCGCTGCGAGACCCTGGTGCACGCTGTTTACTGGGGCGGCATCCTGGTGGTGCCTGAGGTCAGCGGCTCTCCGGTTAAGATCACGGATCCCAACAGCCAGAACGGCCGCGTGATCCTGTTTCGGAACACGGTCGACAACAATTGGGATGACCCCGGTAATTTTGCCAGTCTCCCCAGTTCATCCAATGAAAGCCCCGGAGCGGCCAACAACCCCCAGAATGCGAATTTTATCACCGCTTTGAAAACCGGCTCCATACCCTCCACCGGCCAGATCCCCGATTGCAAGGACACCGACGCCGGCGATATTGCCCTGCCCGCTGAAGTGGAGAGCGGCGGCATTCCGATCAAGATCTGTTACGGTACCGACCTGAATGCCTTCGGTCATGACTATTCCCAACCCGATGAATTTGCACCCGATGCGGCCGGCTTCAATTTCGAATACGCCTATATCCTGACCCGCAACAATCCGCCGAATTACGATATCGAAACGTTCAATGCTTCCGGCGATTTCGACTGGTCCGTACTCGATCCCGGCTCCTATCTTGTCTGGGGTTTTTCCTATATCCAGACGAACGGTTCTTTCGGCGTGGAGTCCTTTCTGAATACGGTGAACACCATAACACAAATCCGGAATTATTCCGCCTGCGGGTTCGACGCCGACCTGGACAACCTCAGCCCGGGTGGCATTCCAATGGAAGTACAGATTCTGCCGGGGAACGGATTCATCGAATCAACGACCCTGGAGGTTTGCGATCCGGGCAACGGACAATTTACGTTTAACCTGGTCGCTATTGAACCCGATATCGTCAACGGACCGGTTACCGGGATTTCCTGGTTCCTGGATGCGCAAGGGACCACAACGGTACCTAACCCGGCGGCCTTCACCACCGGTACGACCGTGGTTTACGCCCAACCCGGCTCCGGCGCCTGTTCGCCCGACCCCGTTCCGATCTACCTGAATATCGTTACGCCACCCAAGCTCCAACCGGTTGTTGACCAGGAGATTGCCTGCAAGGGAGACCTGAACGGCGCCGTTTCGCTGTCCATCATAGGGGGTAAGGCGCCCTTTTCCGTTCAGTGGAGCAACGGCTCTACGGCCGAACAATTACAGAATCTGGCGGCGGGAACGTATTCAGTGACCGTAACCGATGCGATAGGGTGCAATGGAACGGCTTCTGTGACGCTGGATGATCCCCCTGCCATCGACCTGATCTGCAGCGCCGTAGCGCCGGTGAGCACCCTGGGCGGAAGCGAGGGTAAGGCGCAGTTTGAACTGGCCGGCGGATCGCCGCCGTACATTGTGGATGTGTCGGGTCCGGTTCCGTCAAATTTCGATTTTTCCGGCGGACATGAACTGCTCACCGGGTTGACGGCCGGACAATACACCATTACCGCCACAGACGCGCTGGGGTGCGCCATCACCTGCCAGTTTGAGATCGCCTACCCGGATTGTCCGTTTCTGCTGGAATTTCTGGCCAGGGATATTTCCTGTTCCGGCGCCGGAGACGGTGAGGTCGACCTGAACATCTACGGAGGAAAACCGCCTTATGCTTTTCAATGGAGCAACGGCGCCGTAACCAAAGACCTCGCAGGGCTTGAAAAAGGGACCTACGGCGTCACGGTCACCGATGCCGCCGGTTGTGTGGTTACCGGTGATGCGGTCATTGCCGAACCGGCCGGGATCGTCGCGGAGCTCGATGGAACCGACCCCGTCTGTTTCGGAATGGAAGACGGCGAGATCGCCGTGTCGGCTATTACTGGCGGAACCGGCCCGTTTTTTGTTATCCTGAAGGAAGTCAGCGTCGGCCAAATCCAGGACCTGCCCTTTACAATCGATGGATTGGCCCCCGGCAATTATCCGGTCAAAATCCGGGACGCCAACGGTTGCGAGGCGGATTATAACCTGGAATTGGCCCAACCTGCCCCGCTGACGCTCGACCTTGGTCCTAATCAATTCATAGAACAAGGCGATATCGTTTATTTGCAGCCGGTGACCAATTTTCAGGTCGCTTCCTTCAGCTGGTCGCCGGAAGATTACTTTCCCAATCCGGACTTTCAGGTTCGCTTTCAACCCCGGGAAAGCGTTACCGTTTCCCTCCAAGCATATGATTTTCATGGTTGTTCCGCAACGGATGACGTGCTCATCGGCGTCGCCCGGCGGCCGGTACCGGTTTATGTGCCCAATGCCTTCAGCCCCGATCTGGATGGGATCAATGACCGCTTTACCGTTTACAGCAATGAAGACCTGCTGGAGGTCCGCTCTCTACAGGTTTTCGACCGCTGGGGCGGGTTGGTTTTCAGTCGCGAACATTTTCCCGCCAACCAGGAAAGCCAGGGTTGGGACGGCAGGGTAGGGGGCAGGCCCGCTGCGGCCGGCGTATACGTTTACCTGCTGGAGGTGACGGAGTACGATGGAAAACCGGTTCGGATGAAGGGTAATGTGGTGCTGGTGCGGTGATGTTATCGTGATTTTACCCGTTTTCCCAAATTGTCCATCCTCGCGAGGTCAATGTCTGTCAGGCAGGGGCGATCCTTTGAATAGATGGAATACCGCGCCAGGCTTTCCATAGGTTAGGCGGAAAACCCGGTCTGAACCACCTGTTCCTGAGCTACCTGCAGGTTTTTCAGGTCTTTGGAGTCAACAAATACCTTCTGGCGGGCCACAAAGTCGGAGATGTCTTCAATAGAAACGATCCATTCGGTAGCGAAGGATTTCAGGACTTGTCCTTTCATGCCCAGCTGAACAGCCCGCCTTTCCAGCTTTTGTCCATACGGGTCATGGTCGGGATCCCATTGCAATCTAACCTCGGAGTTTTTCACAGCATCGGTCCACAATACCCTCGTTTCATACAGGTCCTGCTGGTAAGAGGAAATGACCGCCTGGTTAAAGATAGACTTGAATCGATCCAATCCGATTTCAATGGCCAGTATTCTTTCCTGTCCGGACTTGGAGGCCCAACCCGCCCTGTACATCATCCAGAGAAAATTCGGTTTGATCCAGGACATTCTGGAAAAGGAATAATGCGGACCGCCGAATTGCTGGTTTTTAAGAGCATAATCGGCGATATGCGGATTGAAGGCCTGATAAACGATAATGTTTTCACCGCGCAATTGCGCTAAAATGTGTTTACCGGATTGCGGCAGATTGCGTTCATAGTCTGGGTAAGGGATGGTTTTCAGTTTCATGGGTTTTAAGAAATAAATTTTGAACTGCTATTTTTGATCCATAAAACGAAGGCCGATGTCAAATAGTTCCCTCAGATCAATGGGTAGCAGGGAAAAGCTTTTGGGGATGGTATGCTTATGCCTGCTGTCCCTGCCGTTTCAGGCCCAGCGTCTTTCCCGCGACTACAACGTGGACATCCTGGTCAACCAGGTTGGTTATATGCCTGGGGCGGAAAAGGTTTGCCTGATAAAAGGCGAATGCGGAGCGCCCTTCAATGTAATCGACATCGAAACCCAGGCAGTTATTTTATCCGGAAATTGGACTCCTTTTTCCGGCGATTTCGGGACCTGGTCCAAAGGAGATTTCAGCGCCGTTTCCCGGCCGGGTCATTATTATATCCAATGTGATACCCTGCGGTCCTATCCTTTCGAGATCAATTCGTCTGTTTACCACCCAGCCATCGACCTGATCGTCAGCTATTTTTCCAGACAACGTTGCGGGCCTAGTCCTACCGGCTATCTCTCGCCCTGCCACCTGGATGACGGCATCCGGATGGACAACGGCAAACACCAGAACGTCAGCGGCGGTTGGCACGATGCCAGCGACCTTCGCAAATGGGTCGGCGCCACCATTTACGGCATGATCGGCCTGGCTAAGGCATATGAAACCGGCGTGGGTGATCGGGCTAAGATCCTGGACGAACTGCTTTGGGGCAACCGGTATTTCCTCCACATGCAGGAACCCGATGGGCATATCATGAGCTATATCGGCGGCGATGTGCAAAAGCACTCCGACAGCAACCGCTGGACCGATAATATCATCGGTGAAGAAACCGGGGAATTGCAGATGGTCAAACCCAATGCCGGCAGATCACCCCACGATATGCTCATCCGCGGCACAAAGGACGACCGGATCATCCGCACAGACCCTTTGGACCTGACCGGGCAGTTCAATTTCATTACAGCCGAGGCCATGACCGCCAGGGTTGTTAAAAGGACTGACCGGGCTTACGCCAGACGATGCCTGAAGGCCGCCGAGGATTGTTTTAGCTGGTGCCTGAAAAATGATACCCCCTATGAAACGGGAGAATTAGGCGCTGCTATGCTGGCAAGCCTGGAGTTGTATAAAACGACCAAACGGCCTTTATACCGGGATTTTGCCGCTTTGCAGGCCAAAATCCTGCGAACAAGGCAAGCTGAAACGGGAACACTGAAAGGATTCTATTTTACTAGACAAACCAAAACAGAACCCTATGCGAATATCTGGAACGGATGTCAGGCGCTGATTGCCCTATGCGACATGGTTGAAGCTTTTCCCAAACACGAAGAAGCCCCGATGTGGAAAGATATGATCGACGGGTATGCCCGCCAATACGTGCAGACCCTGGCCGAAAAGAACGCATTCGGTATGGTCCCGTTCGGACTTTATGCCGGCGACGATCCTGGCGGAGGGAGGCGGATTGGCGAATACTGGTACAGATATTTTATGCAGCCCGAGCTGGACTGGTGGGTGGGTGTCAACGCCAACCTGGCTTCGCATGGGATTGGATTGCTGAAAGCGGCGGACGTGCTGGGCGATAAAGATCTGAAAGCCCTGGCCCAGCGCCAGCTCGACTGGATTATTGGGTCAAATCCATTTAACAGTTCTACCGTGGTGGGGATCGGATACGGCCATCCGAAGCATTTTCCGGGCAGTTCCTTCAGCCCGCTTACGCCGGTCATTCCCGGTGCTGTATTGAACGGCCTGGGCGGCAATCATGACGACGAACCGGTTATCGGCAACGGTGACTGGCAGATCTCGGAGTATTGGACGCCTATGGTGGCGTATACGTTGTGGCTGATGGGGGAATTGTCAGAATAATTTGAATAGAAATATTTTAACTTTACCAAGGCGCACCCATTTTTTTAAAACCGAATAATCAGAGATTTCGTTCACCACCATGCTCCAAAACAAATCCATCGTTATCATTGGCGGGACCACCGGCCTGGGATTGTCTGCTGCCCTGGCTTTTGTCCGAAACGGCGCAAAGGTCGTAGTGGTCGGCAGGGACCCGGAAAGCGGTGAGGCTGCTGAGGTGGCCCTTGGACCCAAGGGGATGGTCATGAGCGGCGATGCTGCGCACCCGGATACGGCCGTGCAGGCGATTGACCGCTGCATGGCATCCTTCGGCACTTTCGACGGCCTATACCACGTTGCCGGCGGCAGCGGCCGGCGATACGGAGACGGCCCGCTCCATGAAATGACCCTGGAGGGCTGGAACAAGACCCTGGAGTGGAATCTCACCGGATTGATGCTCTCCAACCAGGCCGCCGTCCGTAAATTCCTGGAAACCGGCCTGGGCGGCAGCATCCTGAATATGGGCTCGGTATTAGGCCATGACCCGTCCCCGAGGTATTTCTCTACGCACGCGTACGCCGCAGCGAAATCGGCTGCTATCGGCTTTACCAGGTCCATCGCAGCATATTACGCGCCTTACAATATCCGTGTCAACCTGCTGGCGCCCGCTCTGGTAGAAACCCCCATGTCCACCCGGGCGAGCGAAAACCCGGAGATCATGCAGTTCGTCAAAACCAAGCAACCTTTGGATGGCGGCCGCAATGGAAGGCCTGAGGACCTGGACGGCGCAGCTGTATATTTTATGTCCGATGCCTCCAGCTTTACCACCGGGCAGACCCTGTATGTGGACGGCGGATGGGGGCTTTCGGATGGGCAGGTTGGACGGTAGACGGGAAACGGCTGACGGGAAACGCCCGGATTACTAAGCCCAGAGCGCAGCGGCGGGATTGGTAAGCCTGAAGCGCAGGAGACGGCGAGCGCGTTTTTGTGGGGTTGTCAAGCAGCGACTTCCCGTCGCTTCTTGACTTGTCAACAGTGCGCCGGCCGCGTATTAGGAAAACGCCCGTTGTAAGGAAATTCCGGGACTATCCGGCACCAATTTACCACGAACACCCCCAGGCGAGGACCTCATGGCCCCATATAAATCTCCAAATTTTTAATATGAACAAATCCTCAAATCCTCATATAATAGGCATCGACCTGGGTGGGACCCAGATCAAAGGTGTGCTGCTCAGTGCAGGTGGTGAGGTGATCCGGCAACAAACCCTGCCGACAAACGACGAACCGGGCAGTGATTGGAAACACAAGGTTCGGGCATTGGTCGAAGACCTAACCGGGACCATTTCCAAGGAAAACATCCGGATCGGTCTTTCCGCGCCGGGACTGGCCAACGCCGGAAATACAGCCATTGCTTATATGCCGGACCGGCTGCCCGGCCTGGAAAACTTCATCTGGACCGATTACCTTGGAGCGCCTACCTCGGTGCTCAACGACGCCCATGCCGCGCTGATGGCTGAAGCTGAATTTGGAGCTGCAAAGGATTGCCGGAATGCGATCCTGCTCACCCTCGGCACGGGAGTGGGTGGCGGGGTGCTGATCAACGGCCAACTGTATCAGGGGCAGTTTCAGATGGCGGGCCATTTCGGCCACTTTTCCGTCAACGCCAACGACGATGAGCGCAGTTTGCTGGGCGCCCCGGGCAGCCTGGAATATGCCATCGGCAATTACTCCATCCGGCGCCGCTCCTTCGGGAAATTCAATTCAACTATGGATCTGCTGGAGGCTTACCGGACCGGCGATGCGTTTGCCCGATGGCTCTGGCTGGAATCCGTCCGGAAACTCGCCATTGGGATCGCTTCCCTGAGCAATGCTTTTTCGCCGGAAATCGTAGTTTTGTCCGGCGGTATCACGCTGGCCGGCGACGACTTGTTCCAGCCGCTGGAATCTTTTCTTGAGGTTTATGGATTCAGGCCCGAAGGGAATAAGATCTGCGTACGGAAGGCGCATTTTGCCGAACTTTCGGGCGCCATCGGCGCGGCAGCGTTTGCGCTGAAACAATCTGGAGCCTGAAGAATTGAGGAACTGAGGAATCGAAGAATTGAGGAATTGAGGAACTGATCAATTGAAGAATCCCTGCCGGCCGGCAGGCGGGGAGGAACCGAGGAACTGAGGAATTGAAGAATCGAGTAATTGAAGAACCGATCAAATCAACGAATCAACGAATCATACATGTCCTACACCACCGATTATCTGAATAAGTGCCAAAATCTGATCACCACTGTCGCCACCCAGGAATCCAAAATCCAGGCCGCAGCCAGACTGTTTGCAGGCAGCATCCTCGCCGGCCGGATGGTCCACGTTTTTGGCAGCGGACATAGCCGGATCATGGTCGAGGAAATGTGGCCCCGGTACGGTTCCTTCCCCGGGTTCAACCCCATCGTTGAGTTGTCCCTGACCTTTCACAATCTTGTCGTCGGCGCCAACGGCCAGCGACAGGCCATGTTCCTGGAAAATGTCCCGGGACTGGCCCGGCAGATCCTGCGCAATTTTGATCTGTCGGACCAGGACTCGGCGCTGGTGATCTCTTCCTCGGGATGCAACGTTGTTCCGATCGAAATGGCAGAACGATTCCGGGAATCCGGCATCAAAACGGTGGGGCTGATCTCCCGGCAACATGCCGAAGCGAGTAAAAGTAAACGGCCCGATGGCAAAAAACTCCAGGATTTTTGCGACATTGTCCTGGATTCGGGCGCGCCCGTCGGAGACGCGATGGTGAAGGTGGAAGGACTGGATACGCCGGTATCGCCTGGTTCGACGGTGGGGTCCTGCATGGTCATCAACAGCATCAAGGCCGAACTGGCCGCTATGTTGACCCAAGCCGGCAAACCGCCCAAAGTGCTGACCGCCGCCGCCGTCGCAGGCCCCGAAAAAGCAACCGAATTATTTGAATCCGCATACGATGAACACGCTCACCGGATGGCCAGACTGTACGCGCGGGTGGGCATTGAAAGCTATGTCTCTAAAAAATAAATAATCCAATTAAGTCGATTAATTCGAATGTTCCGATTAGGCTGACCAACAGCTTACCGCTATAATCGAATCAATCGAGGAATTGAGGAATCGAGGAACCGAAGAATTGAGGAACCGAGGAATTGAGGAATCGAATCAATCGAATCAATCGAATCAATCGAATCAATCGAATCAATCGAATCA
>CALMYQ010000039.1 GCA_937873655.1 uncultured Lewinella sp. | reverse complement strand
ATCACATACCGGCCCTACAGGCCGGAAATGTAAAAATTCGCCCCGGGGGCTACCGGCATTGCGGACCTGACGGCCCGCGGTTTCTTTAACCTTGGCACGGCGGACCACTCAACTGTCTTCCAGATCCTCCCGGATTTGCCTGAACCGCTGTACCAGCCTCATCCTGCGGTCTTTTTTCAGCAGTTCGTAAGCTGCCTTGAAATCGGCGACCTCGGATGTCAGGGCTGGATCCAGGTTCATGCGGCTTTCAAATTCCATTTTATCCTTTTGCGACAGGACGCCGGTCACATACCTTTCAATAAGGCGTTCCTTTTCCAGGCTTTCCACATATAGCTTAAACTCCGGATCAGAAAGCATCCTTTCTTCCAGCAGGATTTTATCCTCAGGGAGGATGGCGCCGTCGAGGTAACGGCTGATGATGTTGTCCAGTTCTCCTCCGTTCATTACACTGATTATTAATAATTAAAGAGCGCGATAAAACACTAAGAATATTTAACGAGCGCGATTAATTTTTTGAGGCATTGGTGTTTGGTTGCTCTGGCCGTTTCAGCGCTGCTGTAGTTGAGGATACCGGCGATTTCCCCGAAGCTGTACCCCATGGCCCAGAGCCGCAATACGCAGGGGCAGTTGTTGTTGGCCAGTTCCTGCATTTTCCGTTCCACCAGTTCCACCTGGTCTTTGGTAATGAGGAGCGTTTCGGGGTCCTCTTCCGTCAGCACGTCCAGGACATTGTTCAGGTTGATATACCGGTTTGCGACCACCTGTTTCCGCAGGTGGGAGCCTGCCAGGTTTCTGGCGATAACCCTGAGATAGCCGTAGACTTTGTTCGGGAAGGTGAATTCTTTTTTGTCCAGCAGGTTTTCCACGAAGATAGCAAAGACATGGTCGGTAAAATTCCTGGCTTCATCGTGGGTGAACAGGTAATGATGTTTGAAAAAGCTGATGAGTTTTCTGCTGAACCGGGAGACCAACTCACCGGCTGCAACATTGAAACCATGTTCGTCTGCAGGGTTTTTCAGCAGACGGATAAAATCCTGGTCGCTTAGTTTGTGCATCTTGCTTAGTGATGTAAGTGCTTCAGGCACTTGGGTTTAGTTAAATATTGCCGGCATTTGACCGGTTACTGGGTAGTTTAACAACGTACAATTTACAAAAAAAATTCCGGATTCTTTAAATTTCTGATTCACGTTTTTCGGCGGAAAGCTACTTCCATGTGATTTCTAAACCTCTAAAACGAGACTAGACCATGGAAAACGTAGCTAAAAGCCAGTTTGCGCTTTTTGAAAAGCAGGTTATTGACAACCGCCAGCTCCTCAGCATCAAGGGGGGCGACGGGGAAGGGACGCCGCCACCCGATCCGGGCGTTGGCGGGGTAATCATCGAAGTGATCGATATCTGATCCCACCCGACCGGAATCCGGGCCACCCTGTTGTTCCTTACGGTGTCGCGGGGTGGCCCGCCCTTCTCTTATTTCATTTCAGTTCCTCAATTTTCTTTTTGACCCAGGAATAATTGGCCGGCATTTTGGTTTTTATCTCCTCCAATAGCTTCGCTGAAACAGGTTTTTTCCGGGACCTCAGGTTTTTCCGGTAATTGACCATTTTTTGGATGCATGCCCTGAGATTCTGGTATTGTTTTCGCTCAGTATCCGAAACATCCAGGTTATTTCTGTGGAAATGCTGCCGGATGGTCGCTAATGCCGCCTCCATTTGTTCGAGTGATGTCTTGCCCGTTGCATACAATTCGTAGACAGACCTTACGCGCAGGGAATGGAACCGGACGGCATATTTCAGCTGCCGGGAGTCCACACGATGCAGGCAGTATAAAACTTCCCCGAACTGAGCGGTCTGGAAAAAATAATAGGCTTTGCACAGGTACCGGGCATTTTCCTGAACCTGCTTTGGGAGTTTTTCGAACTGCCGTTCGATAAATTCCAGGCCTTGCGCTTCCTTACCCCCGGTTCCCAGCAGGGTCAGTGCAATGTCCAGAAAAAGATCCTCCTGAAAACTGATCTCCTGTTCCAGTTTGATGCGATCCATTTCCACAGCCTGCTGTCTGCCGATCGAGAAGAACAGAATGCCGTATTCAGCCCCCCAGTCAATGATCTCCATTTTGAATTCAAGAAATTTCAGACTGACGTTTTTGAAACTGCGGGTACAGTAATTGGTGAGGAACAGCAGGAACTGCCTGGCCAGGGTATCGCCTGCCTGCTTATAAATGCTTTTCAGGTTGTCAAAAGCGTCCATTAGCAGATCCTGATCTCCGATTTGCCTGCCCAGGTTGATGAGCTTCATGTACAGGTGGAATTCCGGGTATTTTTCGCGGGGGTATTTTTCGACCAGTTTTGTAACGTCCGCGATATCTTCTTCCAGGTTGTGGGCGGGCTCATCCCCGGGCGCCGATTTTTGATCTGTCGGGCTTCCCTTTCTCCTGGGTTTTTCGGTGGGCTTTGCTGCCACGACATTTTGCCGGTAGACCATATTGCAAACCAGGTTGAGCCTGGCGTACAGGAAGGCAATTTCAAGGTCTTCCGTCATTTTTCCCATGGCGCCGTCGCTATGCCGGGCGGCGTAGGGGTTGTTCAGGGGAGAAAAAAACTCAAGGTCCTGATAAAGATACCGGGCCAGGTGTTTTTTGAAACCATCCCTTTCCCTTTTGATCAGCGTGTCATAAACTTTCAGGGCTTTCCTTGAGATTTTTGGATGGCCGATTTGCTGGGTGAATCGCTGTACGACGTAGTATTGCTGTTGGATGGGGTCGTTGGCAAATGCGCATTCTGCGATGAACCTCATGACAGCGTGGTTCAAATCCGAAAGCGTATTGATCATTTTCTTTTTTTTGAAAGCGGCGGAGCTGGACTTTTCCTCCGGGTAAAGCCGGCCAAATAAACTATCGAGGCTCACCTCTTCCGCCGCCTCTTCCTTACGGTTTCGCAAGTATTCGAACAAGTCGCCCAATGTGGTTTGCCGGAAGAAAAAGGGCGACTCCAGGTATCTTGCAAATCTGATCTTTTCATCCGGATTCAAAGTTCGGATCATCTCCATGGTGGCTGCGATTTCAAGCCGGGATTTCCTGCGGGCCATAAGCAACGGTTTATTAAGTACACAATTTTTAGGTTAACCTAATAGGGATTCAATCCGGATTTGTCACAAGAAACAATGACAAAACCCCGCGTCCTTTGCACTGTGAGTCATAGAAAACTGTGACAAATGAATTTGAAGGGAATCCGGAGGGAGCGAGGCAACAGGCCGGGATGGCGGCGGGTAAAGATACGGATTTCAGTGCAATTAACCCCAATCCTTCTCCGGAGTTATGCCGTTGCCGGAAGGGCATTTCCACTCCCGGAGTTGTCACAGGTTTTACTTTCGGCTGGAACTTAATCCACCTTTTACTGATTACCGGTCAAACCCGCTATGACGCACAGGAAGACCGGAGGCGGAGGCCGTGTTTGACCTCCGGATTTAACCCAAACAAAAACACTGACCGGTTATGAGCCGGATAACAGGCGCGACCCAGTTTTTGCCATTTGCGCCATTGTAACGATTGCTAAACCTTAATAATAACTAAGCCATGGAAAAGGAAACTAAGCACCCGTTTGCCCTGTTCGCTGCACAGGAAATCGGAGCACACCAGCTCTCAGGCATCAAAGGCGGCGACGGTCCAGGCACTCCGCCGGATCCGGGAGTCGTCGTCATAACTGACACGATCATAATCTAGTGGCGCGAAATCTAGATACCACTCAAGTTTCGCGGCCTCTTTTTCCGA
>CALMYQ010000038.1 GCA_937873655.1 uncultured Lewinella sp. | reverse complement strand
GTTTCGATCAGGAGCTAAAAAGCACAGGATGAAATCGGTATCAAATTGAACAGCCGTCGCCTGAGGGCTATGGCGGACGGAGGATCCCCGGACTGCCAACTTACGACTCATGACTTACGACTCATGACTTACGACTCATGACTTACGACTCATAACTTACGACTCATAACTTACGACTAATAACTTACGACTAATAACTTACGACTAAAAAAAAAGGTCAGGGTGAAAAACCCCAACCTCAGTAATATGAAACTTAAAGCGACTAATCTTATTGATTCTTTAACGCAAATTTAGGTCTAATTCGTTCCGAATGCAAAAAAAAGACCCTGGAATTTAAAAATTTCAACCCAAAACAGCGTCGGGATAAAAAAATTTGCGCCGGATAGCTCCTCATTTTGAATTACTTAGAACCGCTTCCCCGGAATTTGTCAGATCTGAACAATTCATATTTATCCTTGTACGTTATTATTACCTCAAATGATGCATTCCATATTTGAATTATTCGGGAATGCGATCACTCCTTCAATCTTCAACGTGTAACACGCTCGATTTCAAATCAATCACTACCTGCACCAACACCTGAGCCTTCGGGAAAATTTATCGTTTTGAACATTTTGTGAATAGGATTCCTATTTACCCAAATCTCCAATTTATAAACCAAAACATTTGTTATGTCAAACAAAAGGTTTTTTCACGCTTCCTTGTTGGTCCTGAGCGTAAGCTTGTTTTTCACGGCCTGTAAAAAGGATGACCCGGATATCCCCTCCGGTCAGATGCAACTGGAAGTCACCGACGGTCCTGTTGACGACGCTAACGTAAAAGCCGTTTTTGTAACGGTTACCGATGTCAAGATTGACGGCAGATCCTGGGACGGTTTCTCCGGAGCGACCACTATCGACCTGATGTCTTACCAGAACGGATCGACCAAGTTGCTCGGAAACGGATCGCTGGAAGGCAAAGCTTACAGCAATATCGTGCTTGTGCTGGACTACGACCAGGACGCTTCCGGGGCCGCTCCCGGATGTTATGTCGTTGACAATAAAGGCGCCAAGATCAAACTGACGGGCTCCGGCACCCAGGAAATCAAGATAAAAGGCAATTTCCAGCCGGATGAAAGTCAGCGCCTCGATCTGGTAGCCGATTTCGACCTGCGGAAAGCCCTAACCTATGACGCTTCCAACAGCGGTTATATGCTTGCAACGGCGTCCGAACTGGAAACGTCCCTTCGACTGGTTGTCAAGTCCGAAACCGGCGCCATCCACGGTACCTGCACCGATGCCTTCTCCGGCGCCGACAAGATCGTCGTTTATGCCTATGAAAAAGGACAATTTGACCTGGAAACGGAAAAGATGCCGCAGGGCGCTTCCGAGATCCAATTCAAGAATGCCGTAACCAGCGCGGCCGTAGCCAATAACGGCGATTACCAGCTTTCCTTCCTTGAAAGCGGAGATTACGAACTCCATTTCGTTGCTTACAAGGATGACAATGCCGACGGCGAACTGGAAGCCATGGGCGTACTGAATGTCAATATTCTCGGCGGCCTCGATATCCTGGGGCTCAACCTGGCAGCCGCCCTCAACCTGGATGTTGATGTGGTGGTGACGGGTGTGACGCCGCTGTAACAGTCAGCCGGCAGTCCGAAGTTGGCAGTCCATCTCGTTGGGCTGCCAACTGTTGTTTCAGGTCCGCAGGTAAGAAGCGCCGTTGATGTCCAGGATGCAACCCGTGGTGAATGCCGACTCCGGAGAAGCCAGAAAAAGAATGGCATTCGCAACCTCCTCCACCGTAGCCACCCTGCCCAGCGGGCTCTGCTGCTTGACCAGTTCCCCGGCCTCTCCCTGCAACCAGGGTCTGGCCATGGCTGTTTCGACGAATCCCGGCGCAAGCGCATGCACATAAATATTGTAGGGCGCCAATGCCTGGGCCAACGACTGACTGAGGGCATTTAAACCGGCTTTGCTGGCCCCGTAAGCAGGCTGGCCGGGTTCGCCGCGAAATGCGCCCCGCGACGACACATTGACAATGCGTCCGCCGCCGGTCTTCATCATTTCCCGGGCCACGCAGAAGGAGATATTGGCCGCACCGATCAGATTCACGCTCAGCGTATCCTGCCAGGCTTTCTGCCAGGTCGCATAGTCCACCTTGTCCGGCGCGTGTTGCAGAAAAACGCCGGCGTTGTTCACCAGGACATCTATCCGCTCGAATTCCTCCACTACAGCATCCACCAGCCGTTCGACGGCCTCCGGATGGGCTATGTCCGCCCGAATGGCCAAATGCCCCTCCCCATCCAGCGCCTCAACGGTTTCTCTGGCCGCTTCATGGTCATGGACAAAAGTGATGGCAACCCTCGCGCCCAACCGGGCAAACGCCTTGGCCGTGGCACGCCCGATCCCTCTGGAGCCGCCGGTGATTAATACGGTTTTATCTGTGAAGTCCATATATTTTTAGTTAGTCGTAAGTTGTTAGTCGTAAGTTTTTAGTCGTAAGTGGGCAGTTCGGCAGTCGGCAGTATCCAGTATCCGGTATCCAGTATCCAGTCTTTCAGTCGGCAGTCTCCAGTATCCGGTATCCGGTATCCAGCTCCCTCCATCCGCCATAGCTCCTCAAGAGCGACGGTGGGCAGCATCCAACTATACCTCCCCCGCCAGTTTCCAGTTTTCCGGTGATCGCCACAAGGCCGACAGCAACAATTGCCGCATAAATAGGAATTCCTTGGGCAGTTTGTCATACAGCCTTTCGAACAATTCCTCGTGGTCCAGGAGTTCTTTTTTCCAGGCTTCCCGGTCGATGGTCATCAGGTGGTGGAATTCGGCCTCGGTGTAATCCTCCATGCCGGTCCAGTCCATATCCTTGAAGCGGGGCATCCAGCCGATCGGGCACTCCACTGCGGCGGCGCGGCCTTTTACCCTGCCCACGATCCATTTCAACACCCGCATATTCTGGCCGAATCCCTGCCATAGGAATTTGCCGTTTTCGTCCTTTCTGAACCAGTTGACGGCAAAAATACGCGGCGGATTCGGCAAATCGCGGCCGAATTGCAGCCAATGGTTGCAATAATCGCCCATATGGTATCCCATGAAGGGCAGCATGGCGAAGGGATCGCGGCGGACCTTGCCGACATCGCCGAACGCGGCGGCCGTCGTTTCCGACCCCATGGTGGCGGCCATGTACACCCCGAAATTCCAGTTGAACGCCTGGTACACCAACGGAACCACCGACCGACGGCGGCCGCCGAAGATAAAAGCGGCAATCGGTACCCCTTCCGGGTTTTCCCAGTTCTCATCGATGCTCGGGCACTGATATGCCGGCGCCGTGAACCTGGCGTTGGGATGGGCAGCCGGTTTTCCGGCCGGCGGGTCGTGGGGTTTTCCCTGCCAGTTGGTCAGCCCTTCGGGCGTTTCGGGGGTCATGCCTTCCCACCAGACATCGCCGTCGGCGGTAAGGGCCACGTTGGTGAAAATGCAGTTGGCCCGGACGGACTCCATGGCGTTGGGGTTGGTCTCATAGTTGGTACCGGGCGCTACGCCGAAATAACCCGCTTCCGGGTTGATGGCGTACAATTTCCCATCCTTGCCAGGGTGGATCCAGGCGATATCGTCGCCGACAGTGGTCACCGTCCAGCCGTCCATTTCTTTGGGCGGGATCAACATGGCGAAGTTGGTCTTGCCGCAGGCGCTGGGGAATGCGGCCGCCACATAGGATTTATGCCCTTCCGGCGATTTCACCCCCAGGATCAGCATGTGCTCGGCCAGCCAACCTTCCTCTCTGGCTACCGCGGAGGCGATGCGCAGGGCAAAACATTTTTTACCCAGCAGGGCATTGCCGCCGTATCCGCTGCCGTACGAAACAATATAGCGCTCTTCCGGAAAATGAACAATGTATTTTACGTCGGGGTTGCAGGGCCATTTCGAATCGGCTGCACCCTTTTCCAGCGGCGCTCCGACGGTATGAAGGCATTTGACGAAATCGCCGTCGCCCAACTGATCGGCCACCGCTTTTCCCATCCGGGTCATGATCTTCATGTTGACGACCACGTATTCCGAGTCCGTCAACTGAACACCGTACCGCGATAAAGGCGAACCCAGGGGCCCCATGCAGAATGGAATGACGTACAAGGTGCGCCCTTTCATGCATCCATCCAGCAGGGGCGACAGGGTTTCCTTCATTTCACGGGGGTCCACCCAGTTGTTGGTCGGGCCGGCATCGTCTTTGGTCCGGCTGCAGATATAGGTCCGGTCTTCTACCCGGGCTACATCGCTGGGGTCCGAGAAGCAGGCGTAGCTGTTGGGGCGTTTTTCCTCATTCAACCGGAAAAAGGTCCCTTTGTCGACCAGGAGCTGACAGATTTTGTCGTACTCCTCATCTGTGCCGTCGCACCAATAGATCTGGTCGGGCTTGCAGAAGGAAGCGACATTGTACACCCAGTCTTTTAATTTTTGGTTGCCCCCTGCCAGGGGCTGATTGGTCAGAAAGTCTGTTTTTACGAACATGTGCTGGTTTTTTCTTTGGTATAGGAATGGTGGTAAAGTTAGGATGAAATGGCTTAAAACCCGGAATTTGAACCCATTAGTTTAACCAGCTTATAATGAGTCTAAATTCAAATACCGCATAAAGATTTGCAACCGGCCGGGATAACCGGTTTTATTTGTGCGCGCACCCGCCGAAAGGAATTTTAACACTCAAGCTATTTGATTTTTCAAAATAAAACACTTAATTTGCCCTTGTTTGTTACTTAAAGCAATCGGTTGCGTCTAAATCATGCAGATTCGCAAACGGTTCAACCTGTTGATTTCACCCGGCGTTTCGTGCAAAAATCGCCGATCTTTTATAACGATTTCAGTTCTTTGTTGTTAATATTTTGATCCATTGATCATTTCACCGGGCGTTTTCAGCCTGTGTGTGAGGATATTCATATGTAGATTGTTTTCATTTGGTTTTTTGGGGTTATACAGGGTGCTGC
>CALMYQ010000037.1 GCA_937873655.1 uncultured Lewinella sp. | reverse complement strand
GACGGCGATTGCGATGACGATAACCCGGCTGTGAATCCGGGGGCAACCGAAGTCTGCGACGGCATCGACAACAACTGCGACGGCAATACCGACGAAGGGCTGCTGAATGCCTACTACGCCGATAGCGACGGCGACGGGTTCGGGACCGGCGATCCCATCCTCGCCTGTTCCCAGCCCGCCAACACCGCCACCCAGGACGGCGACTGCGATGACAACAACAACACCGTCTATCCCGGCGCACCCGAGATCTGCGACAATCTGGACAACGACTGCAACAACCTGGTGGACAGCGATGATCCCAATTACGTGGACACCACACCACCCGCGCTGACCTGCCCGGGGACACAAACACTGGTAATTGCGGGTGCATCAGCGCCGCTTCCCGATTATACGGACCTGGCAACGGCTGATGATGCCTGCGGAACGCCTGTTCTGACCCAAAGCCCTGCAATAGGCGCCGTTCAATCCGGATCCGGATCGCTGACGGTTATGATAACGGCTGCGGATGCTGCCGGCAACAGTGCGTCCTGCAGTTTTACGGTCGAAAAAATAGAAAGCGTTCCATTATCTATTGAGTGCAACGATCACACGGTGACTTTCAACGGGGAGCCGGGCATTTTGCTGAAACCGGAAGATCTGGTCCAGATTGTTTCCGGCGCGGGCATCCAGGAGATCGTTCTTTCGCCTGCTGAGGTCACTTGCGAACAGATCGGCAGCGCGGCAGAAGTTTTCGTAACTGTCCGGGATAATAACGGTGCGGAGGAGACCTGTTCAAGCACGGTCACTATAACCGGCTTCCCGTGCAACTGGATGGAAATGACCAACGGCATCGGCTGTGTCAACGGCAGCGAAAGCAGTTACGACGCCGGCACCGGCACCTTCAGCCTTACGGCTACCGGTTGTTATACGCCCGGCTACATGACGGATGAAAGTGCGTTCATCAAATTTCCGCTGTGCGGAGACGGTTCGATAACGGCCCATATTGCCGGCCTGACCCTTCCCGGATTTGCGGGGATCACCATGCGGGAAACCGACCAGCCGGGGTCCAAGAAAGTAGCGATGGTTTATCAGGGCGGCAACACTGTGGCGCGTTATGTTCGATACACGACCAATGGAGCTGCTTTCCCCAGCTACCTTCCCACGCCGGGTTCAACGTGGTTCAGGATTATCCGGACAGGCAACCTCTTCCAGGGGTATCATTCCGCCAATGGGGTTTACTGGATACTTGCCTTCAGTTACTATGTGGATATGAACGACTGCATACTTGCCGGATTGATCGTTTCAGGCATGACGTCCAACGGAGTGGTTACCGCCACATTTGACAACGTTACGATTGAGCCCCCGTTCGGCGGTGTCCAGCGAATAGGTGTTCATCCGGGCGCAGCGCAGGCGCTTACCTCTCCGGATATTGCCGTCTGGCCCAACCCGACTGACGGCAGGGCAACGATTCTGTTTTCAGACGGCTGGGGCGACCACGTCACTGTGGAAGTGCGTGACGGGCTCGGCCAGCTGGTACGGAATGCCATAGCCGACCGGGAACCGGGCATTTTTACAGCAATAGACCTGGGGAATCATGCACCCGGACTTTATTTTATCCGGGTGCGGGATGAAACGGGACGGACGTCGGTTGCGCCGCTTGTGATCACCAGGAACTAACCTGGTGGCGCGAAATCTAGATGCCACACAAGTTTCGCGCCACCAGATCAAATATTCTTTTTCGCCCCGGAAATGAATTTCAAATTTCCGGGGCGATTTTTATTGCTCTTCTACAGAACTGGAAATCAAATTTTTATAAATCAAAATCTGCAAGGTTTTTGATTTTATTTTGTTTTTCCCGGGGTTAATATTAATTTTGCCATCTGTTATTCTCCCCCGCCGATATACCACAAGGTTTAAGTACTTTAGAGGCTCTTCAAATACATTACCGAAAAGATCTCATTCACTATCAGGATTTTCATTGCTGAAGGCGCTGTATCGCCTTGGCCCGGCTATTCCCTGCATGCGTTTGGAAGGGCATTTACCTATGAAAGAGCATAGGACCAAATATTTATCAAATATTCTCTACAACCATCTATTATGAAACAATTTCTACTGCGGAATGCGCTTTTTCGCAAACCTGGCCGAATTCCTCTTGCGGCTATCATCCTCATTATTCTCCCTCATTTTTTACAGGGACAATACCTGGAATATTTCACCGGACAAGGCGGGAAGGGTGTTGTGAACGCTACCTGTACGGGCGCAAGCGCTTCAACCTGTACGCCTACTCCCAACCTGACGGGTGTCAACTGGACCATTACAGGCGACTTCTCCGGGTTCAGCAACGGGGATGATTTCGGTGTATTTACATTTGGAGGATTTGCATTCTTCCAGGCGGAGGACACCGACAACGAAGTTTGCTGGGTGAGTCCTACCCTGGACATCAGCGCTCCAGGGGCTGTTTCTATTTCGGTTTTTGCGTCTGAACAGGACAACCTTGAACCGGACGATTATATCAGGGCCGAGTATAGCCTGAACGGCGGACCGTTTGTGCAATTCGGCTACCAGGCAGATGATTTCCCATCAGGTACCAGAACATTCACCGTATCCGGACTTACCGGAAACACGCTTGTCATCCGCATTTGCGTGGATGTCGACGGGGAAGCCATCCGGTTCGATAATATCCTGGTTCCGCAATCCGGCGTGACGCTTTACACCGGCGGCGGTCCTTGCGACGGGATCGGCGATGCCGACAACGACGGCACCTGCGACGACGTGGACGGTTGCCCGAATGACCCCAATAAAATTGCTCCCGGGGACTGCGGATGCGGCACACCGGATACCGATTCTGACAACGACGGCACCCCGAACTGCCTTGACGGTTGCCCGAATGACCCCAACAAGATTGATCCTGGCGTGTGCGGATGCGGCGTTCCCGATATCCAGACGCCCCTGTTCATCGGCCTGGCCGACGTTTGTGAAGGCAGCGGCCTGCAGACCGGTCTCAGCGGCGGCGTGCCCATGGGCGGCGTATACAGCGGCCCCGGCGTGATCGACGGCGGTAACGGCCTGACCTTTTCCTTTAATCCGGCTATAGCCGGGCCGGGCACCCACACGATCGTTTATACGTTGTCTTCCGGCGTCTGCGAAGAAGAAGCTTGTTCACAACTGACGGTACACCCCACTCCGGGAGCTCCGCCCGCTCAGGTGATCGACGCCTGCCTTGCCGGTTCGACCGAGATCACGCCGGCCTCCTCCGGAGTCGGCTGCACCAACCAGAAGGTGCTCTTTGTAGAATCTTTCGAAACAGACGGGGAACAGACCCGGTACGACGCTACGCTTGAAACCATCGGTACGCCTGACGCTTATTTCAACCGCGTCACTGATGCCGACCTCAACATCGACTACAACGGCGAAGTCGGCTCCTACTACTGGGCCGGTGAAGACCACGACAACCTCCTGGTGGGCAACGGCGACCCGTCGCTCCAGATCGACTTCTCTGCCGGCGGGCCGACGACCAATATCGTAGGTGAGACCGGGGTCGTGTTTAAAGGCTTGTTTGCGGCCAACCCCAACTCGCCGTTTTCACCCAACGGATCGGGCGCCAATGTCGGCGAACCCGACAGCTACCTGCGGGTCGACTATCAGATCGACGCCGGTTTCTGGATCCCCGCCCTGCAATTCGCACGGAGCGCAAGCGGCACCGGCCTGGCCCTGGATACCGACTTTGACGGCGTGGGCGACTGCGATGTGCTGAGCCGCGATTTCAAGGAATTCTCCTTCCCGATACCCAACCCTGGCCCGCTGTTCAAGCTGCGGATCTTCATGCACGTGGATGAAGCCGGCGAGGAATACGCCATTGACAATTTCGGCATTTACGCCGACGGACCGGCAGATTGCCTGTTCAACTTCTACGATGCCAACCCCGATCTGGGGCCCGCCAATCTGCTGGCCGGACCGGCATCATCTTACGACCCCGGCAATACGACAACGCAATCCTACTGGGTTACCCAGGTCAATTCATACGGATGCGAAGGACCGGCTACAGAATTTATCGTACAGATCTCTCAACCCATCGTCACCTTTACGGCGCCTGACCTGGACGTCTGTATTGAAGACGGCGTCATCACCGGCCTCGGCGGAGGTTCTCCCACCGGCGGTGTGTACAGCGGTCCCGGCGTGATCGACGGCAACAACGGCACGACCTTCAGTTTCAACCCGGCAGCAGCCGGCAGCGGGACGAAAACCATCACTTACAGCCTGTCCGGCGGATGCACTTCCGAGGCCACCGATGATATATTTGTCAATACCGTTTGCTGCGACGGCCCCGTAGCCAATTGCGTAACCATCCCGGTAGACATCCCCCTGGACAATACCGGCAACGCAACGCTCCTGGCCGCACAAGTGGACAACGGCAGTACAGCAGATTGCGGGCTGCAAAGCCTGACCGTATCTCCGGATTTATTCGATTGTGACGATGTCGGTCCAGTGGCCGTTACCCTGACGATCACCGATTCCAAAGGCGATAATGACAATTGCATCACGACGATCAATGTTGCCGACAATACGCCGCCTTCAATTGCCTGTCCCGGCTTAATGATATTGGGCAATCAACTCAACCAGTGCGGCATTGGCATTGATGTGCCGACCCCGATTACTTCCGACAATTGTGAGGTAGTTGAAACGGTTGCACGCTACCGCCTGGTCGACCAACTCGGCATCCCGCTTGGGCCTTTCAGCGGCTACAGCAATGACCCCAGCGGTTTCTATGATGTCGGCAGGTATGAAATGCAATGGACGGCAGTGGACGCCGCCAATAACCAGGAGTCCTGCTCTTTCTATATTGAAATCCGCGACCTTCAGTTTCCCACAGCACTGTGCAAGAACATTACCGTCCAGTTGGGTTCGGATCATACGGCATCCATTACCGGCAGCGACATTGATAACGGTTCTTCCGACAATTGCGGGATCGGAAGCCTGACGCCGGATATCACCGGTTTTGATTGCGACGACCTTGAAACGCCGGTAGCGGTAACCCTGTCGGTAACCGACGTGAACGGCAATACCGCCACCTGCCAATCGACTGTGACGGTTGCTGAGGATGATCATCCTTGCTGCGACGCCCCGCAAGCCATTTGCCAGGACGTCACCGTTCAGCTCGATGAAAACGGAAACGCTTCCATCACAGCCAATGATGTCAACAACGGCAGTACGGCGGAATGCGGACTCCAATCGCTGGCCCTTGATTTCAGCAGCTTCAATTGCATTTCCGCCAGCGGTCCCGCCCCGGAGACCGTTACGCTCACCGTGACCGATATCAGCAACCGTACCAGTACCTGCACCGCTGCCGTAACCGTGAGAGACGACCTCGATCCGGACGCTGTTTGCCAGGATGTGACCGTCCAGCTGAACACCGGCGGTACCGGCACGCTCGCCGCCGCTGCCGTTGACAACGGCTCCTCCGACAACTGCGGCGTATCGCTCAGCCTGGATCAAACCAGTTTTGACTGCGACGACATCAGTACCGGTACCATCACCGAACTCTTCATTTCGGAATATATCGAAGGATCTTCCAACAATAAATGTATTGAGATCTATAACGGCACCGGCGCCTCGGTCAACTTGTCGGGATACCAGTTGCTGTTCTATTTCGGCGGCAGCAATTCTGCCGGCACGACGATCAACCTGAGCGGAACGGTCGCTAACGGCGATGTATGGGTAGTCTGCGATAACGATGCCGGCGCCTCCTTCCTCAATCAGGCGGATCAGACTCCAACCTCAACCTTCTTCAACGGTGATGACGCGGTTGTCCTGGCCAAAAACGGCACGCCGATCGATATCATCGGCCGTATCGGAGAAGATCCGGGTTCGCAGTGGAGCGTTTCCGGTAACAGCACGCAAGACCACACGCTGGTCCGCAATCCGAGTGTTCTGTCCGGCAATACCGCCAACGCAGCGGGATTCCCGAGCCTGGGCACCGAGTGGACGGAGTTCGCCAACAATACCAGCTCCAACCTCGGCAGCCATACCGTTAACGGTCCGGCAACCGTCACCCTGACGGCTACCGATCCAAGCGGCAACACGTCAACCTGTTCGGCAGTCGTGACGGTGGAAGACAACGCCGCGCCCAACGCCATTTGCCGGAACGTAACGGTTCAACTGAACAGCAACGGCAACGGCAGCACCACGGCGGCAGCTGTCAATAACGGCTCCAATGATGGTTGCGGAATTCAGTCTTTAGTCCTCAGTCAGCAGTCCTTCAGTTGTTCCGACCTCGGGCCAAATACCGTGACCCTGACCGTTACCGACAACCATGACAATGTTTCCACCTGCTCAGCGACCGTTACCGTTGAAGATAACGTGGATCCGACTGCCGTTTGTCAGGATATCATGGTTGAACTCAACGCAAGCGGCACCGCTTCCATTACGGGAGAAGATATCGACAACGGTTCTTCCGATAACTGCGGCGTCAGCAGCCTGAGCCTGGACATCACCGGTTTTGATTGCGAGGATGTCACGCCCGCTCCGGAAATCGCAGACCTGTTCATTTCCGAATATATCGAAGGCAGCAACAACAACAAATGCATTGAGATTTACAACGGCACCGGCGCATCGGTCAACCTCTCCGGCTACCAGTTGCTGTTCTACTTCGGCGGCAGCAATACCGCCGGTACGACGATCACCCTGAGCGGAACGGTCGCCGACGGCGATGTCTGGGTGGTTTGCGATAACGATGCAAATTCATCCTTCCTCAACCAGGCCGACCAAACCTCCAACTCAGGCTTTTTCAACGGCGATGACGCGGTCGTCCTGACCAAAAACGGCACGCCGATCGACATCATCGGCCGCATCGGCGAGGACCCGGGTACGCAATGGAACGTTTCCGGCAACAGCACGCAAGACCATACGCTGGTCCGCAATCCGAATGTTCTGAGCGGCAATACCGCCAACGCGGCGGGATTCCCGAGCCTGGGTACCGAATGGACCGAATTCCCGAACAATACCAGCTCCAATCTGGGCAGCCATTCCATCAATAGCGGCGGGACGACCGTCACGCTGACCGTGGCCGACGGCAGCGAAAATTCCTCCACCTGCACAGCCACCGTTACCATCAAAGATAAGCTGGCGCCGACAGCGCTTTGCCAGAACCTGACCGTTCAACTCGGCGCGGAACACACCGCTTCGGTAACCGCCGAGGAGATTGACAACGGTTCCAGTGACAACTGCGGCATCGCTTCGATCAGCCTGAATCAGACCGGTTTTGATTGCGACGACGTTGCAGAGCCGGTTTCCGTCACGCTGACCGTAACGGACAATTACGGCAATGCTTCGACATGCTCAGCAACCATTACCGTTTCCGATTCCCAGAATCCATGCTGTGAAGGGCCGCAAGCCGTTTGCCAGAATATTACGGTACAACTGGACGGTTCCGGTAACGCGACCATCACCGGTGATGATATCGACAACGGCAGTACGTCCGAATGCGGACTGGAATCCCTGGAGGTTGACATTGCCGATTTTGATTGCAACGATGTAGGCAGCCCGGTAACCGTCACCCTGACCGTATCTGATGTCAATGAAAATACTGCTACCTGTACGGCAACGGTAACCGTAGAGGACAACGTGGCGCCGACCGCCAATTGTCAGAACACAACGGTTCAACTGGGCGCCAACGGAGAGGGAACAGCTTCCGCCGGAAATGTTGACAACAACTCGTTCGATGCGTGCGGGGTTCAGTCTACAGTTCTCAGCCCGCAGTCCTTCAGTTGTGAGGATGTGGGCGCCAATACCGTCACCCTGACCGTGACCGACGTCAACGGCAATGCTTCGACCTGTTCTGCAACTGTAACGGTGGAAGATAACGTAGTGCCGACAGCGCTCTGCCAAAACATCACCGTTCAGCTGGATGAGAACGGCGAAGGCTCAGCGGCTGCCGAAGCGGTGAACAACGGCTCCAGCGACGCCTGCGGGGTTCAGTCCGCAGTCCTCAGCCCGCTGTCCTTTACCTGTGCAAATGTGGGCAGCAATACGGTAACGCTGACGGTAACCGATGTCAACGGCAATGCTTCGACCTGTTCAGCAAACGTAACCGTAGAAGATAATGTAGCACCGACAGCGCTTTGCCGGAATGTAACCGTTCAACTGGATGAGAACGGCCAAGGCTCCACTACGGCAGAGGATGTCGATAACGGCTCCAACGACGCTTGCGGAGTTCAGTCCACCGTTCTCAGTGGGCAGTCCTTCAGTTGTGCGGATGTCGGGGACAATACCGTAACGCTGACGGTAACGGATAACAACGGCAACCAGTCAACCTGTACGGCAACGGTGAATGTAGCCGACCAGATAGCGCCGGTGGCTTTGTGCAACGACATTACGGTACTGCTCAACGACGACGGACAGGGCGAGATCACGGCTCAGCAAGTCGATAACGGCTCCAGCGACGCCTGCGGCATCTTTACGCTGACCCTCAACCAGACCAAGTTCGACTGCGGCAATGTAGGTACGGTCGTCGTTACGCTGATCGCTACCGACGTCAACACCAACCAGGGCACCTGCCCCGCTACGGTCACCATCATCGACCCGGTCGCTCCGGAAGCCTTGTGCCAGAACGTAACGGTACAGCTCGGAGAGAACGGCGAGGGCTCCACAACGGCCGAAGCGGTCGACAACGGCTCAGAGGATGCCTGCGGCATTCAGAGCCTGGAATTGAGCCAGACCGGTTTTAACTGCAACAATGCCGGCGCCAATACGGTGACCCTGACGGTGACCGACGTCAACGAGAATACTTCGACCTGTACAGCAACCGTAACGGTGGAAGATAACATAGCGCCGACAGCGCTTTGTCAGAATGTAACCGTCCAGCTGGATGAAAACAGTGGAGCCACCACGACGGCCGAAGCCATTGACAACGGCTCGACGGACGCCTGCGGCCTGGCCGGCGTCAGCCTGAACCAGACCTCTTTTGATTGCTCCGACGCCGGAGTCGTTACCGTAACGCTGACCGTAACGGACATCAATGACAATACGGCAACCTGTACGGCTACCGTAACGGTAGGCGACGATATCGATCCGGAAGTGGAATGCAACGATATCACGGTGACCCTCAACGGTGAAGGCTCGATCATCCTCGACGGCTCGACCATGGCCGAAGGAACCGACAACTGCACCATCGACGGCTACGCAACGAATCCCCCGCTGCTGGATTGTTCGACCCTCGGCGAGACGATTCCGGTAACGGTAACGGTAAATGACCCGAGCGGCAATACAGCTTCCTGTACTTCCCTGGTAACCGTTGAAGGCCTGCCTTGCGGTTGGATGGAAATGCCCGACGGCATCGGTTGCACCAATGGCAACGAAGCGGATTACGACATTCCGAGCGAGACCTTTACGCTGATGGCCAGCGGTTGTTATACCCCGAGCGCTACCTCCGACGAAAGCGGCTTCATCAAGTTCCCGCTTTGCGGCGACGGCTCCATCACGGCGCATATCGCAGGCCTCACCCTGCCCGGATTCGCAGGCATCGTCATGCGCGAATCGGATGACCCGGGCGCCAAAAAAGTAGCCATGGCCTACCAGGGTGTGAATGCGATAGCACGCTACATCCGCTACACCACCAACGGTCCGGCCTATCCGTCGTATATCAATACGCCGGGCTCCAGGTGGCTCCGCATCGAACGCACGGGCAATATCTTCAAAGGATACCATTCTTACAACGGCATCAACTGGACTTACGCCTTTACCGTTTCCGTACCGATGAATGAATGCATCCAGATCGGTTTGATCGCGTGGGGCGCCAGCTCCGGCAGCGCGGTGACAGCGACCTTTGACCACGTCACGATCACCCCGCCTTACAGCGGCGGCATGAACCAGCGCAGCGCTTTCGATCCGGAATTCTCAGCAAGTCTGGAACCCGCATCCTCGCCGGCAGTTGAATTGTGGCCCAACCCGGCTGCCAATCTGGCGACCCTTTCACTGAGCGAAGAATGGGGTCGTACCGAATCAGCCGAGGTATCGGTAACCGTAATGGACGAATTCGGCAAGGTGGTTGCTACCCATCGGGTAGATGCCAGGGTTGACAATACGGTCAGCCTCGATATGAGCCGTCAGGCACCAGGGGTGTATTTCATCCGTGTGCAGGATAGCGAAGGCCATTCAACGGCCCTCAGGCTGCTGGTGGTCAGACCATAGAAAGACGCAATATTCAATCAATAACAGTAAACGGCCCGGGAGTGGATCTTCCCGGGTCGTTTTTTTTCATGAATCAATTTGATTTACAAGGCAAAACATTAATTTAATTTTAATATTTAATAAATCTTGGCCGTTTTAAGGATTATGCCTACATTTGGGCTTTAGTGTTTCCCCTTCCCCCGATCTTTCCGATTTAAGCACTTAAGTTTTAGAGGCTTTCCAATCGTTTTTCTGCTTTTTTGGTCCACTCCAATGGCATCCAAGGATAAGCATTGTTGTATTCTGCCGTTAGTATACCCACTAAACAAATTCACAAAAAAAATCAATTAAGTATTTGAAAATCAATTTCATATAATATTTTTATTTACAACCATCCAATTATGAAACACTATTTTTTGCGAAACGCCCTATTTCGCAACCTTACCCAAAAAATCGCGATTCTTGTACTTGCGATCATCCCTGGCCTCGTTTCGGGGCAGTACCTTGAAACCTTCAACGGCCAGAACGGCAAAGGGCTGGTCAGCGCTATCTGCCCGCCTTCGGCCACCGGCATCAGCGATTGCGGATCAGCCTGTACCGGCGATCCGGATGGACTTGACAACACCTCTACCTGTTCGGTTGTGCCGCCTGATATGACAGGAATCACCTGGACGATCACGGGGAATAACTTCACGGGGTTTGACCACTCAAGTCCTGATGATTTCGGTGTTGTAGGCGATAGATTTCAGGTCAATGACCCGGATAATGAAATGTGCTGGGTCAGCCCGACCCTGTTGATCGGGTCTGCCGGTCCCGTCAGCATTTCCATTGACGCAGGAGAAACCGGCACCCCTCAATCCGACGACTATATTCGCGCAGAATACAGCCTGGACGGCGGGGCTTTTATCCAGTTCGGATTTGCTTCCGCCGATTTTAACTCAACCACCTTTACGATTTCCAACCTTTCCGGAAACACGCTTGTCATCAGGGTTTGCGTTGATCAGAATGGTGAATCCGAATCCATTTGGTTCGACAACGTTTCCGTCCCCACATCCAACGTCATCATCGACCCTTGCGGCCCGATCGGCGACAGCGACCTGGACGGCGTCTGCAATGATGTGGATGGTTGCCCCAACGACCCGAACAAAACAGAACCCGGCAATTGCGGTTGCGGCGTACCGGAAATCACGCCTCCCGTATTCACGGGCCTGGCCGATATCTGTGTCGGCGACGGCGTCCAGGTCCTGGGCGGCGGTCAACCCGCCGGCGGTGTGTACAGCGGCCCGGGTGTGACCGACAACAACAACGGTTCAACCTTTACCTTCAATCCGACGGCAGCCGGTACCTTTACCGTCGTTTACACCGTCGGCTCGGGCGGTTGTGATGCGGAAGCCTGCTCCCAACTGACCGTGCATCCCTTACCGGCCGCGCCCCAGACCCAGACGATTGACGCTTGCGCGGTCGGATCGACGGAAATCTTTCCGGTCGCCTCCGGTGGCGGATGTACCGGCCAGAAAGTGCTGTTCATCGAATCGTTTGAAACAGACGGCGAACAAACCCGCTATGACGCTACCCTGGAAACCATCGGCACCCCGGACGCCTATTTCAACCGGGTAACGGATGCAGACCTCAACATCGACTATAACGGCGAGGTAGGTTCCTACTACTGGGCCGGTGAAGACCACGACAACCTGCTGGTCGGCAACGGCGACCCCTCGCTGCAGATCGATTTCTCGGCGGGCGGCCCCACCACGAATATCGTCGGCGAGACCGGCGTGGTTTTTAAAGGCCTGTTCGCGGCCAACCCCAATTCGCCTTTCTCACCGAACGGATCGGGCGCTAATGTCGGCGAACCCGACAGTTATCTCCGGGTCGATTACCAGATCGATGCCGGTTTCTGGATACCCGCGCTGCAATTTGCGCGCAGTGCGGGCGGGGTAGGTTTGTCGCTGGATACGGACTTTGACGGTGTCGGTGACTGCGACCTGCTGACGCGCGATTTCAAGGAGTTTTCCTTCCCTATTCCGACCCCGGGCCCAGGGTTCAAACTGCGCATCTTCATGCATGTGGATGAAACCGGCGAGGAATATGCTATTGATAATTTCGGCATTTACGCCGACGGACCGGCGGATTGCCTGTTCAATTTCTACGACGCCAACCCAGACCTCGGCCCGGCCAACCTGCTTGCCGGCCCGACGGCCTCCTACGACCCGCACAATACGACCACGCAGTCCTATTGGGTAACCCAGGTGAACTCCTACGGCTGCGAAGGACCCGCTACCGAATTCGTGGTGCAGATCAACCAACCGGTTGTTACCTTCACGGCGCCGTCATTGGATGTTTGCGTGGAAGACGGCATCATCACCGGTCTGGGCGGCGGTTCTCCCTCCGGCGGCGTGTACAGCGGTACCGGCGTGACGGACGAAAACAACGGTTCGACCTTTTCCTTCAATCCTTCGGCTACGGCCGGCGGAAACATAACCGTGACCTATACCCTTCCGGGCGGTTGCTCTTCCAGCGCCAGCGACGAAATTTTAGTCAAAACGGTCTGTTGCAACCCGCCGGTTGCCAACTGCGTGACCGGACCGGTCAGCCTGGTCCTGAACGGCGCCGGCGCCGTCCCCCTGTTGACACTCCAGGTAGATGCCGGCAGTACGGCGGGTTGCGGGTTGCAAGGCCTGAGCGTTTCCCCGGGTTCGTTCAACTGCGCTTCCATCGGAATTCAGACCGTCACGCTGACCGTGACCGACAATAAAGGCGATACCGATGCTTGCACAACAACTGTAAATGTGCTGGATCTGACGTCGCCTTCCCTGATTTGTCCGGGTGACGTTTCCTTCAATAACCAGGCCAACCAATGCGGGCGCGGGATCGATGTGCCGACCCCGGTCGCGAATGACAATTGCGGCATCGCGAATCTGGTGGCCAGGTATCGCCTCGTCGATCAGCTCGGCATCCCGCTGGGGAGCTTCAGCGGCTACAGCGCCAACCCGAGCGGATTCTACGATGTAGGCCGGTATGAAATGGAATGGCTGGCCACAGATCCTTCCGGAAATCAGAATACCTGTTCTTTTTATATTCAGATCAATGACGCACAGGCCCCGACGGCATTATGCAAAGACATTACCGTCCAGATGAGCCCGTCCCATACCGCTACGATCACCGGCGCCGATATTGACAACGGCTCTTCGGATAACTGCGGGATCGGCGCCTTAACTCCAAGCATTACCAATTTTGACTGCAATGATGTCGGAACGACTTCTACCGTCACCCTGACGGTGACCGACGTCAACGGCAACTCCTCCACCTGCACCTCCAATGTAACGGCGGCGGCGGACGTCAATCCGTGTTGCGATCCGCCCCAGGCGTTTTGTAAAAATGTGACCGTTCAACTGGATGCAGCCGGAGACGCCTCCATTACAACCGGCGATATCGACAACGGCAGTACGGCGGATTGCGGGTTGCAATCCCTGAGCCTCAGCCAGACTGACTTTGATTGTGCCGACGTCGGCATTAAAACCGTTACCCTGACCGTTACGGACAACAACGGCAATATTTCCACCTGTACCGCAAATGTCGAAGTGGAAGACAATGTGGCCCCGACCGCGCTTTGTATGGACATTACCGCACAGCTCAACATTTCGGGTATTGTCACCGTCTTTCCGGCAAGTTTAAATAACGGTTCCTTCGACAATTGCGGCATAGCCACACTCGGCGGTCCTCCGACCGTTTACAATTGTGGAAATGTAGGATCCAATACCCTGACCCTGACCGTGGAGGACATCAACGGCAATACGTCGACTTGTACCGCCAACGTAACGGTGCAGGACAATACACCGCCGATTGCGGTTTGCAAGGATATCACCTTGCAACTGGGTATCAATCATACGGCCTCCCTTGCCGGTGACGATATCAACAACGGCTCCGGAGACGCCTGCGGTGCACCGATACGCACCCCCAGCCAAACTTCGTTTGACTGCGATGACCTGGGGCCCAATACTGTAACGCTGACCGTTTTTGATACCCATGGCAATTCGGCTACCTGTACTTCGACCGTAACGGTAGCCGATGACAACAACCCGTGTTGCGCTCCGCCTCAGGCACTCTGCAAAAATGCCACGGTTCAACTCGATGCAAACGGAGACGGCACATTGGCGGTCGGTGATGTCGACAACGGCAGTACCGCCGGTTGCGGCCTCCAGTCCATTGGGATCGATGTTACCAGCTTTGATTGCAACGACACAGGCACGCCGGCCACGGTTACCCTGACAATAACGGATATCAATAACGACCAGAGCGCCTGTACAGCTACTGTTACGGTGGAAGATAATGTGGCCCCGACCGCCCTTTGTCAGAATGTCACTGTGCAGTTGAATGCAGCCGGATCGGGTTCCGCCTCGGCAGCTGCGGTTAACAACGGCTCCGATGACGCTTGCGGGGTTCAGTCCACAGTCCTCAGTCAGCAGTCCTTCAGTTGCGGGGATGTGGGGGCAAACACCGTCACCCTCACTGTGACAGATGTCAATGACAACTCGTCGACCTGCACAGCTACCGTGACGGTGGAAGATAATGTAGCGCCGACAGCCCTTTGCCAGAACGTCACGGTTCAGCTCAACGCAGCCGGATCGGGTTCCACTACGGCTAGCGCCGTGAATAACGGCTCCAATGACGCTTGCGGGATCCAGTCCACAGTGCTCAGTGGGCAGTCCTTCAGTTGTGCGGATATCGGAGCAAATACCGTCACCCTCACCGTTACGGATAACAACGGCAATGTTTCGACCTGTACGGCCACCGTTACAGTTGAGGATAACGTGGCCCCGACCGCCCTTTGTCAGAACGTCACCGTTCAACTCAATGCAGCCGGCGCAGGCTCTACCACGGCAGCAGCCGTCAATAACGGCTCCGGAGACGCTTGTTCAACCGGGCCGGTCAGTCTCAGCCTCAGCCAGACGGCTTTTGACTGCGGGGATGTAGGCGGCAATACCGTCACCCTCACCGCTACCGATGACAACAACAATGCTTCGACTTGTACGGCAACCGTGACGGTGGAAGATAACGTGGCGCCGACCGCACTTTGCCAAAACGTCACCGTACAGCTGAACGCAGCCGGATCGGGTTCCGCCTCGGCAGCTGCGGTTAACAACGGCTCCGATGACGCATGCGGGGTTCAGTCCACAGTCCTCAGTCAGCAGTCTTTCAGTTGCGGGGATGTAGGGGCAAACACCGTCACCCTGACAGTAACGGACGTCAATGACAACTCGTCGACCTGTACAGCTACCGTGACGGTGGAAGATAATGTAGCGCCGACAGCCCTTTGCCAGAACGTCACGGTTCAGCTCAACGCAGCCGGATCGGGTTCCACTACGGCTAGCGCCGTGAATAACGGCTCCAATGACGCTTGCGGGATCCAGTCGGCAGTCCTCAGTGGGCAGTCCTTCAGTTGCGGAGATGTGGGGGCAAACACAGTCACCCTCACTGTGACAGATGTCAATGACAACTCGTCGACCTGTACAGCAACCGTGACGGTGGAAGATAACGTAGCGCCAGTGGCTCTTTGCCAGAACGTCACGGTTCAGCTCAACGCAGCCGGATCGGGCTCCACTACGGCAAGCGCTGTGAATAACGGTTCGGGTGACGCCTGCGGGGTTCAGTCCACAGTCCTCAGTCAGCAGTCTTTCAGTTGCGGGGATGTGGGCAGCAATACCGTTACCCTGACAGTAACGGACGTCAATGACAATGCTTCGACCTGCACAGCTACCGTGACGGTGGAAGATAACGTGGCGCCGACCGCACTTTGCCAAAACGTCACCGTACAGCTGAATGCAGCCGGATCGGGTTCCGCCTCGGCAGCTGCGGTTAACAACGGCTCCAATGACGCCTGCGGGGTTCAGTCCACAGTCCTCAGTCAGCAGTCTTTCAGTTGCGGGGATGTGGGGAGTAATTCCGTCACCCTGACGGTTACGGACGTTAATGACAATGCTTCGACCTGCACGGCAACCGTGACGGTGGAAGATAATGTAGCGCCAGTGGCCCTTTGTCAGAATGTGACCGTGCAGTTGAACGCAGCCGGATCGGGTTCCGCCTCGGCAGCTGCGGTTAACAACGGCTCCAATGACGCCTGCGGGGTTCAGTCCACAGTCCTCAGTCAGCAGTCTTTCAGTTGCGGGGATGTGGGCGGCAATACCGTTACCCTGACGGTTACGGACGTTAATGACAATGCTTCGACCTGTACAGCAACCGTGACGGTGGAAGATAACGTAGCACCAGCGGCCCTTTGTCAGAATGTGACCGTCCAGCTGGATGCCAACGGCGACGGCTCCACTACGGCAGCGGCCGTGGACAACGGCTCCAATGACGCTTGCGGGGTTCAGTCGGCAGTCCTCAGTTTGCAGTCTTTCAGCTGTGAAGATGTGGGAGCGAATACTGTGACCCTGACCGTGACCGACGTGAACGACAATACTTCGACGTGTACGGCCACTGTTTCGGTGGAAGACAATGTCAACCCGGTTGCGCTGTGCAACAACATTACGGTTCTGCTCAACGAGGACGGCCAGGGTGAAATTACCGCGCAACAGGTCGACAACGGCTCTTCGGATGCCTGCGGCGTCCAGACCCTGGAGCTCAACCAGACCAAATTCGGCTGTGACAATGTTGGAACGGTCGTGGTGACCCTCGTCGCAACGGATGTCAACGGCAACCAGGGTTCTTGTCCGGCGACCATTACCGTACTGGATCCGGTTGCACCGGAAGCGCTCTGTCAGAACGTCACCGTCCAGCTGGATGAAAACGGCGATGGATCGACCACTCCGGAAGCTGTGGATAACGGCTCCAACGACGCCTGCGGTATCCAGTCGGCAGTCCTCAGTCAGCAGTCCTTCAGTTGCGGGGATGTGGGTGCGAATACCGTTACGCTGACCGTCACGGACGTCAATGACAATGTTTCGACCTGTACGGCAACCGTAACGGTAGAGGACAATGTGGCGCCTGACGCAGTTTGTCAGAACGTCACCGTCCAGCTCGACGAGAACGGGGCTGCTTCCCTTACAGCAGAAGCGGTAAATAACGGCTCAAGCGACGCCTGCGGGATTCAGTCCGCAGTTCTCAGTGGGCAGTCCTTCAGCTGCGTGGACGTGGGGGCAAACACCGTCACACTGACCGTTACGGATGTCAACGGAAATGCCTCGACCTGTATGGCAACCGTTACAGTGGAGGACAATATCGATCCTGAGGTAGATTGCCCGGACATCACGGTTACCTTCAACGGCCAGGCCTCCTTCCTGCTGGATCCTGAGGGTATGGCTGCGGCGAGCGACAACTGCGCCGTAACCGGGTTTGAGGCCGATCCGCCGTCCATTTCCTGCGCCGATCTGGGTGAGATCGTGCCGGTGACCGTCACGGTCCGGGATCCGAGCGGCAATACGGCTTCCTGCATCGCGCATGTGACCACGGAAGGCCTGCCTTGCGGCTGGATGTCGATGCCCGACGGGATCGGGTGCACCAACGGCAACGATGCCGATTACAATGCGCCGAATGAGACCTTCACGCTGATGGCAAGCGGTTGTTACACACCGAGTGCGACTTCCGACGAAAGCGGATATATCAAATACCAGCTCTGCGGTAACGGGTCCATCACCGCCCATATCGCCGGGTTGACCCTGCCGGGCTTTGCCGGCATCGTGATGCGGGAGTCGGATGCGCCGGGCGCCAAGAAGGTAGCCATGGCCTATCAGGGCGCCAGTGCGATTGCCAGGTATGTCCGGTACACCGACAACGGGGCTGCTTACCCGTCGTACATCAACGCATTTGGGGCCAGGTGGTTGCGCATCGTCCGGACCGGCAACATCTTCCGGGGCTACTATTCGGTCAACGGCGTCACCTGGACCTACGCCTTCGCGGTCACCGTACCGATGAACAACTGCATCCAGGTCGGGCTCATCGCCTGGGGTACAAACGCAAACAGCGTGGTGACTGCTACTTTTGACCACGTGGTTATTGATCCGCCGTTCGGCGGCGGCGTCATGCGCGGCGGCGATGAAGACCAAACCGAGGCTATCCCGGCGACCGACCTTCCGGTGATGGAATTGTGGCCCAATCCGTCCACCGGCATCTTTACCCTGACCCTGGACAGCGCCTGGAGCGCTTCGAAGACCACTTCGATGGTGAACATCCAGGTCGCCGATGAACTCGGCAGGGTGATCCGGGAAGAAAAGGTCGACGCGGCCATCGAAGCCATGGTCAACTTCGACCTGAGCGGACAAGCACCGGGCATGTACTTTGTGAAGATCACGGACGCAGCCGGCGGGACGCAGGTGCAGAAGCTGGTGATTGCGCGGTGATGTTTGTTGATTAACCTCCTTCGCTGAAGCTTCGGCGGTCGGGGGTTGATTTGTTGATCTGCCGCTTTCGTCATGCTGACGGTGTGACCTGGGCGGTGAGAGGAATAAATAAAACATTGGGATCATTCGGAGCGGGGGGCTTCGGGTGGTCCCTTTGTTTTGTCGGGAAGTTTTTTGGCAGACAATCAAGACTAAGATTTCAGTTGTCAGTTGGCAGCCTGGCAGCTGAGCGAAGTCGAAGCTACAACGCCCGCCCAGCAATGAACCAATGAACCAATGAAACCCTCCACCCTCCCATCCGTATATAAAATTAGCCTCAGCCCTTTCCACCGGCTTTTCCCCTGAATTCCCGCCCTTAAAAGCCCGAATTGGATTTCATTTCGTTACTTTGTACGGCAATTGCAGCCCAATCAATGACAAAAACTATCTGGATATCCCTCCTGCTGTGCGCCTGGAACCTGTGTGCACAAAACACGCCGCTGGAAAAGATCACCAGCCGGGACGGGCTTTCCCAAAGCATGGTTTTTGACCTGATACAGACCCGGGACGGATTCCTCTGGTTCGGCACCAAAGACGGGCTTAACCGCTACGACGGACACCAGTTCATCGCATTCAAACACGATCCGTTCGACTCCACTTCCATTTCCGGCGATATCATCTTTTCCCTTTATGAGGATTCCCAAAACAGGATCTGGGCCGGCACCGAAAGCCGCGGCATCAACATCTTCCGCCGGGAAACCCTATCCTTTCAACGGATCCAATCGGCTGATGACGGATTCAACCTCTCGGACAATACGGTCATGTGCATAGCGGAGGACCCCTCCGGCGGCATCTGGGCAGGCACCACCTGGGGATACCTCATCCGGATCGAATCCGCCGCAAACGGAGCGCTCCGCGTTTCCAGGGTATTCCTTTCCACCGATTCTTCCCGGGTTGAAACCAAGGCGTTGAAAATGCTGTCCGATGGCAGGCTGATCGCAGCAGGAACGGGCGGTGCGTTCTCGGTCGACTGGAAAACCGGAAAATCCGCTCCGATTCCGTTAAAAAAACTGGAAGAAGAAAGTACGCTGTCCGCCATTCATGAGGACGACAGCCACCGGCTCTGGATCGGGGGCAGCAAATTCCTGGCGCTGTTGGATGGGGAAAAGATCCGGTATTTCGACTTGCCCGACAATGCCGGCGCCGTCAACAGTTTTTCCGCCGACCAGAACGGGCGGGTATGGGTTTCCGCTTATGATTTCGCTTTCCGGATGATGACCGACAGCATCCGGGAAGCCGTCCGGGTTGAAAAAAAGCTCTCTTTGGGGGCAGAGGCGGTCAAGTCCACTAAGGTACTGGTAGACCGGTCGGGCATCGTCTGGCTCGGGACAACCGGATACGGCATCATCAAATACAATCCGGCCAGGGAAAATTTCCGGCACATGGCCCCGGGGCTCAGCGTCTGGGATATTGCCCAGGACCGGCAAAACAGGTTCTGGCTGCGCAGGGCCTACCACTTCAGGTTATACCATCCGGAGTTGGATACCATCGTCGAAATACCACCGGGCATTCCCACCTGGCACCTCCGCGTTTTCAGCATGATCGAAGACGAGGCCGGCCGGTTCTGGTACCTGACCGAGCCTCAACCCGGTTATACCGAGCTTTGGAAATACGACCCGGAATCCGGAAACAAAACGGTCTATCACCCGGACCTGAAAGTCAATTATTATTCTTCCATGATCCTGAGAAAGGACGGAACCCTCTGGATCGGCGGCCTCGGCGGCAGGTTGACCCGGTTCGACCCCCGGTCCGGACAATTTACGCTGTACGATTACAGCCGGATGCTGGAAGATGTGAAGGAAAGCCTGCAGACCTATTCTTTCATGTTCAGCGGGGATGAGACCTGGATCAGCACCCAGCACGGCCTGATCCGGGCGAAAGGTCTCGAATCCGGCCAGCCGCAGTACCGGATCTACCGCACCGACCCGTCCGACCGGAAATCACTGAGCAACAATTTCGTACTGTCCACGCTCGATGATCCGCAAGCGCCGGATCGCTATTTGTGGGTCGGCACCAAAGGCGGCGGCCTGAACCGGTTGGACAAAAATACCGGCGAATTCATCCATTTCAACCTCAGGGACGGTCTGCCCGATAATGTCGTCTACGGGATTCTGCCCGCAAAAAACCAGGACGAATTGTGGTTGAGCACCAACAGGGGCCTTTCCAGATTTTCGATCGCCGGGCGAAAATTCACCAATTTCTCCGTGGAAGACGGCCTGCAGGACAACGAATTCAATACCAACGCCTACTACCGGGGCCCGGACGGCATGCTCTACTTCGGCGGCGTCAACGGCATATCCGCATTCGACCCCGACAACATCACCCTTAACCCCTACAGCCCCGGCGCAGTGATCACCCAAATCCGGATCAATAACCAGGAAATCCTGCCGGGCGACTCCACCGGATTGCTCAGGCACAGCATCGAATACACCCACCGGATCACCCTCCGTTACAACCAGAACCTGCTGAACCTCCATTTTGTCATACTCGACTATACCGCCCCGGATAAAAACCAGTACCGCTACCGGCTCAAAGGCGCCCATTCCAACTGGATCGAAGTGGGCAACCAGCGTTCGGCTTCCTTCACCGGCCTCAAACCGGGCAAATACACCTTTGAAGTACAGGGCGCCAACAGCAACGGCATCTGGAGCGATACCACAACGTCCCTGCAGATCACCGTGCTGCCGCCCTGGTGGGCCACCCGGATAGCCTGGCTGATTTATTCCCTGATGACCGCAGGGCTGTTCCTGCTGATCTACCGTGCGCATATCAACCGGATCAAACTGCGCAACCGCCTGGACTTTGAAACCCGGGAAGCCGAACGGCTCGCCGAACTAGACCAGGTAAAATCCCGCTTTTTCTCGGGCATCACCCATGAGTTCCGCACCCCTCTGACGCTGATCCTGGAGCCGGTCCGCCAGATGCTGGAAGAAGACCGGGAAGGCCGCTTCCGCGAACGCCTCCACATGGTAGCCGGCAACAGCGAACGCCTTCTGGAGCTGGTCAACCAGCTGCTGGATCTCGCCAAGATGGAAAGCGGCCAGATGAAACCCGACCTTCGGAAAGGAGATATACAGGAAGTGATCCGACGGGTCTACCAATCGTTCCTGCCCCTGGCCGGTAAAAAGGACATCCGGATGAGCTATCGCGGGCCGGAGCAGGTCCCGCTGTTCCGCTTCGACCGCGATATTGTCGAAAAAGCCGTCACCAACCTGCTGTCCAATGCCGTGAAATTTACGCCGGAACACGGGGCAATCGCCCTGCGCACCGTACAAATGCCCGGTGGGCTGGAAATCGAAGTGGAGGATTCGGGACCCGGAGTTCCGGAAGCGGAACAATCCAGGATCTTTGACCGTTTCTATCAGTCGGAATCCGTAACAACCCGGCATGCCGGCGGCACCGGCATCGGTCTGGCCCTGACCCGGGAATTAATAGAATTGGTCGGCGGACGGATACGGGTGAACAGCCGGGAAGGAACCGGCAGCGCCTTTACCATCTGGCTGCCGGCATCCGCAAACCCGGCCGAAACCCGGGCCGAGGCCGTTCACTCACCGGTCGAGCCGGAAAACGATCCGGAGGAAGAGCCCCGGAACGACCGGAAACCGACAACCCCCGCCGATCAAAAAACGCTCATCCTCCTGGTCGAAGACCATCCCGAAATGCGCCGTTTCGTCAAGTCATCGATGCCGGACCAATTCAGCGTAGTTGAAGCCTCCACCGGCGACGAGGGAGTGGCCAAAGCCCGCGAACTGATCCCTGACCTGATCATCTCAGACCTGATGATGCCCGGCATGAACGGCTACGAACTGACCGCCGAGATCCGGAACGACGAACGCACCTCCCATATCCCGATCATCCTCCTGACCGCCAAATCAGGCCTCGACAACCGGATCCAGGGCCTCCGCGAAGGAGTTGACGCGTACCTCACCAAACCCTTCCAGACCCGGGAATTGCTCGCCCAGATCGAGAACCTGATCGAACAGCGCCGGCGGTTGCAACTGAAATTCAACGGCAACCCCGCAGGCCGCATCGAACCCGACCTGTTTTCCAGGGCCGACAACGAATTCCTCCGCCGCCTCAACCTCCAACTGGAAGCGAACCTGGAAGACAGCGACTACTCCATCGAACAAGCCGCCCGGCATATGGCCATGAGCCGCTCCCAACTCCATCGCAAGCTCAAAGCCCTCACCGGCGACCATTTCACGGATTATTTCCGAAATCTCCGGCTCGACCGCTCCCTGACCCTGCTCCGAAACAAAGAAGGCAACGTTACCCAGGTATCCATTATGGTCGGCTTCGGCAATGAAAAGTACTTCTCCACCCGGTTCAAGGAGCGTTTCGGTTTTTCTCCGAGTGAGGTGTGAGGGTGGAGGAATTACCACCTCCGCCAAGGCTACGGCGGTCGGAGGAGGAATTGAGGAATTGAGGAATCGAGGAATCGAGGAACTGAGGAACTGAGGAATTGAGGATGCAACATCCGCAAACCTTGTGCGACGAGCGCAAACGATTTCCCCATCTGCAACGAGCGCCAACCATTTTGCTGTTTCCGCAAACCCGCCGCACCGGGATTTCCTGAATATTTGCATTGTCACACTTCGGAGTTATCCAATCTGAAATCTGTCACACCTTACTAAGTTTTTACATCTGCCTGTCCATTTAAAAGAATCAGTGAAGTTCACTTTGCCGCTGATCCGCATCGGCTGCAAAGTGACACAATCCACTTGAGCCGTGCGGTTGCGCTGCGGCCTGGCCGCCGGCTATTCTTTGAATCAACATTTAAACACTGAAACGATTGTGTCATGAAAAAAGAAATTACGATGTATCCTGCCTGCAGGATGGTTTTTAACTCTTTAGTACGCCGAAACCTGCTTGTCGCGGTATTCTTCCTCCTCCAGTCCGGCCTTTTTGCCGCTACCTGGTTCGTTAAACCTGCAGGAGATGATTCCAATACAGGCACCTCCTGGGGGCAGGCATTTCTTACCATTCAAAAAGCCTTGCAGACGGCCGTGGCCGGCGATCAGATATGGGTAGCAGCCGGCATCTATTTCCCGGATGAAGGGCCGGGGCAGACCGATAACAACACCGGGGCGTCCTTCCAGCTGGTCAGCGATGTGGGATTGTACGGCGGCTTTACCGGCTCGGAGACCTTGCTGACCCAACGGAACTGGATGGTGAATGAAACCGTGCTCGACGGCGACATCAACCAGAATGCTTCCTCTTCGGGAAATTCCATCAATGTGGTTCGGGCCCAGAATGTAGGAAGTTCAACGGTGCTGGACGGGTTCACGATCCGGAACGGATATGCCAGCTCTTCCAACGGCTCCGGATTGTTAAATTCGGCTTCAGGAGCAGGTAATATCAGCAGCCCGGTGATCGCCAACTGCCTGTTCACACAAAATACGGGTTCAAACGGCGGGGCGGTCTATAACAGCGCCTCTTCCTCCGGTATAGCGGGCACGACCTTCACACATTGCGTTTTTACCAACAACTACGCCATCGGCTCGGGAGGGGCCATATGGAATAATTCAACCACCGACGGTGACTGCAGCCCGATCATCACCCACTGCAGCTTTATCGGCAATTATTCCTCGTTCAATGCCGGTGCGGTCAACAACGACGGTTCCTCCAACAGTTCGGTCAACCCGGTGTTCACCAATTGTATATTCCAGGGCAATTCCACCGCCAGGTACGGAGGGGCTGTCACCTCAGATGCCCACGGCGGCACCAGTTTGCCTTTAATGATCAACTGCACCTTCTCCGGCAATTACGCCGGATTGGGAGGCGCGGTCCTGCGCAACAATAACGGCGCAGTATCCACCCTGACCAATTGCATCCTCTGGGGCAACTCCTCCCTGTTCAGCGAATTGAACAGCCCGGTCCCGGTAATCGACCACAGCATCGTGGAAGACGGTTATGCCGGCGACGGCAACCTGGATGCCGATCCGCTGTTTGTCCAGCAACCGGATTATAATTTCGCACCCACTTCTTCCGGCGACCTTCACCTTACAGCCTGCTCTCCGGCGATCAATTCAGCCACGCCGGCCGGCGCTCCCGGAACGGACCTTGAGGACGCGCCCAGACCTGCCCAGGGCGGCTTCGATTTGGGGGCTTTCGAATTCCAAAGCGCCATAGTGGTCGTCACCTGCTACCTCGACAGCGATTCCGACGGTTATGGAAATCCGGCTGTCTCCCAGGAATTCTGTGCAGAATGCGCAGCAGGATACGTCACCGACAATACCGATTGCGATGATTCCGATATGAACGCATTCCCAATTACCTGGTACCGGGACAGCGACAGCGACAACTTCGGCGACCCGGCCGTTTCCCAGACCGCCTGCACCCAACCCACCGGCTACGTCGCCGACAACACCGATTGCAACGACAACGCCCCCCTCCAAAAACCCGGCCAGACCTGGTACAAGGACGCCGACAACGACGGCTACTCCGACGGGGCAACCCTCACCCAGTGCCTGCGCCCGAACGGCTACAAAACGGCCGCAGAACTGACCGGCGCCGACCTCGATTGCGATGACAGCGAACCGGCCATCAACCCGGGAGCAACTGAGATCTGCGACGGCATCGACAACAACTGCGACGGCAATACCGACGACGGCGTGCTGAGTACCTGGTACCAGGACAGCGACAACGACGGCTTCGGCAACCCGGCCGTTGTCCAGGACGCCTGCTCCCAACCTACCGGTTACGTGGCCGACAACACCGATTGCAACGACAACGACCCCCTCCAAAAACCCGGACAGACCTGGTACAAGGACGCGGACAACGACGGCTACTCCGACGGCGCAACCCTCACCCAGTGCCTGCGCCCGAACGGCTACAAAACGGCCGCAGAACTGACCGGCGCCGACCTCGATTGCGATGACAGCGAACCGGCCATCAACCCGGGAGCGACTGAGATCTGCGACGGCATCGACAACAACTGCGACGGGATGACCGACGACGAGGATCCCAATGTCCAGGGCCAATCCGTCTGGTATGCGGATACCGACGAGGACGGCTACGGCGATCCCAACTCCTCCACTATGGCATGCACCCAACCCGACGGTTATGTGGACAATTACGATGATTGTGACGATACGAACCATAATATCAACCCGGACGCCGATGAAATCTGCGACGGCATCGACAACAATTGCAACGGCATGATCGACGATGAGGACCCGGCATTGGTGGACAATACCCCGCCGACGGCTTTGTGCCGGGATATCACCATCCAGCTCGACAGCGAAGGCGCCTATACCCTGCAACCGGAAGAAGTGGACAACGGCTCTTATGACGCCTGCGGAATCCAGTCGATCAGCTTAAATCAGCAATCCTTCGGTTGTGCGGATACCGGCAACAATACCGCAACCCTCACCGTGACCGACATCAAGGACAACAGTTCGTCCTGCACGGCCGTTGTCACCGTGGAAGACCGCACACCGCCCGTTGCCTTATGCCGGAACCTGACCGTTTACCTGGATGCGGACGGCCAGTTCGAAATCGACCCGGACGAACTCAATAACGGCTCAAACGACGCCTGCGGCCTCTCTGAAGCAGTTCCGTTCGGGACAAACCTGGTCAAATTCGAATGCGAAAATATCGGCGAAAACACGGTGACGCTCACGGTGACGGATGCCAACGGTAACAGTTCGACCTGTACGGCAACCATTACCGTGGCGGATAATACCGATCCGGTAATCAACTGCACTGACGCAACGGTGAGCCTGAACGGCGAAGCAGCCCTCGAACTGGCCGCGGGAAGCCTGGCCGCCGCTTCCGACAATTGCGGCGTGGAAAGCCTGGAAGCCGGTCTGCCGGCCGTCTCCTGCGAGGATCTCGGCGAAGTCATCCCCGTGATCGTCACGGCGACCGATGCGGCCGGAAATTCGGCAAATTGCGTTTCCCACATCACCGTGACCGGCCTGCCGTGCGGTTGGTCGCAATCTCCGGACGGCATCGGCTGTACGGACGGAAGCGAAGCTGCTTATGACAGTCCTTCCGGCACCTTCACCCTGATGGCAAACGGTTGTTACACGCCGGGTGTCACCAATGACGAAAGCGCTTACGTGGGTACGGAGATCTGCGGCGACGGTTCCATCACCGCCCATATCGCCGGATTGACGCTGCCGGGATTTGCCGGGATCGTGATGCGCGAAACCACCAGCCCGGGCGCTAAAAAAGTGGCGCTGGTTTACCAGGGGGTCAACGCATTGCAGCGGTTTGTGCGGTACGCCGACAACAGTCCGTCCTATCCGTCGTATATCAGCACCCCCGGATCGCGCTGGCTCCGGATCGTCCGGACCGGTAACCTTTTCAAGGGTTATCACTCGGTCAACGGCGTAACGTGGACCTATGCCTTTGCGGTCACCGTACCGATGAATGCCTGCATCCAGGTGGGCCTGATCGCTTCGGGAGCCAATTCCAACAGTGTGGTCACCGCCACTTTCGACAACGTGGTCACCGATCCGCCCTACGGCGCGAACCAGCAAAAATACGGCATCGATCCGGCTTTCAGCGATGCCGGCCGACCGAGGGTGGAACTATGGCCCAACCCCACATCAGGCGAGGCAACCCTGAACCTGGAACATTTCCTGAACCGCGGATCGGACTCAGCAACCATAGAGGTGACGGACGAATTCGGCAGGCTGGTCCGCCGGTTGAAGACTTCCGAATCCCGGGTAGCGCTCCGGCTCAGCGACCAGGCGCCGGGCCTGTACCTCGTCCGCATAACCGGAGACGACGGCCCGACGAGGGTGCTGAAGCTGGTGGTCGGGAGGTGATTTGGCGGCGGCCGGCAATTGTTATGACGATTCGACGCATGATGATGCGTCGATGTAAAATAAATTTTCTCAAAGAGGGGGGATTCCAACTACTGGAATCACAATTGTGAGAAGGGACTATTCAGGCGAAAGCGCTTCGGATGGTCCCTTTTTTTGTTGGATCAACCGGTCGGCAGCCTGTTCGAGCCAGTCTTTGTTGGCTACGGCCATGACCTCATCCAGCTTTTTGCGGAACCCCTCCACCTGGGCGGCAAAAACCGACCGGGGCATCAGCCCGGACCGGAGGCGGATCTCGTACAGGCGGCGGGCCAGGCGCAGGAAGGCCTCATTTGAGCGTTTCTGGTATTCGGACAACTGCCGGTTGCGGCTCAGGAATTTGCGGCTGGCTTCGGCCAGGGAGAAAAAGGCTTCGGTCTCTTCCAACTCGTAATAGCTCTTGAGCTGGATAATCTTGGCGGCGAGGTGATAGAAGGCGTCTGTGAATTCCACGTCGTGGAGGGTTTGGAGCGCGAGCCCGTAATCCTTGCGTTCGAAGTACAGCGCGGCCAGGTTATAGGTATAGACGTTGTACTGTTCCTCCGGCAGCAGATAGTCTTTGTAGGCATGGATGAAGGCTTCGGTCCAGTCGTATTCCTGGAGCCGGATGCCGGCCGTGATGATGTTGATATAGGTCCATTGCGTCAGGTGTCCTTCGGTGAAGAGGATATTTTCCTTGAGCAGGGCCTGGTACAGATCCCAGATCTCGCGGTAATAGTCGGTCCGGCCTGAATTGATCTGGCGAACGCAAAAATTGAGGGCGTAATTGTAGAGGGTCCGCAGCTCCCACCGGGGGAATTGGCCGCCTTTTTCGATCAGGAGGTGTTTGAGTTCCTGGAAATCCCGGGAGCTGTCGGCGCCGCGCAGCATGTCCAGCGTTTTGGCGTATACCTGAAAAGCGGGGTCTTCCTGCAGGCCGCTGCTGTCCCGGAGGGCCATGTTCTGGATCAGGTCCAGGTGGTGGCATTCGTATCCGGCCTGCACGACGGCGTTGCGGCTGGTCATGTCGCAGGCGATGCGGAGCTTGTTGGCTACGTAATACCGGTCGAGGTGGTCGCTGGCCTGTTGGAGGCTTTCGTCGTACCCGCGTTTGCCTTTGCCCAGGTTGAGGCGATCCTGTTGCTCGAACCGGCGGTATTCGCCGTAGTAGTAATCGAAATTGCGATGGGGCCGTTTTTCCTGCACCAGGCTCCAGCTCTTGATCTGCCGCTCGGCCTGTTGGGGCATATCCCTTTCCAGCAGGCCGCCCAGCAAAAGGTCTTTTTTCAGGCTTTCCTTTCCGGACAGCTCCTCGAGGGCGACAAATTCATACAACAATTTCAGCAGGTCGGAAATAAGATTATTGAACGGCAGTTCCCGGTATTCCGCGGCGCCGAATACGGTGCGGTAAAACTGCTTCTTCTCCAGGCCCGGGTCTTCAAAGGCAGGTCCGAAAGCCAGCAAACAGGCGCAAAGGCGGTTCAGATCTTCTCTTTTATTGAAATAAGGAGAATGCACAAATTCGCCGAATCTGCTCAATTCGGCGGCCGAAAGGCCCTTCAGGCTCCTCACCAGCAGGGATTTTTCCATTTTTCTGATTCTGATAATAGCCCGCTAATTTACAAAAATCTATATCAATAACTCTATATTTCTGTTTATCAAAGCTTTAAATTTAAAATTTTACATTTTGCATTTATAATTTAAAAATAATGTACTTTCCCAAGACCAACAGCGGGCCTACTTTTGTATCGTTCAAATCATAACTCCCATAACATTAAAAAAATAATCATGAAAAAAGCCTTTCTACTAGCGATTATCTTCTTCTTTGCAGCCTTTTCAAACACCTGGGGGCAAGGCGGGAGCAATTGCTTCTCCCTGTCGATCGGTTCCGAGGTCGCCCAGCCCGGCTCGGAAGTTTGTCTTGACGTCACCGCCCGCGGGTTCGCAGATATCGCCGGCATGCAGTTCACCATTACCTGGGATGCCGACGTATTGACCTACACCCATGCTGACAACCTGGGATTGCCCAACCTCACCGCCAACAACTTTGCCACCCAGGCGCCCGGCGAGTTGCGGTTTTCATGGAACGAATCCCAGGCCAACCCGGTCGGTCTGGCCGACGACTCGGTCCTGTTCTCCATTTGTTTCAACGCCACCTCCGATTCCGGCCAGGAAACCGGTGTGGATTTTGCGAACGACCCCGTACCGGTTGAAATCATCGCGCTCAGTCCCGGGAGCGCGCTCATTTCGGCGGCGTTGCTCAGCGGCGCCGTCACTACCGGCAGTTCGCTCAGCAATCCGGCATTCTCATCGGCCTGCGCAACCCCTTCAGCGCTATGCAGCTCAACCTCCGGTAATATCGATGTCGAATCGACCGGCGGAAGCGTGCCGTATGCCTATGCCTGGACCGGTCCGGACAGCTATGCCAATACCACCCAGGACATTTCCGATGTTCCGCTGGGTGTTTACCAGGTCACGGTCACCGACCAGAACGGCAAAACCACGCGCGGTTTGTTCGTCCTGGCCGCCCAACCCGGTTTCCTGACCGGCAGCAACTACAGTTGCCAGATTTTTCCGGACTCCACGGTAGTCACCGCGTCCACCATCGTCTGGTCAGGCGGACAGGCGCCCTTTATCTTTGAATGGAACACCGGCAAACGGGATACAACCGACGAGGTCAGCTCCACGACAGCTACCCTGCCCTTCACCTTCAATGTGACCATCACCGACGCCAACGGTTGTACCTATACCCCAGACCCCATTGTGCCGGACTGCGACGGCGCCCCGGGGTCACTCATCGCAGGCATTACCTATGATTGCAATACCATACAACCCGATTCGGTTGCCGTGAATATTACCTGCGCGGTCTGGAACGGCACGCCGCCTTTCACGTTCAACTGGAGCACCGGATTTTCCGAACAAACCAATTTTGCCAGTACCGTCTCCGGTTCGCAAAACAACGCCTACTCGGTTACCGTCACCGACCAGGACGGAAAAACCTATACCTCCGGCAACATCACCCCCGATTGCAGCCCGACCAGCGGCAGCGGACCGACCCTTTCCATCGGCCAGGGTTACGCCCAAACCAATGAACAGGTCTGCATACCGGTCACCGCTTCGAATTTTGACAATATCGCTTCCCTGCAGTTTACCATCAACTGGGACCCGGCCCAACTGCTGCTGACCGGCATTCAAAGCCTGAACCTGCCGGACCTGTCAAATACCAACTTCAATTTCGGATACCCGACCTTCCAGAACGGCGAACTCCGGTTCTCCTGGCTCAGCAACAGCACCCAGGGGGTAACCCTGCCGGGCGCCTCCACCCTGTTCGAGCTGTGCTTTACAGCCACCGGCGACGGATTGACGCCGGTTGCCTTCACGAGTTCGCCGGTGATCATTGAAGCTTCCAACGGCAACGGCCAGCTCGTACCCGTAACGATCGGCAACGGCTGGGTGGACATCAACGGCGATCCCAACCGGGTCTGGCCGGGCGATACCGATCACAACGGCGTTGTCAACCAATACGACCTGCTGCCCATCGGCCTGGCATTTGGAGAGACCGGCCCCCCAAGAACGGGCGCTACCCTCGACTGGATGAGCCAGCCCGCCACACCCTGGGCGCAATCCACCCCCAACAGCAACGTCAATTACATGCACATCGACGCCGACGGTAACGGCGCCGTCAATGCGGCGGATACCCTGGCGCTCAACCTCAACTGGGCCGAAGAATCCAACCTTGTACCCAACGGACCGGACGACGGCGAAGTGCAGCGCCCCGCAGGATTGCCCTACGCCGCTACCAATATCACCAGCCCGATCTATGTCGAACCGGCGCAGGTATCCTCCGGTCAGCCGGCAACTTTCAATATCATCCTGGGCGCCTCCGACGCCCCGACCAACGAAGTATACGGCGTGGCGTTTACCATCGTCTACGATCCCGCGTTTATCGTTCCCGGCAGCCCGTTTGCCACCTTCGGCAATTCCTGGATCGGCGTGCAGAACCAATCCATGATCACCTTCTACCGAAATGACCCCGACCACCACCGCATCCATATCGCCGTCACCAGGATCGACGGACAACCCGCCACGGGCATGGGCAAGATCGGCGAACTGCACGTGACCATTGAAGACGTCATCTTCCGGGGAACCACCGAAGAATTGACCATGGAGATTGAAAACGCCGTTGTCATCAACAACCTTGAAGAGCTGATCCCGGTAGAGGAACTCACCACCACCAGCACGGTCACCGGGGTCAACGGCGTCAATGAACCGGAACTGGCCTCCAGGATCAAAGCCTTCCCCGTACCGGCGTACGACGTCCTGTACCTGCAAACCGACGGCATCCGCATCAACCAGGTTATCGCCCACGATGCAGCCGGCAGGCAGGTGAACGTTGCGCTCAACCAGGGCAGCATCGACCTGAAATCGCTGCCCCGCGGCATCTACATCCTGCGCCTGCTGACGGATGAAGGAACCCTTAACCTGAAAATCGCAAAACAATAATGCGCTCGCTCTCTTTTCCCAACAACTTAAATCAGAATATCATGAAAAAATATTGGATCTTCATCATAACCCTGTTCGCAGGCAGCCTCGCTGCCCAGCAGGCTGATCTCAACGGAACCATCGCTTCAAGCATCGATGCCGCTGACATGGAAGGCGTTGAGGTGGAATTAAGGGATGCCCAGGACAATACCGTTGACATGGTCACGACCGGGGCTAACGGGCAATACGCCTTTACAGGCCTGCAACCCGGCGAATACCGGCTTTACCTGAAGAAATCCGGCAGCCCGCTGGAATACATCTCTACCTTTGACGCCGTGCTGGTTGCCCGGCATGTCCTGGGGGTAGCGCAATTCTCCAGCCCTGTCTCATACCTTGGGGCGGATGTCAATCACTCCGGCACGATCACAACCTATGATATCGCGCTCATGCGCAGGATGATACTGGGCATCGATACCAATTTTCCGGATGGCGACGCGATAGGCTCCTGGCGTTTCATCCCGCAAGGATGGATCCCGCAAAACCCGAATAACCCGCTGCCGGAATTATCAGGTAATTATTTCCCGGTACAACTGAATGCCGGCGCCAATACATTCAATTGGACGGGCATCAAAATAGGCAACGTCAACTAAGGCAATCAGGAATATTTATTTAACCTAACTTTCGGAGCCCCCCTGGAGCCGCAACTTCAGGGGGTTTTCATTTCCGGGTCAAACGACCGGCAATTTGAAGTACCCTTCTTCGGCCCTGGGTTCGAGCGACCGGATATCATAGAAGCGCTCGAAGAATTCATCGCACCACAGGCAGACGTTGCCCAGCTCGGCGCACCGCTTGCGGGCATACTCCTCGCTGACGCCGACGCGCTCGCCCATCCGGTAAGGGTCGCCCAGGTCGAGCATCTGAAAAACGGGCGATTCCGCTACGCGCGCCAGTACGTCGGCCACTTTTTCCGTTCGGGCGTCGCCCATGGCTTCCTTGGTGCCCGGGCAACAGGGGTTGACGGCCCAGAGCTGGATGCTGATCTCCTGCGGGATGCTGTCGCCGCCGTTGAGGAACCCGACGGCTCCGGAGAGGATTGCGCAAAAATTGTGGTTGGGATCCCGGAGCCAGATGTCCTTTTCCATGGCGCGCCCGCGGGCCCAGTTGCCGCCGAGCCACATATCCTCGGTGGCGCCCCAGAAGCCCCAGGTCAGCCGGCCCTTTTGCAGGTAATTGTCCTTTTCAACGAGCGGGTCTTTTTCATCGCCGTCCACGCCGCGGCTGTCGAACAACTCGGCCAGCTCCATCAGACGGGCGCCCTGGGCCTTGTGAAACCGGTCGATGCTGGCGATATCGAACCGGGTAACGCCCTTTTCGATCAGGGTATCCAGGATCTCACCGGTCAGCAGGTCGCCGTTGGTTTGCAGCATGATCTGGGTGCGGTCGCCGTAGCGTTCTTTCAGCGCATCCAGGATAAGATAGAGCTTTTTGCGCTCGGCCAGCGGCTCTCCGCCCGACAGGATGATCCTGTCGATGACGGCGGGCAGGTTGCCGATGATTGCCAGGCAATCCTCCTCGCTAATGCGCTCGCCCCTGGGACCGGACAGGTTATAGCAGTGGTCGCATTGGTCGTTGCACACCTGGGTAAAGACCCAGTAGACGCTTTCGCAATGGTCGTATTTAGTCTTGTTTTCCATGATCAAAGAGATTATTCCAAAAATCAAATTCCTCCCGCGCGCCGGACCGCCTGTCTTTAATAAAGGCTTCCCGCTCAGGAAAGTTCTCCAGGGTCCCGCCGTCCATGAAACCGAAACGGTCTCCCACCGTCAGCGCTTCCCGGATATCGTGGGTGACAAAAATGCTGGTGATCCGGTGCCTTGAGGCCAGCTTGCGGAAAAGGACCTGCATATTGGCGCGCGTTTGCGCATCGAGGTTGCTGAACGGCTCATCGAGCAGCAATACCTTGGGTTGGACGATGATCGCCCGGCCGAAGGCCACCCGCTGACGCTGCCCGCCCGATAATTGATGAGGCGCCTTTTCGCCCTCGCCCGACAATTCCAGCTCTTCCAGCAATTTGTCAGCGCGCTCCCGGATCTCCGCTTCCGGTCTTTTTCGTATGCGCAGACCGAAGGCGATGTTCTCAAAAACGCTCAGGTGCGGAAACAGGAGCGGCTCCTGGTACAGGTACAGAATATCCCGTTGCTGCGGCGGCGCACCGGTGATATCGGTTTCGTCAAGCATTACCCTGCCCGCATCCGGATGCTCCAGCCCCGCCAGACATTTCAGCAAGGTCGTCTTCCCGCAACCCGACCGCCCAAGGATGCAAAACACCTCCCGCTCAGGCGCTTCCATGGAAATGCCCCGCAGCACTTTTTTTGCCCCAAAACCTTTCGCAATGTCTTCTGTTCTCAGCATGCAATGCTTTTTTGAGGAACCGGTCAACAATTTTTCGATTGATCCAAATGATCCGCCACGCCGCGGCGTGGTCGATTGATCCTTCCATTCAGCGCTTTGCCCCCTCAAATCAACGAATCAGCACATCAACGAATCAACAAATCCTCACCCCCTCCAAAAACAAACCGCCGGTTGGCCAACAGCAAAACCACCGGCGGGATCACCAGCAGCAATGCCGCCAGCGCCGCATAGTGGATATTGGCTTCCTGGATATAGACAAAGACCTGCACCGTAAGCGTTTTCACCTTCCCGATCCCGATCAGGTTGGTCAGGCCGAATTCAAACCAGCTGATCAGGAAAGTCTGAAAAAAACAGATCACCAGCGCCGGCCTTGCCACCGGGATCAACACCTTTCGCAAAGCTTGCCAGGGCGTACACCCCAGCGTCAGGGCCAGTTGCTCGTACCGGGTCGCCTGGAGCCCCCAGAAGCTCCGGAAGAAAATCACGGCGAAAGGATAGGCCAGCAGCAATTGCCCCAGCACCACCCCGGCCACGTTGCCCGACAACCCCAACCGGATGAAAAACACATACAACAATACGGCATAAACCACCGGGGATAATGCATACGGCAAATAGGCCAGCAATAAGACCGATCTGTTTTGCACCAGCCGGGCCGTTAAAAAACCCAGCCCCGTGGCCAGGACCGCTACCACCGCGGAAAGGATCAGATTCAATACCAATCCGCTGCCCAGATCGCCGCCCCCCTTTAGCAGGTCGGCCCAGTTCCTGAAGGTAAAGCTGCCGGGCAAAATCGCCGGAAATAACCACTCCCGCCCCACCGACAGCATCAGCAACAGCAAGGCAGGCAATACCACCCCAGCCAGAAAAATCGCCCTGAACAGGTTATTTCTACCCATTTTTCAAACTTTAGTCCCCAGCCGGCCCGGCCCTGACAAAAGAGTTAAACCCCAAGCCTGAGGAATCATGTACCCCATCAAATCAACAAATAAACACACCAGCAAATCACCTCCCCCGCCCCATCCCCCACCGCAGCAATCCCCCCACGATCACCGTAAACAGCAACGCGATGATATAGGCCTGCGGCCGGGTATCCAGGTCAAACCGGTTCATCTTGGTGACGGCATAAACCGAGATCATTTGCGGAGATTGCACCCCCAGGATCAATGGGATCTCGTAGGAACCCGCCACAAAAACGCCGTACAGCAGCAGCGTCGGCCGGGCTTTTTGCCACAACAGCGGCAGGGCGATCCTGCGTACCTGCTCGCTCCTGGTCGCCCCCATGGAAGCCCCGGCAAGGCATAATTCCCCAACCCGGTTATCGGCATAGATGGCTTTGAACATCAGGGTGAAAAACGGCGTCGCCATAGCGTAATGCGTCAGGATGATCCCGATCCCCCAGGGGTCGTTGATCAGGTCGGGGAATTGCCTCGGCTCGCTGATCCAGCCCAGTTGCCAGGCGATCCGCGACAAGAGCCCGGCATTGCCCAGCCAGTGAAAAGCCAGGAAAGCCGCCACCATCGCCGGAAAGGCCAGCGGCAGGTACAGCGCCAGGCTCATCACCCGGCTGTTGAGGGTACGGCGGTAGCGCAACACCCACCAAAGAGCGGTCGCAGCCGCCAGTCCCATGCTGACCAGCGCTACCCCCACGCTGAAAAGAAACGACGAAAAAAACCGGCCCTCGGAAAAGAAAAGCTGCCAGTGCCGCAAGGTAAATCCTTCGGCCAGCACACCGGTCAGCCCAAAGCTGTACAGCAGGGCGTAAACCAGGCTGAAGACCAGCGGAACCGCCGTCAACAGGAGGAACAGCGCCCAAATGCCCGCGGAAGCCGGATCAATCCGCTTCAATGACGTATTTCCTGAAGTCTTCATACAACCTGATCATATACTCCGGCGCCGGTTCCATCAGCGCCCGGTCCTGGATAGCCTCCCGCCTGGGTGCATACCGCCTGGAAGGTAAGGATTTAAATTTTTCCCGCCATTCTTCCGGCAGTTTTTCCATGTCCAGCACCGTTCCGTCGCCCCAGACGTCGGGGTTGAATTTCTGCAATTGCGCATTTGCGGAGATCAGGAAATTCACCACCGCCATCGCGCCGGGCTTATTCGGCGCATTGAAGGTGATGCCCATATAATGCGAATTCTGAATCGTGCCGGGATAGGGCACATAGGAACGCGCCGTGGCGGGGAAGAACCCCAGGTTCACCTTATTGTCCACTTCGCCGTCGTTATTCGAAAAGGTAAAATTCACCTCGCCGTTGGCAAACATCTGGTGCAGGGCCGACAAGGTTTCCGGAAAGGTTTTGCCTTCCTTCCAAAACGCGGGCTTGATCTCGTTGATCGTCTGCCAGAGCCGGGTCGAATACCGTTTGTAGACTTCCTCGCTGAAGGCCCCCTCGAAAAGGGAATTGTCGCCCGCCAGCGCCATCATCCAGGACTTCAGGATCGTCATGCCCGTGAATTCGTTCGGGATGGTGAACACGCCGGGATGGGCCGCAACATAGGCCGGAATGTCGTCGAAGGAAGCCGGCGGCTGCGGCACGCGCAGGGTATCGTAAATGAAGGCCAGCTGCACATTGCCCCACGGGCATTCCATCCCGTTGACCGGCTGCTGAAAATCGGTATTGATGAAGGGGTTGTCCCAATCGATGTACGCCGCATTGGGCAGCTTATCCGCGAAGGGCCCGAAAAGCCCGTCGATCTGCCGTAACTGGTAGAACGTCTCGCCGTTGATCCATCCAAGGTCGATGGCGCCCGTTTTTTTGCCGGCTTCTTTTTCCGCCAGCAACAGGCTCACGATCTGCGTGCCCTGCCCCCCTGAAATGTTCAGGGTGATCCCATATTGCTGCTCCAGCGCCGGCCGCACAAATTCCGTCATGTACTTGTTGATGAAGGGACCCCCCTGCCACATCATCAGGTTGACCTCCGTTCCCCTGGCCTGTTCCTCAATCTCATCCCAGGAAAGGCTCAGAAGGTCTTCTCCTCCGGCATCCTGTCCGCCCGGGCCGCATCCCGCGATCACCGACAGGAAAACAACTGCTATAACGATTATCCGCATAATGATTGTTCGATTGATTCCATTCTTTTCAAAACAAATACCGCACGCCAAACTGAAACTGCCGGGGCGGCGCCGCGTTCCGCCGCACGAGCAATCCGCCGGAGGCCGGTCCGGTCTGGATCTGGTTGCTCTGGGTGGCGTTGTTGCTGTACCCGCTCAGGTTTTCGGCATTGAACAGGTTGAAGACGTCTGCCCGGATCTCGAGCATGCCGCCGCCGATGGAGAACTGGTACTGCGCGCTCAGGTCGAAGGTATTCGACCAGGGCAGGCGGTCGCTGTTGCGGGATTCGCCGGGGTGCCGGTCGCTGTTGCCCACGTAGGCGTCGCCGAAAGCGCTGCCGTCGCCGTTGAGGTCGTTGGTGTACACAAAGTTGCCGTTGCCGTCTTTGACCGGCGTACCGTCCGCATTGATCACGCGGTAGAGGCTGCCGTCGGGTACCCGGTTGATGGGTTGTCCGCTTTGCAGGAGCGCTGCCAGGGTCAGGTTGAAATGCTGAGCCGGATACCAGCTGAACATGCCGTTGATGATGTGCCGCCGGTCATTGATGGACGGGCCCCATTCCGCATCGAAATTATTGGCGTCCATTGCCCGGAAGTTGATGTCCTCAGTGTTGTTTTCGAGCAGGGAAAGCGTATAGATCAGCCGGTAGGAAAAGTCGTCATCGCCCCGGTCTTTCTGCAAATTCAGGCTCATGGCGTAATACCGGGATTTGCCCGCGGTTTCGGTCATGACGATGCTTTGCGCAACCCCGGTCAGCGTATCCCCGTTGATCACCCCGCCGCCGCCGATAATGGGTACCGGACGGGTCAGGTTGGCCCATGCGCTGCTGCGCGCCACCAGTTCGTCGGCGCTGCGGCCGTAATCCCAGGCCGAAGGCGCATTGAGGTTGACCGTCCGGAACAGGTTGCGGGATTCGTTATACACAAAATCCACATAAAAAAGCTTGTTCTCATTCACCTGGTACTGATACCCCAGCGTACTCTGGTAGGTATAGGGATTTTGGTATCCGTTGGGGTTCAGGATCCTGCGTTCGCCGCTGAACAGGTTGCGCTGATCGGCATACGACGAAGCGGCAGGTCCGTTGAGGTAGGTGAACGGCAATCCGGTATTGCTGCCCTGCCCTACCGTCAGGTTGCCGTTGAAGGTCACGCGGTCGATATCCGTATCGGCGGGTAAAATGCCCTGGGAGGCCAGGTAGGCGATCTGGGTTTTGAAATCGGCCGACGAATTGTTCTGCTGCAGGGCGTCGCTGTATATGGCGTAATTGATCTTGTCGTAAAACAGCCCGAAGCCGCCCCGGAGCGCGCTGCGTTCATCCAGTTTGTAATTGAAGCTGACCCGTGGAGCGATATTGTTCAGGTCCCCTTTATCGCTGCCGCCCTTCGACAGGTTGTCGTAATCGTACCGCAGGCCGAGCGAAAGATTAAGGCGGTCGGTCGCCGCGATCTGGTCTTCCAGGTAGGCGCTGAAGATGTTCTGGGTGGCGCCGAAAGCTGCCGGCCGCAATTCGATGAAATACCCGAGCACCTGTGCATCGGCCGGGATATCGTTAATGGATAGGTCTGAACCCCGGTTGAGTGATTTGACGGCGTTCAACTGGCTGTCCGTCAGCCGGACGGTATAGCTGCCGTTGGGATTGCCGCCGCCGAGCAGGCTTTGTTTCGCGCTGATCAGCTCCACACCGGTTTTCAGGGTATGCTTGCCCAGGTAGAACGAGAATTTCTGCTGAACCTGAAAGGTATTCTCCGTTTCATCGAAAAGGTACCCCGGGTGTCCCAGGAAAGCGGCTACCTGACCGGTATTGTCCAGCACCGTTACATCCGGGCTGTCCGGATTTTCAGCCCGGCCGTAATTCCAGCGAAAACGGGCATATTGCAAATTGGTCTCGGAAGAGAAATGTTCCGTAAAATACACATTGCTGTTGGCAATCAGCAAGGAGTTGCGGTCCTGGAAATTGGCGGCCGAAGGAAAATTCAGGCCTCCGGTAAGTCCGCCCGCCTGCCGGCCGATGGTCACGCCGCCCAGGTTGGCCCGCAAGGACGACCGCAGGCCCGTATTCCAGATATGATCGATCTTGGCGGAGGCATAGGTAAACCGGTTGTTACCGCGCACTGTCTCATTCACCCCCAGTACCGGCGAATTGAGCAGGTTGTCCTTCAGGTCGGTGGTATGTTCAAGATTGATGTAATAAAAGGTCTTGTCGCGGGTGATGGGTCCGCCGAATCCGACACCGGCCTGGTATCGCTGAAAGCCGTCCTTGACCTGATTGCCGGAAAGGTCGCGCTGCAGGTAAGGCGACTCGGCATCGATGACCGAACCTGGGCGTGTGAGAAAGAAGGCTTCTCCCTTGAAATCGTTGCTGCCGGAGCGGGTGGTGACGTTGATGATGCCGTTGCCGGTATTCCCGAATTCGACGCTGTAGTTGTTGGTCAGGACGGTGACGTTGCGGGTAAAGCCCACCGGCATGGCGAATTTCTGGCCGCCCAGGAATCGCTCGTTGTTGTCCATCCCGTCGATCAGGTAATTGTTGAAAAGACCGTTGGCGCCGTTGATGCTCACATTGGGCGCTTCGGGATAAAATCCGGTAGCCTGCGACACGTTGGGCAGCCGGTACAGCATACGGGTAATATCCCGCCCTTCTACCGGCAATTCTTCGATCTGTTTCAGGGGCATTTCCGACGCTACTTCCGCATTGATGGCGTTGATGCGGCTGGTGGAGGTAGCCCGCACCACGACCTCGTCGATTTGTTGGCTGGTTTTTTGCGGTAAAAGCAGGTTGACCGACCGGATATAATTGGACCGGAGCTCGATCCCGGCCGCTTCAGCCGAGTCGTAACGGTCGTCGCCTGGGGTAAAGATCCGGTAAATGCCGTTCAGCGCCAATCCTTTGAACCGGAGTTTACCGTTGGCATCTGTCTGGCCGGCAGCCTGAAAGCCGATGGCCGGATTTTCAATACTCACCGTATACCCGGCAATGGGTTCCTGGGTGAGCAGGTCGCCAAGGGTCACTTCGATTTCTCCCTGGGCGGATAAAAACGCGGAAAACAGGACAAGTTGGATCAGTAAACTGAGTTGCTTCTTCATAATGGTGATGATTTTTGAAACAAAAACACGATGACCGGGCAACAGAACACGCGTTCCGCTGCGCTAAATGTGCAGGCAGTCATTGTTTGTGTTCGAAAGCTCCGGATAAAACGGCGACGCCGCAGACGGTTGTTCCTCAGATGGCTATTGCCCCGAAATCTGCCTGACAACCGCTGATCTTCAATGGAATGGGCGGCCCTCTTCTCGGCAAAATAGCGGCAACCATCGCCAATGATGGAATTCTCCTGTTATCAGATACGTAATTTGAATGGCAAACGGTTTGGACGATGTTGTGCAACCGGGTTATCCATCCGGTCCGGCGGTACCGGTCATAGAGGAATGCGATGAGCTCACCGGCCGTATTGACATCCGATCTTTCGGCCAGCCGTACCGGTTCGCTGCCCTGCCGGCAAAAAAAACCGTTCAGCCCTTCCGCAAGCCGGTTGGTTTGCCAGGGCAGATCCGCAAACACCGGTTCAAACTCCTTTTTGGCCAGCGTAAACAGGTAAACCCCGCCCCGCCGGTCGGGACCTATGCAGGGTTTTCCCGCCATCAGTGCGGCAGTTGCCCGCTGCAGATCACGGACGGACAGCATCGGGCAATCGTTCCCGATGCAGATTATGCCGGTATAGCCCCGGCTGAAGAGAAAAGCCAGGCAATCATTCAATTGAGCTGAAAAATCACCGCCGGGTGAAATGGGCAGGCCGGCAGAGAAAAAAGCCGGCAAACGGGTCCGCCGAACCAATCGCGCCGTTTTGTTCATCATCAGGCGCAGGGCAGCCGAATTGGCCCGGCGGCTACCCCCAATTATGGTTTTTCGGCGCGTCTCCTTTTCCGGTGATTGGGCAAATACCAATATGGCTACACGATGATGCAAGGGCCTCTCTTTGTTGCAAATCTAACAGAATCCCCGAACAAGTAGCAAAAAACCGGCCGCGAACGTCGCTGCGACGATAGTTGGAAGCAATCTTTTAATTGGTTCGTTTGTTCAGTTCCTCAATTCCTCAATTCCTCGATTCCTCAATACCTCGATTCCTCGATTCCTCAATTCCTCAATACAGCCGGCTTCGATTCCGCTGCGACTTATGACTTACGCCTAAAACTCCACCTCCATGGCCTTGATCACCTGTTCCGTTTTGTCCACCAACCGGACGCTGTATTTGCCCGGCGGCAGGTTGCGGATCTCGAAACTGAACCGGAATTTGTGCGACCCGCGCAGCTGTTTGCGACCTTTGAAGAAATAATGGACGGCCTGGTCCTGGTCGTTGTACAACCCGAAACTGACCGGCTGCTCGGCCGAAAGGTCGTACCGGAAGACGCCTTCCAGCGAAGAGGGTGCATGCCGGAACGCCGGTTCGCCCGGATTCGCCTGCTGTTGATGGAGTACGGCGTATTCGGGCGGCGCCACGCCGATGTTTTTTGCCACGAATCCGGCCAATTCCTGGTTGGCGATATACGTCACCGGGTGCTTGTCCGTGATCACCCATACAGCGCTTTGGGCGGACGGGTCATTGTACAATTTGTGTTCGCTGATGAATTGCGCCACTTCCAGCAGGTGCCCTGTGGCCAGCATGGCCAGGTTGAAAGCGCTGCCGGCAACCGGGGAGCCGTCTGAAGCTTCTGTACAGGCGGTATACACGCCTACAGGCCTGATCTTGCCGGCTTCCACCAGAAGGGATTTCTCTTCCAGGACGATCAGGTTTTGCAGGCTGGAATCCTCGGGTTCAAAAATTTGTCCGGCGGGGATCCGGATCTCGACCGGCTTTTTCCCTTTGTTGCTGAGCGATATTTTCAGGGCTTCGCCATTGTAGCCGCCCTGGCCTTCTATCCGGATATGGATCAAACCTTTTGCAACGGCATCCAACAGATCTACCGATCCGGCCCGGCAGGCAAGGGAAAACGAAAATGCGAAAATGGAAAGGACCAAGGTTCTCATCGTTTGTTCAGGCGTTTTGTGGTAAACCTCTATAACGAAAAATGCCGGAGATTATTCAATGGGGCCGTCAGGCTTTAATTGAAGAACCGATCTAATGTATTAAACCGATTAAGCCGATTGATCAGATTATTGACGTCCGTAGTTTGGCCAACTCAATCGGATCAATCGAATCAATCCCCACCTTCGCTGAAGCTTCGGCGGGCGGTGGAATCAAT
>CALMYQ010000036.1 GCA_937873655.1 uncultured Lewinella sp. | reverse complement strand
CTTCACCCATACAAAAAAACGCAGGACGGTTTTGCGGTCAAATTGAACAGCCTAGCAATACTCTTGCCACCCTAAACAAGGCTTAATCAAGGCAGAATTCGAAGAATACCCGGGAGGCCCTTTTTGGTTTACGCATAAATCTAATAATAGTTGGGTCTTGATCCATAAGCCTGGCATTTTTGCTTGTGATAGCCTACCGCCTACTCCTCTGCTCCCTTCGTGTACGGGGGACTTTACTTATGAACCGGAAAATCCTAAGACTTCCACCCCAGTAACGTTCGTTGCAAAGTCAGAAAATGGTACTTTTGTAAAATGGGATTTTGGCGACGGGACCATGGATGTTGATGGTGCATTTTCAACCATGCACACCTTTGGGAGGCCGGGAATGTACCCTGTGAAAATGATCGTGGATTGTGAAGGCGGTCAACAGGAAGTTTATCATGAAATTGAAGTGGTGCAGGTACCTACCCACCTTAAGTTAAGTGAAATAATTATACTGTCATTACCATTACAGTCAGGTTTTTTATATGACTATCCGGATATTTATATTCAAATCATCAATGACAGTAAAATTGTATTTGAAACTGCTGAGGAGGTCAAAGTCAACGTCGAACCCAGTGATATTCCGTTTTATTATTCCCCTGGGGTAATTATCAATCCGCAAAACCCTGTTTATACCATTCGGGTTTGGGACCAAAATATTCGCGCCATTAAAGATGACGAAAAACTTGCAGAGTTTAGGGTCGTTTTTAATGAAGATTCCCAATACACAGAGGATATTGAGCTTAAAAATGCTGATGTAGTGATATCATTAAAGATTCTTGTAGAAGAAGAACCTGTTCAGGAAAAATAAGAGCTTGTTTGGATTTTCGACATAGCGACCAAAATCCAAACAAGCTCGTACGATTGTTAAACATAGCATCTCTAAACCAGAAATGATGAATCCCGAAATCGATAACTACATCGCCGCCTTCCCCCCACCTGTCCGGGAAAAACTGGAGCAGATCCGCGCCGTCATTCGGGCGGCGGCTCCGGAGGCAAAGGAGGTCGTCAGTTACGGTATGCCGGCTTATAAGCTGCATACGGTGCTGGTCTATTTTGCCGGCTATAAGGCCCATATCGGCTTTTACCCGACAGCATCGGGCATAGCAGCTTTTCAGCAGGAATTTTCAGGGTACAAAAGCTCGAAAGGCGCGGTGCAATTCCCGGTTGATCAGCCGCTTCCGGTGGAGTTGATCACCAGGATCGTTCAATTCCGGATCAATGATGATGCGCTGCGGGCGGAAGCCAAAAAGAAGAAAAAAAGCTGATTGCCGGAAGGTTTCGGCCGAAGCAATTTAAAATCCCAGCCTCACCCCGGCACTCAATCCGTACAACCGGTATTTTTGCCGCAGGGCATAACTGTCTTCCGTGAGGCTTTTGGGGAATACCCTGGCGAACGGCGAAACATAGATCTCCAGGTTGTCCGTCACCTTATAAGAGGCGGACAGGCCGAGGTAATAACTCAAGCCGATCTTTGTTTTGATGATGCCCGCATCTTCGATATTCACCGGCACAGATCCGAAATCCAGCACCTGACCCGTAGCCGTGGTTTTCAGGTTGAGGAACACGCCGGCGCGTACCCCGAATGACAGGTCGCTTCCCGAAGTGCGGTAACCCACCAGCAATGGAATCTCGATCAGGTTGATGTGGTTGTAATATTCTTTTCGGAAAGTCGTCGTGCGTTTCAGCGGCACCCCGCCGAAGATGGTATCGATCTCCCCGTAAAGGTTTCTCACCAGGAATTGGATGCCGTTAACCGTATCTGTTTCAACGGATTCTCCCAGGTATTGGAAACGTTCATTGATCCGGGTATAATGCAGTCCCGTCGCCAGCTCAAAACCCGATTGGTGGCGGGCTTCCAGCAATAAACCCAGTTGGGTGGTTTCGAGGGGCCGTTCGGTCTTTTCGCGCAGGCTTAACAGGTTCGATCCGGTGGAGTCGGACGCAGGTTCCAACTTGCGATCCGTAAAGGCAATGCCACCTTGCAGTGCGGCCGAGAATTGCCAGGTTTTGCGCCTGGCAGGGGGAGCGGGTGGGATCAACGGATTGTTTTCATCCGAATGCGCGGTTGCTGTGGTATCGGCGGCGGCATCGGCTGTCAAGACGGTTGCTGCCGGGGCAATACCGGATGGTTCGGTATCGGTTGCCGGGTTACCGGCCGGCTCAACCGGGGCCTCCGTACCCGGAATGATGGAATCTTCGCCGGATGGCTCCGTAACGGCGCCTGTATTACCGGCAGGTTCTGTGGAATTCCTTGCATCCGCTGTTTTAGCCGTCTGTCCGGATTGATCCGGATCGGTGTTGACACCGGCTCTTGTTTCAGCGACATTGGGAGGCAGAAGGCGCGTTTCCTGGTTTTGATCCGGGGCAGCGGACAACGTGACGGGGTTTGCTGAATTTTTGTTTTCAGCTGAATCGGAATGATCCGGCCGGACATGCACAGGCGCCGAACCGGGTATTTCCCCCGACACCGCATTATTGGATGGGTTTTTCAGCTTTTTCGCAGCGGCAATAGTTGCGGACCCGGGAGTAGAAGCCTTGATCTTCCGGTCGGATCGTGCCGCAGCGCCGGAAACCCGGGCTATTTGTTGCTCGTTTCCTGCGGCGTTAGCGGGTTCGCCGCCGGGTTTGTTTTCGCTTTTTGAATCGTTTTCGGATGATTCGTTTGCGCCGGAAAGGTCGCCGGCCTGATGCGGTGTGTCCGGTTCAGTTTGGGTTTGATGGTTAATGCTGCTGACGATCTGGTCATTGGCAGGGGTACCGGGAACTCCTGTCCGGAACAAGTACCAATACCCTGCGCCGCTACCCGAGAGCAGCAAAGCGCCGGCGAACAGCCAGAAAACGAACCTGCGTTTTCTTTTCTTTTTATTGATCCCGTCTACGGCCGGTTCGATGGCAGCCCAGACTGCATCCGCATCCACCTCAGCGCGGTGTGCCTGCATTTCCTTTCCGATCTTATTTTCGAATAGAGGCCACTTCATGACAGCCGTTTTTTTTGGATTCGCGTATTTTTTCCTGCAACATCTTTCGGGCCCGCATCAGCTGCGAGCGACTGGTATTCTCGGAAATCCCCAGCATTTCGGCGATTTCCTGGTGGTTGTATCCCTCCACAACGGAAAGATTGAAAACCGTCCGGAACCCGGGAGGAAGAGCGTGTACCAGTTGCATGATCTCCTCCACGTCCATCCGGACATATACTTCAGGAACTTCAGGTTCGTTATCCGGTAATGCGTCCGGCTGCTGCTCCTGTTGAAAATGGACCTTACCCAGCCATTGCAGGGATCGCCGTACCGCTATCTGCCGCATCCAGGCCTCAAAGGAACCTATGGGCTGGTACCGGTCGATATGCGTAAAGACCCGGATCAGGGTTTCCTGCAGCAGGTCCCTGGCCATGGCTTCATCGCGCGCATACCGCCGGCAGACCGACAGGAGCATACCCGAGTACCGCTGCACCAACAGGTACTGGCTCGATTTTATGCCCTTCCGGCAATCCTGGATTAACTGTTTTTCGGTCACCTTGATCAGTTGTCAGTTAACAGTTGTCAGTTGTCAGGCTTCCACTGGAAACTGACAACTGACAACTGACAACTGGTTTTTATTGCTGCCGTCGTATCCTGAAATTCCCCGAAACGCTCACGTCCCCGGGCGGATCGGCCGCATAATTATACATTGTTCCGCTGAAGGAGCCGATCACGGGCTCGCCGACTGCTCCGTAAGCGGTCACCTCGAAGTTTTCGAATGAGCCCGATTCGAAGACCCAGCCTTTATTGGGATACAGCAACCTCTCGAGCATGTTGGCGGACCCGCTGTAATCGCCTGCGGACTCTCCCAGGAAATACAAACTGAAGCTGTTATTGCCCTGGCCAAAGTAGTACATCAGGGTGCCTGTTCCGCTTCCGGCCAGAGAGTCAGTCTGGAAGAGATAGGCCGGATAAAAGACCTCTTCAACGCCGTCCACCACGAACCGGACATAATCCTCAAGTTCCTGATCGCAAGCGCTGACCGTGCCCAGGTCGTTAACTCCGGAAACCGGCGTTATCTGGACCGGATCCCCTGTTTTGAGATTGACCAGGTCAACGCCGGTTATATCCATGGTCGTGCCGGGTGAAAAGCAGATAAACGATGCTTCCAGGTTCCCGTCATCGGTATATTCATAGACCTTGCCACCGTTGGACTCAATAATGATCAAGCCATTGGTAACAGGGGCGTTGTCGCAATCCACCAAAGTGCCGGTAATGGTTACCGTGGTGACAGCAATAGTGATGACCCCAAGGTCTGTATCCCCGGCAAACGGCCCGATATCCTGGGTATAGGCTACGCCGTTGCAATCGCCGTAAAACTCCAGGACGAGTGCATAGTCCTTCGGGATCAGGCCCGTCACAACACCCTGGTCGCTGGTATAGCCGTAGCCGTAAAGCCCCGTACCCGGCTGGCGAACGACGACTTTGTAGTTTTCAAAAGGCGTGCCGTCGCTGTTGACAAAGGTAGCGGAGAATTCGATGAGCGGGTCCTTGAAGTCGTGATTCCAGTAGGTGAAATGGGAAACCTGGCCGACATAATTGGCGCCTTCCAGCACCGATACGCCCTCTTCGGCCCACATGCCGTGCGCTTCTGAATAGGACCAGTTGGGTACTTCTGCCGGCGCGTGGCCCGCCAGTTCGGCCGGTACCGGCATCGAGATCTCGGCGGTATGGCCCTTGAGGATGTTGAGGGGTTCGCCTGCGTCGCTCTCCAGTTCAACGGCCATCATGCCGGCGGTGCTCAGGACGACCTCTTCGGCGAGTTTGTCAACCCCCTGCAAGTTGCCCGGCATCCGGTCGAGGGTGCGCTGGTCGGAAGGGTCGAGCCAGAAAGCCGCTACCCGGACCGTGCCGTCATAGGGCGTACCGTCAGCCTTCCGGATGGAATTCGGCGAGAAGGAGACCTTTGCTCCGCCGTTCATTTCCACTACGCCGCCGGCATTGGAGTCAAAATTGTAGTCGAAGGATTTCGGGATCAACTGGATCTTGACCCGGTTTTCGGCATCCTGCTGGGCCAGGAACCGGCGGCTGCCCGGGAAATAGCCCTGTTTCTCCACCTGCACCAGCGTGCCTTTCCGGTTGAGGGTGGTGTTCTTGAAGAAGAAGTGGCCGTAATCGTCGGTGGTAGTCGTCAGGTTGCCTAATTTGATGTTGGCGGCCTTTACCGGCTCTCCCGTTTCATCGACCACAAAGCCGGTGACCGACCCTTTTACGTTAACGATCTCCTGTTCCCATTGTTCCAATACCGGGGGTACGTAAGGGGTTTCCGTGACGGTCACTTCGTCGATGTTCTTACGACACCCCAAAAAGGCCAGCGCCATCAGAAAGCAAAGGAATTTTATTTTGTTCATGTCTGCAACTTCATTTAGCCCGGCGAAGAACGGCCGGCGGTTTTTTAAATAGGAAACGGTCAAATAATTATTTCCCGGTTTCAGTCTTTTAGCGAAGATATAAGCGATTGACAATGAGCTTATTCAAGCTAAACGACTGAATTGAAAGAGGAGAATTAATTTTTGACCAAAACTAAATCGGTCGGCGCCAACCAATTTGAAAGTTTCGAAGCACAGCTTTACATGCTGTTACCTGTTAAATCGGCGGGAAATGGCGTTCGTTGCATGAGGGTGAAAAAAATGCCAATTTTTAAGAGGCGTTTAAGTGTCGGACACCATACTATTGGACATAATGGGCAGATTGGGAGACTTAGAGAAGGAGAGAGCGGGAGAAAATTTGCAACCTTATGGCCCTTCCAATTGCCAAACCGGTCTGGTTCGGCGTGTTTTTTTCACCACAATAGTCACAAAAGTCCACATAAGTTATCATGGTAATTGCGCTTTTGCGCAATTATAATGAGCTTTTCTAATGTGTTATTATGTTTCTTATGTTGTAAAAAAATAATCAGTGGTTTATCCGATCCTGCATTCAAATTTGTGTAGATATCAATATAGAGGTTGCTATTGTTAATTAATGCTCAACGCCTTGAAATCCTGTGGTTTTACTGGGGAATTTCCTTTTGTGTCAGGCAAAAAAATATAAATTCGAGTTTAGAGTGCTAAACATAGCATCTCTTAATGCCGCAATACCCGCCCTGACCGGCGACCGGCGAATTGGCCGTTGTCCAAAGCTACCTGTCCGTTCACGATCACCCAGTCGAATCCGCGGCTCAGGGCATGGGGTTCGACAAAGTCGGCGACTGCTTTTACGGCAGCCGGGTCGAATACCAACAGGTCGGCTTTCCGGCCTGGCTGCAGGGTTCCCCGGTCTTTCAGACCCAGGGTCCCGGCGGGAAGGGCGGTCATTTTCCGGACGGCTTCAGGGAGAGAAAACAGGTGTTGTTGCAGGACATATTGCTCAATGATCCTGGCAAAGCTGCCGTAACCCCGCGGGTGGTGCATGGTCGGGCTGCCGTCGGAACAAACCATGATCCGCGGATCCGCCAATAGGGTCGTCTGGAGGGTATCGTCCATCACGAAATAGGCAGCCGAAGCGCCGCCGGGGCCGATATCTTCGAGCAGGACCTGTTCAAACGGCTTGTTCATTTCCTCGCTGACCTGTTTCAGGGTCTTCCCCCGGTAGGGTGGGGTGCCCAGGAGGGTGGCTTCCGGGCCGTTGCGCGACATGACCTTGTCGTGCAGGAAGGTCAGCAGTTCGGCCCGGCGGCTTCTGGCCACTGTCGCGTAGTCATTCGGCGGTTTGGCCCATTGCGGAAAAACGATGCCGATGCCGGTATAACTGGCGGTGTAAGGGTAAATATCGGCAGATACCCGGTAGGGCCGTTCCGTGTCGCCGAAAAGGAGGTCGAGGATCTCCCGTGCCCGTTCTTTTCCTTTGCCGTAAACAACCTTGAGGTGAGACACCTGGACATTGCAATAGCGTCCCTGATCCAGCAATTCCTGAATGGAGGCCGCTATCTGGTCGTCATCCTCGTTGCGCACATGGCTCATGATGAGGCCGTCGTTTTGCCCCACCACTTTGGCCAATTCCGCCATTTCGGGCGGCTTGGCGTAAATGCCGGGGGTATATTCCAATCCGGTGGTCATGCCGAAGCAACCGGCGTCCATGGCTTGTTGGAGGAGTTGCTTCATTTTTGCGAGCCCTTCCGGTGAAGGATCAGGTGCATAACCTACGCCGGAAAGCTGTCTGAGGGTGCCGTGGCCGGCGAACAGGGCGATATTGACCCCGGGAACGGTATCGTTCACCCGTTGCATCCAGCCGGAAAGATCTTCTGTTTCGGGGCTGTCGCCGTCCTGACCGAGGCAAATGGTGGTAACGCCCATCGCCAGGAAATTGGCGAATTCCGGGGTTTCGAGCGGGTCGCCATGGGCGTGGGTATCGATGAATCCGGGTGTGACGTATTTGCCCGCCGCATCGATGATCCTTTCCACTTCAATTTTTGACGTATCGACCGGCCCGATGTACAGGATCTCATCGCCCCGGATGAGGATATCGGCGTTATCGGGCAGGGAGTCTATGCCGTTGAGGACCAAGCCGTTCCGGATCAACAGGTCAAATTGATTTCCGTTTTCTTTCAAAAGCCGGCTGAATTCCGGATTTTGCGGCCCGCAACCTGCGAGGATAAGCAGGGCCAGGAGAAAGAGATTCGTTCGCATCCGCATTCAGGTTTTTTTTTCGTGTTGAAGATAACGGCTGCTGTTAAATTAAAGTAAAACCCTTGATAATAATTCCTCCAAACAACCCGCCGGGACAACTATTCCAGGCTCCTGCTGTTGTGTGGTTGGAAGCTAAAGCAACTCTTCATGAAATACAATTTACTGGGCCAGACCGGCCTTAAAGTCTCCGAGCTTTGTCTCGGCGCCATGACGTTCGGCGGCAGAGGATTCTGGACCGTCATCGGAACACTGGACCAAAAACCGGTGGACGAACTGGTAAAAAAAGCCGTCGACGGCGGTATTAATTTCATTGACACGGCTAACGTCTATTCCGAAGGCCTGTCGGAGGAAATGACCGGCAAAGCCATCCGCAATCTTGGCCTCAATCGCGATGACCTCATTATCGCAACAAAGGTGCGCGGCAAAATGGGCGACGGCCCCAATGATATCGGCCTGACCCGCAAGCATATCCTGCAACAGGTGGATGCCAGCCTGAAAAGGTTGAACACCGATTATATTGACCTCTACCAGATCCACGGTTTTGATGCCCTGACCCCGCTGGAAGAAACGATCGATGTGCTCGACGGACTGGTCCAATCCGGCAAGGTGCGGTATATCGGTTGTTCGAACCTAACCGCCTGGCAACTCATGAAATCACTCGGTTATTCGACCTATAACCATCGCGCCAAATTCGTTTCGCTGCAGGCGTATTATACCATCGCCGGTCGCGACCTCGAACGGGAACTGGTGCCCCTGCTTTTGGATCAGAAAGTCGGCCTGATGGTATGGAGCCCACTGGCAGGCGGCCTGCTGACCGGGAAATTCACCCGCGAAGGCGAGGCTTCCGAAGAAGGCGCCCGCCGGGTATCTTTCGATTTTCCGCCGGTCAATAAGGAGCGAGCCTTCGATATCGTCGATGTTTTGCAGGAAATGGCTAAAGAAAAAGGCGCTTCTGTAGCCCAATTGGCCCTGGCCTGGCTATTGCACCAGAAAGCCGTCACGACCGTCATCATCGGCGCCACAAAAATGAACCAGCTGGAGGACAACCTGAAATCCGTCGACGTCCGGTTTACCGCCGACGAGCTGGAAAAACTCGACGAGGTCAGCCGGCTGCCGTCCGAATATCCGGGGTGGATGCTGGTGCGGCAAGGAGGGGATAGGAAGGCTTGATGCTTGATACTGGTGGGCTGGGGAACCGGACTGCCAACTGCCAACTGAAAGACTGAAGACTGCAAACTGCCAACTGCCAACTGAAAGACTGCCACGCCGTCGCCTCAGGGCTATGGCGTACGCTTGATGCTGCACTTCGGCCTCCGGTCGACGAAGTCTTCGCCCTATGGCCGACG
>CALMYQ010000035.1 GCA_937873655.1 uncultured Lewinella sp. | reverse complement strand
CTACTTTAACCTTTAACCTTGACATGGCGGACCTGACGGCCCGCGCTGCCGTTTTACAGGCATGGAAGTCCATCGCAGCGCTAACCTTTCTACTTTAACCTTTAACCTTGACATGGCGGACCTGACGGCCCGCGCTGCCGTTTTCAGGCATGGAAGTCCATCGCCGCGCTTAACCCTCTTTAACCATTCTACTTTAACCTTTAACCTTGACATGGCGGACCTGACGGTGGTTTGCCCCCTATTAATCGGACAATCGACCCCTTCAGTTCTTTCAATTGTTTGTTTTTCAGCCGCGTTACCCTTAATTTTCGGGGTAATTCAACCGGAAGGGATCATAATCTTCCACCTGGATATTGAAACAATAACAAGACGTAATGAAAAATCCTACGGGCGCCTTTTTATGGATCCTGGTGTTATGCTGCGCCACCAGGATGCCGGCACAAAAGCAAGGACAAGCGCTTATCGATTCTTTGCTTTCGGTGTTGCCCGCCGCTGCCGAAGACACCGGGAAAGTAGAATTGTTGGCTATGCTCAGCTTTAATTATTACCCGATCAACCCCGATGAAGGCATAAAATATGGAGAGCAGGGCCTGAAACTGGCGGATAAGCTTCATTGGAAGCCGGGCATTGCACAGATAAACGGTCACCTCGGGATCAATTACGCCGTAAAAGCAGATTACCAGACGGCCATTGACCATTTTCTATCGGCCCTGAACGGATATGAGGAACTGGGAAACAAAAACCGGAGCGCTACTACGCTGGTCAATATCGGTAATATCTACCTGTTGACGGCTGACTATCCGCAGGCCCTGGATTTTTACCTGAAAGCATTGAAGGTGCAGGAAGAATTGGATAATAAAAGGGGGATTGCACTGAGCCTGGCCAATATCGGGTTGATTTACAAGAACCAGTCGGACATGCCCAAGGCGCTCTCTTATTTTTCAAGAGCGCTGGAGATCAATGAAGAGCTGGGCCTGAAAAATAATATGGCCAATAATCTTTCTTCCATCGGTATCGTCTACGACAACCAGGAGAATTACCCCAAAGCACTGGAATATTTTACCAAAGCCCTGGAGATCCAGGAAGCGCTCGGGGCAAAGGACGGGATTGCCAAAAGTCTCAGCTATATCGGAAGCGTAAACGTTCACCAGGAACAGTATGAACTCGGCCTTCAACACCTGAACAGATCCTTGGAACTGGCGAAGGAACTGGGCAATGAGCTCGTCCGGGCGGATAACCTGAGCCTGATCGGCGCCATCTATCTGGCCGCTGCCAAAGATATTACCGGAAACAGCCTTGGCAGGCTGGGATTTAACGGCAACAGGCGTGCGGCTTTACTTCAGGCCCGGAAAAGCCTGGATGAAGCCATTACCATCCAGCGTCAAACCAGTAACCTGAAAGGATTGGCCGTTTCCTATGAGAGCCTGAGCGAAGTGGCGGCCATGATGGGCGATTATGAAAACGGCTACCATACCCAGCGCTTGTTTAAAATGGTGAGCGATTCCATCTTCAACCTGGAAAAAGACAAAAAGATTACCCAGGCTGCCATGCAATACGAATTTGACAAGAAGGAGGCAGCTACCAAAGCGGAACAGGAAAAAAGGAATGCCATCGCAAGAGAAAAAATGAACCGGCAGAAACTGGTGCTCTACAGTTTCATCAGCGGTTTTGCATTGGTACTGGCCTTCATGTGGGTTTTTTACCGGCAACGCAACAGGATCAAATCAGAAAAGAAAAAAAGCGACGACCTCCTGCTCAATATCCTTCCGGGAAAGGTGGCGGAAGAGCTCAAGGTCACAGGTTCGGCAGAAGCGCAGATGTACGAACAGGTTTCCGTTTTGTTTACGGATTTCAAGGGCTTTACGCAAATATCCGCCCGGCTTGGTCCAAAAGAACTCGTCGGCATGATCAACGAGTGCTATTCGGCCTTTGACCGGATACTGGAAAAGTACGGCGTCGAAAAAATCAAAACCATCGGCGATTCCTATATGGCTGCCGGCGGGTTACCGGTGCCCAATCACAGCCATGCCGCCGATACGGTCAGCGCCGCCCTGGCCATCCGGCAATTCATGTCCGATTACAATAAGAAAAAAAGTGAGGAAGGAATGCCCATCTTTGAGATCCGCATCGGGATTCATACCGGACCGGTTATTGCCGGAATTGTAGGCTTAAAGAAATTCGCCTACGACATCTGGGGCGATACCGTGAACCTGGCCTCCCGGATGGAAGCCAGTTGTAAACCGGGTAACGTAAACATCAGCAGGAGTACCTATGAACTGACCAAGGACGCCTTCAGTTTCACGTACCGCGGAAAAATTACGACAAAGGACAACGAAGATGTGGATATGTACTTCGTGGAAAACCTGATTCCTTGAAACTTTTTAATAACTTAGCCACCCTTGTTATTGTCTTTTACCAAATTAAATGCCATGAAATTATCAGGGATCTTTGTACTGGTACTTTTATTTCATAACCCGGCTTTTTCCCAGCAAGTGGCGGATACCGCTTACAATCCCGTCATTCAGCAACCCATGTATACGCCGGGTGAAGGCCCCGTGGTCTTTATCGATGAAGGCCACCATAATTTCCACACCATGAACGGCCGTTACCTGAGTTTTGCCAACCTGTTGAAACGCGACGGCTACAACGTCCAACCTTTCCGGGGCAGGTTTGAGGATGAAGAGCTGGCAAAAGGAAAAATTCTGGTGATCTCCAATGCCTTGAATGAGATCAATGTGCACGACTGGATGCTCCCTACGCCGTCCGCCTTTTCCAGCTCGGAGATGGATGCGGTCAGGGACTGGGTGAATAACGGCGGCAGCCTGTTTCTGATCGCAGATCATATGCCGCTGGCCGGGGCTGCTACGGACCTGGCCGCACAGTTCGGCTTTGGTTTTACCAATGGTTTTGCCATGGACACCCTTTCTCCCAACGGGCCCGCCTTTTTTGATCTTAAGGACAAATCACTGGCCGATTGTCCCCTGACAAAGGGTCGGGACAAATCCGAATCCGTCTCCCGGATCGCGACCTTCACCGGGCAGGCTTTCAAAATTCCGGAAAATGCGGCTTCCCTGCTGACCTTTGGCAAGCATTTTATCAACATGATGCCGGATACGGCCTGGGTCTTTCATCCCTCCACCCCCACCATCAGCGCCAACGGCTGGTCGCAGGGCGCCTATATGAAATTCGGCAAGGGCAGGGTGGTCATGTTCGGCGAAGCAGCCATGTTTTCCGCTCAACTGGCCGGCCCGCAGCAGTTGAAAATGGGAATGAACAACGACGCCGCGCCGGAAAACTACCAGCTGCTGCTGAATATTATTCATTGGCTGGACGGGAAGTTGGAGTGAGCATTCGCGTTTCAACCGCTCTCCCGTTCTTCGCCTAATTTATCGGGATTATTTGTAATAACGCTGTGCTCATCCGTCATCTCAACCTCCACCCCGAACTCCCGCATCAAGGTTATTCCGTAGTTCCGGATGGCTTCCACAACGGCAATGGCCCGCTCCCCCCTGGGTGTTATGGAATATTCCACCTTGGGCGGAACAACGGGATAAACCTCCCGGTGGATGAATCCTTCCTCCTCCAGTTGCCGCAATTGGGAGGTCAACATCTTGTGGGTGATATACGGAATGTCTTTTTTTAATTCGCTGTACCGCATCACCCGGTCTTTCAACCGCCAGAGAATGGGCATTTTCCAGGTGCCGCCTATCCGGTCCATCGCAAATTCTACCGGATTGTAGTAGAGTTTATTTTTGTAAATGAATTCCGGCATGCTGTTAAGTTGTTGATTATGAATATACTTTCCTAAAAGTGTGTATCAGTCTTCAGCGTAAGTATATTGCCAAAGGTAGCATATTCCTTCAATTTTGTCCAATCAAAAAAAAATCGGATTCAAAATGAGAAGGATTATCGCATCCCTTTTTTTCATGTTCATCATCTTCACGGCTAATGCCCAGCACAATGCCGGCGACAACGGCAAGGTCCTGATGATCGCTTCCAACAAGGCGGTCAGTGAGCAAACCGGCTGGGATATCGGCGTCTGGTATGCCGAACTCACCCACCCGTACTGGGTCTTTACGGAAGCCGGTTATTCCGTCGACATCGCTTCCCCGGAAGGCGGAGCGCTCTATTTTGACGGCTTCAGCGACCCGGAGGACGCCAGCGGTTACGCTGCCTTCGACTACATTTCGCTCGGATTCAAGAAAGACCCGGCTAAAATGGCCCTCACCCAGAACACCCTGAAGCTGTCCGAGGTCAATCCGGACGATTACAAGGCCATATTCGTCTGCGGCGGACAGGGCCCCATGTACACGTTTATCGACAATGCGGACCTGCACAAGTTTTTCACCGATTTCTACCTGACAGGAAAACCCGCGGCCGCCATTTGCCACGGTACCTGCATTTTGCTGAAAACCAAGACGCCGGACGGAAAATTCCTGGTGCAAGGCAAGCGCTGGACCGGTTTTGCCAGCAACGAGGAGAACTATGCAGACGCCTATGTCGGTAAAAAGATCCAGCCGTTCCGGATCGAAGACGAGGCGCGCAAAATGCCGGGAACCCGGTTCGAGGTTGCCCCCATGTTCGAATCCCATGCGATCCGCGACGGCAACCTGATCACCGGCCAGCAGCAGAACAGCGGCGGAGAAGCGGCCCAACTGGTGGTGGAAGCCCTGAAAGAAGACCAGAAACGCTATCCCAGCTATGTGCTGGTGCACGGCGCCTGGGCGGACGAGAGCGCCTGGGGGTTTGTACGCGACCAACTGGCGGTTCATGCCAATGTCGCGGTGGTCAACCTGCCCGCTCACGGCGCCGACAATGCTTACGGCGTGGGGATCGGATTGGAGGATTACGTCAAAACCGTTTCGGAGGCGGTCAACCGGCAAAGCGGCAAGGTCACCCTGGTCGGCCATTCCATGGCGGGAGTGATCATCTCGCAGGTGGCGGAAAATATGCCGGAAAAGATCGACAAGCTCGTTTATGTGGCCGCCTATCTGCCCCGTAACGGCGAGGACGTAAGCACCATCACCAACCGGTTTCTCAACAACAAGCCGATCGAGGTTTTCGAATTCAATGCGGATTACTCCCTGGTGAGCATCAAAAAAGATGCCATCCCGGAAGTGGTTTGCGCCGATTGCCCTGACTTCATGAAAGAAGCGCTCGTAAAATACCACAGGGCCGAACCGGTGAAAGGGCTGAACGACAAAGTGAAGCTTACCGCCCGGTTTGCAGGTGTGCCGAAATACTATATCTCCACCAAAAACGACCACGCCGTACCTTATGCCTTGCAGCAACAGATGATCAGAGCAGACGGTACGGTGAAAAAGGTGTTTGAAATGGAAACCTCCCATTTGCCTTTTGTGGTCCAACCCGAAAAATTCCTGGGCATCCTTTCAAGCATTCGGTAAATGGAGCGCTGGAAATTAATCATTGCCGCCATAGCGACCTTCGTGTTTTTGGAAGGCGCTATGGCGCAGATCCCGGCAGAGGTGTTTGCCGGGCATCAAAAGGCCACATTTGACGTCATGTTCTTCAAATACTTCAAAGGGAAGAACGGGGGCCAGTCAAAATGGCTGTTCTTCAACCGCGTGCGGGCTTCCATGGATTATAAAATGACCTCCGCAACCCGGTTGCCATCTATCGGGCTGACGGAAGCCTTCAGCTACAACCACCCGGCGCTGAAAGGATTTGCGCCGGTTGCCGTTGTGCAGGTCTTCAGCAGCGGCGTATTTGCGAAGGCCGGGATGCAGTACGTCCATCTTCGGAAGGAATGGACCGTTTTCAGCTGGCTGGTCTCCGAAATAGCCGAGGATCCGGGCCTGGACTATTTCCTGCTGGTCCGCTATACGCCTGCAATAACGGAGAGGTTGAACCTGTTCACGCAATTTGAAAGCCTGAATACCTTTCCCACCCAGGGAGCCGGCAGGATAAGCCTGACCCAGCGCATCCGGTTCGGCCTGAAAGCGGGCAATTTCCAGTTTGGCGCCGGCGCCGATTTTTCGGAAGCCGGGCGTAAAGCCCTGAGCCGGAGCGATAATTTGGGCGGGTTCCTGCGGTATGAATTTTAGGATAAAACGGGGCTTTGAATAATGCAAGTAAGATGCTAACTTGCACCCGTTAACCTCAAACCCTGTTGAGTTATGGACTTTGCCCAATACACAAAATGGCTCCGCTATTTGAGCATCATTCCCATCCTGGTCGGAATGCTCACCTTCATTGAAATCGGACTTCCCTACAAGACAATTGAAACGCAAGTTGTCTCCAAACGAACCAGTAGCAGGGTCAAAACAGGCAGTACGACCTATACCGTCAAATTCAAGGGGATTGACGATCAATTCACCAAGGAGGTATATGATGAATTGAGCCAGGGAGATAATGTGATTGTCAAAGCCACGTACTTCAATAAACAGATCAGGGAAGTCATCAAATTACCCGAAAATAATTTGCTGATAAACGATACATCCGAGTCTATAGCTGTATATGGATTTGCTGTCGCTTTCTTGCTTTCGGGCCTGGTTTGGTTCAAATCCGGGATGTTGAAAAACACCCAGGCGAAACTTCTGGCCTTATTAATATTGGCCAGCGCGATTATGGGTATCAGAATGTTTTAATAATATGCCATGAAAAAAGGAATAATTAAACTCTTGTTGCTGATCTGTATCATCTGCTTCCAGGTCAGTGAAATCCTGGCGGGGCCGGGCGGAAAGATCGCAAAGGCCATTTTTACTTCTCCCTTGGGAAAGGTGGTCCTGTTAATACTGACCATAATTTTTCTGCCCCTCATCATCTATGGCGTGGCCAGGGAATATTTCGGGATTCGCAAAACCAAAAAGGACCTGAAACAATTGGCATTGATCCGCCCCGGGTTATTTGATGAAATAACCCTGAAAAACAGGATTACGGATGTGTTTACCAGGGTCCACAAAGGTTGGTCGGGTGAAAATTTGGAGGAATGTTCGGAGTATATGTCCGATTGGTATTGGCAAAACCAGCAAATTGTTTTTCTGGACAAATGGAAAGAGATTAATCTGGAGAATATTTGCAACGTGAAACGGATCAACTCCATTTCGCCCTTACACATGAGGATAACCAATGAACCGGATTACGAAGGTTCGAGGATCATGTTCAAGATTGATGCCAATATGGAAGATTATTTGAGAAACAGAGATTCCAGGCGGGTTGTTGAAGGGAAAGAGGGATTCAGGGATAATGAAACCGTTTGGACCCTGGTCCTTGCCAACGGTAAATGGAAAGTGGACAATATTGAACAGTCTGAAATGACCATTCAGTACGCTAAAATGGAAAATATAGTTCCGGTTTTGGGGGGCGTCAAGGTAACGTAGCCGGGGGGGAAATCAGGCGTGCACAGGAGGTGACCGCCTGACTTAAAAATACACATACTATGAAAAACATCGCATGTTTTGTCTGCTCTCGATCGGATTTTGTCCTAAAGTAATCGCCCAGATCACCGTTTTAAATACCGTATTCCCCCGTTTTGTATCTTTACAACCGGATCAAAACCCTGGAATCATGCAAGTCATCATCCTCATCATGGGGCTTCTCCTGATCGCCCTCGGGTTTCTTACAAAGGCCTATCCCAACCTCCCATTGCGGATAATCTGTTGGGGATTTTTCGAAATATCAAATAGCAGCCTCTCCATTGGGGCAAAAACTGAACAATAAAAATAAATAAAATGAAGCAAACACTTACAGTTATGCTCCTCCAATTGATTGCCCTGGCCGGGTTTAGCCAGGATTTTCGGCCAAGTGAGGAAAAAAAATACCAATCCCTGACCGGGGATGTCTAGGAGATAAGAAAAAGGAGGGAAATAATGAATAAGGATAAACCGTTAACTTACCTTTCTCAGTACATTTCAAACCAATTGATCTGGTCCGTTTTTTTCGAAATATCAGAAAGCAATCTTTATCCGGCAGCCGGTTCGGCAAATACCTGGTGTGATCTTCCTTTCGGAGGAAGGCAGTATCCGGACTATCCTTAACGATACCGGGGTTGCTGCCGATGTGATGGGATTGGCTCCGGGTGACCACCACACCAGCAACCTGGACATCCTGAAGTCGAGGACGTTCGAAAACAATTTGCTCTTGTTTATAATCACCGGTATCATCACCGAATCCGAACATTACAGGCCGCTCATGGAGGAGATCGATGCGGTATTGGGCTTGATAGGAGAAAATATGAAAAAGGGAAATGAATAGTCGACTTCCGCTTATTTATTAATATGTCATTTCTGAAAAAAATATGGCAAAAAAAACGCTGGACCACTTCCCGCTTCGGACCGGCTGAATTCAACTTTGGTGTCGGTGAGTCGGAAATTCGGGAAACCTCCATTTCCATCCGGAACTACCCTTTTGAGCCTGCCTCGGTCTTTCCCGAAAAGAAGGTGCGGGCGGCGGAAATAGCCGAAATTCATCCGGATCAGTATCCGCCGACTTTTCGGATCGGGGATGAGTTGATCTTTATTGGCAGGGAATCGGTGGAAGCCCTCCTGAAATTTGCTGAAAGGAATGACATTCCAGCAGCCCGGCGAGCGGCCAACTGGAACTGGATTACCGAGCCGTTCCTGGATACGGAATTTGACCAGACCCAACAGGTGCAAACCCTTAGATTGCTGGCTAAAAACGGTATTCTGCCCGAAGAGACGGACGAACTTCGCCGGGAAATCGGTCGCCAACTCCACAAATACAATTTCGACACCATGCTCTGGGATTGGATGAATCTCGGATTGGCCGACGTCCTCGCCGCTATGCACCCCAGCCTGGGTCAGGAAGCTTTCCGGAATTTTTATTGGAAAGCCATGGAAATCGAACAGCGAAAGGGTAAGACCTCCTGAAAAAAACCTCACCCCTCTCATCCGCCATAGCCTCAGGCGAAGGCGGGCTCTCACCCCTCCCACCCAAGCAACCTCCAACCCCTAATCCAGTCTTTGAACATAACACCAACCGGCTGAAGTATGAAAAACCGAAAACCCGCTCCCGTCTTTCTCTTCCTGTTTTTTGGCCTGACCTTACCGTTGTTTGCACAGCGAATTTCCCGCGACCTGTTTACGGCCATGGGCGCCTACCGCCTGACTGACAGCAGTTTTGCCATGGTCGGCATGATCGACGACCTGCCGGTCATCATCTTTCAGGACGGATCGATCCGCGGCCTGCGCAAGGCGGGGAGATCCTACGAGATCGGCAATGCCCTGGGCCTTTTTGATCAGGTTGAAGGGACTGTCGAATTTGATAAAAAGAAAACCGGCCTGACGATCGTCGGAAAAGGCAATACCCAATCGGGAACACGCATACCGCTTGGGCAAAAGGACCTGGACTTCCGCAACGGCGGGATCCAGCTTCACGGCACGCTGATCCTGCCGGAAGGAAACGGCCCCTTCCCCTGCGTGGTGATGACCCATGGCTCCGGCCCTGAAAAACGGGAGGCCAGCCTCGGCCTTGCCGGACTATTCGCCGGAAACGGGACCGCCGCCTTTATTTATGACAAGCGGTTGGCGAGGGAAATGGGCGATAAATGGCAGGATGATTCGTTCCTGCACTATGCGGAAGACGCCGTTGCTGCCGCGCAGGCTCTGGCGCAGGAACCGGCCGTTGATGCCGCCAGGATCGGCATATTCGGTCATAGCCAGGGCGGATGGGTCGCGCCGCTGGCCGCCAGTCAATCCGGTATTTTCAAATTTGTGATCATTAGTGCGGGTAATGCCGTGACACCGGTTGAGCAACACCTTTGGTCGGGCACCAGGGCCAATCAATTGAGCGGTGTCCGGGAAGACATCATCCGGGAGATCTACGATTTCAGGAAGATCAAATACGAAGCAGGCATCACCGGTGATTCCTCCGAATACAAAGTCGCATTACCGATTGCCATGCAAAAACCCTGGTTTCAGCGCACGGGCGGAAATCTCCCCACCGGCGCCTTCTGGAAACTGAACGGCTACTACGACCCCAAACCGGCCCTGCTCGCCCTGAAATGCCCGGTGCTGGTGATCGGAGGTGAAAAAGACAACCACAGCAATACCGCCGATAACATGGACCGCTTCCGGGAAATCTTTCATCAAAGCGGCAATGACCAGGTCGCTTTCAAGGTATTCCCCTCGGCCGACCACGGCTATTTCGAGACCGCTACCGGCCAGTTCATGGAAACGGAATTGAAGGAGTTGAAGCGTTTTGTGCCGGGCTATTTCGACACTTTGGTGGGGTGGACGAAATCCGCTACAGCTCATTAGCGATCGGGATAAACGACGACTTCATGGATTTATCCCTGTGTTTGCCAACCCTTTATCTCTTCTTGTTGGCGGAAGCGAATTAAAATGTTTGCTTATCAGGCCCAACAACCGTATTTTTCGCAAAATCCGTACACCATGCCGCCTCAATGGTCGTCGATCTTAGCACTTGTGGGCGCCCTTCTGCTGGCGCATGCCTACAATCGCAAAAATTATATCAGGAACATTCTGGCCAAAGGCGAGGAGACCGAGGGTAGGGTAGTCGAGATCCGCCGGAACCCGGGAGGTTTATTTAGCAGCAAAGGAGGGCCCGGCGAAGCGCCCGTCGTAGCGTATACCACCGTTTCGGGCAATACCCTCCGGCATTATTCCATCACGTATGTTTCACCTTGTAAATACCGCGTAGGACAGCCTGTTCGGATATGGTACATCAACTACAAATCCCGCCGTGAAGCGGCCTTGCCGGATGACCAACCCGGTTCCCTGCCCCGGAACCTGTTCATTGCCGGATTGATCTGTTTTGCGCTGGGGGCGCCGGCGCTTATCAGCGGGTTGATGGGGTTGTTTTAGTCTTCGTTGAAAAAACAGGAAGATATAAACCGCTGATAGGTTGGTAAATAACTTTAAAATGGGCCTTTAACGGCCGAAAAATAATCTCGTATGCCGTCAACATTCGTTAAAACCAGCTTAAGTATCTGGCTATTCTTGTCAGGCTCGACCCTTGCTACAGCTCAATGGCAACCCATCCAGATCGAGACGGACGCTTCCTTCAGGTCCCTGCACCTGGTGGATATGGACATTGCCTGGGCCGGCGGCTCGAAAAGCACGATCCTGAGAACGGTGGACGGCGGCGCCAACTGGCAGGTATTCCGGCCCGGCGGCAACCTCGACTTCAGGGGCATCTGCGGGCTGGACCACCAAACGGCTGTTGCCATGTCGGCGGGAGAGGCGGAAAAGGGCGCTGCAAAAATCCTTCGCACAAGCGACGGCGGCGCGACCTGGAAGGAAGTATTCTCCACAGCGGAAGCCGGCGTTTTTCTGGATTGCATCAAGTTCAAAGACCAATCCACCGGCTATGTCCTCGGCGACCCGATCGGCGGCAAACCTTATGTGCTGAAAACCACCGACGGCGGCCGGTCCTGGAACCGGATCGACCCTGCCGTTTTTCCTGATATGTTGGAAGGAGAAGCTTCGTTTGCGTCCAGCAATTCCAATATCAGTATTACCGGTAAGATCGTGCGGTTCAGTACCCAAAGCCGGATTTTCATGTCAAACGACGAAGGGAAATCCTGGAAAGTCTACCAAACCCCCTTTGACCAGGGGACCACCGCGGGCATTTTCGGCCTTTATTTTGTCAGTAAAAAGATGGGCTTTGCCGTAGGTGGCGATTACGTCAACGACAAAGCCGATTACCCGAACATAGCCCGGACCCGGGACGGCGGGAAAACCTGGCAATTCACCGAATCGGCTCAACCTCCCGGCCTGAAAGAATCGGTCTGGCAGATCGGGAAAAAGCGGTATCTGGCGGTAGGCACCTCAGGCTCGAGCTTGTCTGCAGACGGCGGGCAAAACTGGCAATCAGCCGGCGATACGCCCTATCATGTGATTCAATGCGTCGGAAAAACCTGCCTCGCAATCGGCGCGAACGGCCAATTGGCCACATGGAAAAATTGACCGCCCGCCAGGGGCTGCGCCCCGCAGCGGCTACCCGCAAGTCTCCGACTTGCGAAAACAGCCCAACAACCGAAGAATCTCCCGAAGGGATCCCTTTAGGGGAGGAACTGATCCTCAGTTGTTTCAAATCAACGCATCAACGCATCAACAAATCAACAACACCCATTCAAACCCGCTCCAACTTCACCGGCGGCGTCTTGTTCGCATTCCACTGGCAGACGTACACGTTCTTGTCCTCATCCACACAGACATCGTGACCGTGGTTAAACACCTTTGCGGCTCCCGTCGCCTGGAACATGGGTTGCAATTCGCCGTCCTTGTACTCTGGCGCTTCTCCACCGGGGTTGGACAGGACCTTATCCTTCTGGTCCAGAATGGTCACAAATCCGGTATTCGGATACCATTTCTGACCTTCCCGGGTGACCGACCAGCAAACGCCGGCATAGAGGTTCTCATCGTCCAGCACCGGGCGGCACACGAAAGCGCCGGGGAGGCTGGCTGCCCGGATATACTTGCCGTCCAGGGTGAAATATTTGAAGGCGTTGTCATTCCGGCACGTAACGATGAGCTTTGGATTGGCCGGCTCCCGCAGGTCGACCGCCACACCATGGGCGTTGCTCAGGTTGTAATTGGGATCGTCATTCTTGTGTCCGCCCCAATGCCGGATATACTCGCCGTGGTGGTTGTACTGGATGATATAGTCCGATCCGTAACCGTCAGCGACATAGAAATCGCCATTTGGCGCGACAGCTACCTCCGTCGGTTGGAATCGCTCATCATCCTTATAAATGCCGATGGTGCGCGGATGGCCGATGTTGAAGACCACATTACCGTCGATAGTGGTTTTGACTACCTGTCCGGCCTGAGCCCTGCCCTGTCCCGTTTTGTCCGTGTAATATCCGCAATCCACAATGAAAAGGAAATCCTCGCCGCCTTCGTTGGTCAGCGTAAGCCCGTGGCCGCCGGGGTACTGCGTTCCCCAGTAATCGAGCAGCTTTCCGGATTTGTCAAACACGAGGATATTATTGGCCGTATGGTCGCCGATCATCAGCAACCGGCCTTTCTGGTCCTGCACCATCTCGTGGCAGTTCAGCAACGGGTTGTGCACGGCGCTGATCTTAGCCCAGTCCTTGTACACCTTATACCGGTACTCGCCATGCCCGATGATCAGGTCATCCACCGGCCTGGGCTTATTGATGATGGAAAAGCTGAATGCAGGCGCTACCGATAACCCTGCCGCCGCCGTTGCCGCGGTTTTCAGGAAAGTTCTTCTGTTCTTCATCTCAAGTACTTTAGCTTGTTCAAAATTAGGTTTTCGTTCAAAATTGGAATAACCCGGGAGTCGATCAAATTACCCTCCGGCAGCCGTAGCTCCCAAAGAGCGAAGGCGGCAAATCACCAGATCAACACCCGAACGCCGTAGTGACGCCACAGGCGTTACGGAGGAGGAAAATCAACGAATCAACAAATCAACACCCCCTCACCCCAACAACCCCTTCACCACTTCCCCATGCACATCCGTCAGCCGGAACCGCCGCCCCTGGTACTTGAAGGTCAACCGCTCGTGGTCGATCCCTAACAGGTGCATGAGCGTCGCCTGGAAATCGTGGACGTGCACCGGATCCCGGACAATATTATAACAAAAATCGTCGGTCTCTCCGTAGCTGATCCCCGATTTTACACCGGCCCCTGCCATCCACATCGTAAAACAACGCGGATGGTGGTCGCGCCCGTAGGTGTCGCCCGTCAGCTTGCCCTGGGAATACGTTGTCCGGCCGAACTCCCCGCCCCAGATGACCAGCGTATCCTCCAGCATGCCCCGCTGTTTAAGATCCCGGATAAGCGCCGCCGTGGCCTGATCGGTTTTGCGGCATTGTTCCCGGATGGCGCCGTTGAGGTGGGTGTGCTGATCCCAACCCTGGTGGTAAAGTTGCACAAACCGGACGTCTTTTTCAAGCAACCGCCTTGCGAGCAGGCAATTTGCCGCATAGGTGCCCGGGTCGCGGCTGTCCGGCCCGTACAGGTCGAACACCCAATCCGGTTCATCCGACAGATCGGCTACTCCCGGAACGGAAGCCTGCATGCGATAAGCCATCTCGTACTGGGCGATCCGGCTGTCAACTTCCGGATCGTTGTACGACTCGCGCTGGAATTCGTTCAGTTTTTTAAGGTGGTCCAACATATTGCGGCGGTCGGCGGCATCGTACCCGTCGGGGTTGTTGAGGAACAGCACCGGATCCTTGTCCGGACGAAACTGGACCCCCTGGTGTTGGGTCGGCAGGAAACCGTTGCCCCATAGCCTGGCGTACAAAGGCTGCCCGCTTGCATTTTTGGAAACCAGCACGATAAAGGTCGGCAGGTTCTCATTGAGGGAGCCCAATCCGTAACTCACCCAGGCCCCGATGGATGGCCGGCCCGCGATCTGGTTGCCGGTCTGGAAAAAGGTAATCGCGGGGTCGTGGTTGATGGCTTCGGTATGGATGGATTTTATTATACAGAGATCGTCCGCGGCGGCAGCGGTATAAGGCATCAGTTCGCTTATCCAGGCGCCTGAGTTACCGTGTTGCCGGAAATTGAAGACGGAAGCGGCCACCGGCAAGGCGGACTGTCCGGCGCTCATGCCGGTTAGTCGCTGGCCTTTCCGGACAGAGGCGGGGAGATCCTTGCCTTGCATTTTTTCCAATCCCGGCTTATAGTCGAACAGGTCCATTTGCGAAGGCCCGCCGCTCATGAACAGGTATACGATGCGCCTGGCTTTCGGCAGGAAGTTCGGAAACATGCCGGCAAGGTTTTCTTCCGGCGCAAGCCCCGTTGCCAGGCCCCCCGATTGCCCCGCCAGCCAACTGCCCCCCGCCAGCGAACCCAACGCCATGGCCCCCAATCCAAGCGAGGTCCTGGTCAGAAAATGCCGCCTGCTGAGCCGCTGCCCCATGTCAAATAATTCCTTGTTCATTTACCTTTTATTTGAGTAGCGACGGAAAATTTTCCTTCGTATTAGTTGTAAGTTGTAAGTCGTAAGTTGTAAGTCGTAAGTTGTAAGTCGTAAGTTGT
>CALMYQ010000034.1 GCA_937873655.1 uncultured Lewinella sp. | reverse complement strand
GAACTGAAGAATCGAGGAACTGAAGAATCGAGGAACTGAAGAATCGAGGAACTGAAGAATCGAGGAACTGAGTAGTTGTTGATTCGTTGATCTGTTGATTTGAGGTTGTCGTCTTCAAATCAACAGATCTTAATCGAACCAATCGATCAATCGAACAATCGAACAATCCTATATTGAGGAACTGAGGAACTGAAGAATCGAGGAACTGAGGGCAAGACCAATCGACCACGCCGCGGCGTGGCGAATCAATCGAATCAATCAAATCAATCGAACCAATCGAATCAATCGAATCAATCGAACCAATCGATCAATCGAACAATCGAACCAATCGAACCAATCGAATCAATCGAATCAATCGAACAATCGGCTCAATCCCCCAATTAAACTACATTTGTATTATTCAAAAGCAATGATGTATGAATCCCAAAATCTTTAAAACCATCCTGCTTGCCGTGTTTATGCCCGTGCTGGGGTGGTCGCAACCAAACGGCCTGGACTGGGAAGGCCGGTTCGGCGGCAGCAACCAGGACGAGGTGCGCCAGATCATAGAGGCCTCCAACGGCTATTTGATGGCAGTCGGCGAAACCCAATCCGGGGCATCCGGTAAATCCGACGGGCTGTTGCTCATCCTGGATTACAGCACCGGGCGCAAGCTGGCTGAAAAGCGGATCGGCGGCGCCAGGGCGGACGGATTTTCTGCCATCGTTCAGACCTATGACGGCTATTTCCTGCTGGCGGGTTATACCGAATCGGCCGGCAACGGCAAAAAGGACGCCTGGCTCGTTGAAACCGACGAATACGGCAATGTGATATGGGAGTCGACATTCGGCGGCGCCGGTGATGACTATTTCTCCTGCCTGGCCTTTTTAACCGACGGAACGCTGGCGGCTGCCGGACAGCGCGACGGCGGCTCCAAAGGCGATATCTGGCTGGCGCAGATCGAGGGGCGGAAGTTGATCGGCGAACATCAGGTGGGTAAAAACAAATACGCCTCGCTGAGCGGTATGGCCCTCGGCGCCGATGGTCAACTCGCCCTGGCCGGCAATACGGGGGCTGCGGCTGAAAGCGGAAAAGGCGACGCCTTCCTGCTCAAAACCGATATCGGCGGTAAGATCGCCTGGGAAAGGACCTTCGGCGACAAGGACTGGGATGAAGCCACCCACCTGATTGCCACCCCGGATGACGGCTTTGCCATGGCGGGCATCACGCGTTCCAACAGCGCGGGCGGACTGGATATGTGGCTGGTAAAAACCAATAACGCCGGCTTTCAGCAATGGCAGGGCGCTTTCGGCGGCAAAGACGACGACTTCGCCCAGACCGTGGCCGCATTGCCCGACGGCAGCTTCCTGCTCGGCGGCCGGTCCAAATCCTATCATTCCGGCGCCCGGACCTTCAAAGGGTACGTGGTCAAAGTGACTTCCGGCGGCCAACGGGCCTGGGAATGGCCTTACGGCGGCCAGAAGGACGACGCGGTCCAGGCCTTTGCCGTGCTCCACAACGGAGCGGTTGTCGCGGCGGGCAACAGCGCTTCCGACGCGCAGGGGGCTGACGATGCATGGGTGTTCCGGTTCTCGGAATCCCCGTCGGCGGCCGGCGGTTTGCTAGGCGCCAAACAAACCGGAATCGATCATTCGGAAGCCGTATTGCGGACCGCCGACGGCAAACTCAGGCCCAACGAACGGTCCCACCTGACCTTCACCCTGTTCAACCAGCAACAGACAAATATCCCCGATCTTCAGGTCAGCGTCAAACAGACCAAAGGCGCAAACGGTGTCCGGTATTGGGAACAAAATTACTTCGGCAACCTGTCGGCGGGAACGAACCGGGAGATCCGGATCCCGGTTTACGGCGATGCCGCTGTGAATACCGCCGATAATGAATTCACCGTCACTGTCCGGAGCGGCAACCAGGAACTGGCCTCCTTCGCTGCCGGTTTTTCCAGCCTCCAGCCGTTGCAGGCGGCTGTCGAGGTGGATAATTTTACTTTCGAAGACAGCAAGACTTCTGATGATGAAACCGTTCAGGTGGTGTTGCACAATCCGGGCGACTTTGCCGCCAAACCGGTGACCGTTCAATTCAAAATGCCTGCCGGTATTCAGGCCGTCAGCCCGAGGGAGGTCAGTATTCCGCAGATCCTGCCGCACGCCAGCCAAACGGTCAAATTCGTGTACAGACGCACCGGCACTTTGCGGTCCGATCAGTTGAGCATCACTTGTACCGTGGATTTTGGCGACCAGAAAATTGAAAAAAAACTGGAACGCGGCGCGGCGATGGGGAAGGAGATCTTCATGCTGCTGACCCAACCGGATGAGACAAAATCGGATATCCGGAGCCTGATCTCCAACAAGGACGTCTTTGATGTCCAACTGGCGGTCGGTTCAAACGCTCCCTTGCAACAAAAGAGCTTCAAGGTGCTCAACAACAGCGTGGTGGTGGACGGCTCCAAAATGGACGAAGTCCGCTTGTCGGCCGGAGATAAAGGCAAAAGCCAGTTCGGCTACGTCTACAACAACAAGATCCACCTTCAACCCGGAGAGAACCGGTTGGAAATCGAAGTGGAAACCCCGGACGGCAAGTTCCGGACCTCAACCATGGTGGTCACCTACCAGCCGCAACAGCCCAACCTGCATATCCTGGCCATCGGCCCCAGCCAGCGTGACCTGAACTATACCAGCAAGGACGCCGGTGATTTTGCCGCGGCGTTCGAAGGCCAGGCCGGGCCCGATAAATTGTACGGAAAGGTATTCATCCATAAAATGGTGCTGCCCGAGGATACGGAAGCCGATGATATCCGCGAAGCCGTCGCCGACCTGGTATTCCAGTATGAAAACCCGGCAGCGGCTCAACGGATCCTGGACCAGGACGTTTTGCTGGTGTTCATTTCCAGCCACGGCAAGAACAGCCGGGACGGATTCAAACTCCTGCCGTCCAATTACGACCCCAGGTACGAACGCATCCGCTCCATCGATTTTCAGCTCGACATTGTCCAGGAGTTGAACCGGATCCAGTGTAAGAAGGCCGTCTTCATAGATGCCTGCCACAGCGGGGCGGCCGACAGCAAGGAGATGACCGATATCGAACGGGCTGACGCCCTGGCCAAACTGGCCGCCCTGAATCCGGGGCTGAACACCATGTCTTCCTGCGGCGCCAGCGAAATGTCGTACGAGGATGCAGCCTGGGAGAACGGCGCATTTACCGAAGCCATTTTGGAGGCATTCGGCAACAAGGAGGTCACGGGGCCGGGCGGGGCGTACCATGCGGATGCCGACAACAACGGGATCATCACCCTGGCCGAGCTCTACAATTATTTGCGGTTGAGGGTACCCCAAATGGTCAGGCAGCAAAAACCGGGAGCGCCGACCAATCAGACGCCGTTCATGCCCGGTAATGAAATGGATGCCCGGCAACTGCCGATCTTTGTGGTGAAATGAGAAAACCATTTTCAGCTTAACCAATTTGAACGTCCAATTGAACACCCCATGAAAAATCAAACCGGCTTATTTTTAGCCATAGCCATCCTGTTAACCACTTTTCAGCGGCCAATGGCCCAATGCGGGATTGTGGTCGGCGATACGGTTTACGTAACCAGTTCGAATAACGTTGCCGGGTCGCTGCGGTTTGCCATCAATTGCGTGAATGACCCGGCTTCCACCATCCGGTTCATTCATTTCAACATCGGTACGCCTGGCGTCATTACCATAACCCCCACGCCTGCGGCCCCGCTCCCGGCCATCACGAAAGCCAATGTGGTGATCGATGCCAGGACCCAACCCGGCTGGTTTCTCGGCAAGGTGGTCATCGACGGGGCGATTGCCGGAAACCAGCACGCCTTGCAGGTCAACGCCGCCAATGTGGAAATCTACGGCCTGTACATCACCAACTTCACAAATGCGGGCTCCGGCGGCGCTATTGTGCTGAACGGCTCCGGCGCCACCGTCAGCCAAAATGCGATGGGCGGCAACCGGTACGGCATCCTGGCCAACAGCCCGTCCTCCTTTACAGCTTCTGATAATGTGATCGGGGTAGATCCCACCTCCGGCGCCGCCCGCAACAATGCCCTTGACGGCATCCGCATCCTGACCTCGGCTTCCGGCAATTTCGAGATCACCGGCAACACGATCGCCCATAACGTCAACGGGATTTTTGCCGCCTCCCCGGTCGTGAACGTCCTGGCGACCGGTAATGAGATCTACTGCAATTCCAGCGCCGGGATCGAAAGGTCGGGGTTTGCCGTTTCAGGCTTAGCGATCACTGCCGCCGCTTCGACTTCCATTTCAGGTTCCGGGCCCAACGGCGCCCTGATCGAGGTGTTTATCAATGACGCCGCCGGCTGCGACCCCGTTAATCCGCCCTGCCAGGGAAAAACGCTCATCGGAAGCGCAACCGTATCCGGCGGTACCTGGACGGTAAGCGTAGCTTCGGGCGTGTTGTCGTCGGGCGATCAGGTGACGGCCACCGCTACGGTAGGCGGAAACAATACGTCGGAATTCCTGAACTGTACGACCATCGTTTGCGATGAAACCCTCAGTTTTACCAATGTAAAGGACGCCTGCGGCGCTGCTGACGATGGAGAGGCGACAGCCGTGGTCACCGGCGGCGGCGCCTATACCTACAATTGGAGCAACGGACAAAACACACAAACTGCCGTTAATCTGACCGCAGGAAGTTATACGGTCGTGGCCTCTGATCCGGCAGGGTGTTCGTATACAGGACAAGTAACCATCAGCTCCCTGCCCGTTCCAGCGGTAGGCCCTACCTCCAACTCGCCGCTATGCGAAGGCGCCGCGCTCAACCTGATCGCCAATCCTTCCGGCGGAACCCCCGGCTATGATTTTGCCTGGGACGGCCCTTCCGGCTTTTCCAGTACAGGCGAAAACCCCGTTTTAAACAGTACAACGCCTGCCGACGGCGGAACCTACGGCGTGACCGTCACGGATGCCAACGGCTGCAGCGACCGGGATAATCTGACGGTAACGGTCAATCCGTCGCCCGACATGACGCTCACCGGCCAGGATGCCGATTGCAACGGCGCCGCTACCGGAGCCATCATGCTGACGACATCAGCTCCGCCGCCGCTGGCCTTCCAGTGGACCAACAACGCTACGACCCAGGATATCGCCGACCTGCCGGCGGGCAACTACTCGGTAACCCTGACCGCCGGCAACAATTGCCAGGCCATCGCCGGTCTGGATATCCATGAGCCGCCCGTTCTCGACCTGAATGTGACCCCCGCAAACGCTACCTGCGGACAAGCCAACGGCAGCGCAACGGCATCCGCTTCCGGCGGGACCCCGAATTACACCTATGCCTGGAGCAACAACGCCGCCGGGCAGATCAACAACGGATTGGCGGCAGGTTCCTACGCGGTCACCGCAACCGACGCCAACGGCTGCACCGCCGTTGAAACATTCGTGATTACCAATTCAGACGGACCGGGCCTGTCGACCACCACGACGGACGCCACTTGCAACGGCGGTTCGAACGGCAGCATCAACCTGACGGTCTCCGGAGGCACGGCGCCCCTGACCTTCAACTGGAGCAACGGCGATGATACCCCAAATATATCCGGGCTCCCTGCCGGGACCTACACCGTTACCGTCACGGACGGCAACAATTGCGAAGCTGTGACTTCGGCAACGGTCGGCCAACCCAATCCCCTCACCGCCGCCGTAACGCCTGCCAACAGCCTTTGCGGCCAGGACAACGGGACCGCACAGGCGGTTGCCCAGGGGGGGGCAGGGCCCTATACCTTCAACTGGAGCAATGGAGCAACCGGTTCATTGATCAGCGGGCTGGCCGCAGGTACATACGACCTGACCGTAACGGATGCCAACCTCTGCACCTTCCAAACCAGCACCGTCGTAGCGGATGAAGGCGGGCCCACCCTCACCGCTGACTCCACCCCGGCTGATTGCGCGGGCACGGCAACCGGCTCCATCAGCGTAACCCTCACCGGCGGCGCCGGCCCTTACCTTTTTGAATGGAATACCGGGGCGGATTCTCAAAACCTCAGCAATATTCCCGCCGGAATTTACAGCCTGACGGTTACGGATGCCAACGATTGCCAGGCTTTCATTACCGCAACCGTTACCGAACCGGACCCCGCGGTGATCGATGATCTTCAACCGACGCCGCCTTCAACCGTCGGCGGATCCGACGGTCAACTCGCCTTCAACCTGAGTGGCGGTTCGCCGCCCTACAGCTATTTCTGGTCAGGGCCTTCAACCGGAAACGGTACATTGCCCGGTCCGGGGGCCGGCTTGATCGCCAACCTGCCCGCCGGCAATTATACCCTCGGCGCGATTGATGCGAACGGGTGCCCGGCGCAAAACCAGACCTTCACCATCAATCAGGCAAACTGCACCACCGAGATCACCGGATCGGATATCACGGACGAAAGTTGTGCCGGAAACGCAGACGGCAGCATTGCGCTGACGGTCACGGGCGGACAATCGCCGTTCGGGTACAACTGGACCGGCGGCGGCGATTCCGGCAGCGGTTCGGGGCTCATGATCGAAAACCTCGGTGCGGGCAGCTATATGATCACCGTGACAGGGCAGGACGGCTGCACGGATGCCGCAACCCTGACGGTCGGCGGAAATGCGGTACCGCCGCCCGGTACGACCACAGCGAGCGAATGCGACCAGGGCAACGGCCAAGCGGCCTTTGACCTTACAGCCCTTGAAAGCGTCATTTCAACCGGTCCCGGATTCAATATCCTGTGGTTTCTGGACGGCGCGGGCGCAAACCCTGTCCCGGATCCGCAAAACCATAATGCCGGCAGCGGACAGGTATTTGCGGCGCAGGAGCAGGGCGGCTGTGTTTCAGGGCTGACAGCTGTCCCGTTGCAGGTGTTGCCCCAGGGGAGTCCGGGATGCGGCGGAGGCGGCTGTACCACCTTTGCCGGAACGATGGACATTGGGCCCGTCGCGTCGTTTTGCACCGGCGGAAATGCCGAAGCGAACCACAACAACGACGCCGTCCTGGATGGAGACGACGCCCTGATCTATGCCCTGCATACCGCGTCGGGTACGGCGCTCGGTAATGTGCTGGCAACGGCGCCCGAACCGGTTTTTGCCTATTTTGCCGGGACAATGACCGCCGGAACAACCTATTATATTTCAGCGGTTGCCGGCAATGCCGCAGGCGGCGGGATCGATCTTTCCGATCCCTGCCTTTCCGTAGCTGCGGGCCAACCCATCGTATTCAGCACCGGCAGCGGCGGAATCCTGAATTTCATCCAGGGGGAAGAAGTGCTTTGTCAGGGCGAAATGCTGATCCTGTCGACCAACGACCTGGGCGCCGGCGGGTTCACCTACCATTGGATCAGGCCTTCCGGGGATACGGTCCAGACGGTTGAGCCGGATTATATCCTGGAATCCGTTCAGCCTGCGGATGCGGGGGATTACTACGTGTTTGCGGTCGGGCAGGGGTGTGCCAGCGACCAGACCGGACCGTTCAGTCTCACCGTTCTGGGCCTTCCCCAGGGGGAGGTGGTCTTTGCCGGCGATGACGCCAATGTTTGTGAAACCAGCTACCAGCTCGAGGCTGCACCTGTTACCGGCGGGAACGGGGTATGGACGGCTCCGTCCGGCGTACTCCTGCAAAATGCCCGCCAGGCCAGCACCCTGGCAACGGGATTGAAACCGGGACCGAACCGCTTCATCTGGACGGTCACTGCGGACGGATGCGGCGTGATCGGCGCTGATACGGTGAATGTCACAGCGGCAACCGGATTGCAGGCTGCGGATGATTATTTTACCCTGGAACTCGCCAATACGGAAATTTTTACGGATGTCCTGAAAAACGACGGACTGCCGCCCGGGGCGGACTACACCCTGAGTGCCCGTACGCTGCCGCAGTTCGGCGAGCTCAGGACGTTGTCCAACGGATTTCAATACTTTGAGGAGGAAGGCCTGAGGGGAACGGTGTCCTTTGTGTATGAGGTCTGTTATACCGGTTCAGATTGTCCTTCCGCCTGCGATACGGCTACGGTGTACATCGAAGTGCTCAACCTGCCTTACCTGCCCGAAGGGTTCAGCCCCAACAACGACGGCGTCAACGATAATCTGGAGGTACTGGGCTACCGCAGCGGAGGCGATGTCTCCATGAAACTCACCATTTCCAACCGGTGGGGCGACCTGGTCTACCAATCGGAAAATTACCTGGAAGAAGCGCCCTGGGACGGCCGGTCGGGCAGCAATTCAAAACCGCTGCCGGAAGGCGCCTATTATGCCTTGATGGAGGTCAGCGTGGAAGGCGAGATTTACCGGCGGACACAGGTTGTTTACCTGATTTATTGAAATGCAAAATGTACAAGTGGGAACACAAAATTGATTAAGACCAATGAAAAATCTTCGAATCCCTGCCTTGCCGGTCTCCTGCGCGCCAAAGCCGCTGCGGCGACGGGGCACAGGCATCCTCATATCCTCGCATCCTCGCATCCTCCAGCTCCTTCTATTCGTTTTTTCAATGGGTACAGGATCCGCTCAACAACTCCCTTTATTCAGCGTCTACCGCGATCAATCCGGCGTGCTGAACCCGGCTTCCATTTCAGGCAATTACCTGCTCAATGAGATGAACTACTCGATCGGAGCGAGTTATCGCCGGCAGTGGATGGACCTCAAGGACGGGCCGAATACCCAGGTGGTGAACTTCGAGTACATTCCCAAAGAGCGCGATGAGCTCATCACCGGCGGGCATATCATCCGGGACCAGACCGGCAAGATCGGACAGACCGGGATATACGGCCGGTTTGCTTACCGGCTTGAGTTGGGCAGGCGGGTCGATCACGCGATATCTATCGGCATCGGCGCGGGATTGGTGCAGTACCGGGCCAAATTGAATGATATCCGGTTTGCCGAACCCGAAATTTCCGACCTGGACAAACCCAATGTCCTTTACCCGGATTTCAGCCTGGGCGTCTATTACTATTACAGCGATAAATTATACGCCGGCATTTCCGTCCCGCAGACCTTCGGCTTGTCGACCGTCTACCGCGATACCTCCGGCAGCCGGGCCTTCGACATCCGCCGGGTTCAGCATCTTTACGGCGTGGTCGGGGGGTACTTTGATGTGGAATGGTTCGGCTCCAGCACCTCTTTTATCGAACCGTCGCTATGGGTCCGGTACGTGCCCCGCGGCCCGGTCAGCCTGAATTTCAACGCCCGCTACCAGATCAGCGACTTTTACTGGTTCGGCCTTGGGGGTGGGGTAGGGATGGGCAGCCCGGTGAGTTCGGCCCTTCACCTGGAAACCGGCATGAAGCTGGGAGAATCCCTCAATATCCTGAACAGCCAATGGACGATCGCCTTTGCTTATGACGTGCCTTTGGGCAAATTCCGCTCTTTTCTGGGCAATATCTTTGAGGTGAGCGTGGTGTATTCGTGGTTTGATTGAGGAGAGGGTGAGAGCCCGCCTTCGCCCGAGGCTACGGCGGATAGGAGGTGAGAGGGTGAGAGGGGCGACTTTGTTAATTGCGTGCGCCCCAGCAGGCCATCATCAGGAGGGCATCGGCCGTACCGTCCATGGTAGGCTCGTTGGTGGCGTAGTCGCCGTTGTCATCGCCGTAAACGACCACCCCGTTCTGCACTGCCGCAAATTCGTCGGGTTCGCCGTACACGATGCCGAGTTGTTTGTCGTGGATATCTTTTCGCAGGGGGCCGTCCACCAATCCGCCGGGGACTGGTCTCCGGGTTTTCATCCAGACGCTGGTGTGGACATCCTCCGGGTACTCGCCATCCCGCGGGATCATGGTGAACATGGAGGTGCCCCATGAATTGGTACCGAACAGCCAATCGCGTTGAGCGACCATGAAACTGTGATAGGTTATGTCGCCGGTCATTCGTTCGTACAGGATGATCTGCGTGATCAGGGCGGAAACCAGGTTGTTGGAGCACCAGATGAACGGTACGCCCGTCCGGAAGGGATTTCCTTTTGCCCGCTTCATGCACTGTTCAATGCCTGTTTTGTAAAACCCGGCGAGTTTTGCTTTCATTTCCTGGTCTGCCGATTCATACAAGGCAAAATGCCCGACATTGACAAAGGGATAGAACCGGTAATGGTTGGCCGTATCCTCCGGCATCCAACTGGTGACGGTATTGGCCTGAAGCGCATATTGACCGGCATCCCGGAGAAAATCCGGCCGGCCGGTTGCTTTGTAGAGTTCCGCGGCGCCCCATTCCATGTCGTCCGTCCAGGTATCTTCGGTATAGCGGTAGGGTGCGCTATAGGAATTGCCTTGCTGGTAGCCTTCTTTGGCCTTGCCCAGGGCATATAGGGAGACTGCCGCCTTCAGGCATTTTTCGGCGTACAGGGTATCTCTGAGGTCTTTTATCCAGATCCGGTAAGCCATTGCCATAGCGGCGGCGCTGCGTCCTGCCAGGTTGGCAACGCCGGTGGCCTCGCTTTTGAATTTGCCGAGGCCCTGGGGTTTGCCGTCGGCGAAATAGGCGACCCGGTAGCTGTTGGGACCCCAACCATAGTCGGAAGGGTCCTGGTCGGGCATTTTCCAACCCCGGTGGTCGCGGTCGTCGGCTACCTGGTGAATGAGTTGATCCGGAGCGGGATGGAGTTTGTGGATCCAGTCGAGGCCCCACCTGGCTTCGTCCAGCACATCGGGAATGCCGTTGGCGCCGGGTTGGCCGAGCGCATTGAACTGGTCGCCGAACCGGTCCGGGTACAATTCGTAAGCCAGCAGCATCCTGGCTGTCGCGTTGCTCGACGTGATGAGGTATTTCAGCTGGTCGCCGGCATCGTGCCAGCCGCCGGAGGCATCCACGTAGGTGGAATCCTTCATCGGGCCGTAGGCTGAACGGCCGTCCCGCTGGTGGCAGACCATGTCCAGAAAGGGATTGTAGCCGCAGCGCTGTTGCCGCATGAAAGCCAGGAGGTCTTCTGCATAGCCGCTGTAGCCCCGGTCTCCGATTTCGAAATCTACCGACCGGGTCTGCCTGTCCGCCAACTCAAGCCGGTATTCGCCCGGAAGGGTTACCGGTGAAAAATCCAGGCGATAGTAATGGAACCCCTTCCATTCGGGCGCCGTATCGGGTTGGATTTTTCCGGAAAAGACCGCTTTGCCGGTGCGCGTATCGATCACGGAAAACCGGCTGTTGATGGGTGACCGGCTGAAGGAAACCGCCACTTTGGGGTCGTCCGGGAAATAACCCAGCTGATTGACCCGGATATAGGCGGCGTCAGTTGCGGCAGACCAGGCCCGGCTGGGAAATAAAATCCCGGCGGCGATCCAGGCGTAAAGAAACAGGTTGATGAACCGGTGTTGGATCCTTTCGTCTTGCATGTCGGCGTTGGTTTGGCGTTCTGTCCGGCTGCAAGGTAAGAAGAATGCTAAAAGGCAGGCGTAAAACTGGGGTGGGATAAATACGGGCGCTGTCCGCTTACGCCATAGACTTCGGCGGACAGCGCCATCATATCAAAGCCTCAAAAATCATTCTTTCGCAAAACTGCCGATATAGGCCCGGCCGTCCTGCAATATTCTTATCCGGTAGATGCCGGCGGGTAATGCGCTCACTTCCAGGCCCTGGCTCAGCTCGGTCGTTGACCAGTTGCCTGCGATCCGGCCTGCGGCATCCAGTATGGTCACCATACCGGAGCCGGTTGCCCCATCGATGTATAATTTATCCTGGGTGGGGTTGGGGAACAGCCGGACGCTGACCGGTGCGGGATGCGGATTAACGCCGGTGACCAGTGCCCAGCCGGTGGTCAGGGTTTCTACGGCGCGCGCCGGGGAGTGCAGGATCCAGGCCACGCCGTTTTGGTCGATACCGGCGTCGAGGGTCGGATCGGAATCCATCGGTGAATGCTCAACGTCGTAATACCGCCAGTCGCCGTCTTCCCGGAAAGCCAGTTGGTTGGTTCCCCTGATCCAAAGGTTGCCGTTTTGGATGCCGATCTGGCGAACCGGACCTTCTTCCGGCCAACCCTCCGGCAGGTCCATATAATTCCAGGTTTCGCCGTTCCAGCGGATAAGCTGCTTGGTATAGCCGCCTATATAGAGGTCGCCGTTTGCCGGGTCGGAATACATGGAGCTGTAGGAGTTTCCGTTCCAGCCCGCGGGCCAGTCGATGGGCTCAACGGTGCCGGAAAAGGTCAGTTTGAACAGCGTGGATACCAGGTCCTTGTACAGTACGGCGTAGGCGACATCCGGACCGGCGGCCTTCATTTCCAGTACGGCATATTCATCGGCGTCGACGGCCGGCATCAATTTCCAATCCTGGCCGTTGAAGGCGTAGATCCCTTTGGAATAGACATTGATCCAGGGGCGGCCGCCCTGATCGATCGACATATAGTAGGAGTATTGATCCGGCAGGTTGCTGTTTTGCGGCGTATATTCGGTGCGGACACCATCTTTGATGCGGATGATCTTTTTGCTGCTGACCACCCAGCAGGTGCCGTCGGGTGCGAAACCGAAGTCGGAAACAAAATCATTCTGGAGCTCAATGGATTGCGAGCCGTCCATGGTCTGGATCAGGTGGGCGTCGGGTCGGGTCCAGAGTTTGCCGTCCTGATCGTTGCGGAGCCTGTAAAGGTAGCTTGGCCAGGGCATATTACCCATGGCGGTCATACTTTCAGCCTGACCGCCCGACCAGCGAATCGTATCCGAGGTGACACCCACAGAAAATCCGTCGCCGAAAATCATTGCCGTGGGATTGGAGAGCTCCATTCCTACATCGCCCTTTACCCAATCTCCATCCTGGTATTTGACAAACCCGTAGTAGTCAACGCATAACCAGAGGGCGCCTTCCTGGTCTTCGGTCATGAACCGCGCATGGTTGAAAGGAATTTCGGTTTGTTGGAATCCATGGGTGATATCCCAGTGGTGCCCGTCGTAGCGACCGACATCGCCGACGTCGGTGATGAACCAGATGATACCGCTGGACTGTCGGTAAAGCTGGGCGCTGCCGTAGGCGAAAAGCGAATCCGGGAAACCGCCGTTGGGGTTAACCGGGCTGAGGATGTCGAAATCATCCCCGTTGGTCCGCAGCAGCAGGTTGCTGGCGATGAGGACCTCGCCGTCGTCCTGCCGGATCATTTTCCAGGCGCCGCTGATAAAAGGCCCGATTTCGCCCTGGCCGTACCAGGTCCATTGACCGTCGTTGTACCGGCCGATCCCCTGGCTGGTACCCGCCAGGATGCGGCCTGATGCATCAAAGTTGACGCAATAGGTCATCAGCGGGTTGAATTCATTGTAGGCTTCGGCGGGATATGGAATGGTCTGCCACGTTCCTTCCGGGGTCTGGAAGCCGATACCGATATCGTACGTTCCGATGAAGATCCGGTTGGTGCCGGGTTCCAGTTTGATGGATTCGATCTTATTGGAAGGCAGTCCTGCGGAAATGCGGGTCCAGTGGTCGGTCAGTTCGCCGGTTTGTTTGTCCACCAGGTAAATACCCGCATCGGTGGCCAGGTAAATCAGGTCGTCGGTTTCCAACCAGTCGTTGACCTTGGAAGGCTTGTATTTCGCGTCCCAGGTCCAGGTGTTCTGGGCCGTCAGGGCGCCGAAGAACAGGCAAATGAAGGAGAGCAATAAAATTCTAGACATCTCTTGACTTGTTTTATAGGCACAAGTTAGGCATACCGGAAGCGGCGGACAAGTCAATTTTAAAGTATAAATTAAATTTGTAATTGTGTTTTGAATGGAATTTGTATTTTTAGAACATTATTCAACCTTGTTTTAAATTAAATCTTTAATTGAATTGAAACCTGCCGGCAACAAACTCTTTTTGCTGATCAAAAGCCTGAATGCGGCTGAAAAGCGCCATTTTCGACGCCAGGCCACCCTGCACGGCAAGACCGACCTGGATTATCTGCGGCTTTTTGACACGTTGGAGGCCCTGTCCGAATTTTCAGAGCGCGAGCTGAAAATGCGGCTCACCGGCGCTTCCTTTTTACGGCATCTGCCCGTGATCAAGGAACAGCTCTATCAGCGACTCCTGGATAGTTTACACCTTTATTATATGGAACAGTCGCCGGAGGAACAGGTCAAGCGACGGCTTCACCAGGTGTATATCCTGCTGAAAAGAGGGCTGGAAGAACAGGCCGGGGCTTTGCTGGTCAAACTAAAAAAACAGATCGGGCGGGATGGACTGACCGCATACTGGCCGGAATACATGGACCTTGAGCGCGCCTGGTTGGAAAAAGGATTCAAAACAGGGTTATCCTCCGCTCAATTGCAACTGTGGCGGGAAACCTACGCTGCCCACCTGGACAGCCTGCGAATAGATCTGGAACAGGCCTGGCTGAAGAGTGAAATGGCCCGATTGCATGTCCGGCGGGTACGCTATACCCCGGAAACGGCCGATCATTTCCGGGAAACGCTGCTGCCTTTGTCGCCAACGGGGGGTTCGGGCGCCGGCAAGGCCGATTTCCAACAGGCCAGATCCTTGTTCTTTTTCATGCAGGGAGAAAAAACGGAAGCCTACAATTCCAACAAGGCGTTATTGGAAACCCTGGAAGCGTTTCCGGACAACGCCCGGTTCATCGCCGACCGCTACCTGTCGACCCTCTACAACCTGCTCATCGACCAGCTCCAACTGGGCGACCACGCCGGGCTGAGCCGGGGGCTGGATAAGTTGCGGGCGCTGCGCCACCGCTCCGCTTTCAAACAGATCAAGGGGCTCAATATCCGCATATTCCAATGGAGTTCCCAACTGGAATTGAACAGCCTGATCGCGCAGCGCAAATATGCAGCAGCTTTTCTGAAGGCGCCGGAAATTGCCGCCAGCCTTCATCGCCTCGAAAAGGATTTACTGCCGCAAACCGTGGTTACGTTGCGTTATCTGCTGGGGCTTATCGCTTTTCAAACCCGGAACTACGGGTTCGCGCTGGCGCAGATTACGCCGCTGTACCAGGAGAACCGCCCTGCCGTTGCTGAAGAAATTTACCGCTACGCATTGTGGTTATACCTGCTCATCCACTACGAGCTGGGCAACGATCAGTTGATGGAGCATTTGCTGGTCAGCGCGCGGCGGCAGGTGGCCCAGCGCAGAGACGTACTGAAGGCTGAACGGCTCTTGCTGACCAATTTGCGAAGATTAGGATCGGCGGCCGGGGAAAAAGAAAAAAAGGAGATCAAACGAGAATGGCAGCAGGAGATCGGTATATTGATGGAGGATGGATCGGAACGGCGATTTTTTGAGTACCTGGACCTGGAGGGATGGCTTGGAGGTTGATTTGGACCAGATCAGCTGCTCAACGAATCAGCTATTCCTGCTATCCATATCCGCCCGAACCTGTCGAACCAGTTCGATAGAGGTTTCCAGGATATCAGCGATATACGCATCGGAGAATTCGGGAAATTTAACCATCAGCCGTTGAACGGATAAGTGTAATCCTCTCCCGATACCTTTTTCGATACCCTTTTCAATGCCTTTTTTAATGCCTATTTCAATGCCTTCCAAATAAAGACCATCGGTTTCTATGTCGTAATGTATCGGCATTTCGGGATAGAGGTTAGCGCTTATCAATTACTCTTATTTCAATACTTTCATCATTTCTAGTATTAAAATAAATGGAACAAAGACAGCTCCTAAAAAATTGATCCAAACCCAAACTTTTCTAAAATCAATCTTACTATTTAGGGATTTTGCTTCAAGATAATAATAAACAGAAAAATTTATGATTACTGGAAACAGCAACAACAAAAATAACAACTCAGCTTTCATTTGTTGAAATTTTGTTTTTTAAAATATAGATAATAAAATATTAAAACAAAAATCGATAAAACAACTTCAGAAATAATAAAAATTTGTTTCCCCTTTATTGCAGAGGCCTCAAACAGGATTGGAATAAACGAATTAAACGCCCCCCAGGACAGGCCGTAATTTATCGCAATCCAATATTTATTTGCAGTAACAGGAAGTTTATTATTTAATTTTCCGAATTTCAATTCAAAAAATTTGAAAATTGCATAGAACCCCCAGCTCATTAAAAAAAATAATATCAGAATTTTTCCCGTCATCAAAAATGGATTTAAAGACCGGTGAATTAATAAGTGTCGCTTTCGACAGCCAAAAGCCCTCCTGGAAAATCTGACAGTATAACTTCAGCTCCTGAGGCCCAAACAAATTCGAAGCTTCCAAAGAATCCAGTGTCGAAAGCAATAAATTTGCAACAGCATTGCGATAATCTGCCGTAGAGGTAAATTGACAAAAATTGCCAACAGCATCGTAGATTAAGCAATCATCTTCTGCATCAAAATAGTCCGAAAATACTGGATGAGAATTTATTTCTGATTGAATTTGTAATCTTAATGAGTCGGAATCATTGCAAGTACAATTTTTAAAAATCAACTTTTCTCCCAATAAATCCAAAATACTATTGTGATATTGACCTAAAAGAACCATGTGTGTTTTAATAAAATTATTTTTTTTGCTCATCCCGTTGTGAGGGCAGACTGCGGACTGACAAACTGCGGACTGTTATCAACGCATCAACAAATCCTCAATTCCTCCTCCTTCTATGCTAACACCGCCTCCCACAACCCCTCCACCGGATGCACCGACCTCCGCCCCGTCCCATCCATAATCTGGTGGCGGCAGCTGGTACCCGGAGCTGCAATGAGCGTATCCGCACCGGCTTCCCGGACGGCCGGCATCAGCACCATTTCGGCGATCTGCATGCTGAGCTCGTAATGTTCCTTTTCGTAACCGAAAGAGCCGGCCATGCCGCAGCAACCGGAGGGAATAACACTCACCGTCCAGTTTTCCGGCAGCGATAATATAAAGGCGCTCGCCTCTGTGCTCGCCAGGGCCTTCTGGTGACAGTGGCCATGCAACAGCACTTTTTTCGGCGCCTTGGTAAAATACTCCGGACCGATCCGGCCGGCTTTGGCTTCTCCGGCCAGAAATTCCTCGATCATCAGGGCGTGGGGCGCGATCCGGTTGGCTGTTGTCTGGGCTTCACCGCGCAACAGGCGGGGGTATTCATCCCGGAAACTGAGGATCGCAGACGGCTCCACCCCCACCAGCGGAGTAGCTTCACTGATCAGGCGGCTGAATATGCGGACATTCCCGGCTGCCTTTTTGCGGGCATTCAGCAGCAGGCCCTTTGAGATCGCCGCCCGCCCGCTGGAGGCGTGTTTCGGCATGCGCACCTCATATCCCAGGCGGTTGAGCAACTCCACGGCCTTGATCCCGATCCCGGTGTCATTGTAGTTGGTGAATTCGTCGCAAAAAAAATAGACCCGGCCTTTCGGCGTTCCTTCCGGCCGAAGCTTTCGCCGATTGCGCCTGAACCATTTCCGCAGCGACACCGGTTGCAGCGCCGGCAAGGTGCGTTGCGGGGCTATCCCCAGGAACGCCTTCATCCTGGGCCCCCATTTCGGGTGGTTCATGACCCGATTGGCCAGGCCGGGCGCCAGCATACCCAGGGCATTCAGCCGGTCGATATGGGCAATAGCGCGTATTTTCAGCGGGATCCCTTTTTTTTGCCAGTTCTGGTGCTGATATTCCGCCTTCAGGGCGGCCATATCCACGCTCGACGGGCATTCGGAAGTACAGCCCTTGCACGACAGGCAGAGGTCCATCGCTTCGTGCAACGCCGGGTGGTCGAACGGGTTTTCGTGCGCGTTCATCGTCAACACTTCGCGCAGGGCATTGGCCCGCCCCCGGGTCGTATCCTTTTCGTTGCGGGTAGCGCGGTAACTGGGGCACATCACGCCGCCGGAAAAATTGAGCTTCCGGCAATCCCCGGAGCCGTTGCATTTTTCGGCCAGGTGCAAAATGCCGCCGACCGGCGAGAAATCAAAGGCCGTGTCGAAATGCGGATCCGGCGGATTGACCACGTGCCGCAGGTTTTCAGTCATCGGCGGCGTATCCGTGATCTTGCCGGGATTGAACAGGCGGTCGGGGTCCCAGGTTTGTTTCACCCTTTTCAGCAGTTCGTAGTTCTTTTGCCCCAATGCGATGGGGATGAACGGCCCGCGCACGCGTCCGTCGCCGTGTTCGCCGCTGAGCGAGCCGCCGTATTTCTTGACCAGCCGGGCGGTCGCTTCCGCGATGGCCTCCATTTCGCGCACGCCTTCCTCCGTCTTCAGGTTGATGGACGGCCGGAGGTGCAATTCGCCGGCGCCGGCATGGGCATAATACACAACCCGCTGGTTGAAGGTCTCCATTAGCTCACCGAATTCGCGGATATAGGCCGGCAGGTCCGCCAGGTCGACAGCGGTATCCTCCACAAACTCCAGCGGCTTGCGATCGCTTTTGATGTTGGACAACACGCCGAAGCCTGCCGCACGCAGGGCCAGCACCCGGGGCGTATCCGGCGGGTAAACCAGCGGGAAGGCATACCCCAGCCCGGCGGACCGCAGGTGGGTAATCGTGGCGTAGGCCGTCGCTTCGGCCGCAAGGCGGGTCGGCCCCCGGTGTTCGATGATGAGCACGGCGGCAGGATCGCCCTGGAGGAAAAAGCGGTTCTTTTGCTGCTCGCGGTTCTCTTTGGTACAATCCAGGATGATCTTGTCCATCAGCTCGCAACCGTACGGTTCGTACTGCATCGCAATGAGGGTGGCCTGCATGGCTTCATCCAGCGAGTTGAAATGGGCGCAAAGCAGCACTTCCTCCGGCGGCGGCAGCGGATCCAGTTTGAACGTGATCTCTGCGGTGACGGCCAGCGTACCTTCGGAGCCCGCCAGGAGTTTGGACAGGTTGATATCCGGTCCGCCGGGGGTGAAGACGTTGGCATTGAGCAGGATATCAAGCGCGTAGCCGGTATTGCGGCGGTGGATGCCCGGTTTGGGGTATTCGCGGCGGATCTCTGCCTGGATCGCGGGATTGCCCAATTCATCGCGCAGCTGCCGGTAGATCTTATTTTCGAGGGTGTCGCCGGTACATTTTTGCTGGAATCCGTCCGGGGAAAGCGGTCCGAAGGTCACTTCCGAGCCGTCGCTCAGCAGGGTTTTCACGGCAATGACCTTGTCGCGCGTGACGCCGTATTTGATAGAGGTGGTCCCGCAGGAGTTGTTGCCCAGCATTCCGCCCAGCATGCAGCGGCTGGCCGTAGAGGTATTGGGGCCGAAAAACAGGCCGTGGGGTTTGAGAAAGGCGTTCAGTTCATCGCGGATCACGCCCGGTTGGACGCGCACCCAGCGTTCCTTTACATTCAACTCCAGGATCTGATTGAAGTATTTGGAGACATCCACGATCAACCCCTCCCCTACTACCTGCCCGGCCAGCGATGTGCCCGCCGTGCGGGGGATGAGCGGCACCTGATGGTCGGCGGCAAACCGGACGATCTTTTTGAGGTCGCTTTCATTTTTGGGCAAAGCCACGCCGAGGGGTTTTTGTTTGTAAATGGACCCGTCGGTGGAATAGAGCAAGCGGTGGAGGTCGTCCGTGTGGAGTTCGCCTTCGAGTTGGGCGGCCAGGTTTTGGAAGTTGGTCATAGTTTTTTAATGCATTTCAAAACGTAATTATTTACGTCTATGGCGAATAATACCGAAGTCGTGCGAAAAAAAACGGTGAAGCAGCTTATCTCCCGCAGATTCCGCAGATTTTCGCAGATGATAGGTTGCCTGAATTCTGCGAGCATCTGCGGCATCTGCGGGAACCTAAATAGATACGTTTTTACAAAAATACGGAATCTCCTATTCATTAAAACTTCAATATGCAAAACTCCGTTCCAGTCTGCCCAAATTTCCTTATCTTGCCTAATCAATCAAAGCAAATAAAGTGGGCGCCGAACCTGAAAAGCAACTCCTGAAGAAATACCGCCTGACCGTTGAGGATTATCACCGGATGGGGGAAACCGGTATTTTGTCCGAGGATAAACGCGTTGAATTACTCCATGGTGAAATCATTGAAATGCGCCCTATTAACAGTCCTCATGCCGGAATGGTCAAAAAGTTAAACCGGCTTCTAAGTAAACTTTTTGGAGAACAATATATCATTAGTGTTCAGGACCCCATCGAGCTGGGACCGGATTCCGAGCCCGAGCCGGATATCGCTGTTCTGAAAATGCGGGCCGACCTCTATTCCGATGCCCATCCACGGGCTGAAGACGTTCTCCTTGTGATCGAAGTGGCGGGGTCCAGCCTGCAAAAGGACCGCCAGGTTAAAATGCCGTTGTACGCCGAAGCGGGCATTCCCGAAGCCTGGGTGATCGACCTGGAGGGCAAGGCCATTGAGGTGTATTCTTCTCCGTCGCCGGCGGGTTATTCCCGGATCGATATTTACCGGCCGGGGGATGCGTTGCAGACCGGGATGGTGAAAGGCATTGAAGTGGGCACGGTATTGTAATGCATGTTCTGAAATCCCGCACACTACCGGACCTTTTCCAAGGCGGGGCTGCCTTCGTCAAGACTTCGGCAGACGGAGGCGGATTATTAAGTCTGCAAGCCTGCCTGCCGCAGGGCTTGATAAGCCATTCATCTGAATCCGTGAACCCAGATAGGAGATGATATTTTCATGCGTGGCGCGCCGCCTTTACCCATTACTTTTCTCATTTCCTCCAACCATCACGCCGCCGCACACTCCTCCAGCAACCAGAACTTATTGATCACATTCTTCGTCTGGTCGATCTTCTGGTGCAGGTCGCTGAGCTTGTCCTTCAGATTTTGTTTGGAATAGGTATAGGATTGGTGTTTGAGCATCACGAGGCGCTTGGCGAACCGGAGGAAATTGGTATATCCCCGCTTCTGGTCAGTTGAGATCTTCTGGCTGCGGATGACGTAGATCCGGAAGGTTTCGATGAGGGAGAGCAGGGCCTCCGTATCGCGCAATTCGTAATAGGTGCGCAGGAGGAGGAAGGTCGTGTTCAGGTGGTATTTCACGTCAGTAAACTGTACAAGCAGGAGGGCGTCGAGGGCCTCGTTGTACATTTTCTTGTTGAAGTAGAGGTGGGCGAGGTTGTAGTTATAGGCGTTATCCCGGTGCTTGGCGGGCAGTTTGTCCTTGTAATCGATGATGAACTGTTCGGTCCATTCGTATTCCTTGAGGCTGCAACCCAGTACGGTGATGTTCTTGAAGTTCCATTCGGACAGCAGGCCGTGGTCGAGCAACAGACCGGTGCGAAGGCCGAGTTTGTAGAGCTGGAAGAGTTCGCGGTGGTAATCGTTGGCGCCCAGGTTGATCTGCCGGATACAGTGGTTGGTCAGGAAGGTGTACAGGTCGGCCTGCTCGGTATGGCTGAGCGAGTCGATCTTCGTGTCCAGGATCACCTTCAGGGTCTGGTAGTGTTCGGGGTTATTGTCTTCGCGCAGGCTCATGAGGATGGTGTAATAGACGATGACGGCGTTGACCTCCTGGAATTCCGCCCAATTCTCCCGGATATGCTCCAGGATATCATCCAGGAGGCGGAAGTTGTAATGGGTGTTCATCATCATCATGTTGGCGGTCAGGTGACAGCAATGGCGCAGCTTTTCGGCCAGGTAAAAGCGGTCGAGGTTGTCGAGCATCTGCTGGAAGTTCTCCGATTTGGAGCGGTCTTCGTAGTGGCCGGCGTAGTAGGCGAGGAGAGAGTTAAGCTTATAATTGGCATAGAACAGCTTATAATCGCGGTGCGGGTGCCGTTCGAGGGTTTTTTCCAGTTGCTTGCCGCGGTTTTTGAGCAGGTCGAACTGGTTGCTTTCAAAGGCGGCTTCCAGGGCAAAAAGCTCCTCCTGGAAATCGCTTTGCTCGAACATCTCGTAGGCCAGGAACTTGTGGTACAGCTTTTTGAGGTAGGACATGATGTTGTGCAACTGCTGTTCGTCGTACTTCACGCCCGGGAACAGTTTTTTGAACACCTTGCACTTGTCGAGCGATTTTTCGGTGCCCCGGTCAATGGCATCGAGGATGATTTTCATCAGTTCCGTGGTCTTCTCATGCTGGTTGATATAGGGCGAAATCACGAACTGGCGGAACCTTTCGCGTTCTTTTGGGGTGATGTCTGCCAAAAATTTGACCAATTTGCTGCTCTCCATAGTCAGATAAATTAAAAAATTATAACAGTATCCAACGCAAAAATAATGTCAATTTTCTGAATTACAATATTTTAACATTACATCAATCGAGAATTTTCTTTCAGTAAGCCAATTAATTGTACTACCACCAGGCCGTTTCTCACCTTAATTTTGTGTTATCAAAACATGGTGAAACACTATAGCACATTTCGACTCGCTACCAGCAAGTTGTAATTCCCGAAGTCACGACCACTACTGACAGTTATAATCCTGAAATTTTGAATTCGAAAAGGGTTCACATCCCTAAGAAAAAAGAACAAGTTATAATCTCATGAGTGCCTAATCGGAAAGGGTATCACGTTCACCAGGTGGTACCCTTTTTTTTATTCCCGCCCGGGGTGTTCCTGTTGCGCCCGGCTTCTTTCCACAAATAACTTATGCCTTACCCATCATTCGCGGGAGCTGATCCTGCGGAGCATCTGCCGCCGGTGCATGAACGGTTTCTTCCAGGCATCTTTTCATCCGACTGAAATTCCGGTAGCGGACTGCGCACCGGCTTATTTTTCTGCCGCCGGGGCAACCTGATCATGGCCGTCCGGGCGCCAGCGGTACACCCGCCCTGCGATTCGGGCCATAATATTTACGAAAATTCCGGGCGAAGGTTGCCTCTTACAAGGGACAAAATGAATTTGAGAAATGAAAAAGGAGGGAATTCTAACTTTTTTTTATTCAAAAACAACCTTGATATTGATAATAATTATATATGAATCGGACCAAGAAATTTAGATTGTTTACAAGTTAAAATATTGATTTTTAGATAATTGAAAGAAGGGTGGCCGGCCAAAAAATCCCAGTAATTCTATAAAATGTACTACCTCTGGGCATTTTTTTACCCGACCTTTGTATTGTCAATGATATGAAAGAATATCCGTAACGACGAAAGCGGGGGAAGCAGAAGACAGTAAGTGCCGAGGTGTAAAAACCTCGGCCTGCTGTCAAAGCAAGGACTGTTTCCCTGCAATTATAATCTCACGAATTATTTCAGGATATCAAAGGATATCCTCTTTTTGGTATGTAGATAGCCTCTCAAAGCTCTTTTGTGAACCGGTTGGGTTTCCCGACCGGTTTTTTTTATTTTTACGCCATCCAAACGCAAATATAATTACTTTTCCGAAATGAGAGAACACTTGATAGCACCTTCTTTGCTTGCCGCTGATTTTACGCGCCTCAAAGAAGAGGTTACAATGGTAAACGAAAGCGAGGCGGATTGGTTTCATCTGGATGTCATGGACGGCCGGTTTGTACCCAATATTTCCTTCGGTATGTTCATCATCGAGGCTATTTCCAGGATCGCGACCAAGCCGCTGGACGTTCACCTCATGATCGAATCCCCGGACCGGTATATCGAGGCTTTCCGCGCTGCCGGCGCCGATCATATCACCGTTCATTACGAAGCCTGCCCACACCTGCATCGCGTAATCCAGCAGATCAAGGATTCGGGCGCCAAGGCTGGTGTGGCCCTCAACCCCCATACGCCCGTGGAATTGCTTGAGGATATCCTCGAAGATCTGGACATTGTTCTGATCATGTCGGTCAACCCGGGGTTCGGCGGCCAAAAAATTATTTACCGCTCGATCCCCAAAATCCGCAAGCTGAAGGACATGATCTCCGTTATGAATACGAAGACCCTCATCGAAGTGGACGGCGGCGTCGGGCTGCAGAACGCCGAAACGCTCTTGCAGGCCGGTACGGATGTGCTGGTGGCGGGTACCACGGTGTTTAAAGCGGATGATCCCGCGGATGCCATTCACCGGTTGAAGACGATCGGGAGGGATCGGGGGTTTTTGGTTTGATTGATATTGTTGTTTGCTCCGCCCGCCGAAGCCTCGGCGAAGGCGGGTTTGTTGTTGTTTGTTGTTTGCTCCGCCCGCCGAAGCCTCTGCGAAGGCGGGTTTATTGTTGTTTATTGTTGTTTGTTGTTGCTCCGTCCGCCATAGCCTCGGCGTAGGCGGGTTTATTGTTGTTTGGGTTATTGAAAACACCATATGAATAAAAAGATACTGTTTACTGCGACGCTCCTTTTGATGACCGGGCTCCTTGCCGCTCAAGGCGAAAAGGCCATTGTGACCGGACAGGTCCGGGATGCTGTTTCCGAAAAGCCGATCGACCTCGCGCTGATCTACGTGTTGGGCAGCAATACCGCTGTAGAAACCGCGACCAACGGGCGATACCGCATTGAGATACCGGCGGATACTGCCATAACCCTCGTGTTTTCGCGCATCGGTTTCCAGGAAACCCGTGTGGAAGTCACGCCTACCCCGGCCCGTACCGCCCGCCAGGTGGACGTCGGCCTGCCGCCTGCCGATTCCGGGATCGAGGTCATTGTGCGGGAAAGCAAGATCGAGGATGCCGGGGTCGTGCGCGAGGAAATGACCCAGCTCAAACTGTTGCCCTCAACCACAGGCAACCTCGAAAGCGTGCTGCCGGCCATCGCCCTGGGTACTTCTTCCGGTACCGGCGGCGAGCTCAGCTCACAGTACAACGTGCGGGGCGGCAACTACGATGAGAACCTCGTCTATGTCAACGATTTCGAAATTTACAGGCCTCAGCTCATCCGCGCCGGTCAGCAGGAAGGCCTTACTTTTCCCAATATCGACCTGATCCGCGACCTGTCCTTTTCCTCCGGCGGGTTTGAGGCCAAATACGGGGATAAGCTCTCTTCCGTCCTCGATGTCAAATACAAACGCCCCGACAGCCTGCGGGCTTCCCTGGGTATGAGCTTTCTGGGCGGATCGGCCCACCTGGAAGGCAGTATCCGGCCCGGCAAGGACAGCTACCGCCGGATCCGGTACCTGGTCGGCGCCCGGTATAAAACCACCAAATACCTGCTGGGCACCCTGGATGTGAAAGGGGAGTACACCCCGAATTTCACCGATGTGCAGGCCTATATTACTTATGATATCAACCGCGACTGGCAACTGGGCCTGCTGGGCAACCTCAACCGCAGCGTCTACCAGTTTCAGCCCACGGAGCGATCTACCGGGTTCGGCCTGGTGGATTTCGCCCTGCAGCTGTTCTCCCGGTTCGACGGCCAGGAAGTCGACGACTTCAGCACCCGGATGGGCGGGCTTTCGCTCACGTACCTGCCTGACCGGCGGCACAATCCGTTTTTTCTCAAGTTCCTGGCCAGCGCCTACCAGAGCGATGAAAACGAACGCATCGACATCATCGGGAATTACAGCCTGCGCCAGATCGAATCGAATATCGGCAGCGGGAATTTCGGAGAGGTCATCGCTGAATTGGGCGCCGGCGTCCAGCACCAGTCGGTCCGGAATTTCCTGACGCTGGATATTCAGAACTTTGAACACAAAGGCGGCATCGAGTTGCAAAAGGTGCACGACGACGACGGCCTCACCAGCAGCCATTTCCTGCAATGGAGCGCCAGGATACAGCGCGAGGCCGTGGACGACTGGATCAACGAATGGGAGCGCCTGGATTCAGCCGGCTATTCCCTGCCTTACGATACCAATCAGGTGTTGCTGTACGATGTGCTCAAACGCCGCAACGAACGGATGTCCAACCGGTTCAGCGCCTACTTCCAGGATACGTATACCTGGCGCCGCGACGAATCGGCGGAGATCAGGCTCTCGGCGGGGGTACGGGCCAGTTACTGGGATCTGAACCAGGAATTCCTGATCTCCCCGCGCGCCCAGCTGCTGTACAAACCGCTCAAATCAAAGCGGGACCTGTCCTACCGGCTGGCGGCCGGCCTGTATTACCAACCGCCTTTTTACCGCGAACTGCGCGGGTACGACGGTACCGTCAATGACAGTCTGCGGGCCCAGAAATCGGCGCATATCGTGGGGGGCATGACGTTTGATTTTTATATCGGCAAGCGCAATCCCAAGAAATTCCGCCTCATCACAGAAGCCTATTACAAATACCTGTGGGATATGGTCTCCTATGAGATCGAGAACGTGCGGATCCGCTATTCAGGGCTCAACGACTCCCGGGGATATGCCATGGGGGTAGACCTGCGGATCAACGGCGAGTTTGTGCCGGGCGCGGAATCCTGGATCAACCTGAGCTTTCTGCACACCCGCGAACGGCTGCTCGGCATCCAGCATATGATCCGGGAGGTGGGCCAGGAAGAAGGCACTCCGGTGAAGGACGTGCCGCGCCCCACCGACCAGTTCATGACCCTGTCCATGTTCTTCCAGGATTACCTGCCGAAGAACGAGAATTTCAAGATGCACCTCAATTTCACGGTGGGTACCGGGTTGCCGTTCGGCCTGAAGGGCAACAACACCGTTTACCGCAATACTTACCGGTTTTCGCCCTATCACCGGGTCGACATCGGCTTTTCGCTGCAGCTTTGGAAATCGGAATGGCGTTCGAGGCGCCCCCACCATTTCCTGCGTTTCACCGATTCGAGCTGGCTGAGCCTCGAGGTCTTCAACCTGATGCAGGTGCAAAACCAGGCCGGCAATACCTGGATCAAGACCGTATTCAACCAGCAATTCGCCATTCCGAACTACCTGACCTCCCGCCGGATCAATTTGCGGCTGCGGATGGAATTTTAATGCTGTTTTGTAAATTTGGCATTCTCAAAAACCGGATTAAAATGGCAAAACGCAAAGTTCTTTCCCGCTGGGATTACATCTGGCTCATCATTATAGCCCTGATCCTGCTGACCGCATTGTTGAACCGGCTCGGCGTCAAGGTGGTGAATACGTCAGAAAAGTCGGAGATTATTGACCATACGCCTAATTAGAGGGTGAGAGCCCGACTCCGCCGCAGGCTACGTCGGATGAAAGGTGAGAGCCCGACTCCGCCGCAGGCTACGTCGGATGAAAGGTGAGAGCCCGACTCCGCCGCAGGCTACGTCGGATGAAAGGTGAGAGGGTGAGAGGGTGCAGCAAAAAGCCGATGGGTTCAGCGCTGTTGGCCGGCCCCATCGGCAGGAAGGTGAGTCAAATCCTTGAAATCGTCAAGGTTGACAACACCGGTGTGTCAGATCCCCTTTTAATTTTTCAGGTTTAGCTTTTTCGTGTTTTCATCCGGTTTCCGGGGGTGAAATGCTCCATTATTATAAGGTCAGGGTTTCAGGTGTTGTGATGCAAAGGTAGGCCCTTTCAAGGTTGCCCGCCAGCGTAGAAATCCCCATTTTAAAAAACAGGCATTTTTGCGCGGTCTACCCCGTATTTATACCTGTTTTTTGCGGGGCTTCGAAAATAAATGACAGTATTTCCTAACTTGTAGGCAAATCAAAATCACATTTATGAGCAACCTGAAATCCTTGGGCATCGGCCTCGTCGGCCTGACAGTTTGCCTGATCTTTGCCTGCCAACCCAAACCTGCGGAAGACGCCGCGGCTCCGATGATGAGCACATTCGAACCGGTGAACGCCACCACTTGCCGGGATGGGGAATTCCAGTTGGACCCGGCCTGTGCACAACAGGATATGACCAACTGGGCCAACGCCAGGACCAGCATGCTCACCAAGCTGCCGGCAAACGAACAGCCTTATCTCGTACTGGGCTTCCACATTCCGCGGTACGAACTCGACAGCATGCTCACCGAATTGGGCGACGGCGTTGACGTATGGGCCGCGTTGGCCATCAAGTACGATTCCGTTCAAAAGAAGAATGTGACCACGGTCATCTTTGCCGCCAAACCGGAGGCGACCGCCGCTGCCGGACAGGAGTGGTCGTATTACGACTTCTCCCAGCCTTGTCCCGACCTTTGTAATGGTTCTCCATTCCAAAACTGATATGGTCGGATCTCTAGCAACAATTTTCAGCTTTTTGATCAAGGGGTGTCTAACCCTTTCAGTACTGATCTGGCTGGCCCGGTACCGGCAGTTGCCCATGGCGCTGCGGGTACTGGGTTATTTTCTGGTCTTTGACCTGGCCGTCGAACTGTTGGCCGGTTACCTGTTTTCAAAAAAAATCAACAATCTGCCCTTACTCCACCTGTTCACTTTCGGTGAATTCATTTTTTTCTCCTTCTTCTACTATCACCTGATTCGTTTCCTGACAGAACACAAGCGATATTTCTACCTGTTTTTCGGCTTGGTCGTCTCTTTCCTGATTGTCAATTCCACCTTTATTCAAAGCATTCATTCGTTTAACAGCATTGCCAAGTGCACTGTCCACCTGATCCTGATCATTTACGCGGTCTGGTATTTTTACCAAATGTCCTTCGACAGTGAAGCGGAGCTCAAAAGAAGCGACCGGCCCCTGCGACTCATTAATTCGGCTGTGTTGCTTTACTATTCCGGAAGTCTGTTTATCTTTATGTTCACCAATTTTATCCAGGCCAACGACATGCGGATGCACCGCGGTTTCTGGGCGTTCAATGCCGGCCTGAATGTAGTCTTCCAGTTATTGGTCTTGACAGGATTATGCTTGACAGTTCTTCGGCAAACGAAATCTTCTTCTTCATGGCCATAGGGATACTCATCATGGTAGCCCTGGCGATGGCATTCGTTTTGTTTGCCAATTTTTCCCAAAAAAAACTGCTCCAGGAGAAAAATCAACGCCAGGAATTGCAAATTCAGCATCAGCAGGAGCTGCTCAGCGGCACGTTAATGGCCCAGGAGCAGGAGCGCCGCCGCATTGCCAAGGACCTGCACGACGAGGTAGGGTCCAACCTCAATGTCCTCCACCTCAACCTGCACCGGCTGAAAAAGACCGTCAACGCCAGCCAGGAATCCACCGGCACATTTGACGAGATCAGCGGCCTCATCGCCCAGACCATTGAAACCACCCGGCGGATCTCCCACGACCTGCTGCCCCCCACCCTCGAATCCTTCGGCCTCCAGGCGGCCCTCAAGGAGCTGAGCGAAGCCTATAACCGGGCCGGCAGCGTGCAAATCCACCTTGAATTCACCAGTCAAACGCGGATCCCGGACCCCAAGATCGAAATCAATCTTTTCCGGATTGTCCAGGAACTCGTCAGCAATTCCATCAAACACGGCAATGCCCCCAATATCTGGATCCAGTTGGACGTCCAACCCGGTAAAATCCTGCTGCGTTACCGGGATGACGGCTCCGGATTCCAACCCGAATATGTCAAAAGAACGGGCCTCGGACTTAAAAACCTGGAAAGCCGGATCAGCATGATCAACGGCAAATGGAAACTCGACTCAGAACCAGGAAAAGGCATCAAGGCGGAAATATCCGTCATATCTTTAGTTGAAGACGAATAATAAATCAGGAGATCATGATTCAATCGATCCGAATTGCCCTGACTGATGATGAGGCCCTGTTTCGAAAGGGGTTGCGTTCGCTGCTGGAAGAAGCCGAAGGGCTGGATGTCCTTTGGGAAGCCGAAGACGGCCAGAACCTGCTGGATAAACTCGCATCGGCCGACCCTTTGCCCGAAGTATTGCTGCTGGACTTGAAAATGCCGCGGCTTACCGGCATAGAAGCAGCAAAGGTTATCCGCGAAAAGTACCCGGATATCCGCATCGTCGTCCTTTCCACTTATTTCAGCAAAGCCTTTATCGTCAATATGATTGAGATCGGGGCCGGCGCCTACCTGGCCAAAAATACCGACCCGGATGAAGTGATCATGACCATCAGGGAGGTGCAGCAGAAAGGGTTTTATTACAGCGGCCCCGTCATGGAAGTGATCCGGGAGCACGTCATGGCGCCGCACGCCCCCAAACCCAAACCGGTCTTCGAAGTGGAGATCACCACCCGCGAACAAGAGATCCTGCAATTGATCTGCGAACAATACACCACCTCAGAAATCGCGGACAAACTGTTCATCAGCCCAAGGACGGTGGACGGGCACCGGAACAACCTGCTGGAGAAGCTGGGTTGCCGGAACACGGCCGGACTGGTGGTATTCGCCATTCAGAAACAGTTGGTCAACCTGCCGCCGGTTTCTTTTTGAGGGTTCATCCTGCAATACGGAGCAGCAATTTGCCGAGCTTGTTGCCGTCAAATAACCGAAGGAAGGTGCTGTTGAAATCTTCAAGGCTGCCCTCAACAATGGATTCACGCGATTTCAACCGGCCTTCCGTCACCCAGCCGGCCATTTCGCTGAGCGCGGCCCGGTATTGGTTCGCATAGTCAAACACCAGAAAGCCTTCCATCCTGGCTCTGCTCACCAGCAAGGCCATATAGTTGGACGGGCCTTCCGTTCTGGTTTCGCTGTTGTATTGCGAAATGGCTCCGCAAATGACCACGCGGGCCTTCATCCGGAGCATGGTCAGGCAGGTATTGAGCATTTCTCCGCCCACATTATCGAAATAGACATCGAGCCCTTCCGGACAGGCTTGCCGTAAAGCCGTTTTCCAATCCTGAGCCTGGTAATCAATGGCTGCGTCAAAGCCCAATTCCTCGACAATGTACCGGCATTTTTCCGGTCCCCCGGCAATCCCGACTGCGCGGGCGCCCTTGATTTTCGCTATCTGCCCGACAGCCGACCCCACCGCGCCGGCCGCACCCGACACCACCACCATTTCGCCGGGTTTCAGGGCGCCGACTTCCAGCAGGCCAAAATAGGCCGTTAGTCCGGCCATTCCCAAAACCCCCATGTGAATGGACAACGGCGCCAACCGGGTATCTACGCGGGTAATGCCCTTGCCGTTTCGTGCGAGGTAGTATTCCTGCGCGCCGATCGTTCCGATCACATGGTCTCCGGGGTTGAAATCCTTGTGTCTGGATTCAACCACAACGCCGCCGGCTCCGGCCCGCATCACCGCCCCGATCTGAACGGGCGGAGCATAGGAAGGCCTATCGTTCATCCAGCCCCTCATCGCGGGGTCCATGGATATCAGCTCGATCTTGACGAGCACGTCGCCGTCTTCCAGCTGAGGGACTTCTTCCGTTACCAATGACCAGTTTTCCGGAACAGGCAACCCTATCGGGCGACTGGCGAGGCGAATTTGCCGGTTTTGCATGAGCGTTTACTTTATTTTAAACTCCGGGTTATAAATGATGCCGATGATATTGTCCCAGGGATCCTTGACCGATGCCACCTCGATGGGGCCGCCGACGTTCACGGGTTCTTCGTGCGGGGTGGCGCCCAGATCCAGCAGGCGATCGTAGACCGTTCTGACGTGTTCGACCCCCCAATAGGTCAGGACGCTGTCGGATTTGGGGCTTTCCGTATTGCCTTCCAGCGGCTGGAGGCCCAATTCGAATCCGCCGATCTCGAATCCGACATAAAAAGGCTGGTCAAAATAGGGTTGAACGCCGAAAACCTCGCTGTACCAGGCTTTGGCTTTTTCGATGTCCCGAACGCGATAAATGGCGGTCCTCAGGCCAAGGAAAGCAGAACTCATATGGCGTAATTTTGTAGTGAAACGGAAACACAAGCGATCACTCCATTTCCAGGAGCACGGCGCCTTTTTCTACGACGGCGCCTTTTTTTACCCGTAACGATTTGACGGTTCCTTCACCGGTGGCTTTGAGCACGTTCTCCATTTTCATGGCTTCCAGGATGAGCAGCGGGTCGTCTTTGGCGACCTTGTCACCCGGGTTGACCAGGAGTTGCAGCACCAATCCGGGCATAGGCGCCCTGACGTCTTTCATGACGTGGGCTTTTCCGGCCTTGAGCCCCATTTGGTTGATCAATTGGTCCAGTTCGTTTTCCAGTCGAACGGTGAAATTTTCACCGCCTATGCGAATGGTATAGGATCGGTTATCCAGGTCGGCTGCCAGCAATTCGGCGTGGTAGGTTTTCCCCCCGCGAATGAGGTGAAAGCGGTTATCGCCGTCGGGTATCAGGTCAGCTTCGCCGATGGAAGCGGCGTCCCATTCCCACTGGTCGTTGACGAGTATTTTCAGGTTGTTATTCATCATCATGGCTTAAAAGGTCAGGTCTTCGTTTCCGGGTTCGGTCGAGCGCCTGTTCGTGGCGCCAGGCCTCGATTTGGGCAAAATTGCCTCCGAGCAGGACGTCAGGCACCTTCCATCCCCGGTATTCGGCGGGGCGGGTATATACAGGGGGGGCCAGGAGGTCGTCCTGAAAGGAGTCGAACAGGGCGGAAGTCTCGTCGTTGAGTACTCCGGGAAGCAGCCGGCCGAGGGCATCTACGAGTACCGCGGCCGCCAGTTCACCGCCGGAAAGCACATAGTCGCCGATGGAAATTTCGAGGGTGACGAAGTGTTCGCGAACCCGCTCATCGATGCCTTTATAGTGGCCGCAGATTATGAGGAGGTTTTCCTTCATGGAGAGGCGGTTGCACGTGCGCTGTTCCAGCCTTTGCCCGTCGGGAGTGAGGTAGATGACCTCGTCGTACCGGCGGTTTTTCTGCAAGGCTTCGATGCAATTGACGAGCGGTTCGACCATCATCACCATACCTGCTCCGCCGCCGAACTGGTAGTCGTCGACCTGGAGGTGTTTCCCCTGTCCGTAATGCCGGAGGTCGATGAGGTTGACCTCAAGCAGCCCCTTGTCGCGCGCCCTTTTCATGATGGAGTGGTCGAAAGGGCCGGCCAGGAGTTCGGGATGTACGGTGATGATGTCGATGTGCATGGTAGCTGGATGCTTGATACTCGATACTGGATGCTTGATACTCGATACTGCCCGCCGTTGTTCTTCAAGAGCTATGGCGGACGGAGACTGCCAACTGGAGACTGCCAACTGGTTACTTTCGCCGGTCATCGCATCTTCCCGCCTTACACCTAAAGGCTTACGACTTAACTTCGACTCCGCTCAGGATCCCCACTTACGACTAACGACTAACAACCAGCCTCAATTGATCTTGAGCAGCTCCACTTCAAAGATGAGGGTGGAGTAGGGGCCGATCTTGGGGCCGGCAGCGCGGCTTCCGTAAGCCAGGTCGGATGGAATAAACAGCTTCCATTTATCGCCGACGTGCATCAGTTGGAGCGCTTCGACCCAGCCCTGGATCACCTGGGTAACGCCGAAGGTAGCGGGGGTTCCGCGTTCAACGGAGCTGTCGAAAACGGTACCGTCGAGGAGGGTGCCGTGGTAGTGGACGGTGACCTTGTCTGATTTGGTGGGTTGGGGGCCGTCGCCTTTTTTGAGCACTTCGTATTGAAGGCCGCTGGGAAGGGTAGTGACGCCTTCCTTTTTGGCGTTTTCAGCCAGGAATTTTTTACCGGCTTCAATATTACCTTCATATTGGCGTGATTGGCCGGCCTCCATTTCTTCCTGAACGATCTGGTTGCAGGCGTTGATATCCATTGCAGGCGTGCCGTTGAGCATATCGGCAACGCCCTGGGCTACGGAGGCAGGATCCACTTTTGTGAGGCCCTGTTGTTTGAGGTTTTGAGCGATGAGCACGCCCAGGCTGTAACTGAGTGAATCCATATTCTGTTGTGCGGTTAAAAAGTTGAGGGAAAGACAGCATGCCAAAACAGGCAAAACAATCCTGAAAAGGTTCATCGGCAGGTCTGTTTTTGTGAATAAAGGGCAAAGGTCACATTTTTTCACGATAAAAAGCAACCTGGGCGGTTTTGGGGATAAAAGAAAACCTTCCGGATCGCTCCGGAAGGTTTAAAGCACAGCAGGATAAAAGTAATTTTTTGGGATGGGGGGCAAGGCTGGAAGGCCTCCCCGGCCGGTATAAATTCAGGGTTTACAGGTCGCTGATCCGTCGGATCACCTGATAGAGCCGGGTATATTCGTTCACTTCTTCGATGAAGGGATCGTGCTCCAGGTGGTTGGCGGAGATCAGCTTGAGGTGCGAGGTGCGCCCTTTGTTGTTCTGAATGCGTTGAACGTACTTGACCCATAGCGAGCCGTTGTTGCGGATGGCGTAGATCTTATTGTCCCGGATATCATTGATCCCGCTGATTTCGCGGCAGACGACGACATCGCCGTCCATGATGACCGGTTCCATGGAATTCCCGTTGATGGGGAAAGCGACCAGGCCGGCTCCGCTGAGGCCGGGGATGGTAAAGAATTCGAGGTCTTCCTGGGCGAAGCTGTTGGCGTCGACGGCTGTACCGGCGAAGGCTTCCACTGAGGTAAACAGGATATTGCCCACTTTGGGATCCACCTGAACGGGTTGAATTTGCTGGGGCAGGTCCATCCCGAACGGCGTGCCGATCCCGTCAATGAGGAAGGCTTCGTTGACGCCGTACTCCCGGCACAGGATGCGCGCCTGGCGGTAATCGATGCACCGTTTATCCTCCGGGTTGAGATAGGCCCGGACAATATGGCCGTAGGCGCGGTTGCCCAGCACTTTCTGGGCGAAATCGCCTAGGCCTTTACCTCCACGGTCATTCAGGATAATGTCCCCGCGTTCCTCGAGCAATTTAAAAACCTTGATAAACCGCTCGTTGAGCTCCATTCTATCCTCTCTGATCATGTTGTATTATTTTAGAATTTAAAACAAGAATCAATGATTTGTTTCGCAAGATAAGAGGATTCTGTGATGCAAACAAATAATTGTAAAACTTTTTTTTATTTTTTTTGCTTTTCATCAAAAATGATGGGAAAAGGGGAGGGTGAGAGGTAAGCTGTTCAATTTGATCCCGATTTCATCCTGTGCTTTTTAGTTCCTGATCGAAACGCCCTCGCAGGCCATGGTCGAAGTTGCGGTTTGTCTTCGGAATAAAAAAGGAAAAAAACAGCCTGGTTTTGGTGTCAAGCAGCAACTTTCCGTTGCCCCTTGACTTTCAAAATCATTGGTTGCGTTTGATTTTTGGATTGATAAGATATTGATTTTCTGATTGTTGCTTCTGGTTTTTGTCCCTTTTTTGGCATTGCCCCAAAAAAGGAACCAAAAAAACGCTAGGACAGCAAACTCGGGCAGCGCCTTTGGTCCACTGGACCAAGCCCGCGAATACTCGGTCACTGCTGTCCGGCCACGCGCGCCGTCTTCGTTAAGTGCGTTTTTGATAATTGACGGGCGTCCGTAAGGCGTTGCGTTTGGTCTTTTGTGGGGTTGTCAAGTAGCAACTTCCCGTTGCTTCTTGACTTGTTGATCAAAGTGGCAGCCGAATATTTTTG
>CALMYQ010000033.1 GCA_937873655.1 uncultured Lewinella sp. | reverse complement strand
TAAGTCGTAAGTCTTAAGTCGTAAGTCTTAAGTCGTAAGTCTTAAGTCGTAAGTCATAGGGGCATGGTGCTTCCAAAAACCGGCCTCATATGAAAAGGAATTCGGGCAGGATCAGTTTGGCGTATGCAGGTGGAAAAAGTCCGGGTTTTAAGTGCGAAATGGCTTTAGGACCGCTGAAATAATAACGGTGAAACGGCCGTGCGGGCAGCCCTTACGAATCGATGTCAATAAACGGGAACGGCTCGATGGGTATGCCGGGTTCAAGCGGTTTGCGGTAGGCAATATGCACCCGGTCGACCTTGACGTTGAGGCGGCGGTACAGGCCCAGGATCTCGGCGTTGTGGGCCCGTATGGTGGTCAGGTACATATAGGGGTACTTCTTCATGTTATCGGAGCTGGCGAGAAACTCAATGATGAAGGGAAATACACCCTTGGATTGATATTCCGGATGCACTCCGAATCCGATGCCCTTGGCATTGAAGGTTTTAGCCATGGCCCTGCGAAGGAAGAAGAACGGAATGGTACGCCAGTTGAGGCGGCCTTTCGCGGGTTTGAGCAGGAAGTTGATATCGGGAAACAGGGCGCAGAATGCGGCGGGATGGCCCTCGTAATAAGCGACGCAGATGATGCCCGGATCGATGACGGCCTTGACCTGATTCATCAGCTTGACGATCTGGACCGGTTCGATGGGCTTGAAATGCTCGAAATGAGAAAAGGAGGCGTTGTAGACCTCGCAGAAATCGCGCGCGTATTGATCCAGTTTTTCGGGTTTGTAGCTTTCTACCCGGATATCGGTGCCTTTTGACCTGATCCGGTCTGAAATGCTTTTGAGCCGGCTGAGGTCCATTTCCTCTGATTTGCCCTTGAGGGTGAGGATCTGTTCAAAAGGTTGATAACCCAGTTGTTCAAAAAAAGCCTGGTAATACGCCGGGTGGTAGTTTTCCTGGAACAAGGGTGGATCAAACCCATTGACCAGCAGGCCCCAGAATTTGTCGCGTTCGCCGAAGTTGATGGGTGCGTCGACCGCTTTGGCGCCCTTTTCCCTGAGCCAGGATTCGGCCTTCCGGAACAAGGCTTCCGCAAAGGCTGCCCGATCGATGCATTCGAAAAAGCCGATCCCGCCGAGCGGGTACGGCTGGGTATTGTTGCGATCGTGGTCGATGAAAGCGGCAATGCGGCCCGCGGGCTGATTCTGGTCGTCGAGCAGCACCCATTGGGCGGATTCGCCGTGAACAAAGGCCTTGTTCTCATCCGGGTTGAAGACGTTCTGCACATCGCCCTGCAAGGGGGCGATCCAGTTGGGATCGTTGCGGTAAACGATATGCGGTACTTTATGGAACAATCGCCAGGTTTCCGGCGAATTGACGGCTATGAGCTGCATGCGATCCTTGCTTAATTCGGGCGCAAGATAGTAAATCTGACCTTAACCAATGTTTCGCATATTTTTTGAAAGCCGGCGGAGCAGTCATGACCAATGACCGTTTGCCGGGATTGAAACATCCATAACAACATTGAGACCATGAAATTTTTTCTCCCAACCCTGTTTTTTGCCGCTTTGATAACAGGCGGTTGCCGGCATGAAAAGATCGAGCTGACCGCCCCTTATTTCCCACTGGAAAAAGGAACGGCGTGGTGTTACGGGGTCAGTTTTCAGGGCGCGGCCGAGCCCTTTACGCAGGCCTCCTGGAAGATTGCCGGCGACACAACGCTGGACGGAAAACCCTACAAACTGCTGACCAATTACGATCAACCCTTCAAAGGGATCCGGGAGGACGGCGGCGATTATTACAAGCGCAAGGTGGGGGTTTTCGTCAATACCACGAATGCCGAACTGCGCTTCCTGCGGACCGTCAATCCGGACGGGGCGGCCTGGGAACAGGAGATCGGCGATTATAAATATGCCTTCTCCCAAAAGTTATTGCCGGAATACACCCTGGGTGAAAGCACCTGGAAGGAGGTTATTGAAGTCCGGATACAAATGTCCTACAAGGATCAGAACGGGGACTTTCAACCCTTCATTGACTTCGTCACCAATGAACCCTCCTTTGCCGTGTACCACTTTGTGAAAGCCGTCGGCATTGTCCACATGAGCGAGCCGGCGGAGTTCAACCATTTTTCAGATTTCGCCTATTCGTTCTCGAACGAGCTGGTGTTGATGGATTGTCAGTAACCGATTTTATTCAACAGCGGACAGGCCGGCCATCCCCGGCACCGGGATCTTATCCAGGGCCTGCCCCAGGTCCCAGATCAGATCCGCGACGTTTTCCACACCTACAGAAAGGCGGACCAGGTTGGGTGTAATGCCCAGCCGGTCCTTTTCTTCGGGCTCAACGCCGGCATGCGTCATCGAAGCCGGGTGCTGGGCGAGCGATTCGGTGCTGCCCAGGCTGACGGCGAGTTTGACGAGTTTGAGGTTATTCAAGAGGGCGAAGGCTTCTTTTTCGCCGCCGTGGACTTCGATGGACAGCATGGCGCCGGGCGACAGGCATTGCTCCCGGTAGATGCGGTACTGGTCGCCGTCTTCGGGCGTGAGCAGGCCCAGGTAATGGACTTTTTTCACTTTGGGGTGTACATGGAGAAAATCGGCCAATTGCGCGGCGTTGGCGGCCTGTTTGCCCATGCGCACATGGAGGGTTTCGAGGCTGCGCATGAGCAACCAGCCTGTCCAGGGGCCGGCCATATTGCCCAGGAAAGTCCGCAAGCCCTTCAACCGGGCGATCAGGGCGCCGGAACCCAGGCAGGCGCCGGCGATGACGTCGCTGTGTCCGCCGATGTATTTGGTAGCGGAATACAGCACGAGGTCGGCGCCGCACTGGAGCGGGTGCTGCCAGATGGGCCCCATGTAGGTATTGTCGACCGCGACGAGCGCCCTGGCATCCGGTGTGGAAAAGTGGTCGGCCACCCGCCGGCAGCTGCGGATATCGATCAGGGCGTTGGTGGGGTTGGCCGGGGTTTCGATGTAGATCATAGCCAGGCGGTCGGCCTTTCCGGAGTCCGCTATCCGGCTGATGAGCTGTTCTTCGGTCATACCTGCGGAAAAGTCGAGGATCTCCACACCGATTTTGGGCAAAAAATGCTGAATGAAGTGGCTGCTGCCGCCGTAAAGGGGGTTGCTGTACAGGAGGAGGTCGCCCGGTTTCAGAAATTCAAGCAAGGCGGTAGATATAGCAGACATGCCGCTCTCGAATACCGCGCAATCTTCGGCGCGATCCCAGAGCGTAAGCCTGTTTTCGAGGATCTCCAGGTCCGGGTTGTTCAGGCGGCTGTAGATCAGGCCGGGGGTCTCCTGTTCGCCTTTTTCACGCAAGCCGTAAGCCAGTTCGAAGTAGGCTTTCCCTTCTTCCGCGCTTTTGAAGACGAAGGTTGAGGTTTGAAAGATCGGGCATTTAATGGCGCCCTCCGACCATTCCGGTTTGTATCCGTAGGACATCATCAGGCTTTCCGGCTGGAACTGATACGGTTTCATGCGCTGTAATTTTGGTTTTGACTGGTTAAAAGGCTGAGGTTTTCGCGGTCAGATGGGTATTGCTGTCAGAGAGCGGCAAGGCTTCCGGACACAAAGATCCGAATAACAGAATAAATTTCCAATTTCGTATTAAATATAAGAAAATAAATCCTAAAATCAATATTCATTTAGAAAAATATCATGAATCTGGTATAAATTTGGGCTTTAGAAAGAATAAAAAACTGCCATGACACCATTGGACGACACGGATAAGGCGATTTTGCGGTTGTTGCAGGAAGACGCCAAGTACACCAACAAGGAAATAGCCTCGCGGCTGAATCTGTCGACGACGCCGGTGTTTGAGCGGATCAAGCGGCTGGAGCGTGAGGGTGTGATCCGGAAATACGTGGCCCTGGCCGACCGGAAGAAGATCAACCTGGGGTTGGTTTCCTTTTGCAACGTTTCCCTGAAGCAGCATGCGATGGAATTGCTTGTACGGTTTGAGGAGGATGTAAAAAGCCTGCCGGAAGTGGTGGAATGCTATCATATTGCGGGCATGTTCGACTACCTGCTGAAGGTAGTGGTCAAGGACATGGACGCGTACCAGCAATTCGTATCCCGAAAGCTGGCAGCGGTGGAGAACATCGGCCGTGTGCAAAGCGCTTTTGTGATGACGGAGTTGAAAAACTCGACTTTCCTGCACTTTGAATAATTTTTGTTTATTTTATTTGTTTTTTAATTTTTATTGTTTTATATTTGCTTTTGAAATTTTCTCACCCGACTCCCTTTCCGGGAAAGGTGATCCTGCCGGCAAATACAGGCTTGGGGCAACCCGGCCGACGGGGGTGCGCTTGTTGCACCGACAATCTTGTTTACGACCCAATGCGTGGTGGTGGAATGGGCGGGCATTTTTTTCCCCACCCTAACCTATATTTCAACATATTACTAATAAAGCCCCGGGCCGCCGGCCGGCAGATCCACGATCCGGCCCTTTATTCCGTTTTGTTTCGACACTCCACCTTTTTGATGGTTTTCATTCAAATTTCAATCTGACAGACAGCCTCCACAATCTGCCGCTACTGGCCCCAACTGCCTCCCATTTTCAATTAATTGTCAAAAAATCCGGCTTTCAGCCCCCAAAAAAGGGCTTAATTCCCCATATTAGCCTGAAAACTGGAAATATGGCACGCCCAAAAGCAGCTCCCGATGTCAACATCAACCTCAACGTGCGGGGTTTGCGCTCCTCCGCAACGCTGGTGATCAACGAAAAAATGCGGTCTATGGTCCGGGAAGGAAAAAAGGTGTACCGGCTGGGGTTCGGCCAATCGCCTTTTCCGGTACCCGAACCGGTTGTCTCCGCCCTCCGGGACCATGCGGCAGAAAAGGACTACCTGGAAGTCAAGGGATTCCATCCGTTAAGGCAAGCCGTCGCCGGATATTGGAACCGGAAACAGCAGCTCAGTTTCACCCCGGATGATATTCTGATCGGCCCGGGTTCCAAGGAGTTGCTCTTCCTGCTGCAATTGGTCTATTACGGCGACCTGGTCATCCCGACGCCGAGTTGGGTATCATATGCGCCACAGGCCCAGATCGTAGGTCGGCGCGTAGACTGGCTGCCCGCAGCACCGGAGAATGACTGGCGCCTCAGTCCGGAAGCCCTCGACCGGCATTGCCGCGAAGATTCGGGCAGGCCGCGGATCGTTATGCTGAATTACCCGGCCAACCCGACCGGCTCCACTTACACGACCGAGCGGCTGAAACAACTGGCGGAAGTTGCCCGCCGGCACAAGCTCATTCTCCTCAGCGACGAGATCTACGGCGACCTTCACCACAACGGCAAACACGTGTCCATCGCCCGGTTCTACCCCGAAGGCACCATCATCAGCAGCGGCCTTTCCAAGTGGTGCGGCGCCGGCGGATGGCGACTGGGTGCATTCGCCTTCCCCAAGGACCTGCGCTGGTTGCTCGATGCCATGTCCGTGGTGGCCAGCGAAACGTTTACGGCCACCAGTTCGCCCATCCAATATGCTGCCGTCGCCGCTTTTTCCGAAAATCCTGCGATCGATCAATACCTGCACGACGCCCGGCGCATCCTCCGGATCATCGGCAACACCATCCACAAACACCTCGCCGCCCTGAGGATCACTGCCCCGAAGCCGCAGGGCGGTTTTTACCTGTTTCCCGACTTCGGCGCCCACCGCGCTCAGCTGGCCGGACGCGGCATCCAGACCAGCAAGGACCTTTGCGAGCGATTGCTGAACGAGACCGGCGTAGCCATGCTGCCCGCTACCGATTTCGGTTGTTCGCCCCATGACCTTTGCGCCAGGCTCTCCTATGTCGACTTTGACGGAGCCAAGGCACTGGAATTCGCCCGGTCCCGATACGCTGAAACGCCCCTGGACGAGCATTTCATGCAGACGATTGGGGGAAAGATGCTGGAAGCGGTGGAACGGATCGGGGAGTGGGTGGGGTGAGAGGGTGAGAGGGTAACGAAAACCCAATTCAGGTCATTAATTATCAGCGTTTTCTATTCGTCAATTTTTATTTATCTTTGAATCCGGTACCAAAAAACCATCGTTATGTCCCTCGACCGCGGATTTGACCTTTCGGAAGTGCCGGGATCCTATATGCCAGGGCAAGGGAAAAATCACCTCCTTGCCATCGGCATCGATAATTATCAAAGCTGGCCGAAGCTGCAGAATGCCGTCAAGGATGCCCGCGAGTTTGCAGATGTCCTTGTCAGGCAATACCAGTTTGAAGCCTCCAACATCCACCTGCTCCTCGATCAGGAGGCTACCGAATCCAATATCTACGAAAAACTGCGGGAGATCAAAAAGGGAATCGGCGAACACGACAACCTGATCATCTATTACTCCGGCCACGGGTTTTACGACGAAGACTTCGACGAGGGCTCCTGGGTGCCCGTAGATGCGGAGCCTGAGAAATTCGACCGGTACATCAGCAACGCCAATATCATCCGGCGCGTAAACGCCATCGCCTGCCAGCATTTGCTGATGATCGTGGATTCCTGTTTTTCAGGGTCGCTGGTGGTGCGCAAGCGGAATGCCGCAATCGACGAACGGTTCAAATCCAAGCGCATCCTGGCCTCAGGCCGGATCGAAAGCGTCACCGACGGCTCGCCCGGCAAGAACAGCCCTTTTGCGGAAGGCATCCTCACTTACCTGCGCAAGAATACCCAGCTTGCCGTCAATACCACCAGCCTGGTCCAATACGTCAAGGATTTTGTCGCCGGCAAGGCCAACCAGACGCCGGTGGAAGGCAGGATCAACAACTCGGACGACGAGGGCGGCGAATTCGTGTTCCGGCTCCGGCGATCAGAAGCCGAGCTTTGGGTAGAGGTTACGGCCAAAGACACCCAGGAGGCCTATAACGACTACCTGGCCGCTTTCAAAGACGGGCTGTACGCTGCCCAGGCCAGGAATCGGCTGCTCGTGCTCAGGGAGGAGGAAACCTGGCAAAATGCCCTGAACACGGAAACCGAACTGGGGTTTGAGAATTATATCGCCCGCTACGCCGGGATCGGCAAATACCTGGAGGATGCCCGAAACAGGCTCGAACAGCTCAAGGAACGCCGGGAAGCTCAGCTCAAAGCCAGACAGGAAATGGCAGAGGAGGAGAACAAGCGCAAAAACATGAAGCAGCACTACGCTTCGCTCGTTCAGGCAGCCGAAGGACTGTTCCAGAAAAAAGACCTGGCCAACGCACGCGACAAATACAGGGACGCCCTGCTGAACTACCTGCCGGGATTTGCCCCCAACCAGGACTACCTTGAAGAACAGATCAGCTTTTGTTCAACCAGCATTTCGTTTCTGGAAAACTACGACCAGGGGATCAGCGCCATGCGCCAGGGCAACTACAGGCTGGCCATTCCCTATTTCGAGGAAGCGCTCAGCCTGACCGAGAACGCAAAAGCGGAAAGCCTGCTGCGGGAATGCAGGATGCACGTGAACCGACAAGGCGCAGGTCAGCCGCCGCCGGTTGCGCCGCCGCCCGTCAAACGCCCGGTTCAACACCAGCCCCAGCAAACCCGCAGCTACCAGCAGCCGGTTTCCGTGGCGCCGCAAAAGAAAAAAAGCGGCGGCGGGTTGCTCAAAACCGTGATCGTTCTGGGTGTTCTGGGCTTCCTGATCGCGGCAGGCGCAGCCATTTACAACGAAATGAACTCGGGCGGGTCATCAGTTAACTATAACCCAATTTACAGCGATCCGCCGGATGACACAGGCAACAACAGCAGCTTCAGCAAAACCGAGGATCCGCCGCCTGTCGATCCGACCACGCAGAATTACAACCTGATACAGGGCGAATGGTTTGTAGACGATATTACCGTGAACGGTTACCCGATCACCAATTATCTGCCGCAGTTCGCTTACCTCATCGGCGCCAGCTACACCTTTCACAACAACAATGCGGTCATCATCCGGAATAGCCTCGGGACCTCAAACTCCACCTATTCCATTATCAATTACAATATCAGCTTTAATTCATTCGGAGCCGTTTCCAACGGACAGATCACGCATATGGATGACAAGTACCTGGACATAAACTTCCCCTTTACCGACTTGTACGGCAATTATTACGAAACCAAGTGGAGTTTGTCCAGGTGATCCGCACGATCAGCCTTTCAGGCAGCGGATGCCGACCTTGCGCTCGAATTTGAGGACTTCATGGTCGGGCAGTTTGTCGTTGGGCAACACATAGAAGGTTTTGAGGCTGTCCCTGTGTTTGACCGAAAGTCCGTCCAGGTCGGATATTTCATTGACCTGGCAACAGACAGTCTTCAGAGCGGTCAGGCGCTCAAGCGGTTTCAGGGATTTGATCCGGTTTTCCTGCACATACAGCTCCTCCAGGCGGGTCAGTTTCTGCAGCGGTTGCAGATTTTCTATCCGGTTATCCAGCAAAAACAGGGATTTCAACTGGGTATGCCCGGCCAGTTCCTCGATCGATTCAATGGATTGGTGGATCACGACCAACACTTCCACCTTTTGCAAGCCGGCAATCCCGGACAGGTTGGTCAGGTCAAAGGTCATATTGGGATATTGAGCCCTTGGCCCGGCAAACCGGATGGCCGGCGCTTCAAGCAAACCGGTCAGTTCCTCATCGGTCGGGGTGGCGGTGATCGGTCCGCGATTGAACTGACTTTCGTTGAAGGCTTTTTTCCATTGGTCTTCCAGATTGTTCCACCATGCTGCAGCCTGATTTGCGCTCATTACGGATTTTTTTAATTTAAATTCAGTATGGGGCAAAATAAATCATTGTTCAGCTAATGAACACGGGTATTTTTACCTATTTTTGTCAAACAGGTATTTTTACCCTTGAATTAAGGATGACCTTTTTCACATCTTTGCACTATTAAACCCGCATACCTGATCTTATCTGCTACGTCCTGAACTTGCATTCACCATTTCCGTGTTGCTCAACGACACGGATAGATCCATTTTGATTTTTTAACCTAAAACACATAAAGAATGGAACCTTTTTTGGGTCAAATCCAGCCTTACGGTTTTAATTTTCCGCCCAGAGGATGGGCACTCTGCGACGGGCAATTGCTCGCGATTTCAGCAAATTCCGCTTTATTTTCCCTTCTCGGCACCATTTATGGCGGCGACGGGCGGACTACTTTCGCCCTTCCCGACCTGCGCGGCCGCGCCATGATGCACCAGGGCCAGGGCCCGGGCCTGACCACCAGGCCGATCGGACAAAAATCCGGTTCGGAAACGACCACGCTGACCGTGAGCAACCTTCCGGCTCACAACCACCCCATCCAAATGCCGGTCAATAACGCCGCGCCCAATACGGACGAACCGGCCAACGCTTACCTGGCAGCGGTACAGAGCGGCGATTCTTATCAGTCCGCTGCCGGTACCAACCAGTTTTACGGCGCCTTCAGCAGCGGAAACAGCGGTGGCAGCATACCGTTCAATAATATGCAGCCCTACCTGGTGATCAGCGTTTGCATTGCCTTGCAAGGCATTTTCCCATCACGCAGCTAGAAGTTATAATAACCTAAAAACTATCTGATATGGAACCTTTTATAGGTCAAATCCAACCATTCGGCTTTAATTTCGCACCCAAAGGATGGGCACTCTGCGATGGACAATTGCAGTCGATCGCTCAAAATTCGGCCCTTTTTTCGCTTTTAGGCACCACCTACGGCGGCGACGGCATAACCACCTTCGCCTTGCCGGACCTGCGCGGCCGCACCATGCTCCACCAGGGCCATGGCCCGGGCCTGTCCCTCCGCGTAATAGGCGAGAAAAGCGGTACGGAAACCACTACCCTGATAACCAGCAACCTGCCGGCTCATAGCCACCCCGTCCAAATGCCGGTCAATAACGCCGCGCCCAATACCGACGAACCGGCCAATGCGTACCTGGCAGCCATCCAGAGCGGCGACGCCTACCAGGGTATTGCCGGAACCAACCAGTTTTACGGCGCTTTCAGCACCGGTAATACAGGCGGTAATATCCCGTTCAATAACATGCAACCTTACCTGGTAGTCAATATCTGCATCGCACTGGTCGGGATTTTCCCATCAAGAAGTTAATAATTCATCCACTTTTAATCTGATTTCCTTATGAATCCATTTATAGGTCAGATACAGCCTTATGGTTTTAACTTCGCTCCCCGCGGATGGGCGCTTTGTGACGGCCAGTTGCTGCCGATTGCTCAAAACACTGCATTATTTTCATTAATAGGCACCTATTACGGCGGCAACGGTCAAACCACCTTTGCCCTGCCTGATCTGAGAGGGCGAACCCCCTTGCACCAGGGCCATGGTGCGGGACTGAGCCTGCGGGAGATAGGCGAGAACGGCGGCACTGAAACCGTCACCCTGACCATATCCAACCTGGCGTCCCATAATCACCCGGTACAAATGCCGGTCAATAATGCCGCGCCCAATACCGACGAACCGGCCAACGCTTTCCTGGCGGCCATCCAAAGCGGCGACGCTTACCAGTCCGCTGCCGGGACCAATCAGTTTTACGGAACCTACATCACAGGCAGTTCAGGCAGCAATACTCCGTTCAACAACATGCAGCCTTACCTGGTGATCAACATCTGTATTGCACTGGAAGGCATTTACCCGTCCAGAGGTTAAGCTTTTTTTTTGAATACTGAATGAACATGAACGCCTCCGGACCCCGGACCCGACGGATTCGGTCCGGAGGCCTCTCAACCACCCAACTTATGAAGTATCATCCCAAAACCATTTGTTCCGTTTTCGGAACCCTTCTTTTCTCCCTGGCTTCTTTTTCCGTTAATGCCCAGTACCTGGAAAATTTCACGGGCCAGAACGGCAAAGGGCTGATCGATGCAGCCTGTACAGGAGCCGATATTTCCACCTGCACGCCTATGGTCGACCTGACGGGCGTCAGCTGGACCCTGTCCGGCGATTTCTCCGGTTTCGACGCCTCCAGCCCGGATGATTTTGGGGTGATCAATGAAGCGCTGACGGTCAGCGACAGCGATAACGAAGTCTGCTGGAACAGTCCGACGCTGTACATCTCCACCGCAGGCGAGGTTTCCCTGTCGGTCGACCTGGGCCTAAACGGTACCGATATCGAATCCGACGACTATATTGACGTGGAATACAAAGTGAACAATGGAGATTTTGTGACAGTCATGACGGCCTTCTCTTCCGGCGGCCATTCCGTTGTAGGAGATCTTCCGGATGCAGGAGATTTCGGCATGACCACCGTCACCGCTACCGGCATCACCGGCGACTCGCTGAACATCCGGGTTTGCTTCGACGACAACGGCAGCAGCGAACAGCTTTCGCTTGATAATGTTTCGGTGCCTGAAACCGGGGTTACCCTGACACCGCCGGTGAGCAGCGTCAAGGATCGCCCGGGTTACCACCTGTCCGTCTTCCCCAACCCGGCACAAGACCAAATCGCATTCGAATCGCCTGCTGAAAGCGGAAAATTCCGATTATTCAACGCTACCGGCCGCCTCGTCCGGTCCGGCGAATTTCAGGGATTCAAGCATACCTTTTCCGTGAATTCCTTGCCCGGCGGATTGTATTCACTCGTAATTTACAACACGAACGGGCACACCGGATCGACATCCGTTACCCTCTCGAACTAACGACCTGAACGCTGCCATGGCTGACTGAAAGACCCGCGGAGGCTGATGCCGACCGCCGGGGACCGGTTTGCCCGAAAGTCACCTACTTATTTATTCCAACCGAAAAACTATCAGTATTATGAAAAAGTGGTTTTCCTTGCTTGTACTCTTTTTTTACCTGGCCGGAGCAACGGCTCAAACCGTCTTTTGGAGCGATACCTTCGAGGATACCGGCGCGCCGAGCAGCGGGGTGAGGACGCCGGAGGTGGAGATGGGGTCCGGAGGGCCGCCGTACGTGGATTACTTTATTCGGGCCACCAATGCCGACATAAACTTATCCTTTGGCTCTTACAGCAGCGTGGAGGGCGCCAAATTCTGGGCAGGAGAAGATCATGACAATATTGACGGGGTCGACGGCGCACCGCCCGACCCGGAGCTGCAGATCGATTGGACGGGGATCAATATTTCGGGCAAAACAAACCTGCAATTCATCGGAAGGTTCGCAGCTAATCCAAATCTAGTTTGGGACCATAACAACCCTACAACTGATTACGTAATTGTCGAATCCAGCATTGACGGTGGGCCTTGGAATTTAGTAATTGCATTTTATCCAACATTTAATATGACCCCCGGTTCTCTGGCCGAAGATACAGATGGAAATACACTTGGCGATGGAACTACTTTAAATGCAGGTTTTCAAGAATTCACCAAAAATATTTCCGGCTCCGGCAATACAATGGCGCTGAGAATCAGAGCTTTTTCAGATCTTGGATCAAATGAAGAATGGGCCGTCGACCATTTCCGCCTGGCAGCCGGCACGCCGCTCCCCGTAGAGCTCACCCGGTTCGAAGCCGGCTGGGAGGAAAGCGCCGGAGCGGCAGAGCTGACCTGGGAAACGGGCTCCGAGCACAACAACCTCGGCTTTATAATAGAACGCTCCTTACACTATGGCCCCTGGACCGAAATCGGGTTCGTGGCAGGCGCAGGGGATTCCCAGCGATCCCGGACCTACCGGTTCATTGACGCGGAATGCCTGGCCGGTGAACTGAACTACTACCGCCTGCGCCAGACCGACCTCGACGGCGCCGTTGCGTACTCTGATATCCGGTCGGTAAAAGCGCCCGAAAGCTCCCCTACCGTGGGCATCTATCCCAATCCGGCGCGGGAAAAACTGTTTTTCACGCGACCTCTGAACGGCCCGTTTGAGGTAATTGATCCCGCAGGAAGGGTTTGCCGAAAGGGCGAATTCCGGGAAGCTCCTTCGCTGGACCTCGCCGGGCTGCACCCCGGCATTTATTTCCTCTCTGTCAGGTCAGCTGCCTCCGGCGTACGGGAATGCTTGTTTGTTTTTCAGCTCAGGTAATCCTGTTTGAACGCCGCCCGGACAAAATCCTGCCGGTGCGCCGATCCGGCTTCAGAAATGATCAATATCGACCTGACCAATTATTTGGGTCAGCCGCTTGAGCTGTCGGTTTATGACGGCATCGGCCGGAAAGTGATGCAAACCCGGTTTACAACCCTTGAATCGGCAGTTGTTGAGGTTTCTGTTCGGGAATTGATGCTGACTTCCGGGGTGTATTATGTTCGCATAGGTACCGGCAAAGAGATTACGGCAAAAGCCTTTGTCGTTTCCCGATAGACGGTTAAAACCCGGTCACGGCAATTTGAATGACCGGTAAAAGTCGCCCTTGTTCCCTGAAATTGATGGGAACAGGGGCGACTTTTATGGTTATTCTCCCGAGGCCTGCATATTTGCGAAAAAGCCTAAATTTGTACAAAACGAACCAAATATGACCATCCTTAAGTCCACTTTTCCCATCATCCTGCTGACAGCCGCCGTCGCGGCAACCGGCCAAGCCGACATCCATGGCGCCTGGCAACACGACTTCAAGACAGCGGAAGCCGCGTTGACCGACATTCTCCTTTTCAGCAGCGACTACTTTTCCTGGACGGAATACGAGACCGGCTCGGGAGCCTTTCGATTCACCAAAGGCGGCAGCTGGGAAATAGCGGACGATCACCTGATGCTGACGTATGAATTCAATACGGCAGATACAGCTATGGTAGGCCGGACCGTATCCTTCAAGACCATGATGAAAAAAGAGATGCTGCACCTGGCCGGTGACGGTGAACCGATCATCTGGAACAACATCGATAAAGGCGCGCCTACCGACCTGACGGGCGCATGGCTGATGGCCGGCCGCGAGCGCAACGGCGAAGAAAGCCGCCGGAATACAGACGGGCCCCGCAAGACCATGAAAATCCTGACCCAAAACCGGTTCCAGTGGATCGCGTACAATTCGGCGACCAAACAATTCTTCGGTTCCGGCGGCGGCACCTACTCCGCAAAAGACGGGACCTACACCGAAAACATCCAATTCTTTTCCCGGAATATCGACCGGGTGGGCATGAGCCTGGCCTTCGAATACCGGATCCAGGACGGCGATTGGCGGCATATCGGCAACAGCAGCGCGGGCGAGCCGATGCATGAGATCTGGACGCGGCGGGAATAGGGGCCGGTGGTGGTCAGTTGTCAGTTGTGTTGAATGTCACTAAGTCGTACTAGGCAAAGTGTCATAA
>CALMYQ010000032.1 GCA_937873655.1 uncultured Lewinella sp. | reverse complement strand
TAAAGTAGAAAGGTTAAAGAAACCGCGGGCCGTCAGGTCCGCCATGTCGGTAGCACGCGGTTTGAATATAGGATTTCCGGCCTGTAGGGCCGGTATGTGATGGGCTTTCCAATCGGCAACATCTGTGTCAGCCGATGCCGGATCGGCGCCTCTAAAAATGGATGGAATGTATCTCAACCGTCGTTACAAAATATCATTCGCCGCTCCGGCAGGCAGGTGGCTTACATCGTTGCCCGGGAGCTCCGAATTTGGCGATCCATACGGACCGCCGTCCAGAGCAGCTTAAACAAAGTGAGAGGCGTTGCGGTGTTAAGAAGGCCAACCAATGAAGTCCATTTTTATTCCGCAAAAACCTATTGTAAGCCGTAAACAACTGACTATTTACGACTTACAATTTACGGCTTGGCTTACTGCACAACAAACCGGCTCATCAGCCGCGCCTTATCCGTGATGACGCCGTATACGTAAGCGCCGGCCGGCAATTTGCTCAGATCAACCGTTTCATTCTGCTTGCCAGGAGCCTGGTAGCCCTTATCGATCCGCTGAAGGAGCTTGCCCTCGGTGGTATAGATATCGATGGTGACCTTGCTGCCCTGTTCCAGATCGTAGCTTACCAGGATATCGTCTTTTGCCGGGTTGGGGGTTACCGGGTAGATGCGCAGTCCGTTCACATCTGCATAGGGTTCGGACTGGGAGGCTACCGGGTCAAATTCGACCACAGCGCCGAGCAGGAATTCAAGTTCGAGTTGCCAGCCGTTTGCATCGTCAACGGTGTGCCAGCTGTCATCCTCCCATTTTTCCCAGGCATTGGCGCCGTCGCCGCATCCGTCCTCCGTAGACCACAGCGCAATAGTATCATTGGTGGCATAGAGGCCGGAAACGTCAATGCTGACAAAAAAATCGGGGCCTGTAACCGAAGGCGCCGATGCAAAACTGAAAATGGTAGGCGGCAGACCGGTGTCGCTGGTCGCTACATTGCTGACCGAAACGTTGGAGCTGGTCCCTAATAACGTCCCCGGAGCGCCGTTGCCCGCTGCGCTGTAAACCTTTGCCCGGAGATTACCGTTGCCAACGGAAGCCGCATCGGCAAAAAAGCCCCAAACTTCGCGAACCTTGAAATTGCTGCCTTCTCCCAGGGTCAGCGATTGCGCTTTTTCCTTGTCCAGATAACCGTTGTTTCCGGCGACATAGCCCCAGTTATCCGAATAATAACTGATGATATTATCGCTGCATTGCAGGGCAAAAGCATCACCCAGCAGCGTATCCATATCTACCGGAGAGCGGTCATGTTTTTCGGAAACCGGCGAAATAAACCGGGTCCGTTCCAGGCTGCCGGTTGTGGTTCTTTGGGCATACGTAATGGTTGACATCAGGCTCAGAAAGAGCGCGGGAAGTAAAATTTTCCTGATCATTGCGATTGGTTTTTTGTATAAAAAAAAGGTTGTTTCCTAAAAATACAAGGCAATAAGGTAAGGTGTTGCTTTTTTAACATAGATTAACCTTTTTTGGCAAGGGGCTTACAATTGGTCATTTGCCTTTGAAGACAGCCGGTCGTTTCTCCAGGAACGCGGCTACCCCTTCACGGTAATCTTCCGTTGCGCCGGCTTCGGACTGGAGCCGGTCTTCCAGGATCAGTTGCTGGCCCAGGTTATTTTCCAGCGATCCGTTCAGGGCTTTTTTGGTCAATGCCAGGGCTTTGGTCGGCATTTCCGCCAGGCGGCCGGCCAACTTTAAAGCCTCCTTCGCAAACGATTCATCCGGGAAGGTCCGGTACAGCATTCCCATGCTTAAGGCATCCCGGGCAGCCACTTTGTCTCCCGTCATCATCAGGGCCGAAGCGCGCTGCCAGCCGATCAAACGAGGCAGGTGATAGGTGCCGCCGCTGTCGGGTATGAGCCCGATCTTGCTGAAGGCTTGTATAAAAGATGCCGACTCGGTTGCTACCACAACGTCGCAAGCCAGGGCTATGTTCGCTCCGGCGCCGGCAGCCACTCCGTTTACAGCGGCAACCACCGGTTTTTCCAGCGCCCGGATCCGGGTAATGACCGGGTTGTAATGCTCCGACAGGATCACCTTGAGGCTCGGCCCGTTTTCAGACACGACTTCCTGGAGGTCCTGTCCGGCGCAAAAAGCCTTGCCGGCGCCCGTCAGGAGGACCGCCCTGATCCCGTCATCTGCGGCGCATTGGTCGAGGCGGGATTGCAGGGCAAGCGCCATTTCCCGGTTGAAGGCGTTGTAGACTTGGGGCCGGTTCAGGGTAATGACCCCTACCTGGCCGACCAGTTCGAATTGTATGCTTTCCATATGCATTTGAGTTCATCAGCGATAAAAGACCCAATCCACCACTTCGTCTTTTTTGCTCCGGCTGATGGGAATTTTGAATTTTTCGATTTCCAGCATATTGCCGTTGAGGGACTTTACCTTATCCTTGGCAACGATATAGGATTTGTGGACCCGCAGGAAGTTGCCGGCGGGGAGGATGCCTTCCAGGCGCTGGAGGCTCTCGAGGGTAACGTACCTTCCATCGGCACAAACGATGCGGACGTATTCTTTCAGCCCCTCTATGAACAGGATCCTGTCGAACACGATCTTTACGAGCTTGCCGTCCACTTTGGCGGTAAAATAGTCTTTCCCTGCCTCTGTGGTGTCCGCCGGACTAACCGACGGCATTTTCCTCAATTTCAGCTGCTCCCTGGCTTTGCCGACCGCCTGCAGGAAACGCTCCAGCGAAAAGGGTTTGAGCAGGTAATCCACTGCATTCAGGTCGAAAGCGTCAACGGCAAAATTGCTGTAAGCGGTGGTAAAAATAACTACCGGCGGTTGCCGCAGGGGTTTTGGCCGGTGTAAGGCCCTCCAGGAGGGCATCTGGATATCCAGAAACAGGAGATCGACAGGCCGGCTGTTCAGGATTTCGACGGCTTTGACCGGGCTTTTCACCTTATCCACAATTTCGAGATCCTCCACTTCACCCGCAAAATTCTCCAGCAGGTTCAGGGCCAGGAATTCGTCGTCCACCAGCAGCGTTTTGATCTTTTCCATTTGTCTTCATTTTGAGGTTATACCCATCTGATGAATCCAATCAATCGAATAATTGGCCGAATAAGCCGGTTAAGCCGAATGTTCCGATTTGGCTGACCAACCTACGTGTGCCCATAATCGGACCAATCGAATCAATCGAATCAATCGAACCAATCCAATCAATCGAACCAATCCATATCATTCCGGTATTTCCAGCCGTTTTCCCAATTCTTCCAGCCGCGCAGCGATTTCTTTATGACTGGCAAATAATTTTTCCAACTGCTTTTCCTCTTGTTCCAGCAATTTGTCAAACTGGGCAAAATAGCCCTCGATGCGGTCCTTGAGCCGTTTGATGTACACTTTCAGGTTTTCCGTCACTTCATTGCCGATCCGGACACGCCCCTTGACGATCTCATTGCGGTACCCTTCCACCACCTGGCGGCGTTTTATCCCGGTTGAAACTCCGGCAAACAACAACCCGATGGCGGTCAGTATCCCGCCGGTGATATCGAATACCATGCCGTTGGTCACGGTCATGATGATGACGCCGATGGCGGCCAGTCCGCTGCCTGTGGCCAGGTTGGGCGCCAGATTTTGCCGGGTTGGGAACAGGGAGGCGTCGCGGAAGTTATCCGATTTGCCGATGAAGCCGGCGAAGGTTTCCTGCAGGTCGCGCAGCACGTTGCTCCGCCGTTCGGCGATATCGCTGAACAAGCCGTAATCGTCCTTGAGGATGGTCCTGCTGCTTCTGATCTTCAGGTCGATGATCTTGGCCATTTGCTGAATGCTGTCCGCCACGTCCACAACGCCGTCGTTGAGGCGCTGCTGCAGGTTGGCATTGAGGTCGCCTTCCAGCCTTTTGGCCAGGTCTTCGAGCCAATCCTTAGCGGAGGATTTCCTGCGGAAAATGCCGGCCACCGAGCGCCGCAGCAATGAAAAGAAAGAAAGTCCGGCGCGCAGTTCATCCTCTCCCTCGCGGGTGGTCCGGTCATAGGCGGCCAACAGATTTTCAACGAGCATATCGACCTGCTTGTCGCTTTTCACTGCCTGATCCTGAAGGGTCTGGTGAATATCCTTCCGGAAATCCGTATCCGCCACCCATTGTTTTTTTCGCAATTCGATGCCTTCAAGGATGCGTTGGTTGACCTGACCGGCCGTTTCGACGCTGTTGCCCAGCTTAAGCCTGGGGGCTTTTCCCCCGGTGATGTTCTGCCGGATAAAGGCCCGAAGCCCGTCGAATCCGCTGCCGGCGGCATCGCCCTCCATTTCCTGTTTGGCGGAAACGGCAAAAACCTGAGGCGATCTGACGCCTTTGCTCTCCGCATGGCCGTATACCCCCTTGACATTGATCTCCAGGTCGGATTCGGGCATGAGGTCCTTTTGCTGAAGGACAAAGATCACCTTGCGGCGCCATTCCGCATTGATGAAATCGAAGAATTCCCAGGAGGACTGCCGGTAGGGATTTTTTGCTTCGAACACGAAAACGATCAGGTCTGAGAACGGAATGAACCGCTCGGTAATTTCCTGGTGGTGGGCGACGATCGTGTTGGTGCCCGGGGTATCCACGATCGCAATATCCCGCAGTATTTCCACCGGAAGGAATATTTTCTTCAGGTGGGGGTTGATCACCTCGGTGGTTTCTACCTCCCCGTAAAGGATTTGCTGCACCGTATCGGTCATGGGCTGGGGCGCTACCCTGGCGATTTCCTTGCCGGTGCCCAGCAAGGCGTTGATGAAGCTGCTCTTGCCGGCTTTGACCTCGCCGACGATAACGAACATAAAAGGTTCGTGCAGGCGGTTGCGGAGGTTGCTGACCATTTCAGCCAATTCTTCATTTCCGGTCAGATTGGCCAGTTCATTCAGGTCCTTGACCGTTTCCTCCAATTGGGAACGGATCGGCAGCAGGTCCTTATTCAGTAATTGGTTCGTCATGTTCGGTATTCTTGCCAGGCGTCCCCGGCGGAGCTGACAGCATGGATTTCTCCAAAATGCCCCGGGCTCCCGGGCCGCAACAAAAAAGAAGGTCCAAGATACTCAAATTGGGAATAAACCCGAACCGTTCCTGAAAAACCTGCGAATAGGTTGCAGGAGAAAAATCAGGGGCCGGCGGGCCTTTAAGGGAAATCCTGTTGCGGAGATCCGCTATTCCCGGTACGGTAACCGTTGCAAGGTAAGATTGGGTGAACGAGATCCTGGTATCCAGTTTCATCAGCCGGATCAGGGTTTGAAGCAATTCCAGATTCAGTTCGAACAGGAATGCATGTTTCTTGGCAAAAACGGCCTGGAATTCATCCCGGTAATGAATGAAAAACGGCGAATTGCCGTAGGCCGATTCGATGCTCCGCCAGTGTTTCTGGCGCCAGGGGTCAGTATAAGCTATCCGGACCTCCCGGATAGGTTGCTGCTGGTGCTTTCCGCCTTCCAGCGGTACAGAGAGGCGCAGGATACCGTTGGCCGTTGCAATGGCGCATTTGTTCCGGTAGCTGCCCTTCTGGTAATTTTCCGCTCCCTCGATCATCAGGTCGGGGTACCGGATCAAATGGGCGAAATACTGCACCGAAGGAAGATAATGCAATTCGATCAACGCTGTTTCCAATGACATCTCCCGGCCGGTGCGATTGATGTTGACTATATTTTCAGGCGATGGCGGCGGCCTCAGTTGGACAGCGATGAGAAATGGACCAGATGCCCGTCGTTTTCAAATTTCGCGCCCTTCGATTTGTCGCCCGCGATCCCTTTATTGACCTCGTTCATTTTCAACTGGATGGCCTTCTCATTTCCTTTGGCCTCGGTACCGTAGGTAACCGCTTCGGTCACATAGCTGTGGAGCAAAGACGGCAACTGCCTGCGGAACAGGTCGGGATGACCGAAAACGTCCACCGCCATGATCCGGTCGCCGCTGATGGCCATTACGCCGACGGCATTTTCCAGCCCGTCAAATTTACCGGCGAAGAAGTCCAGGTAAGCGTCCCGTTTGTTCGTATAGTCGTCCGCCGTTTCCAGGCCGGTATAGGCTTGGGTGGGCGTTGTTACGCTGTGGGCCGCCCGGAATTTGTCGACTTTTGCCCATACGGCTTCCTGGCCTTCGTTATCCTGAAGGGTTTTGCGGATGTCATTGGCGGCAACGTGATAATACCCGCTAAAGGCAAATATTTTCCTGCGCTGCGTTTCGGAGGCGGCGGCAACGACCTCATCCGGTTCGTTATAGCTCCAGCGGCTGTGTTCCACGCAGAAAACCGGCACATCTTTGATCCGGTTGGCGGCGATCACCTGATCCTCGGCAATTACCCGGTCCTGGCGTCCGCCTTCAACCACATCGCCCGACATCAGGAAAACAGGCTGTTTGAGCTTGTTCTGGGCCGTCAGTACACTGCCGTGGTCGGCAAACCGGCCGAAAGGCATCTTCTCGCTGATCCTGAAATAATATTCTTTGATGGCCTCTTCCATTGTGAGGTAACCGGCTGCGGCGGCATTCTGACCGATAAAGGCCTGGTCGGCAACTACCGGCACCAATCTCAGGTTTTCATGCGCCCATTCGGGGTTGGCCTGCGCGAGGGCGGAGAGGGATCCCGGTGCGGGCGTTTCCGGGGTTTGGGTCCCTGTTCCTTCGCGTCCGCAGGAAAAAAGGGCTGCAAGCGTCAGAACGGATAAGATCAATCTTTTCATGCTGAGGTATTTACAGGTATTTGGAATAACAGGGTAATGCATAGGCCTACAAATATAGGCATATATTCATGAATCCGCAAGAGGCTCCCCCGTGTTCGACCGGATTTGCACCAGGGTTCGATATTTACCGGCCGCGCCTACCGGATCAGGCTGACCGAACCGGTGAATTCCCGCTCCGCGCCGTCGATGAACACGATTTGCATCCGGTAAACGTAGACGCCTTCCTGCTCATACCGGCCGCTGTTCCTTCCGTCCCATCCGGCGCCCGCAGCATCCGGCGCCAGGTCCTTGCCCTCATATACCAGGGCGCCCCAGCGGTCGAAAACCTGCATGAGGGCAATGCGGTCCACCTGGAAACCATCGGAAAAAGCGTTGAGGCGGTCGTTGATGCCGTCTCCGTTGGGCGAAAAGGCGTTGGGTACGAATATGCGGTAATCCTTGATGACCCCGACGCGTACCGAATCCACGGCACTGCATCCCCTGTCGTCGGTGACCTTCAGGGTGTAAACGGTCGCATTCACCGGTGAGACTTCCTGGGCGGGGCAATCGAGGCAACTCAAGCCCGATGCACTCTGCCACGCGTAGGTCAGCTCCTGTTGCCCGGTATAGGGCCGGAGGCGCACCGAACCGCCGAGTACAACCGCGGTGTCCGGCCCCAGGTCCAGTTCGACCGGCGGGGGGTCCTCCACCGGAATAAATTCCTCCAGGCGGCACCCGAACCGGTCTTCGATCACCAGGTTGTAACTGCCGGCGCTCAGGCCTTCAATAAGGCCGGGAGTCTGAAGTTCCCGGTCATTCAGAAAATACCGGTAAGGGCCGTTCCCCGGGGTGGTAAGCTGGAAAGCGATGGATCCGTTCCCATCGCCTGGGCAAAAAGGCTGCTCCACCTTGATGCTGGCTTCAATTCCCGGGTCTTCCGCCACGGTCAGGTGCAATTCGACAATACTGTCGCAACCCCGGCTGGAGATCAGGTTTTGGGTGTATACACCGGTGCGGTCGTAGACCGAACCGCCCAGCGCGTAAGTGGCCCCTTCGCAGATGGTATCCGTTTCCATGAAGCGGACCGGCAGGACTTCGATTTCGTGAAGGCTGGAGACGACCCTGCATTTTGTGTTTTGCAGGTTGGCAGCCGACCCTGCCAGGAAAAACCTGAACAGGTACCGCCCTTCCTGCAGCCCGGGCAAATTTTCCGTTGCGTGGGTAGCGCCCTGGATATCGGTCCAGGTCTGGCCGTTATCTGCACTTAGTTGCCATTGATAGTGGTGTTCGTTCAGGCTTGAGTTAAGGACCTGCGCTTCCAGGTCGACCATGCTGCCGGTGCAGTAATATTGGTGCGTTTCCGGCCCGGCAATCGCCGTAGGGCCGCAGGCGCGAAAGGAGATATTGTCAAGTGCGAGGTCGTTGCCGCCGCCGCCGGGCGCATTGTTTCGGATGGAAAGTTTGACGGTATTCTCGTCCGGGCCGGTAGTGAAAGTAAATCCGAAAGTATGCCATTTCTCATCCTGGGAAATGCCGCCGGAGCTGAAAAAAACGACATCGTTGATCAGGAAGCTGATATCGGGATAGATATGATTGGCCACGCCTGTTTTTACCATGTTGATCACATCAGCGCTGAACTCGTACAAGGTATTGGTGCACAACCCGGAAATGGTCTGCTCATAAAAAATGCCGGGGGCATAGCTGGCGTTCACCACCATCATATAGCCGTTGGGGTCGGAGCTGTTGTCGCGGATGCGGACCCACGAACTGTAAATATTGCTCCAGGCGCCCGTATTATTGGTCAGCACATAATAGCCGTCAGAAGGCGGGGTGGAGGTGGTGTAAATGTAACCCGGAGCAATATGCGGATCGGTCTGAAGGATGGTAGCGGCGCCGGAACCAAAATCGCCGTCGGTAAAGATGTTCTCACCCAGGCTGCCGGAACAGCTGCCGGTGACAAAAAAAGTCCCGTTCTTATTATCCGGCAGCTTGCCGGCTGTTAAAAAGCAGCTCGCAAGCGCCAGAACACCCAAAGCGGTCAGTCTAACGGTCGCCTGTATTAAAAACGGGTATCTGATCATGGCGGAAGGCCGTTTCTAGGAAGTGAACAATCGTTGATCTCAGTCCGGGTTTTCCGGTTTGCGGTAGCCGTATGGGCAGTGCCGGCAACCGCTTTGGCAGCAATAGCCTCTTTTTGACAAAAAGTAAGCCGTAAAAACCCAGCGCCCGTGCTCAATATAATAATCCCGGCCTTCTACCAGGGGTTCGGGCTGTTGGTCTTCGCCCATCAGGCGGCGGGTTGCAGCCGCGGGAACCGGTAAGCCAGGAAGGCATACCCGCCGAACAGGGCCCCGCAATAAAAGAGGTCGCCGAGCAGCGTATTGCCGAAGAAAGGCAAGCCCGCTGCATAGGAGGCCATCAGCCCAGTAAGATCCCTGGCGTAGACCGGATCGGATAACCAAACTCCGGCGTTGGTAACCAGGAAGAAGATCACGGAAGCGGCCAGGCTGCTGCCCAACAACCTGCCCCAGCTGAAGCGGCGCAAAACAGCCATGCCCAATAATGCGATCAGGGCGAAACTGGCGTACACCAACGCGCTGCCGCCCCAGACAAATCCGTCGTAATAAGCTGAATAAAGGATATTGTTCAGGGCCAGATCACTGAGCCACATAGCGGCAAGGGGCAGCACAAAGGCCAGCCAACGTCTTTCGAAATGCGCCGCGCCAAAAAGCGCCATGGCCCCGATCGGGGTGAAGTTGTAAGGGTGGGGCAGCAAGCGGCTGACGGCTGCCAGCAAAATCAGCAGAAACAGGATGCCGGTCCGAAGGGTGATTTTATTTTCCATTGTGTTTTTTTTCATTTGAACAGCAAAGTTACAAAAGTAGCGGTTTAAAGTCAAAAGCATCTTCCCGGCAACTTTCATTTTGTCCTCTTCGAAAAATGCCTTTACTTTGGCTCCTGACTCATAGCAACCAATTCCTTTTTCATGAAAAATCCAAAGCGCTTCTTACCCGCATTTTTAATGCTTTTCGCTGTTTTTTCAACCGTTTCCGGGCAACCGGACCGGTGGCAGCAGCGGGTATATTACCACATGGACATTGATTTCAATGCCGAGACCCACCAGTTCACCGGCAAGCAACGCCTGGTCTATTCCAATAATTCTCCGGACGACCTCAACCGCGTTTTTTATCACCTGTATTTCAATGCCTTCCAGCCCGGCAGCATGATGGATGTCCGTTCGCGCACCATCAAAGGCGGAGGCGACCCCCGGGTACGCGACCGGATTGCCGGCCTTTCACCCGGCGAGATCGGTTACCACCATATCAAATCCCTTTGCCACAACGGCAAACCGGTCGAATTTGAAGTCGTAGGCACTATCCTCGAAGTCCGATTGGATGAACCCATACCCGCAGGCGGAAGCGCCGTATTCGACATGGAGTTCGAATCGCAGGTGCCTGTCCAGATCCGGCGTTCCGGCAGGGACAATGCCGAAGGCGTGGCCTATTCCATGGCCCAGTGGTATCCCAAAATGTGCGAATACGACTACCAGGGCTGGCACGCCAATCCTTATATCGGCCGGGAGTTTTACGGCGTCTGGGGCGATTATGACGTGAACATCACCATCGACAAGAATTTCCTGATCGGCGGTACGGGCTACCTCCAAAACCCCGATGAGATCGGATACAACTACGGCGAAAAGAAGGAGAAGGATCGCAAAAAGGATAAAACCCTGACCTGGCACTTCTTTGCACCCAATGTTCACGACTTCGTATGGGCCGCCGACCCCGAATACACCCACGACACCTTCACCCGGGAAGACGGCATGGTCATGCACTTTTTTTATCAGAAGAATGACAAAACCGAAGATGCCTGGTCGAAACTGCCCGCAATAATGGACAAAGCCTTTGGGTTCATCAATAAGACCTACGGGCATTACCCTTACCGGCAATATTCGTTCATCCAGGGCGGAGACGGCGGCATGGAATACCCGATGGCCACCCTGATCACGGGCAACCGCGGGCTGCCCAGCCTGGTCGGCGTAGCTACGCACGAACTGATGCACAGCTGGTTCCAGATGGTGCTCGGCACCAACGAAAGCCTTTATCCGTGGATGGATGAAGGGTTTACCAGCTTTGCAACCGAGGAGATCACGAACTTCCTGCGCGGCCAGGGTCTGATCCCCGGCACGGCAGTCGCCAATCCCCATACGGGTACGGTCAGGGGGTATGCCAATTTCGCGCTAAGCGGCAATGAGGAGCCGATGAGCACCCACGCCGATCACTTCATTACCAACCAGGCTTACGGGGTGTCCAGTTATACCAAAGGGGCCTTGTTCCTGGTGGAGTTGCAATATATACTGGGGAAACCGACGTTTGATAAAGCGATGCTGCAATACTTTGACACCTGGAAATTCAAACACCCCAACCCCAACGACTTCATCAGGATCATGGAAAAAGCATCCGACCTGGAACTCGACTGGTTCAAGGAATACCGGGTGAATACCCTGCATGTGATCGATTACGGCATAAAATCCGTAGCGGATGCTGATGGAAAAACGAAGGTGACGCTCGTAAAAACGGGCGGGATGCCCATGCCGCTGGATGTATTGGTCACCTACAAGGACGGAACCGCTGAAATGTTCAATATCGCGCTCAGGATCATGAGAGGGAATAAACCGCAGGAGGATGCCGCCGTCAAATATACGGTGCTGGAAGATTGGCCGTGGACCAATCCGGAGTACGAAATGGAGTTGCCGGTTGGGAAAGACCGGATCAGCAAAATCCAGATCGACCCAAGCGGCCGTTTGGCAGATGTGAACCCCGGCGATAACACCTGGGAGCAATAATTTATCGCAAAATTGATATTTTTGCCCCTACAAAGCATCAGCTATGCGATAAGGTTTGTTATCCCTATCTGCCCTGGCGCCGGAAAAATAGCCTTGCATGAAAATTCTTCAACTTTGCAAAAAATTCCCGTTCCCGCTCAAGGACGGAGAATCCATCGCCATAAACGCTCTCAGTCGCTCTCTTCACGCCCTGGGCTGTGAACTGACCCTGCTGGCCATGAACACAAGCAAGCATCGATACAATGAAACCGAATTTCCGGAGGCGCTCGACCATTACCAGGAAATCTGCATGGTGGATATCGATAACCGCATTAAATTCACTGAGGCCTTTTTTCACCTTTTTTCCAATAATTCCTACCAGATCTCCAGGTTTGTTTCCGATCATTTCAAGCATAAGCTGATCAGCCTGCTCCAAAGGGAATCCTTTGACCTGGTCCAGTTGGAAACCCTCTACCTCGCGCCTTATATCCCCGCGATCCGCCAATATACCGATGCGCCGATCGCCATGCGGGCCCATAACGTAGAGCACAAGATCTGGGAAAGAATTCACGCCAACGCCAAATTAGGCCCGCGAAAATGGTACCTTCGGCACCTCGCCCAAAGACTCAAACAATACGAGATCCAGCAATTGAATGCCTATGACCTCATGGTCGCCATTTCCGAAAAGGATCTTTCGGAATTCCAGGCCTTCGGTTTTGCCAAGCCGGGCATCGTAACGCCGATCGGTACCGATATCGACCATTACCTGCCCGAGTACCGGGTCTTTAAAAAGGAAATTTCGCTTTCTTTTATCGGCTCGCTCGACTGGATGCCCAACCAGGAGGGATTGGTGTGGTTCCTGGACAATATCTGGGGCAAACTCCACCGGAAATTCCCGAACCTGGAGCTGCATGTCGCCGGCAGAAACACGCCGGACTGGCTGATGCAACTCAATAAAAAGAACGTCCATATCCATGGAGAAGTGCCCGATTCCGCCGATTTCATCAACCGCCACAGCGTCATGATCGTGCCCCTTTTGTCGGGTAGCGGCATGCGGGCCAAGATCATCGAAGGAATGGCCCTGGGCAAGGTGGTCATCACCACCAGCCTGGGGCTGGAAGGCATCAATGCCCAGCACCGCTCGGAGGTCCTGGTGGCGGATACGCCGGAGGAATTTATCCGCAGCATAGCCTATTGTTACCGCAAAGGGCCCGAGCTCGAGAAAATGGGCCGCAAAGCCCAGGAATTTGTAGCCAGAAACTACGACAGCCTGGAAATTGCAAGGAAACTGCTGAAGATTTACCAGGATTTGTTGATCCCCGCCGTCTGAGATCATGCTGTTCCTTTTCCTGATTGCCATTTTCACCCTTTCGCTGGCCGGCCTGGCTCACACTTATCTGTTGTACCCCCTGATCCTCCGGATCCTGGCGCCTGATAAATCGAAGGTCAGCCCGGATGAACCGCAGGAGTGGCCCCTGGTGTCCGTACTGATGGCCGTTTATAACGAAGAAGGGGTCATCCGCGCAAAACTGGAAAGCCTCGACGGGCTGGATTACCCCAAGGACCGGCTGCGGATCTTTATCGGTTCGGACAACAGCGCCGATCAGACCAATGACATCGTTCGGGCCTATGCAACGGGACATCCGGCTATCCGGTTCTTCCCTTTCCCAAACCGGAGCGGCAAACCAGGCGTGATCAACCGGCTTTCCGAACTGGCCCTGGCGGAAACGCCGGCATCCCCGGGCCATCTTTTCTTCATGACCGATGCCAACGTCCTGTTTGACCGGTTGACCCTGAAAAACCTGGCGCGCCATTTCCGCAACCCGAAGGTCGCGCTGGTAGATGCCAAGGTGATCCACACCGGAATCCGGTCGGCGGGCATTTCCCGATCCGAAAACCAGTATATTTCGGGCGAAGTCTGGCTAAAACACCGGGAAGGTCAGGCCTGGGGCCGGATGATGGGGCCTTTCGGCGGCTGCTACGCCCTGCGATCCGATTTTTTCACCCAGGTGCCCGGCAATTACCTGGTGGACGATTTTTATATCGCCATGCGGGCCCTTGAACAAGGCGGCGCTGCGATCAACGACCTGGAAGCTTTGTGTTATGAGCCCATTTCCCACGACTGGCGGGAAGAGTTCAGGCGAAAATCCAGGATCTCCGCCGGGAACTTTCAGAACATGAAAACCTTTTTACATTTATGGTGGCCGCCGTTCGGAACGCTGGGGTTCGCCTTTTTCTCCCACAAGGTCCTGCGATGGCTGGGCCCGTTCCTGATCAGCGCCATGTGGCTGAGCACCGTATCTTTGGCCTTGTGCTTCCACAACTTCTTTTGGGCAGTTGTGTTTTGCAGTATAACCATTGCGTTTATCCTGGCCATCGGCCTCGACCCCTTATTGAGAACAGCAAGCCTGCAGTGGCTGCCGGCAAAAAGCCTCAGGTATTTTGTCCTGATGAATATCGCGTTGCTGACAGGCTTTTTCAAATATATAAAAGGGATAAAAAATAATGTCTGGGAACCTACCAAAAGAGACCAAAACATACCGGCTTGACGCCATAGAGGATGCCATTGCGGCCATCAAAGCCGGTGAAGTGATCATTGTTGTCGACGACGAGGACCGCGAGAATGAAGGCGACTTCATTTGCGCCGCTGAAACCGTTACGCCGGAGATCATCAATTTCATGGCTACCCACGGGCGGGGGTTGATCTGCGCCCCGGTCGACGAAAGGCGGGCTGACGAGCTGGACCTCAACATGATGGTGCCTGCCAATACCGCCCTGCACGAGACCGCTTTCACCGTTTCCGTCGACCTGATCGGGCACGGGTGCACTACCGGGATCTCCGCCTACGACCGGGCAACCTGCATCAAAGCGCTGGTGAATCCGAAAATGAAAGCTGCCGATTTCGCCAGGCCCGGCCATATCTTCCCGCTCCGGGCCAAAACCGGTGGCGTATTGCGCCGCACCGGCCATACCGAGGCCGCCATCGACCTGGCTCGCCTGGCCGGTTTTTATCCGGCAGGCGTCCTCGTAGAGATCCTCAACACCGACGGCACCATGGCCAGGCTGCCCGATCTGGTGGAGATTGCCGCCAGGTTCAACCTCAAGGTCATCGCCATCAAAGACCTGGTGGCCTACCGGATGCGAACCGAAAGGCTGATCCGGGAGGAAATGCGGACCGGGCTCCAGACCCAGTTCGGTCAAATGGAAATCATCGCTTACCGGCAATTAACCACCGGCGACCTCCACCTGGCCATCAAAAAGGGGACCTGGTCGGCCGGCGAACCGGTGCTGGTCAGGGTGCATTCTACCGAGCAATGCGACGATGTGCTGAGCACCCTGCTGAATTCGGGTGAATTGAACCGCAAATCGCTGGAACTCATCCAGAATGAAGGCAAAGGGATCTTCCTGTATATGCGCCATAAGGAAAAGGCTGATAACCTGCTCCTGCGGATCCAGGAATTGGAAAAAGCTTCCGGAAACGGGTCGCACGACCTGTCCGAATCCGCTCAATATATGGAACAACGCGACTTCGGGGTCGGCGCGCAAATCCTCCACGACCTGGGTGTCCAGAAAATCAAATTGATCACCAACCACCCGAAAAAACGGGTCGGCATCACCGGGTACGGGATCGAGATCGTAGAAAACGTCCCGCTCTCCTGATGCGGTACGAAAGAAAATACGTCCTTCCGCTGAATGGGGAAGCCATGCTGGAACAAGCCCTGCTGCTCCATCCTGAAGCATTCCACCAGCCCTATCCCGACCGGAGGATCAACAATATCTATTTCGATACGGCAGCCAGGGATTGCTATCTCGATAACCAGCGCGGGATCTCCCTGCGGAAAAAGGTGCGGCTGCGCTGGTACGGCGCTCCGGACGGCGTCATCGATCATCCCGTCCTCGAAGAAAAATTCAAGCGCAACCACATGGGCTGGAAGGAGATCCACCGCCTGCCTTCCGGGCTGACCCTGGACGGGATCCTGACCGAATTAAGGGACAACCCCGTCATAGCCGCGGGGGAACTGGAACCCGTGCTCAACAACTCCTATCAACGTTCCTACCGGGTGTCCGCCGACGGCCGGTTCAGGGTCACGATTGATCAGCAGCTGGCTTTCGGAGCATACGAACCGCAGGGGTTCAGCTGTCCGTACCCTTTTTCAGACCGGATCATCGTAGAATGGAAATACAAGAAAAAGGACCTGGACAGCGCGGAGGATTTTGCCCGCTACTGGCCGTTCCGGGCCAAAAGGTTCAGCAAATATTCCACCGGGTTGGAAATGGTGGCGGATCCGGCGATCTAGTGGCGCGAAATCTAGATACCACTCAAGTTTCGCGGCCTCTTTTTCCGAC
>CALMYQ010000031.1 GCA_937873655.1 uncultured Lewinella sp. | reverse complement strand
TGTCTGGGCAAAAGTGCCCGGCAAAATGCCTGTGCAGGACAGAACCAGTATCAATATAACGGAAAGGAATATTCTGAGGACTTGGGGTTAAATTGGAATGATTACGGGGCTAGGTGGTTTGATCCGGAAATTGCCAAATGGAGATCAATAGATCCGATGGCAGAAAAATATTATCCATTATCCTCTTATTCTTACGTAGCGGATAATCCTCTGATATTTGTTGACCCTGATGGCAATAGAATAATCGTAAACGGTCAAATTTGGACAATGGGAGCAAAATTTGAAGGTGAAGATGATAGTTTCGGGGCAAAAATATTCAATACCTTAAACACAATCGCTGAAAAAAGCCAGTCTGGTAAGAAATGGTTAAATGAACTTGCTGATTTAGAAACTTTTGATTTCAACATTAAAGAAAGCTCCCAAAGGCTTAACAGATTTGTGCCTGATAACGAATCCGAAATTTATAAGGATGAGAACGGTAGAAATAAAGCAACTATCCCTGAACCTGGAGGTGGCACTGTATTTGTCAATCTAAACGCCCAAGAAGGTGCAGTTGAAACAGAAACAGGATTTCAATTTGATTTTGAGGCAAATCTTTCACATGAGCTCATAGGGCATGGGATTGATGTAAAGGAAGGGAGGAATGATGAGAATCGAGCTCCTGGCCAGATTATTGAAAACAATGAATATTCTGCTAGCGAAAGAGAAAATATTATCAGAGCAGAAATGGGAAAACCACTGCGAACCCATTATGGAAATTCTCCATTGATTAATTGGAGTAATAAAAATAAAGCAATGATTGCAATTCCTTCAGGCAAGATCATCCGACAAAATGTTCGTAACTACAAAAAAAGAGATTAACATCCAAAATTAAAATTTTATGCATAAGGCGTATTATTTGTTTTTATTATTTACAATATCTGGTTGTTTGACTTTAGCCAAAAAGCCATCTATAGATTCGATTTCAATTGATGAAATTTTTCAAAATCGAAGTCAAGCTCTTTCTAGCAAAATAAGAGAGTATAAATTCTATGAATATAAACTCCTCAAAAGAAAATGTTATAAAATTTTGAAGGCCTTAGCCGATACTTTGCATCAAAATAACACCTATTTTAAAACTGACACCTTGAATATTATAGATACATATGTAAGATGGGCTAACTACCATGGTGGAGTTATTTGGGGAGGGGACAAAGTAATTTTATATGGATTTAATTTTTCTTCTAATAAAATTTATTATTATCAGTCTTTAGCAAGTACTTCTGAATATCCCGAAAACGCCGATATTGATTTAAAATTATTTAATTTTTTGACAAATTTAAAGGAGTTTAAAGATTTGGATAATATGCCAGCTACTAGTCGAAGCAATAATGGGTATTGTGTGTTTACTCGAATAATCAAGGATACTAACATTAAAATAGAAAGTTGTGCATTCAGGCAGTGGTAAGTACAGTAGCCAGTTTAAGATAATTTCTTTTCCATGGGATACTAGTACACTGTAAATTAAGTCTTGGCCTAAAAAAACTGGGTTTTACCCGGAATAATGCGACACAATATAATTTACAGTGTACTAATAAGCATATGTTGCTCAAGAAATCATTTGAATAGAATGAGACTATGCAAACATTTTTATAATATGAGTTTAAATCAAAAGTTATGACTGTAAATAACTTGTTTAATCAATATTTAAAAGGGATAGAGATGTTTTTCAGAGATCAGGGATTTAAAAGAAATGGTTATTGTTTTCATCAAAAAAGATTTGAAAATTTAATACTTCTAAATATTCAAAAAAGTAATTTATCAACTACCGAAGTCATTGAATTTACTTTCAATATTGGCATTTGTTCGGTTTATCTACTCAGTTTTTATCAAATTGAGGATAAATTACCCGAAACAGATGACTGGCATTGGCGTAAAAGAATTGGAAATTTCTTACCTGCCAATGAAGATGTTTGGTTGAAAATTTCTGAAACCACTAACATTCAAGAGTTAGTAAAGTATTCTATAGAATTATTCAATAAATATGTTTTCCCGGAATTGAGAAATAACTCAACTGACGAAGAATTAGTTACACAATGGTTAAATAAAAATTCTCCAGGCTTAACTGAATTTCAACGATTACTGAATCTCACAGCTCTTTTAAGTAAAACGAACCTCGATACGATTTACTTAAATGTTAAAAGTGAACTTTTAAATTACGCTCAAAAAAATCGTCTTTCCATATCTTATCATTTAAATAAATTAGATGAAGTGAAACCTGATTAATATGATGACCTTGTTGAAATATTGAATATAAATTTCTTAAATACATTTAATTTTGAAAATAATCAAAAATCATAAAGAGCTTCTTAGTTTGCCAATGAATGATCGAATCACAAAAACTTCATTGTGCTATATTTTTTTCATAAATCTGTCAATAATTTCTTCTTCAATTAAAAAGTGGAAAATGAAATTAATATCAGGGCTTAAAGAATTTTTGTCGGGTTCGAAAATGAACAGGCGGATTTTAGGGGAATGGCATAGTGATTTAAATGATTTATTTACCAGAGAAGAAATTGGCGATGTGGCTATTATTTTTTACGATAATGGACAGCTTATTTACAAGATAAAGAATGAAAATAAAACTCAAGTTATTGAAATGACTTACAAATTAATTTCGAATGAAATAATCTCAAATCAACCATCTCACCCTCAGATGGAAAAAACTATTATTGATTCCCTTTCGGATGACGTTTTAATACTAAATTACAATGGGCGACGAACTAGGTTTTTTAGACTACAATATAATCATTAAACTTATAGTTGCAGAAAATTTATAAAACGAGTGAATTTTAGTTTTTAATATCAAACCAATGAAGATGAATTGAAGCTTTGGAGTAAGGTGTCAGGCTTATTTATCAATTAAAGACATTACTTTCAATATATCGTTTGAAAATAAACATCTTGCTAGCCCAATACTTCCATCGCGGTCACTTAGGTGACCAATTACAATTCCGATTAGATAGAAAGCAGGTTTTTTCGGCTCGTAACCCACTTTAAAAACAGGCCCTCCGCTATTTCCAGGAAAAGAAAATGAATCTAATAAGAATTCTAATTCACTATCTGAGATCCATGAAATACTAGTTTTTCTCAATAAATGAGTCGGCTTTTTCGATGAAAATTTCCCTGAAAAACCAAGGGTTGTCCCAATTGAATAAGGAAATCCGACAAAATAACAATCATCCCCTAATCCGATTTTATCCCTCGTTTGTATCCATTGTCTCGATATTAATTGAATATTAAATAACTTATACCACTTTTCAGCGGTTCTCGGTTTAAAAAAATCCAATATATGAAGGCGAAAAGCCTATCTTTCGTTCAAAAAGTTGAATGATAGACGAATTGATAAACAGGATAAAACAAGGTTTCGACCGGATTGAGGATCATCGCATGCCCGGCGGTAATCTCCGCTACGCTTTGAGCGACGTTTTGATGAGCGCCTATGCGATGTTTTCGCTTAAACATCCGTCGTTATTGGTATTTCGGCAGCGCCTGGAAGAACGCTGGGAAAACCTCAAACGAATTTACCAGGTCAAAGCCGTTCCGGCAGACACTGCTCTTCGGCAAACACTGGACGGTGTTTCTCCATCAGCTTTGCAGGCTCAATTTCAGCCTCTGCTGGAATGGATAGGCGAAAAAGGCCTATGGTCTGACCGGATGGTACTTGGTAATCACTTGGCGATATCCATAGACGGAACGGGATATTATTGTTCCTCCAATCAGGCTTGTGAACATTGTCTGGTCAAGACCAGAAGCACCGGTAAGGAGAATTATCATCATCAAATGCTGGCTGCTGTTCAGGTTCATCCTGGCCAGGCCACCGTTTTTCCCTGGGATGCCGAACCCATTCAGAAACAGGACGGCCAGTCCAAGAATGACTGTGAACAGAATGCAGCCAAACGCCTGATTCCCAGGCTGAATCGAAGTCTTCCTGCCGGCGCTAAAATTTTGACATTGATGGATGCCCTTTATCCAAGCGGGCCATGCCTGAAACTGCTTAAGGAACACCAGTGTAGTTTCATCATCACCATCAAAGAAGGTTATGTGCTGATCCAGGCGGAAAAAATGGCACAAAACGGCGAATTGAAAACCTATTCCTGGGAAGAGGGACAAACCCGTTGCAAGGTGTGGTGGGCGGAAAACCTGATACATTCAGGAGCTCATCAGGATTTAACGGTCAACTATTTCCACTTTGAACAGGTGGACAGTAAAACCGGAAAAACGCTTTACAGCAACTCCTGGATTACGAATTTGCCTTTAAGCGAAGACATCATGCCCGAATTGGTGGCCACAGCCCGATCCAGATGGAAAGTAGAGAATGAAACTTTCAACACCCTCAAGAACCAAGGCTACAATCTGGAGCATAATTACGGGCATGGTGAAAAATATCTGGTTTCTAACTTTGCCATCCTCATGATGTTGGCATTTTTAGTGGACCAGATTGCTCAGCATGCTGACCAATACTTTCAAAAGGCATGGAACTACTGCAAAACCAAGAAAAACCTTTGGGAAAAGGTCCGCCAGGTATTCGATCTTTTACCCTGTATGTCAATGAACGTCATTTATCGCTTTATTTCAAAAGACGTCATCCTGGATTTTCCGATGCTGGAATAACGTCGTATTTAATTTTTTTTAAACCGAGAACCGCTGCGGGAAAATGGATAGGATATTTAAATTTAACCTTAGTTTATTTTATTATTAAACTTTTAAAAAATCACAAATGAAAAATTCAATATTGATTTTCCTTGTCGGAATTTGTATTTTATTTTCTCTTTCAGGGTGTAACAACAGCCCAAAAAGCTTGAATGGAATTCAAGATGGTTTAATTTTGGAAAAAGTTCCGAATAGTGATAAAGTTAAACTGGTAAGATTCTTACCCAAAGATGGAAAAATTGTGTTTTTGGATCCTGTCTCGATCGAATGGCCGTCCTTTCAAACTTTATATACCTGTCCCGATAATCCGCCCAATCCTGATGGTATTCACCATGGTTGTAAATGCTCCGGATCGGGTATTGATAAGGTTGCAAGCTGTCTTAGTTTAGCAATGTCGTGCAAGGGTTATATTGCTGGAAATGGTCAGTGCTATGAGGTGTTTGTCGGAGGAGATGGAAAGATTGATAAGATCAAAAAATGATAAATCCAATTATTCAGGATTGCAGAATTAGTTTGAATGACTTTTAATATACGATGAATCATGAAATCAAAACTCAAATTCCAAAACCTCTTCCTCATTGTCGCCCTAATCAGCGCCTTACAACAATGGGGATTCAGCCAAAGCATTGTCGGTATGGCCATTGCCAAATCGGATGATGATGTTTACGTGTGGTACAGTAATGGAACAGCTTCTGCCGGATCTAGCAGCGATCTGACTTCGACCCGGGCACCGTACTACTTTTCGTTACCCCCGGGGAAGTCGGCTTACAACATCGTAGGCATGGGCATCTCTGCAAGTGACCATGTTTATGCCTGGTATGATGACTGGACCGTATCCGCCGGCACAAGCTGGGATTTGAATTCCAGACGGGAGACATACCGTTATAGCCTTCCTCCCGGTAAATCTCCGGGTAATATTGTAGGAATGGCTATTTCTTCTGGCGATAACGTTTATGTCTGGTTTAACGACGGTACGGTAGCTGCAGGCCATAGCTGGGATCTGAACAGCGTCAGGGAGACCTATCGTTACTCGCTGCCTCCAGGCAAATCTCCGGGGGATATCGTAGGAATGGGCATCGCTGCCGACGATCACGTTTACGTTTGGTTCTCAGATGGAACGGTTTGCTCTGGTACGACCTCAGACCTGGATGAATATAGGGCGCTGTATCGGTATGGAAGGTAGGTCCCCGTACCATTGACAATACCAAACTCTGTCAATTATTTATCCTGAACACAAAGCAGCCTGAGACTATTAAATTCAGTTCCCAGGCTGCTTCTTTCACCACATCTTCACCCCATACCCCACCTGCGCAAACGACACGCCCGTCCCGAACTCCGCCAAAATCGTCGATTTCCGGCCGACGGCAAACCGCACGCCCAGGTAGGCGCCGTATATCAAACGCAATCGATTGGGTTTCATCCCGTGCAGCGCTTCGATCTCGCTGAAAGGGCCTTCATCCGACCGGATCCGCACGTGCTGCACCCCCACCTGCAGGCCGCCGAAAATATCCAGAATGTCTGTCCGGGTGTAATGGGCGGCAGCCCTTCCCATGATCTGCAGCGTATGAGTGGCGTAATGCCGGATCGTGGAATCTCCCTTCCACAGTTTTTCGATCTGGTAAAGGGAGTATCCGGCTGAGGCCCCCAGACTGAACTGGTCGGACAACATCCAGTCGGCGCCCAGGCTGACCGGCGGTACCGAAATGCGGGTAGCGTCCTTGGAATAAGTGGGAAACATGCCGTAGCCCATCCAGATATCAGCCTGGTTATGCCTGAAGATCCGGGCCGGCTTGTAGTGTTGCGCCTCAAGGCGGCCGGATAGCAGCAGACTTGTGCATAATGCGAGTAAGAGGAGATGTTTTTTCATAATAAACAGGTTTAGCCCAAATGGGAGGTTAGGATATCAATTGAATCGTGAATACAGGAAGATAGAAAATGTCCTGGTAGGAATCTGTGGGTTGATTTGACAAAAATAATCAAAAAACGGTTGAAATGCAATACCAAAAGGCAAATTTAGGCTAAGGGCAGACTATAAGCAAAACAACATAATTATTTAAAAATCAACATTTTATAAAATAGTTGGAACCTGAGTGCTAATATTTGGAACATTTGTGCAAAAGATCGAAACATTTGTGAAAGAGGGGTTGGGCGGGTTACCCCTAAATTTGTAATGGGACCGGCGACGGCCGGAGGGAAAGTGACCATTTGTAGGTTCAACCGGTTCCTTAGAGCACCTCCTGTTTGCAGACGGGGAGGCGGACTGCCAGGCGTTAAGAGACGACCTGGATTTTAAACGCTGATGATCATTGCGGATGAGAAAAAAGCAAAAGTTGCCAACGGCAATTTTGGGTTTTATAAGCTTTTGTGCGCTTTTGCTGCTTTTGTGGTTCAAAAAACTTACCCGTTTCAACGATTGCCATAGTTAGATACGAAATAGGAATCTAACTGATTCATCTTTTTGCCCAGTTTCAGATAGGCTTAAAAATCCCTGCGGGCTTTTCAATCCGCTTCACGTAAAAAATGTCCGGTAATGTGTATGCTGACAACCTTTTAGCGCCCAGGAATAAAACTAAACCCATTTTTATTTCCTTTGGAAAAGCCGGGGCCTCGTCTGTTTGAGCCCCGGCTTTGTTCATTGCCGGTTGCCGCAGAACAGAACTAATTGCAATTTTAACTTAAAACCTCAGCTATGACACCTTCTAAAAAAGTATTCGCCCTGATATTGGCATTTGCAGCGCTGGTTCCGGTCTTCAATCCCGGATGCGTCCCCCCAAAATGCGAACAAATCGGTTGCGGCCTCCATGGCCACTGCGACCACGGCTTCTGCCATTGTGATGAAGGCTGGGATGGCCCGGCCTGCACCACCGAGATCACCCCGATCCGGATCTGCTTGAAAAAGGTAACCGTGACCTTATTCCCTGAAAATCTGGAGAAAGGGACGGCTAAAAAAGGATCCGCCGGGGGGCAGCAGCTGGACCTGATGCTGCGGATCCGGCGGCTGAATTCACCCTTGTCGCCTTTTTTTGACGGTATTGATGAACAGGATTTCGGCGGGGTAATGGCGAACCACAATTCATTATTACCGGCTGTTTTTACCCTTGAAAGCGGTGTCGACGGTTGCCTGACCGCTCCTGCCAAGCCGTATAGCATTGCCGTATACAGCGATGACGGCTCAGGGAGCTACGGCGCCGGCGACCTGCTTTTGGGGGCGATCACTTTTACGCCTTACCTGAAAGGCCAGGCCTTCCCGAGTCTTATTGTGCTGGATAATCAGGATGTCAAATTCGAAATAGAGGTGTCCTATCTATTTCCCTAAATTATTTTAAAACAATTAAACCCATAAAGATGAGAACTTTAATCTTCCTTTCGGCAACAGTCATTTTATGCCTATTCACGTCAATTCCGGGCCATGGACAGGGATGGTGGAAAGAACTGAGATCTTATCCTCCTGGCGGAAGAGAACGGACTTTTAGTTTCGCAATCGGTGATAAAATGTATGTCGGTTGCGGCCGGGGCCTGAATGCGTTTATCGATAGTTCAAAAAATGAGGACGACGTCTGGGCCTATGATTTTAATACGGGAGAGTGGGCCGAAAAGAATCCTTTTCCCGGAGGAAAAATAAGAAACGCTGCCGCCTTTACCCTTGGAGAATACGGGTATATCGTAACCGGCCATGACGGCGGAAATTATCAAAAATTGTTCTGGCGTTATAATCCGGCCGCGGACCAATGGGAAAAACTCCCGGATTTTCCTGGAGCGGCCCGGTCGCATATTGTGGCTTTTTCGATCGGCGATAAAGGGTATGTGGGATTGGGCGGCACACAATCGGCCTATTTCAATGATTTTTACAGTTACGACCCGCAAACAGCAGAATGGTCAGCGGTCAGCTCTTTCCCCGGGTTGGCTCGCTGGCGTGCTTTTGCCTTCGTCATTGATGGGCAAGCCTACGTTGGAGGAGGCAGTCATTATGAAGAAAATACGGAGGACTATACAGATTGCTGGAGGTATGATCCGCAGACAGATGGATGGACATTTATTTCCAGTTTTCCCAATGACCTGGTTATCGGATGCTTTGCATTTTCTTTGGACAGCAAAGGATATGTCGGGGAGGGGGCGAAAAATCTTTTCCAGGACAACTATGGAACAAAAATATGGGAATTTGACCCGCAGACAAAAGAATGGGCTATTGCCACCGAGATCATTGGTCCGCGCACAGGCAGGGTGTTTTCATACGGTACAACACATGAAGGCAAAGCATACGTTGGCGGCGGAAGCAATTATCTTTTGAACTGGTATTTTTTTGATGACTTCTATTCCTGGGATAAAAATGATTTGAACGGTTTGGAAGACTTCGAAAACTGGGAGGCACTGGGCGTCGGACAGACTGACCCGAACCAGACGATCATCTATGACCTGGCCGCTAAAGGTAAAGACACCCTATGGGCAACTCCGCTCAGCAACTTATTCAGCTATACCCCCTCAGGCGCAAACGGCTTTGATGCCGTCGGCGATACGATCTGGATTCCTGTTGATACCAGGATACTGAAATCAACCGACCGGGGTGAATCCTGGACCATTACGCCTCCCGGAACCTTTTCTCATCTTATCTATTCACTGGCCTTTGAAAATGCCTATACAGGGATCTTCCTGACGGATAATTACCCTTATGAATGGGCGACGCGGGCATACCGGACCGATGACGGCGGCGAATCCTGGTATGAAATCGCCGTTCCGGAAGTGCCTTCTGCCGTTTCGATCGAACATATTCCCGGGAGTGGAGGAGGATATATCGCTCACAGCACCTGGATTCCTTCTCCTAAAATGATCTATACTCCTGATTCAGGGATGCACTGGTTCAAAATAGAGGCTCCGCCTGCAATGAGCAGCCTTCAGTTCATTGCACCTGAAACCGGTTTCGGCGGCGGTCAATTACTGCCGCAATTTAAAAGCGGCGTTTATAAATGGCAAGGAAACCTTGATGAAATAACCGCTATCGGCGACCATATAATCGGCGTAGCAGACGAGGATTTTTCGGTTTTTCCGAACCCGGGTTCCACCGCTTTATCCCTGTACAATATGCACAATCGCTTTATCAAAGACGTTACGATCGCAGACCTTATGGGGAGAGACCTAAAGAAAATGGACATATTGAACAATGATAAGGTCAACCGGATCCCCCTGGAAGGTATTCGCCCCGGCCTTTACCTGCTGTGCGTCCAAACCGAAGGATCGGCGCAACATGTGATAAGATTTATGAAATTTTAAGCGGATTGTTACCGATTTAGTCATATAAACAGCCACCAAACCGAACCCCGGAGCCCGAATACCCCGAATCTCTCCCTCCACACCTGAAAATGCCCGGCCCGTCGATCGTGCAACCGGATCCAAAACAACCGGTCTGCTGTCCCGCGGCCGGGCATCTTTCCCTTTTAACGGCCCTTGCTGCCGCCAACAAGCCCATCAGATTTCCAAATTTTATTGCGAATATCCCCCCGCCACGATACTTTTATTCAGAAATATCCATAAAAGATGAACGATCAATTGTGGAAATTGCATATATTGCACCTTTAAAAGGGGAAAAGCGGATTGTCGTACCGGTTGAACCTCATAACCTCGAATGATCAAATCGATCGCTTTGTTTACAGAAACAAGGCTGACAGTAAGGTTTCTTTACCGTTGTTCCATTACCAATATCATATTTTACTTGTTTGATCCTGATTAATCCTGAACTATCAAACCCTGAGCGGAAAAACTTTCTAGGAGATCAAATCAGCGGTTTTTTTTATGCCTGTCAACGCAATCGATTGCATAAAATTGAGCCTTTTATGAATTCATGATTATTTTAATGCAAAATCAACTCACTTTCATATTGTTACACTTACTGCCAAAATTAACTATTATGCTGACGAAAAACTTTAAAACCTTTCTGTGCTGTGCAGTGGCGCTCTTGCTCTCGGCAGGAGCAGCGATGGCCCAGCAACGGGTAAGCGGCGTGATCAAAGATGACGCCGGCGAACCGCTGATCGGGGTTAACATCCTGGTGGAAGGAACCGGACTCGGTACCGTTACGGACGCTGACGGCGCCTTTCAGCTGGAAGTACCCGGACCGGAATCCGTTCTTCAGATCTCCTACACCGGCTACGTGGCCCAGGAAATTACCGTCGGTACCCAGTCCGTGATCGACGTGACCATGGGGGAAGACGTGGTTGGTCTTGAAGAAGTGGTCGTGGTCGGGTATGGTACCGTCAAGAAAAAGGACCTCACCGGGGCCGTCTCCCAGATCGATGCCGAAAAGCTGGAAACGGAAGCAACCGCCAACATCACAGACCTCCTGCGCGCCAACGTCCCGGGGCTTAACGTCGGGTTCAATACCTCCGCCAAGGGGATCAGCAGCGCGGAAAACCTCGAAGTACGCGGTTCTACCAACGTCCGCGGCGCCGCTGCCAACGCCCCCCTGATCGTGGTGGACGGTATGATCTACTCCGGTGACCTGGCCGACATCAACCCCAACGATATCGCTACCTTCGATATCCTGAAGGATGCCTCCTCCGCCGCCATTTACGGCTCCAGGGCCTCCAACGGCGTTATTATCATCACCACCAAAAAAGGGAAAAAAGGCCGGCCGACCATCAACGTAAGTTCCAGCATCGGCCTGGCAACCCTGTCCGGCGCCCGTTACGACGCCCTCAACGGCCCGCAGTTCATCGACTGGCGGATCGCAGGTTTTGAAGCCAACGAACGCCACCAGCTCGACGGCAGCGGCAAGCCGGGCTACTACGACGATCCGAGCAAACTCCCGAACGGCGTATCGGTTGATCAATGGAAAGCCTATGACGGCTCCTCCGGCGCTTCCGACCTGACCAGCATCTGGCTGACCCGTCTGGGCTTTTCTCCGGTGGAGATCGATAATTACAAAGCCGGCAATACCATCGACTGGGCGGATTACGAATTCCAGAACGGCCTGCGGAACGACCACAACATCAGCGTATCGGGCAGTACCGATAACCTGTCCTATTACTGGTCACTGGGATACGTCAATAACGAAGGCTTCGTCTACAATGAAAAATACCAGGCCTACCGTTCACGGCTCAACCTGGAAACCAAAGTAGCCGACTTCCTGAAAGTAGGGTTGAACACGCAGTTCGCCGTCAAGGACCAGTCGCCGGTGGCTTCCAGCACGGACCTTTTGAACGTTACGCCGTATTCTGCTTTCTATCAGGAAGACGGGACCACGATCACCTATGCGCCCAGCGGCAACATCTCTGCTTCGCGTCACCCGTGGCTCGACCTGGTTTACCGTTCGCAGTATTACCAGCTGAACTCGCTGGCCAGCAAATTGTACGCAACCGTGGATCTTCCCGCAGGGTTTTCCATTACGTCCGAATTCATTCCCCGTGTCGGTTGGGATGTACAGTATCAGCACTGGTCCTCCGATCACCCGGAATGGAAGAACGAAGGCGGCCGCGCCGAACGCCTCAACACGAACGTGTACGAATGGCAGATCAACAATATCCTGAAATGGAGCAAGGAATTCGGCGACCACGGTCTTGATTTTACGTTCGTTCAGAACGCGGAAAAATACCAGAGCTGGTACCAGCAAATCCGCCGGAATAACTTCCAACCCAGCGATATCCTCGGTTACCACCAGCTGGGCGCTGCGACCCAGGACGTTGCCATCACCAATACCGATACGTATTCTACCGGAGACGCCCTCCTGGCGCGCCTCAATTATACCTTTGCTTCCAAATACCTGATCACGGGGTCATTCCGCCGCGACGGCTATTCGGCATTCGGCCAGTCCAACCCGCACGCCAACTTCGGCTCCATCGCCCTCGGCTGGGTGCTCAGCGAAGAGAATTTCTTCAACGTTTCCTGGCTTGATCTGCTGAAGCTGCGCCTTTCCTACGGTACCAACGGCAACCGGTTCCTCCAAAGCGATATCGGCGGCAACTATGCAGCCCTTTCCGACCTGGCAACAGGCCGTTACGTTCAGGTCATCAACGGACAACCGCAATACGTTTCCCAGCTCTATTCCAACCGCCTGGCCAACGCCGCCCTGAGGTGGGAACGGACCGGCGCCTACAACTTCGGTGTCGACTTCTCCGCCATCAACGGCAGGGTCAGCGGTAACCTGGAAGTGTACTACATGCAAACCAAAGACCTGCTGATCGCCCGCAGTTTGCCCGATGTGACCGGTTACAGCAGCGTAACCACCAACCTGGGACAGGTAGACAACCGCGGTTTCGAAATCACGGTCAACACCGTCAACGTTCATACCAAAGACCTGGAATGGCGCACCGGTTTCGCACTTGCACACAACCGGAACGAGATCGTTCACCTCTATGGCGATATGGTGGATGTGAAGGACGCCAACGGAAACGTTATCGGTCAGAAAGAAGCCGACGATATCACCAACAAATGGTTCATCGGCCACGCCCTCGATCAGATCTGGGACTACAATGTGCTGGGGATCTGGCAGGAAAGCGAAGCGGACGAAGCGCAGAAATACTCCCGCGAACCGGGCGACTTCAAACTCGAAGACCGCAACGGCGACGGCTTGTATACCAACGATGACAAGATCTTCCAGGGGTACACCAAGCCGCAATTCCGCATCAACCTGAGGAACGATATCCAGTTCCGCAACTGGGATCTCTCCGTCAAGCTGTATTCCTATCTCGGATACTATTCCATCAACAACCACAAGAAAAATAACGACGTTTTCTACGACCGGGGCACCTCTTTCAACGCGCCTTACTGGACGCCGGAAAACCCGAGCAACGAGTGGGCGCGGGTGGAAAGCTTCGAGACCGGTTTTGATGTTTACGAACAGAACTCCTTCATTCGCCTGGACAACATAGCCCTTTCCTACGAAGTGCCGTCATCGGCCCTGAAGCGGATCGGCCTGCAACGCCTGCGGTTATCGGCCATTGCCCAGAACCCGTATGTTTGGTCGCCGCAATGGTCCTGGATGGATCCGGAAAATCAGGGATATACGCCTACTTATTACACGTTCAAAATCAACCTGACGCTTTGATCCGGAATCCCGAAGGATTTTATCCAAGCATTCCTAAAAATGATGAAAATGAAAAAAATCACTTTATACGCTGGTCTTTCGCTGGTTCTCTTCTTTGTGAGCACCAGTTGCAAAAAAGAATTCCTGGAGCCGAACCCGCTTTCCTTCTTCGCGCCTGAAAACGCGTTCGTGAATGCGGAAGGCTTTAATGCGGCCCTGGTGGCCTGCCTCAGGAATACCCGTCACGAGTTCTACGGCGACGGCAACCCGATGATCACCGAAAATATCTTCTCGGAAGTGGCCGTAGAAGGTACGACGGATAAAACCGGTCCGGCTCAGGACATGATCGCCCAGATCCTCCCGGATGCCTGCCTGAACAGTACCGACTGCAACCGTATCGGCTGGTACTGGCTGGAAGGCTATCGCCGGATCCGCTATGCCTCCGTGGTCGTTTCCCGTATTGACCAGGCCGAATACAGCAGCGAAGCAGAGCGCAATGACGTACTCGGCAAGGCTTATTTCCATATTGCACGCACTTACTACCGGCTGGTGCACCAGTTCGGCGACGTGCCCCTGATCCTGGGAGAAACCACCGAACCGAGACTGGATTACCACTCCGTTACCCGGGAGACGATCCTGAGGAAGTGCAAGCGCGACCTGGAATTCGCGTCCAAGTGGGTGAAGAAGGAAAACGAGACCAATGTCATCGGGGACGTCACGCGCGGTGCGGTCTTCCACCTGCTGACCAAAGTGAACCTGGCCCTTGGTGAATTTGATGACGCCGTAGCTTCCGCTTCCGCCGTGATCGACGACGGCTACCACAAACTGATGACCGAGCGTTTCGGTGTTGACAAGGACGACCCGACCAAGAACGTGATCTGGGACCTTCACCAGGCGCAGAACAAATCCTTGCCTGAAAATACCGAGCGCCTTTACGTGATGGTTGCCCGCGAAGGTTTCGAAGAAGATGACAACAGCAGGATCTCGATCATGCGCCAGTGCGTTCCGTTCTGGGGCGGTACCGGCAAGATCAAGACGCCGACCGGACGGGCCGGCACCTCCGACCAGCCGCTGGGCGCTGCAGGTGTACAGATCGACCAGGTAACGCCGTTCGGCCGTGGTATCGGCCGTTGCCGGCTCACGCCCTACGGTCATACCGATATCTGGACGGACCCGAATGACCTGCGTCATGCCGAAGGCAACTGGATGGATATGGAAGACCTGGTGTACAACCACCCGAGCCTGATCACCGCCAATGACCCGTACTACGGCAAGCACCTGCAGTTCCGGGACGACAACGGCGGCCTGCTTTGCACGGACACGATCCGCTCCTGGTACGGCTGGCCGTTTTACAAGCTGTACGTAGCCGACCCCACGGACCTTACGCCTGACGGCGGCCGCGGCGATTGGTACCTCTACCGCCTGGCAGAAACCTATCTGCTCCGCGCAGAAGCCTATTTCTGGAAAGGGGACCTGACCAGCGCCGCCAACGACCTGAACAAGGTGCGCAACCGCGCCGGAGCGGCTTCCTACGCCCCCGGGGAGATCAACATGGGTGTGATCTTTGACGAACGGGCCCGCGAGCTTTACTATGAAGAGCCGCGCAAAACGGAACTCACCCGGGTGTCTTTCATCTTCGCCAAAACCGGCAAAACGGCCGAGAACGGCAAGACCTATACCATGGCCAATTTCTCAACCGACAACTACTGGTATGACCGGGTGATGTCCAAGAATATTTTCTACAAAAACGGCGTAGTTGCCCCCCACTACACCTATACGATGGGCGCCTGGCACGTGCTTTGGCCGGTACCGGCTTCAGCCATCAACGCCAACGCGCAAGGACGGATCAACCAGAATCAGGGATATCCGGGTTTTAACCTCAACGAGTCGCCATATGTCTGGGTTGACGGCCCGGGTGAAGGAGAAGTCGTTCCACAATAGTGAAAGTGGAAACCTGTCCTTGACAGGAATTTAGTGATTTATCGGTAAAATCAAATGCTCCCGCCGGTCAGTCTTGAGGATCGACCTGGCGGGAGTTTTATTTTATTACGGGTTATGCATTGCTGGAATGTCAATTGTTGGGTAATTCCGGAAATATCTGACATCCATTTACAAGAAACACCCCCAGCGAGGGTTCCGGCATCAGCAGATGGGCCGTTAAAAAATTGGCCGGAATG
>CALMYQ010000030.1 GCA_937873655.1 uncultured Lewinella sp. | reverse complement strand
CCTTCACCCATACAAAAAAACGCAGGACGGTTTTGCGGTCAAATTGAACAGCCTATGCCAAACCGATGTTAGCGGTTCGTTGCTGTTTCTCCTGAACTGTTGATTTTGTTTTGCTGAAAGTCTTCACTTTTTGTGAAATATTCTATTGCCAAAACTAATAACATAAAACAAAGAAAAGTGATTTTCTGCATTACAGCCAGCAATCCCCAATGTCCTGCCCCATATAAGTACAATGTCGAATAAAATATTAACAGGCTGCCAATACAAAATAACTTCAACCAATTGAGTCTTGTCTTTAAGGTAAAGACGGTAATATAAAAAAGCCCAAGCATTGTCAAGGTGCTTGAGACCGTCACCATAATGTCATGCAAGCGTGTCGCAATTAGAAAAGTAAAAAGCATATTGATAACGCCGACACCTTTTAAAACGAGCTCTGTGTGTTTTTGAGGTATTTTTCGTGAAGTATGAATAAAAAAAAGTCCATATCCAATTGAATTAAATACCATGCCAAGGAGTGCCCAAAGTCTTGATGGGTTCGGTGAACCATTGAGTGCATTATGCAGAAATAAATTGCTGAAAAAATTCTTTGTCCAATCAAAACCTATTGAATTTTTGTCGCTAATTGAGCCGCCTGGATAAAGTAAGATTGCTGTCATAAAAAAAAGCAAAGTGATTATTTGGCAAATTAGTACTGAATATTTTCGCATTGATTGTCAGGATTTTTAGTATCTTTTTTTGGGTATCGTGTTTCTTTGGACTAACCGCCAACGTCCCGCATACACGGCGTGATCAGTTTTTGCCGGGCATAGCCGTTTTATACCTTGCTGTGCGTTCATGTTTTTTCTTATTGATTATTCTCTTGTCAACGGTTTGCCAACAATTTTCATATCATGGTCTTCAAATACTTTTTTAATTTCTTCTTGTGGCGGGGGTGATTTCCATTCATTCGTTACTTTGAAAAAGGCTTCCATTTTTCCTGATGGAAGATAAGAAACTATCATTTTCCCTTTTTCTGATAGTTGAATAAATGCATGTTGGACCCCCCGCGGGAGAAATATCGTATCTCCTGGCTTCATTTCATATTTATCATCTCCAACTTGAAACAGGTATTCCCCTTCAATTACATAAAACCACTCATCTTGAAAAGGATGAATATGTAAGGGTGGGCCTCCATTCGGCGTCAACCCTGTTTGTTCAAAAACTGCTAAATTATTATTTGTATCCTTTCCTGATATTTTAATGTCCAAAGTATTTAAGGTAACCCCTTTCATCTTGTAATGCTCACCAAACCTTGCTTCGCCAGTATTCACTTTAAACCCTTTCTTCTGGTACGTTGCCACTTTTTCATTCATTTTTGAACACCCAACCAGGGGAAGAGTAGTTAGTGTTGTTAGTATAAAATTTCTCCGTTTCATGATTTTCGTTTTTTATCGGTTTTCTTTCATGACACACAACGTATAACCGTGCATACGCCGCCCCAAAAAAACTCCGCTTTGCCAACGGGTAGCGGATAGGCTATGCGTCCATTGGGCCTGAATCCACAAAGTAACAAATGTCCGCAAAAGCCAAAGATTTGCCGGAGACAATTCCACTGCTAAAACGCCCGTTCAAACGCCTTTCTGAGCTTTCCAATATATTCATCGATAAGGATCCCCGCATGGTCCTCGGCCCACCGGTATTTGTCGAGCCGGTCCAGCAGGTTGATGAGGTTTATTTCGGATTCAATTTTCAGGTATTCGACTTCATCCATGCCCAGGCCGGATAAAAACCAGCCGATCTCTTCCGGCGCCACTTCTTCGGACGTGATCATATTCCCGATCTCCAGGTGCGGGACGATTCCGATCTCGGCCATCCCCCAGTCGATGAGGAATACGTCGGCGCCCACCAGTACATTCCGCAGGCACAAATCCTTGTGGATCAGTCCGAAGGTAAAACTTTTTTCGGTGAGCAGGAGCAGTTTTTCTTTTAATTTTTGGTACTCCCCGGGCTTGAAAACATTGCTCGACAACAGGGAATCGCCGCTTTTTTCCAGCAATTCCATATTATAGCCCAGTTGCTTATGCCAGTTCTTATGGAAGGTCAGGTAGGCGGCATCGGGGATGTCGATGGTTGGTATGGCGTGGTATTTCGACGCGTATCCGCCCAACCGGGTCCACGCGTTCTCCTTTTCAGCCGGTTCGCAATCGACGCCGGCCTTGCCTTCGATGAATTCCTGCAGCATGAAATTAAACCCGGATTCCACCCCGACGGCAAGGGTTTCCGGAGCGGGTATGCCGAGTTGGACGAGCTGTTCGAGGCACCATTTTTCCTTTCCGAATTCCAGTGCCCGGTTGGGGTCATCGTTCATTCGCAGGACATAGCGCTTAAGTTCCGTTTCGATTTTGAATACGCGGTTGACGCATCCCAACCCGGTGATTTCTCCGATGCCGGGCCGTAATTCACCGATTTCTCTTTGTGCAATAGCGTGAATGATTTCGGGTGTCATTTTTCATGGCCTGTTTGTTGTCAGACAAAAAGAGACTAAGGACTATGGCCGCCGTACAACATGCCATGTCAGAAATTCTCCGTCAGGCAACAAAAGCTACGGTTACACGAATTTATCGTCTTCCAGGACATATTTGTCCGAAACCACCCGCGTGTTGGTAATGCTGTCATGCCAACCCACCGGTTTTGAACCCAGGAAAGAAAAAGGCTCGAAAGGGATAAACCGGCAGAGCGTTCTTCCCACGATCGTCAGAAACTCAGGCTTGGTCCCGTACTTGGTTACGACTTTCGTTCTGGTAATGAACTTCGCAGGCGTTTTTCCGAATAGATATTCAAAAAGGATCCAGTAACCAAAAAACGAAAACAAGAAGATCAATAAAGCCAACACCGACACGTCATCATCTGACAGGCCGACAGCATCCAATACGCTGATGCAGATAAACATGAAAACATAGGCTCCGATCCGGTCCAGGATAAAATTGACCAACCGGGCGCCGGTACCGGCCAGAAAAAATTCAGGGTTCTGTTGGGTGGGTTCGTAATCTAAAATAGTTGAGGAATGGTCCATTTTGAATCTGGTTTAGTCGTTATTAGCAGCGCAGGAACAGGTCTACCCTGTCGTGTCGATAAGAGAATAACCAAAGGCCCGTGATAAAAGTTCCGCTTGAGCGCGGAAACGGGTTATCGGCGTTTTTTTAATTTTCAGCCTCCCTGTCAATACTGACAAGACCTTTGACCAGATTCCGCAGGATGATCTTTATATAATTTCCGATCATGTCGATAGGATTTTGAGCTTTTTCGAAAGGGCAATGAAAGCATCCTCATTACCCGGGTCTCCAATCATGGAACAAAAAGCAGTCCAAATTCTAATCGACTGTAAATCAGCTTTATTAAAAATAACAGGAATCAAAAACTGTACGAAATCGGACAGTCGTGTCCGGTTTCATCCCAAACCTGTCTTCATGGGCTGTCCGGTTCTAAGTCAGGATCCGGTCCGGATAAATGTGCCTGGATGAGATGCACGGCGCCCCGGTCATTCGCTTCCTTTTTTATACACTGTCCCGGCGGCCCCAATTCTTGTCGATGTTGTTGTTATCCCTGGTCTTTGCCGTCAAGGTCGGGTTCTATTTCGCTGACGGGCCGATGGACATTTACCTGAGGATCGCCGGTAAATGCATTGCAGTATTGGCCTTCCTTTCAGTTTTCATCACGATCTATTGGAAATTGAGATTTATTCCCGGCCGGCAGCGGTATCAATTATTAATGTCATCGGATAGTTTTGCCATGCAAATGATGAACCGGGCTTCTAAAACCTCCTGGGTGCTGACCCTGATGCTGCTTTTCCTGATCACAACCTGGACCGATAAAGACCATTCCGCCTTTCCTGCTCAATTTTATTTGGACCTTACCATTTTCTTCATGCTGGCCAGTTTCAGCGTCAGTTTTTTTATCCTTTTCCGGGAGGGGGATGATGAAAAGCAGCAAAATTCGGGTATATGAATGTCAAACTTGTAAACCGCATCCATGTATTCCGGGCTGAGCATCGGCTGAGTCAGAGCGATCTGGCCAACCAAATCGGCGTTTCGAGAAAGACCATCAGTACGATCGAAGTTGGAAAATTCATTCCTTCCACGGTGATCGCGCTGAAGATTGCCCGTTTTTTCAAGGTACCGGTAGAAGAGATATTTTGGCTGAAAGAAGAACAATGAGAGGGAACAGTTGCAAAAAGTTGCCCGATGCATATTCATCCCTGTTCGTCACCGCATGGTCCTCGGCCCACCGGTATTTGTCGAGCCGGTCCAGCAGGGACAAACCACCTGGTCCCTTTTTCATCCCCTTTCCAATGGAATTGACTGCTGGCATAAACGAGCCCGTCTATGGTCAGGTCGCTGCTGTAGAGCAAGAACCGGATCAGGGAGTTGTTGTCATCGAGCTCCGGGTCGGCGGTAATGACGATACGCGGCCGGACCGGGTCCGTTGAAATTTGCGCGGCTGTTCTGTTCGAACAGCAAAAAACAAGAGGCAGGAGGGGCCAATGCAGGCGAAAATGCTTTATCATATCCGGTTGATTTGAGTTCATTTTAATAGCAGTGATCAGCCGGTTCAGCATGCAATGCCGCAGGCAGGACAGCACATTTTCGGGTATCTGTCAAATTATTTTGTTTGGGTCGCATTGGATGGCGATGAATGTCGCAAGTCAAAGACTTGCAGGTAACCGCATCGGGTTTTTCAGTTGGCAGTTTTTCAGTTGGCAGTCTCCAGCCTTTCAGTTGGCAGTTCACAGTTGGCAGTCACCCAGCAACCAGCATCAAGCATCAAGCATCTTTACACTGAGCGAAGTCGAAGTGCAGCATCCAGCATCCAGCCTTTCAGTTGGCAGTCTCCAGTCTTTCAGTCAGCAGCCGGCCGGCCGGTTGGCTGCCCCAGCATCCACCGTCCGCCATAGCCACAGGCGACGGCGGGCAGCAGCCACCACGCCGCGGCGTGGCAGCATCCAGCTACAACTCCCACCCCCGCCGATACTCCCGGGTCAGGTACTGGTTCGCCTCTTCGTCATTGGTGATCAGCGTCCTGTCAGAATCGTACTCGATCCGTTTGCCGGCGCGCAGGGCAATGGCTGCCAGATTGATGGTTTCGGTGATGGTGGCAGCGTTCTGGAAACTGCCGGGAGATTCCTTTTTGTCCAGAATCGCCTGGACCCATTCATCGCGACCGCGGTCCGGATCGTTGTCAAGCGTTTTCTTACCCGGGTAAGCGGTCATGGCCGAAGCCGGGATGATCTCCGGATTCTCGCCCCGGAAGCCGCCGAGGATCTTGCCTTTGGTACCCACGAACATGAGCCCTTCCTCAGGGGTGTCGCGGCCGTCGGCTTCCAGTTCGGGCGGCGGGAACGGCTTCATGCCGCCGTCGTACCAGAACAGGTCGAATGCCGGGAGCGAGCGTTGTTCCGGAAATTTGAGCTGGATCATGCAGGAGTAGGGGAAGGCGACCTTGTTGACTACCGGCCGGCAAACCCCGTCGACGGCGGTGCGGGTGGTGGTGGCGAAAGACTTGGCGGCTACGGGCGCCCGGTCGATACCCAGCGTAAGGAACAGCGGGAACAGGCTGTAATGCCCCATGTCGGCAATGCTGCCGCCGCCGAAGTCGTACCACCCGCGGAAGACATTGTTGGTGTAATTGGGGTGGTAAGGCCGGTCGGGTACGGGGCCCAGCCAGAGGTCCCAGTTGAAACCTTCGGGGATGGGCGGCGTATCCGTGGGGTTGCTGGTCCACTGCGGCCAGACGGGGCGATACGACCAGTTGTGGATTTCCTTCAGCTCGCCGATCACGCCGTCGTCGATCCATTGTTTGATCAGGTCGTATTCCGGCCGGCGGCTCCAGGCCAGCAGGTGGGTGATCGCGCCGGTCTTTTGGGCGGTTTCCACCACCAGTTTGCCTTCCCGGATGCGGTTGGCGATGGGCTTGTGGGTCACCACGTGTTTACCTTTTTTCATGGCGGCTATGGCGATGGTGGCGTGCAGGTGGTCGGGCGTCATGATCTTGACGGCGTCGAGGTCCTTTTCCCGGTCCAGCAATTCGCGGAAATCCTCATAAGCGGGGCAGCCCCTGTAACTTCCCGAAGGCATATTGGAGCCGTAATATTTTTCTACATAAGCCTGGCCCATATCCCGGCCGCCCGGGATGCCTTTGACGTCGGCGCCCCAGGTCTTGTCGCCCAGGGTTCCGCGGATATCGTTGAGGAGGCCGGTAGGCGACCAGTCGAGGTAGCCCATCGAGAACCGGTTGGGGTCGCAGACGGCCACGACCTGCACCTGCGGGTTGCTCAGCAGGCTGCCCATTTCGCGGAGCCCCTGGGTGCCGCAGCCGATATTGGCGATGGTGATCTTGTCGGAAGGCGGTACAAATCCCGGCCCGCCCAGCACATGGCGGGGTACGATGGTGGCGGCGGCGGCAGTAGCGGCCAGCCCGACGAATTCACGCCGGTTGAGGGAATGCTTTTTTTTCATGTCGTTGGTTTTTCCTTGAATGCGTAAATTAGGGGAAATCGGGGAGAGTTGCAAGGGAGATCGTTGTTGATTTGCTGATGTGCTGATTTGATTGTATTAACTTGTTGTCTGAAATCCCGGCGCCGGATTTTTTGTATTGAAAAACAATCCGGATTGGGCGGGTTTTCTCCAAATCGGGTTCAACCATGGTTCGCTTTGATTCAGTTGCCTTATACAACGCACTTGACCGGGGGAGGAAAGGAAGGGATATGACCTGGAAGCAGGTACAACCTTGCGCGATTACTGGACATGCCGGGCAGTGACTATAAAGACCGGCTTTCAGGCCAAACACTACAGTTGGTTTTTTGCGACCCTTAAAAAACCGGAAAATAAATCCAAAATCTGTTAATTATTTGCTTGCCCAGGCAGATAGCCGTACTTTTAATGATTAGAATACCAATAAGTGCTTACAGATGAAAAAGAAACTTAAATTCCTGGGAATCGAATGTGAAGTATCCATCAAAAAAAGCCAAAAGCCGAAGAAAACAGCGCCGGTTGAAACGCTGGCTGTAGCCGAGAATGCCAAACTGAACTTCGGACCGGGGCCCAATTGGACCAAACCCGGAGCGGATTGGTACAGTATCGACGTTGACCCTCAATTGGGCGATGTCGTCGTGGATTTCCAGCAATTTGAAAGCCTGCCGTTTAAATCGAATTCCATCCAGTGCGTGTACGGTTCCCATGTTTTTGAACACATGAGCATTTTTGTGACGCCCCTGATTTTTAGCGAGATATACAGGGTACTTAAAAAAGGAAGCATTTTCAGGCTGATCCTGCCCGATGCTGAAAAAAGTATCCGGGAATACCTGAATGGCAATAAAGAGTTTTTATTGTTCAAAAGGCGGAAAGAAAGAGCTAAAAAGCATTACAACCGGGAATACACCCTGTTTGAATGCATGAGAGAGGATTTTTTATCCCCGAGCGGTCAGGTGGATCTGTTGGGGAAAAATGCCCTGGCTCACCAGAACGCCTGGGATTTCAAAACCATAAAATCCGACCTGGTCACGGCCGGCTTCGACCCCGGAGAATGTTAAGAAAATGGATTTCCAGGTTAGCCAGACCGATCTGTTCGGCTTTGAGGGTACGTACAAGTCGGAAGCCAATGAGGATTATCGATCGCTGTATGTGGAAGCTGTTAAATAATCCGGTACAATTAATAGCAAAGGTTTACTTTTGAGTATGCCTGACCAACACCCTAACACAACCGGCCAACCCGTGCTGGAAACCGAAAGGCTCCTTATCCGGCCTTTGTCCTACCATCAATTATGCCTGTACATCCGCCCGGATCTTGCCCTTGAGCGGGACCTGGGCGTGAAACCTCATCCCCGGACGGTCCCGGATGAACTGACTGAGGCCCTGGAACAACTCATCCTGCCCGGCGTAGCGCAAGCCGGCGATAACTACCTGTTTTCGACCTTGTGGACGATCATAGACCGTCATGAACAGGTAATGACCGGCGACCTGTGCTTCAAAGGACCGCCCGGCGAACAAGGTGAAATAGAGGTCGGCTACGGCACCTACCCCGACTTTCAAAACAAAGGGTATATGACGGAAGCCCTCGGCGCGGTCGTTAATTGGGCCATGCATCAACCCGGGGTAACGGCTGTATTGGCCGAAACGGAAAAGGAAAACCTGCCCTCGCATAGAACACTTTCGAAGAACGGCTTTACGGCTTGCCGGGAGGTCGATCAGATGATCTGGTGGCGGTTGGATAAGGCAGTATAATTCAAATAATGTGAAAACAATCCATGTTCATCAATGGGCGGTTATACTTCTGGCGCTGTTTACGCCGATCGTGCTTCCGGGGCAACAAGATGAATGGAGAGGTATTCCTCCTCTGCGATCACCTTCGAAAATCGCGGACACAAAGCTGGTTGAACAGCTGCCGAGTTTTCCAGGATGTGCAAACCTAACCTCCGAAGAAGAAAGAACAGCATGTTCCAATCAAAGATTTCGGGAGTTCATTCACACCAATCTTGAATATCCTGCAAAGGCAAAAAATGCCGGGGTGGAAGGAACCGTTGTGGTTCGTTTTACAGTTCATAAAGACGGCAGTGTGGGTGATTTCGAAATCCTCGAAGATATAGGCTTCGGATGTGGAGCGGAAGCTGTCAGGTTAATGCAATTGATGCAGGACAGGAATATTAAATGGGTTTATTTTACTTCAATGATGCGTCCGCAAGACGTGATTTTCAGTACGCCGATCCAATTCAAGTTAAAATAGACTGAAAGACATCCTCGAAAAATATTGCTGATCGACTTCCCCTGATTGCTTAACTTACCAATCCATAAGGTCTCATCATGCAACATCGTTTCTTCCTTGCCCTCGTTTTTTGCATCAGTTTGATATCCTCTGTGGCGGCGCAAAATGAATCCGCCGCACCTGACAACAAGCGCGCCGTTCTGGCGGAAGTCGGGCGGTCCCTGCGTTGGTGGGACGAGGACGCCTCCAAAAAACCTTATTCCTGGTACCGGTCGGAAGACGGTCTGCGGATGGCGGAGAACATCCTCTCCTGGCAGGACAACGGGACCGGCTGGCCCCTGATGAGCACCGTGCGCGAACCCTTTACCGGCGATATGAGCAAGGCCGGGCCCTGGGGCAAGAAAGCGGCACTGGTAAAAGCGACCGTCAATGAAATGCGCTTCCTGGCGCGAGGGTACGTCGCTACCCAGGACGAACGCTATAAAACGGCCGTACTCGGCGGACTGGATTACCTCCTCGAAGCCCAGCTGGAGACCGGCGGATGGCCGCATTCCTATCCCTATCGCATGACCGATTATTCGCATTTCGCCACTTATAATGACGATGTCATCCCGGATATCATGGAATTCCTGGACGAGGTCATGAAGTCGCCGGATTTTGAACTGGTCGGAAAGGAAAACCGGCAGCGCGTGAAGACCGCTTTTGAAAGCGGCCTGGATTTTATCCTGAAAAGCCAGATTGTCGTCGGCGGTAAACCCACGGCCTGGGCCCAGCAATACGATGAAACGACCCTGGAACCCAAACCGGCGCGCGCCTTCGAACCGGCCGCCATTTCCGGCGGCGAAAGCGCCTCGGTACTGCATTTTCTGATGGGCATCCCAAAACCCTCGCCGGAAGTGATCCGGGCTGTGGAGGCGGGTGTGCAATGGTACCGGGACGTGCAGATCGACGGACTGGAACTGGTGCAGACAGCCGATGACCGGACCGTGCAGCCCAACCCGAAAGCGCCGCCGATGTGGGCGCGTTATTACCAGATCGGGACCAACAAGCCGATCTTTGCCGGCCGCGACGGGATCATCCGGTACAGCATGGCGGAGATCGGGCAGGAACGGCGCCGCGGGTATGCCTGGTACAACTACAACGGAAGCGGCGTCTTCAGGCGGTACGAGGAATGGACCCACGAGCGCAAATGGGACCACCTGCCGCCGACCAATACCGATGAATCCCAGGTGCGGACTTATACCTTGCCCGATCCGCTGGTGATGCGGGATGGCCGGGCGGTCAACTCGGCGGCTATGTGGGAACAGGAGCGCCGCCCGGAATTGCTGAAACTTTTTGAAGAAAGCCAGTTTGGATACACGCCGGATACGACCCTGAATATCGCTTATGAGGTATTGGAGCAAGGCGTACCCGGCATGGGCGGAAAATCCCGCCGGACCCAGGTGCGGATCCGTTTTCCGGACCGGCCGGACGTGTCGCCCATCCATGTGCTCATCAATACGCCTGCGGATGCCAAAGGGCCGGTGCCGACCTTGCTGCACATCAGCTTTACGCCCAATGCGTTGTTGTTCGACGAACCCGGCATCGAAGAGGGCATGGCCTGGGACCGTCGGCTGGAAGCGCCGATACCCGCCCGCGAGGCGCGCCTGCTGAAGGATACCCGGCCGGAACACTTCATCGAACACGGCTACGGCATCGCTACGGTCTACTACGGCGATATCGAACCCGATTTCGACCACGGCGGCCGGTACGGCGTGCGGGCCTTGTTCGGGAAACCCGGCAAACGGGAGCCGGATGGCTGGGGTTCCATCGGCGCCTGGTCGTGGGGACTGAGCCGGATCGTGGATTACCTGCAAACCGACCCGGCGGTAGACGGCAGCAAGATCGCCCTGTCCGGCGTTTCCCGTCTGGGAAAAACCGTGCTTTGGGCGGCTGCGCTGGATGAACGGATCGCCCTGGTCATCCCGCTGGTTTCGGGTGAAGGCGGGGCTTCCATCAGCCGGCGCAACTACGGCGAGACGGTAGCCGACCTCACCAACCCCGCCCGCTACGATTACTGGTACGCCCCGCGGTACGCCGACTACGCCTTTGATGTGGATGCCTTGCCGGTGGACGGGCACATGCTGCTGGCCCTGCTGGCGCCGCGCCCGGTCCTGCAGATCGTCGGCTCCACGGACACCTGGTCGGACCCTGCGGGGGAGTGGATCTCCGCCAAAGCCGTTTCGCCGGTTTATGCCCTCTACGGCCTGGCAGGCATGACCGCCGACCCCGATCCCAGGCCGGGCGACCGGGTTTTGCACCACATCGGGTACTTTATGCACGACGGCGGACACACGGTATTGCCGGAAGACTATGAGGTGATGACGGATTTTATGGATAGGCATTTCGGCAGGAAATAGTCAGGTGCTGATTTTAAAACAAGTTATGATAACCTTCAACCTGAAATACTTCCTGCTGGCCCTGTTGCTGGGGATATGACGATGTAGCCAAACTGGGAAACTTTAAGAACGGTAAGGTAATTGAGGCTACGATCAGCAGGGGGTTACCGGCATTTGCGAAATTAGCGGTTATCCTTCATGAGATGAAGCAGAAAATGTAAAAAGCGGGCGGAGGGAGAGGGATTCGAACCCCCGGTAGGCTCATCACCTACGCCTGTTTTCAAGACAGGTGCAATCAACCGCTCTGCCATCCCTCCAGATAAGGACCGCAAAGGTAAAACCGTTTTTAAATTTTCTAACCTTCTTGGACGAAAAAAAATTCCACTGATCTCATTAGGCGCATTTTTTGTTCCAGGCTGATTTTGAATCCATTCAGCGACAGTAAAACAATTCTTATTGCGACTTCGTAACGAATAGCAAGGGCAAACACTTTCATTCAATTTGCCGATTCCATTGAAAAAGAAATTACTCTACTCCATGAATACCGCCAAGCCATGATTTATGAAGCAGTAACGGGAAAGATAGATGTGCAAGAAAATGGTTAATATTGTGTTCCCCAAGCTGCAAATGGGTAAAACCGGTATTGCATGATCGAACGAATCATTATAGAGAATTACAAGTCCATCCGAAGGCTGGATCTGCCTTTGCAACCCATCAATATCCTGATCGGCGCCAACGGTGCAGGAAAGAGCAATTTCATTTCTTTTTTTCAGTTGGTCAACCGGCTTTATGAAGGTACCGGGCGGGAATATACTGAAGAAAAGGGAGCTAACAGTTTGTTATACCGAGGTGTCAAGCATTCCAACTATTTAAAAGGGCTGCTCGATTTTAATAATGTCAATGCATATGAATTTTCGTTGGCTGCCAGGAATGACGAATCCATGTACCTAAGGAATCAATATGATTATTACAACCATGCGAACGACCATTCAAAAAATTATACTACCTGGAACCGAAAGACAACCGACTCCCCTTACAGGGATGGAGTGACCTATCGGAATCAGTATATAAAAATACATCTTAGCAGCTTCAGGGTATATCATTTCCATGATACCAGCGATCAATCTGCAATGAAACGGATCAATCAGGTAGATGATAACCGTTACCTTAAGGAGGATGCAAGCAATCTGGCGTCTTTCCTTTATCTGCTGCAAGAGCGATTTCCCAAGCATTTCCGGCAAATTGAAATGACGGTTCAGTCTATTGCGCCTTTTTTTGAAAAATTTGATCTGCGCCCCAGAGCGCTACAGCCGGACCAGATCAAACTGGAATGGAAGGAAAAAGGGTCGGACATGTACCTGGATGCACACAATCTTTCTGACGGCACCTTGAGGTTCATCGCCCTGACTACTTTGTTAATGCAACCCGAACCGCCTGAAACGATCATTATCGATGAGCCGGAATTGGGTCTTCATCCGGTGGCTATCAACAAGCTTGCGGGGCTGCTATATAAAGCTTCGCACCAATGCCAGGTAATTGTTGGCACCCAGTCTGTAGGTTTGGTCAATAATTTTTCTCCGGATTGCATTATTACTGTAGATCGTAAAGATGAACAATCCGTTTTTGAGCGTCTGCACGAAGAAAAACTACACAACTGGCTTGAGGATTTTTCATTGGGGGAATTGTGGAATAAAAAAGTGATCGGAGGTCAACCATGAGGCGGGTATACTTTGTCGTGGAAGGACAAACGGAATCAGAGTTTGTCGAGCAGGTTTTGGCTCCGTATTTTTTGGAATATGGAATATACGATGTTCGCGCCATTTTAATAGAGACTAGCCCAGGCCATAAAGGTGGCTTTGTGAAGTATGGTCACCTGAAAAAACTCGTGACCAGATTATTGAAACAAGAACCGGATGTAGCGATAACTACCTTTGTGGATTACTTCCGTATTCCATCCAGTATGCCGGGATATTCAGATTGTATGAGTCGGCCTCAAGTATCCCAAAAAATCATATGCCTTGAACAACAGTTGAAAAATGACATCCTAACGGAGATTGAAAGGCATTTTTTTATACCCTATATCCAACAATACGAGTTCGAAGCATTATTGTTTTCCGCCAACGACGGATTTGAAGCTCTTTGGGATGCGGCAGTTTTCAATGCAACAAATGATATTATCCGGCAATTTCCCAATCCTGAAGAAATTAATCATGGCCCTGATACAGCCCCCTCCAAAAGGTTATTAAATATTATTCCGGGTTATGAAAAGATAATTGACGGAAACATGATCGCAATGGAAATCGGGATCGACGCAATATTGGAGAAATGCCCGCGGTTCAGGGCATGGGTGGAAAAACTGATCGAAATGGCTCGGGACTAACGGATTTTTTCAGGCAAATTGGAAGGCTCAGGAAATACCCGAATTTGCCTCCTAGTGGCGCGAAACTTGTGTGTCATCTAGATTTCGCGCCACTAGAAATTTTCTCTTCAAACTTCTTGCGCCAGGCGTAATACGTGGCCGGAACACCTACACCTAAGACTGGATAGCGTTTTTCAGATCATCCTTTACCTCGTCCGGAAGCCCTTTAAAGCGCTCTACGGCCGGATCAATATAGGCGTTGAGCTTTGCCTGATCTTTGACGTTAAAGGCTTTGGTATTGGCGAAATAGACGTCTACAAACCTGTCTATATCCGCCTGCCAGATGATCTGGGATTTTTCAATCTCGTTTTTCAGATCGTACAAGTGATTCGGATCGGTCGTTTCCTCCACGGTGGTGATCTCGTAATAGGGCTGGAAGGAATCCAGGATGGTTTCCCGCTCATTCACAAAACCCAGGACAAAGGTATCTTCTTTACCGGAAGTGGTCCGGTTCAGCCTGGAGAGCGTTTGCACGGCCTTTACTCCGGACAGCTTTTTGTCCACGTACATGGTATGCAAAAGCGGTTGATCAAAACCGGTCTGGTATTTATCGGCTACCAGCAGGATCTGATACCCGTCCGTTGCAAACTTCTTTCGAAGCTCTTTATATCAAAGAAAAAGCCGAAGGTTTTTTATCTCCGGCTTGGATGGTATGTTTTCGTTCAGTCGCTTCTTTCGGTATACTGTTTCTGCTTTAAAAAGTTTCAGGAAGTTTTTGTTTGCCGGTAATAAAAAAAAATCCACCCCCGCAGGTAACCTCTGACCGCGATGCTAAATAGACCGGATGTACAAGATTTAACACCTATTCCAAATCTAACTTGGCATCATTATGAAAACGACACTTTTGCTGATCCTGACTAACCTGATGTGCTTTTACACACTGGTGAACGCCCAGGAATACAGCGCATCAGAACCTGTCGCAGAGGCCGGATACGACAGGGTGCCGACCGAAGAAAATGCCGGTTCCAGACAAAAGACCAGCCTCGCACGGAAGGTCTATAACTTGGATTTTGCTGCCGGACAGCAACTTGCCCGGTTTGACAATCTGGCCGAATACATTGATCGCCACCTCGAATACCCGGAAAGCGCGCGGGTGGCAGGCGTTGAAGGTACGGTAAAAGTACTGGTGACCATTTCCCCGGAAGGCGAAGTGCAACTCCCAAAAATCGTACAATCTCTCGGTCATGGTTGTGACGAAGCAGCCCTTGATCTGGTGCGGAAAATGCCTGCCTGGGTCCCGGCCATGAACCACGGCATTCCCGTGAAAGGGAAGAAGACCCTCGAAATCGCCTTCAAACTCCAATAACAACGTAAAGTCCTTTGCCCGGATCAATAGCTATGGTATCGGCTGGGAAACAACGTCCAGGAAGCAGCCGGGTGAAACGATGGACTGACAACCAGCTATACCTGGTGGTTTAACGACCGACTAACAGCTACCAGGCTCCTGACTTACCACTTACGACTTACCACTTACGACTTACGACTAACACCATATCCGCTGCGTTTCAGGCGTCGCAAGCGATAAGGAATTCTTTTGTCTGTAACCTAAATTTCTAATTAAACCAAAATTGAAAATCATGAATTCAGTAAAAAAAATTTTTATCCTGGCCATCGGCTTGACCCTGTTGACCACAAGCTGCCAGAAACAAGACCTCACGGAAACCGCTCCGGAAATTGAACCGGTCGCTCAACAGTCGCTCGAAGATTTTACGCTGGAACAGGTTTACGGGATCCCGCCTGAGGCCATGACGGAAAAAGTCCGTCAAGAGCTCTATGCCGGCCTGACCGCCAATGCAACAGATCGCGAAATTGCGGACTTCCGGACCCTCATGCAAAACCTGCAGAAGCAAAAAACAGAACCTCGCAACCGGTTTACCTTTCGCACCCCGGGGAACGAGGAAACGATCTCTGCCGGCAACCCGGGCGACGGTTTCGGTACCGCAGTAGCCACCGACGGAGGCTACCTCTTTGCCGGCGCTCCCGAAGCCAATCAGGTGCACGTATACCTCGACGGCGGCAGGAGCTATGTCGAAACGCAGGTGCTGACGCCCGGCAACGGCGCGGAATCCTTTGGGTCCGCACTTGCCGTCAGCGGCGACTGGCTTGCCGTCAGCGCACCTTTTGGCCCTGCAGACCAATCCGGCCAGATATTTGTCTTCCACAAGGAAGGCGCTTCATGGGTGGAACACCAGATCCTGACGATGTCGGGTAACTACTTGCTGGGCAAGGATGTCGTGCTGAAGGGCGGCCAACTGGCAGCTACTGTTTTTACGCCTGCAAATATCAGTAGCGGGGCAGGCATCAACAGCATCGTTGTATACAACCTGAACGGCAATAACTGGAGTCAATCGACCATACTGGGTGACGGCACGATCTTTTTCTGGGACATCGACATGGACGGCAATCGCATCGTCGGCAACGGCGGGCATGTTTTTCCTTCTCCAATTATCGGGATCTTAAACCCGAAAGTATTTGTGTATACCGGAAGCGGTTCATCCTGGTCGGCCCCCGAGGAACTGTCGTTATTGCCTGGGCAATTGTTGTTCAGAGCCGTCGCCATCGAAGGGAACACCATTGTAGGGAATGCCGCATCTCCTGGAAATCTTTCCTCTGTTTTCCGGTACACCGGCAGAAACTGGTCCAATGTCGCAACGCTTTCCTATCCGCCTGTTTTTGGTCAGACCAAATGGCTGGACATCTCCGGATCCACCATTTCGGTCTCCGTTCCTGAATTGGACCAGGTGTACCTGTTCGAAGGTTCGGGCAGCTCCTGGACGCAGACCGGCACCCTGTCGCCCGACGCTGGCGGTTCCGATGTCTTTTTCGGCAATAACACCGTGCTGGCAGGCGGTAAGGTCATCGTTGGGGCGCCCAATACTTCAGAAGTGCCCGGTCAGGTGTTCATTTACGAATAATGCACTGGCAAACTGGACCGAATCAACGGATCCAGGTGGTTATAATCCAATTCATTTACGCTGTATGCCGCCCGGGGAGTCATTCCCGGGCGGTTTTGTTTTTCAGCCCTGTTCATCCATCGTGAAAACCGTTCCGTTCATGCAGTTTTTATTACAACTCATTCCCTTCTCTCTGGTGCACGACCCCGGTCAAACCTAGTTTTGCGGCATTGATCACAGAATTGCCGACCCTGAAAATGGGAAACCGGCAGCTGATTTCCAAAACCAATTATCATGAGAACACCTGAGCATTTTGCTAAACACGTAGGCGTACTGACGCTTGTTTCCGGCCTTCTTGCCTTAAGCTGCAATATTTTGCTCGGCCTGGCCGTCCGTTTCAATTTTGATGCCTTTACCGCCCCCTCCCTGATCTTCGACGGATTGGAAGAACAGCAGATTGAATTCTTCCGCTGGGGGATGATCACGGACATCTGGGGCTATTACCTGCTTTTTGTACCCGCTGTCTTTTTTCTCGTTGAAAAAATGGAAACGCCGTGGCGACCGGTCATTGCTGCAAGCGGCGTAGCCTATGCGTTAATGGGCGCAATCGGTGCGGCCATCCTGGCGGCAACGGGCGCCCATTTTTTGCGCGAATACCTGCATGCCGCTGACGAATTCCGGCAGGCTTCAAAAGATAACTTTCTGCTGGTGTACCACCTCGTCAATAACGGGATCTGGAACCTGCTGGAAATGGGCCTCTTCGGCGTTTTCATGCTGGGCGCGGCGCCCGTTCTGCGTCCAAAAAACAAGGTGCTGTATTATTTGACCGTTCTGTTGGGCGGGTCCGGTATTCTCGATACCGTCGGCCATACGTTTGAAATCGGGATATTGTCCGACATCGGGCTGAATTTTTACCTGTTCTTTGAGCCAATCTGGGCGATCTGGCTGGGCATCCGCTGGATGCGGAGGAATGCTTTAGCCTGAAAGCTGACCGAACAGGAAGGCCGGATATTCTCTTTGGGTTGGTCTATTTCGATCGATGTTTTTATCTTGTGCAGCGGATTCAAGCTAAAACGAAAAATCAAGAAAATGAGCAACCAGAAAAGGAGAGATTTCCTGAAACAGGCGGCATTGCTGGGTTCTTCCGTAGCCCTCCTGCCTTCCACCGCCTGGACAATGATCAAAAATGACAAACTGCGCACCGCGCATATCGGCGTCGGCGGCATGGGAGCGGAAGACCTGAAGGCCATTTCGTCCCACCCGGCGGTGGAAGTCGTGGCGCTGTGCGATGTCGATTCGGATAACCTGGCGGCAGCTTTAAAATTGCACCCGGGCGCCAAAACCTATTCGGATTATCGGAAAATGCTCAGGGAAATGGGCAGTTCCATCGATGCGGTCATCGTTTCTACGCCCGACCATACCCACGCGCCCGCGTCGATGACAGCCATGAATATGGGCAAACCCGTTTATTGCCAGAAACCGCTCACCCACCACGTTACCGAAGCGCGCGCCATGCGTAAACTGGCGGAGGAAAAGAAACTCGTTACCCAGATGGGCATACAGGTTCACTCCTTTTACGATTATAAACTGGCCACCTTCCTGATCCGCTCGGGCATCATCGGCAAGGTTAAAACGGTCCGGGCCTGGTCGCCCAAGAACTGGGGATTCGACGGCCCGGAACCGCAGGGCTCCGACCCCGTACCCGCCAACCTGAACTGGAACCTCTGGTTGGGCACCTCCGCCGAAAGGCCTTACAAGGACGGCATTTACCACCCGGCCAACTGGCGGAAACTCCTGGATTACGGCTGCGGCACCCTCGGCGATATGGGCGTCCATATTTTTGATACGCCCTATAACGCCCTCGAACTGGACGTACCCAAAACCATCAAGAACGAGTGCCGGAAACCCACCGGATTCGGCTTCCCCGAGCACAATATCGTGACCTATTCTTTCCCCGGCACCGACTACACGACCAAGCGGTTCAAGTGGGTCTGGTACGACGGACCCGGCGCGCCGGCCATGCACAAGGACCTGAAATTGCCGAACGGCGAACAACTCCCCGACCAGGGCGCCATGTTCATCGGTGAAAAAGGCCGCCTGCTCCTTCCGCACTTCATGCAATTGCCCAAACTGATCGTGAAGGGTCAGTACAAGAACATGGATGCCGAAATTGCAAAGATCGAGCAGGCCGAAAGCCTGGGAGCGCCCATCCGCGATTACGATACCGAAGGCAAAAAGCACTATCACCAGTTTGTGGACGCCTGCATGGGTAAAGGCGCCTGCACCGCGCCGTTCTCGTACGCGTCTCGGCTCACGGAAACCATTTTGCTGGGCGTGATCGCCGGCCGGTTCCCCAACAAGACCCTGCATTGGGACAACGCCACCGCCAAATTTGCGGAAGCGGAAGCCAACCAGTACCTCGATTCAAAATACCGGGAGTTTTAGCGCGCTGTAACAAACTTTGGCGATTATACTTAAAACCTGCATTGATGAGAAACTCACCTGCTGCGCTGTTGCTTGCCTGCTGTTGCTTATGGGTAAGCCTGCATGTTTTACCGGCTCAACGGGCTTACATCCCCAATTCCTTTGGGAACAATGTATCCGTTATTGACCTGACCGGCAATGTGGTTATAGCCACCATTGCGGTCGGGGCCAATCCTTACGGCGTATGCTTCAGCCCGGATGGCGGCAGGGCCTATGTGACCAATACCGGATCTGATGATGTCAGTGTGATCAATACGGCGACCCAAACGGTGACGGCTACCATTCCGGTCGGTACCGGACCTTACGGCATATCCGTCAGCCCGGATGGGGGCAGGGCCTATGTGGGTAATCTCAATTCCGACAATGTCAGTGTGATCAATACGGCGACCAATACGGTGACGGCCACCATTCCGGTCGGCGATGGGCCCACCGGTATATCCTTTAGCCCGGATGGGGGCAGGGCCTATGTGGCTAACGGCGGATCTAACAATGTCAGTGTGATCAATACGGCGACCAATACGGTGATTGCCACCATTCCGGTCGGTGTTGAACCTAACGGCGTATCCGTCACCCCGGATGGGGGCAGGGTCTATGTAGCCAATGCCATATCTCAAAATGTGAGTGTGATCAATACGGCGTCCAATACAGTGATTGCCACCATTCCGGTCGGTATTGAACCTAACGGCGTAGCCGTCAGCCCGGATGGGGGCAGGGTCTATGTAGTCAACGGCGTATCTTACAATGTGAGTGTGATCAATGCGGCGACCAATACAGTGATTGCCACTATCCCGGTCGGTGCTGAACCTGTCAGCGTATCCATCACCCCGGATGGGGGCAGGGCATATGTAACTAATGCTGCATCCGGCAATATCAGTGTGATCAATACGGCAACCAATACGGTGACGGCCACCATTCCGATCGGCGCTATTACTTATGGAATTTCCGTCAGCCCGGAAGGGGGCAGGGCCTACGTGGCAAACTATGGATCTGACAATGTCAGTGTGATCAATACAGCGACCAATAAGGTGATTGCCACCATTCCGGTCGGCCTGGAGCCTGTTGCATTTGGCAACTTTATGGCCCTCGTTGTCCCCGGTAATGCCTGTACCACTGCAAATGACATTAACGATCTCTTTGGTCAGGCCTTTAATGTGCCGCAAACCTCCGGCATTTATAACACCACCGGCTATACTGCTGCCGGCGATCCGTCGGCCGGCTACGAATGCTTTGATGACGGCACGCTGGAACGAACCATCTGGTACGCCTTCACCGGTGATGGGAGCAGTTACCGGATTAAAACCATCCAATGCAATTCCACGAACTACATCACCCAAGGCGATACCCAAATCGCCATCTACACCGGTGATTGTGCAAACCCCGTAGCAGTCGCCTGCAGCGAAGACGAGGAATTTGCCAATAGCCTCTACAACGCCAATATAGTATTGTTGACCGAAGCGGGCGTCACCTACCGGATGATGATCGACGGTTGGAAAGGGGTAAGCTACGATGCCTATGGCGAATTTTGCCTGGAGGTGACCAATCTGACCCCCACCGGCGTTACCTCCATCGACCAAACACCAATCAAAGTACATCCAAATCCGACGGGTGGCATGCTGCACATAGAAAATGCGGATGCGGAAAAGATTGAAGTGTTTGACAGCGCCGGGAAGCGGGTACTGATCAAAGCCTACCCCGGGTCCAGTCTCGATTTGCAGCAGTTACCCGCCGGCTTGTACTTTTTGAAGATTTTTACCGGAGGAAAAGTGGTCTCCGCCAAAGTAATCCTGGACTAATGCGTGGTGCGAGCCTTTGGGTAGGAGCGAAGGCTGGCTGCATGGGATTATGATACCGAAGGCAAAAAGCACTATCACCAGTTTGCGGACACCTGCACGGGCAAAGGCGCCTGCACCGCGCCGTTCTCGTACGCGTCCCGGCTGAAGGAAACCATTTTGCTCGGCGTCATCGCGGGCCGGTTCCCCAACAAGACCCTGCATTAAGGCAGCGCCAACGGCAAATTTGCGGAGGGGAAGCCAATCGGTATCTCGATTCGAAATACAGGGATTTCTAAGCGACCATCGCATGAGTCATGCGAATTAGGGACTAAATTCCCCGCAAAAGTGCCGTTAGGCACAATATATTGGTAGAATAATGGTTTTGAGCCGGTTTGGCGTGCCGTAGGTACGCAATATGGGGTCGCGATATTGCGTACCTACGGCACGCTGAACGCCGTTTGACCCATTCGTCTACCGAGAGTTGATCCCTACGGGATCTTTTTGCCCCTAATTCGCATGAGCCATTCCGAATTTTTGCAATGAAAGGTTTTTTACCACAACTTGTCCTGCAAGGCGGGATTAGAACATGTGGTTCAATAAAAAGCACCCCATATTTACCCTGTTATCAAATTCCGGATATGAATTGACAACGCCTTCTATCAGGCCTACATCAAAATCCTAGCCAATGAAGAATGTGAAATTGCTCCAAACTTCCGGTTATCGGGGGATTCAAAGTATGCTCCTCCTATGGGGCTTCATCGTGTTTGCCTCCTGCCGGCCGTTACCCGAAAAATCGGGCGACTTTCAATTATTGCCTTCGCCGCAGGAATTTGAGATCAGGGGCGTCAGCAGGCTGGGGAGCGAGGAGGTGAAGTCATATTACTTACCTGATGGGGTGGATCTGCCCGCCCTCGGAGGACCATTGCAGGATCTTCAGCCCGCCGACTCACCGGACCAGGCGCAGATCGTCGGCCGCATCGATGCATCCCTGGATGTAAAGGCCGAGGGCTATGCGCTGGAAATCGGGGACCGGCAGGTCAGCATAACCGGTAAGGACCCGGCGGGGCTCTTGTACGGGTTCATGACCCTGGAACAATTGATGGAAGACGCCGCCGATCAGGGTGTCAACCTGCCCCGATGTGCCATACGGGATTTTCCGGAACTGGCCTACCGGGCCGTCCACCTGGATATCAAGCACCACCGCGAAAAAACGGATTACTACTACCGGCTGATGGACCGGCTGGCGGGTTATAAGGTCAATGCGGTCATTGCGGAAGTGGAGGACAAGATCGGATATGAACTTCAACCCGAAGTGGCCTCCGCCGACGCGATGCCGATAGATGAATGGATAAAGCTCAGCGATTATGCGATGGCCCGCAACATTGAGATCAGCCCGCTGGTACAAGGATTGGGGCACGCTTCCTTCATCCTGAAACACGACCAATATAAGGACCTGCGCGACGACCCGGCCAGCGACTGGGCCTTCAATCCCCTGGATCCCCGGACCTATGACGTACAGTTTGACCTCTACCGCGATGCGATCCGGGCAACCCCCCACGGAAAATACCTGCATATCGGCGGCGATGAGGTCCAGACAACGGGCCGCGGAAGCGGCAAATCGGCCCTGGAGTTGCAGCTGATCTGGCTCAACAAGGTGTGCCGGTTTGCGGAAGAACAGGGCCGGGTGCCTATATTCTGGGATGACATGCCGCTGAAATTCGCCGGCGTCTATCGGCCCATGTTCGACCCCGATATCAGCCGGGAAGCGGTAGACAGCATCTGGGCGGCCAATGAAAAAAACCTCTTAGCGTTTATCGACCAGTTCCCGAAAAACTGCATCTACATGCGATGGAACTACTCCGATCCGGGGACTTACGGGAACCTCAAGGCCATGGATTGGTTCACTGCCAACGGGTTCCGGGTGATGGGCGCTACGGCCGGGCAAACACGATGGGTTTTGATGCCCCAGAACGAGAGCAATATGGAAAATATCCGCTCGTTTGCGCTTTCGTCCATTGATAAGGGACTGAACGGCTTGCTGCTGACGCTTTGGGACGACGATTCGCCCCACTTTGAGCTCTATATGCGGGGCATTATGGCTTTCGCCGAATACGCCTGGGCCGGCGACAAGCGACCGATCGAGGCCTTGAAACCCGTATACCGTCGCCGGGCTTTTGGTCCGGCATTGGCGGATGCAAAGTATGCCTTCATCGACAGCCTGGAAATCCCGGTCGCCTATTGGAAGAACGCCCTGCTGGCGGACGGTGGCAACCGCAACAACCTGGCGAAAATGGAGGCCCCCGGTACAGCCGTTATCGACCTGCCCGACCCCGCCAAAAAAGGAGAATGGTCGGCTCGCTATGCCGAACGGCTGAACCGGGCCAAAACCCTGTTGACAGCTTGCGATTCGATTGCCGTGCGCATACAGGAGTCGAAGGAAAAAGCCGTCCGGAACGCCTATACCCTCGATGTTTACGAACAGGTCAACGAATTGGTTAAGTTTTCGCTGGAGACCCTGGTCGCTTTGGAAAACTACGATCTGCAGACGGAAGCTGCTCCCGAAGGCGAAGCCCTGAAAGCATTGGCCCGGCTGCCGGGAAAATTTGCGGGCGTCCGGTCCCGGTTAGAAGCGGTTTACAGCCGAACCAGGTTGCTCAACAAACCCGAAGGGTACCTCCTGGACCAGGACCATCACCGCCACCTCGCCAACCAAAAACGCACCTTCGACTGGCAATTCCTTCCGGAAATGTTGTTGATGGAAAAAATAACGGCGGAAACAGCCAATACCGGGAGCCTATCGCCTGGAAATTAGCGGATAGCGGTTTTTCAGTCCTTCAGTTGGCAGTTCGGCAGTTGGCAGTTGGCAGTCTCCTGTATCCAGCCTCCACCCCCCAGCATCTTTACACTGAGCGAAGCCGACTCCGTCGGCCATAGGGCGAAGACTTCGTCGACCGGAGGCCGAAGTGCAGTATCCTCCGTCCGCCATAGCTCCTTAAGAGCGACGGCGGACAGCTACTTCCATCCCCCCAATATCATCCCCATCACGGTGAACGAAACGATCATATAACCCGCATTGATCAGCATATACCGCCAGGTCTTGCGTTCGAACAGGCCGATGGTGAAGATGGCCATAGCCACCCAACCGAACCCGGTGAGAAAGCCGTAGAGGGCGCCCATTTTAAAATCAACCGACGGATCGGCCAGGAAAAAGGCCAGGTTGTAGGCCATAACCAGCGCAAAGACCAGGGCGAGGCCGAGGATCCTTGCCATGCTGCCTTTTTTCAGTTCTTCTTCAGTCAGGTTGTTTTCCACCATCCAGGCTTTACCGAACAGGATAGGGGAGAACCAAAGGGCGCCGAGTACAAAAGTGGACAATGCGGCGGCAATAACAGCCAGGTGATTCAGGTTTCCGGATTCCATTTTTTTGTTGTAATTTTGGTTTGAAAATCGAGTAAATTTCAACTAAAAATAGCGGGTTTATCCGGTGTCGCCTGTTTTTGAGGCTGCCGAAAACCTCAAACGGAAGATCGGCGTGCTGAAGCCGAAAATTGAAGCCTGAAATGGAACAGGAGCCGAACCAAATAGCCCTTGATGACTGGACGATCCGCCTGATCGGCATCCCGTTTTTCGGGTTGGTCATCCCCAGTGCGACCGGTTTGGTACAGCTGGCCGGCACACCGCACTGGGCCCTTGCCCTGCATTACGCCTTTTTTATCTTCATTGCGTTTGCTATCTGGCAGGGCAACCGGTTCCTGTTGTTCCGAAACTACCCTGTCATCTACAACAGCCAGTCCCTTTTTCAAAAATACCTGCTCATGATCGGGTTGAATATCTTTTATTCGGCCCCTTTGGCCCTGTTCCTGCTTTTCAGTTGGAAATGGGCGGCGGATATGGTGGAGGTGACCGGCGCTCAACTCCTGAATACCACGGCGCTGATCGTGGTTTGCGTCATTTTTGTCACCAATATTTACGAAAAGGCATTATACGGCAAACAGATCGAGATGGAGAATGTGAAAGTGGAACAACTGGAGCGGGCCCGGGTGCAGGCTGAACTGGAAGCCCTGAAGAACCAGATCGACCCGCATTTCATGTTCAATGCACTCAACAGCATCTCCTTTCTTGTGGACCACAACCCGGCCAAAGCCCACCAGTTTATCCAGAATCTGTCAGAAGTTTACCGTTATATTCTCAAAAGCAAGGACAAGGACCTGGTCCTGCTGCGCGAGGAAGTAGCCTTTATGAAAGCCTACGCTTCGCTAATGGAATTGCGGCATGAGGATGCATTTCAACTGAACCTCGGGCTGGAAGAAAAGGCCTATACCGAATACCTGATCCCCCCGGTGAGCATGATGGTGGCCGTGGAAAACGCCGTCAAACACAATGAAGTGTCGAAAAGCCACCCTTTGGAGGTCCGCATCCGGCAATCCGGGGAAGGCCTGGTGGTGACCAATAAGGTATCCAGGCGCAAAACAGCTGCGGTCTCCACCAAAACCGGTCTGGTCAACCTGGATGAGAGATTCGTGAAGATCCTGGGGAAAAGGATCGGCATCGGACAGGAAAACGGGATCTTTACCCTGGAACTGCCCCTGCTTAAATTGAACAAATAAACCCGGCAGACTGTGGCCCCGTCCACCGTCTCCCATCCGCCATAGCTCCTCAAGAGCGACGGCGGGCGCCGTCCACCGTAATAAACCTATGCGCATAATCATCATAGAAGACGAAATCACCGCCGTCCGCCAGCTCGAAACCCTGCTGAAGGCGGCCGACCCGAAGGTAGAGATACTGGCCCGGCTGGAGAGCGTACACGATACCGTAAAGTGGATCGGTGACCACCCGGCGCCGGACCTGGCCTTTTTCGATATCCAGTTGGCGGACGATATCTCCTTCCGGATATTTGAGCAATGCGAGGTCACTTTTCCGGTCGTGTTCGTCACGGCCTACGACGACTATCTGTTGCAGGCGTTCGAACACAATTCCATCCATTACCTCCTCAAACCGTTGAATGCGGAGAAAGTAGCCCAGGCTTTGCAGAAGGTCCGGCAGCTGGAGCGCCATTTTGCGATGGCCGGCCTGCGGCAGTTTTTGCAACCGGCTGCTGAGCAGGCGGCCTACAGATCCAGGCTGATCGTCCGGAAAGGCCTCGATTACGCACCCCTCGAAGTCGGCGACATCGCCTATATTTTCACCGACCACAAGATCAGCTTCGCCCGTACCTGGCAGGATGAACATTTCATGGTCGATCAATCCCTTTCCGAACTGGAAGCCCAACTGGATCCGTCGCAATTCTTCCGCGCCAACCGGCAGTATCTCGTGAATATCCGGGCTATTCGCCGGTTCAAATCCACGGATCAGAGCAAGATCCTGCTGGAGCTGACGCCTGCGCCGAAAGAGGAAGTGACGGTGGGGAAGGACCGGGCAGGGGCGTTTCGGGGATGGGTGCGGGGGTGAGGGCTTAAATTAATGCCGCAATTATTATCATTGAGCAGGTAATTTCCATGTTGAAACCGCATGACCAACCTTTTTTCTACAGGACCGCCGATGGGGCAGAACTGGATCTCGTGGTGGAAACGGCCCTGAAAATCCGTTTTGCCGTAGAAATCAAACTGAGCGGTAAGCCTCAACTTTCGCGCGGTACGACGGTTGCCCTTGAAGACCTCGGCAACCCGCCGTTGCTGGTTGTAGTGCCGGAAGGGGAGCCGTACCCATTGCGGGAAGGGGTTTGGGTATGCGGGGTGGATCACATGGCTGAACTGGTAGAGGGATTTTCCACGGAATACATTTAATCGTAGCGTTGAGCTATTTCCCAACTTTCGCCCCCCAATCCCTAAAACTCGGTACCCGCCTCCCCAATCTTCACCTTCCCATTTCCACCAAATTGCGGTATTGCACCGCCTCCCCGGAGGGCCTACTTTTGCAGCACTTTATTTGGATTTAATCTAATTAAAAATACAGCCGAAAGAAATGAGGCTATATATTTTACCGCTGCTTGCTTTTGTCGTAGTCGTTACCGGGAAACTTCCTGCAATGGAACGGGCCGACTCCCTTTTCGTCTTTAGACCGGAACAGGACCCCGCGGATTCGATTACCCAACGGCTGCGCCTTTCCGCCTACGGCGCCGTCAATTATTACGCCTTTGATTGGGAAACCCTGCCCGACAAACGAAACGCTTTCGACCCGGAACGTTTGAATACCTACCTGTACTATACGTTCTCGCCGAAGATCGAATTGAAAACGGAAGTAGAAATTGAACACGGCGGTACCGGCGTGACCATGGATTTTGACCCGCTGGAAGAGTTCGGCGAATTTGAACAGGAAGTGGAAAAGGGCGGTGAGGTCGTGTTGGAACAGATCAACCTGCTGTTCCGGTTCCATCCCTGGCTCAACCTCCGGGTGGGCCGGATGCGGATCTACACCGGCAACGCCGCCAACCACGACGAACCGGCAGAGTATTTTACCGCCTACCGCTCGGAAGTGGAAAATACCATCCTGCCGCTGGGCTGGTACGAAACCGGCCTGGAACTCAGCGGCGATATCCCGCTGGCAAAAGACCGCGAATTTCCGCATTTGAGCTACAAGGCCTACCTGATCAGCGGCCTGGACAACTCCGCCTTTAATTCCGCCAACTGGATCCGGCGCGGTTACCAGACCCGGTTCGAGACCATCAATGCCGACAACCTGGCCTGCGCCTTGCGCCTGGATTATGTGTTCGGCGACGAGAATGAAATCGGCGTCACCGGCTACCTGGGCAATACCACCGGCAACCGGCCGAAAAAGGATTTTACAGCGCCGGCATGGGTGGGCTTCGGAGACCTCCACTTTTCCATGGACCATTTCCCCTGGCGAATGCGGGCCTACGGCATGATGGGGTACCTGCAGAATAGCGAAGCCCTCAGCGCCGCCAACCGCAACCTGTCAAATAACCTGAACGTCAAACGCACCCCGGTGGGAGAAGCGGCGGCCGGCGCCTATATCGAAGTGGCCTATGACCTGCTGCACCTGTTCAACCCGAAAACCGGCCAACGATTCTATTGCTTCAGCCGGGTGGAATACTACGACTCTATGTTCCGGACCCAGGGCAATGTCACCAACAACCCGCGTTATGAACGCTCGGTCCTCAACCTCGGATTCAACTACCTGCCCCTGCACAATATCGTATTCAAAACCCACTACGCCTGGCGAAAACTCGGCTCCGGCGAACACGAAAATACCTTTACCGCCGGTATGGGATTTGATTTTTGAGCAGTTTGTGACGCAATAACGGACGCCCATCAATGAAGCAATGAAAAGCTGGCAGTGACCAGTTGGCAGTTGGCAGTTCGCAGTCTGCCTGTATGACGGACACCCAACCATAAATCCATTCAACCATTCAACCATAAACTCAGCATCATGCATAAACCATCCATCCTCGTATTATTGGCTGTTGCAACCCTGTTTGCAGCCTGCAAAAAGACGGAGGTCACGCCCGACGAAGATTTTTCTCCCGTGCTGGCCAATCTGAGCGAAAACGTTATTCTCAATACCTATCTCGACCTGAAAGATAAGGCCTCGGCCCTTCAAACGGCTACCCAAAACCTGGAAGCCGACCCGAATACAGCCAACCTGGAGATCGCCCGTACGGCCTGGGCGGCTGCACGCTCTCCCTGGGAACAGTCCGAGGGATTTCTCTTCGGCCCCGTTGACCAGGAAGGCCTGGACCCGTCGCTGGATTCCTGGCCGGTCAACGTCACCGACCTGAACAATGTACTGGACGGCGGAAACGCCCTGACACCAGCATTCCTGCAAGCCCAGGAAGGTACCCTCAAAGGTTTTCACACCATCGAATACCTGCTTTGGGGAACGGACAGCCAGAAAGCCGTCGCTGATTTTACCGCGCGCGAATTCGAGTACCTGGCCGCTTGCTCGGCAGTGCTGGCATCCGACGCCGCACAACTGTACGAACTATGGGCGCCTGCCGGCGGCGACTACATTGCCAATGTGCTGAACGCCGGCAAAACGGGCAGCATTTACCCGAGCCAGAAAGCCGCCCTGGAAGAAATGGCCAACGCCCTGACGATCATCGCCGACGAGGTGGGCAACGGCAAGATCAACGATCCGTTTTCCCAGCAGGACCTCAGCCTGGAGGAAAGCCGCTTCAGCAACAACTCCAAGGCGGATTTTGCCGACAATATCCGCAGCATCAAAAACATCTATACCGGCAAATACCTGACGTTCGGCACCCTGACCGGTTTGTCGGAGATCATCGCCGACCGGGATGCAGCCCTGGATGCGCGCCTGCAATCGGAGATCGATGAGGCCATAGCCGCTATTGAGGCCATTCCCGGCACCTTCGGCGATGCTGTCTTCAACAACTCCGCCGCCGTAAGTGGGGCTCAATCCAAAGTGCGAACCATCCAGCAAACCCTGGAATCGGATATTTTACCGCTGATCAGTAAATTGTAATGATGAAAAACCGGCTTGCCCTGCCCGCCCTGACGGTCGTTATCCTGCTGGCATCCTGCAAGAAGGAAACCGTTGAACCCGATTTTTCGGACGATTACCAGGCGGGTGGCGCCACCACCGTTTACAGTGCGGGCCCGGATGCCTTTACCTTTCCCCTGGCCAATATAGCGGGCAGTGACCTGACCCGGCACACCGAAGCGGACGCCTTGTTCGAACAGCAGTTCGTGACCGCTCCGGCCGTCCGGTTCGGCGGATTGGGCCCCTTGTTCAACCAGAATGCCTGTCAGAGCTGCCATACCCGGAACGGTCGTTCCCAGCCGCCGGTATCGCCTGCCGACCAGGCCTCAGGGCTGCTGATCCGGTTGAGCGTGCCGGGCATGAGCGGGCATGGCGGTCCGGCGCCTGTTCCCGGATTCGGCGGTCAGTTTCAACCCAAAGCCATTTTCGGCGGTACGGCCGAGGGGAAACTGGCCTGGACGGAGGTCCAGAAGATCGTTCAGTTCCTGGATGGGACCACAACGACCCTGACCCGGGCGGAATACCGCATTGAGGAACCCTATCAACCGCTCCCGCAAGCCGTTTTGTATTCCCCCCGGAATGCGCCCCCTGTATTCGGTCTCGGGTTGCTGGAAGCCATTCCGGAAGCGGATATCCTGGCGCTGGCCGACGAAAACGATGCGAACGGAGATGGTATCAGCGGCAGACCTAACCGCGTTTGGGAGGTGGCCGAAGGCCGGATGACGCTCGGGCGGTTCGGTTGGAAGGCGGGCAGCCCTACCCTTGATCAGCAGACCGCTGAGGCCTTTTCGCAGGATATGGGCGTCTCCTCGGTATTTTATTTTCCGGAAGAAAGCTGCAACGGCCAAAGCAATTGCACCGGCGGCATCGGCGATCAACCGGATATTTCCCGGGAAACGGTTGAGACAACGGCTTTCTACGCGATGAGCCTGGCCCCGCCTGCTCCCCGGAACCTGGAGGACCCCCAGGTGCAACGCGGAAAAATGCTTTTTCTGGACGCCGGGTGCAAGGATTGTCACGTATCAAAATTCACCACCGGCAACCACGCGCTGGCTGCGTTGTCCTACCAGACCATACATCCGTATACCGATCTGCTCCTGCACGATATGGGCGATGACCTTGCCGATAACCGCCCTGATTTCGAAGCCGGCGGCCGGGAATGGCGTACGGCTCCGCTCTGGGGCATCGGCCTCACCCGGGTGGTGAATCCGAAAGCCGGGTTCCTGCACGACGGCCGGGCCGCTACCCTGGAAGAAGCCGTTCTCTGGCACGGCGGCGAGGCGGAAAAATCCCGGGAGTATTACCGCAAATTATCCGGCGATGAACGGGCGGCCCTGCTGGCGTTCTTGAGAGCGCTTTAAGAAGGCCCGGTTTCTAGTGGTGTTTCAGATAGGGTTAAGAAAAAATAAAAGTACAATTTTGCTTATTTAGTACAATTTCATAAAATAAGTATAATTAATTTTGCTTATTTTGTTAATTTTGCTGAATTATGGCAAAGAGAAACATTTTACCTCCGTTCTCAGAAAACCTGATTATAGAAAGGTTGCGGTTTGAAAACCCCTGGTGGGTGACCAATGCCACAGATGAAGAATATCGTGGATTGAAATACAGACAATATTTCCACTTGTTTCATCCTTTGGTTGAGGAAACTGAAGTGCGTCGTGCCGTGGTTTTAATGGGACCTAGACGGGTAGGTAAAACGGTGATGCTGTTTCATACCATTCAACATCTGATAGATTCAGGGGTGTCGCCGTTAAATATTTTATACGCCAATATAGAAAATCCGATCTATAACCATATCCCACTTGAGCGGCTTTTTCAACTTGCAAGACGTGCAACGGGAAGGGAAACGCCTGAAAACTGGTTTGTCTTTTTTGATGAGATACAGTATTTAAAGGACTGGGAAATTCATTTGAAAGTATTGGTAGACAGTTATCCCCGAAACAAATTCACCGTGTCGGGTTCTGCCGCCGCTGCGCTTAAACTTAAAAGCACGGAGAGCGGAGCAGGCCGGTTGACTGATTTCCTGTTGCCTCCCCTGACTTTCCACGAATATGTCTTCTTAAAGGGGCTTGACCACTTGATGCAGCCGGCAGAAATGGAATGGAAAGGCAATCTTTACCGCTTTTTTTCGACGATCAATGTGAAGGAGCTTAATCTCCATTTTATCGATTATATCAATTTCGGCGGATATCCTGAGGTTATTTTTTCTGATCGGATCCGATCAAATCCTGGCAGGTATATCCGGAGTGATATCGTTGACAAAGTCCTGTTGCGGGACCTCCCAAGTTTGTACGGAATCCAGGATGTTCAGGAGCTGAACCGATTGTTTTCTACGCTTGCCTACCACAGTGGAAACGAAGTTTCCCTGGACGCCTTAAGCAAAGCAAGCCAAGTTGAAAAATATTTGCTGAGGAAATACCTGGAATACCTTGAGGCTGCATTCCTTATCAGAATTGTCAATCGGGTAGACGATAACGCCAGGCGCTTCAAGCGGGCCAATTTTTTCAAAGTCTACCTTACCAATCCTTCCTTGCGCAGCGCATTGTTCTCCCCCTTGCAGGCAACAGATGAACATATCGGAAATATGGTTGAAACGGCGATTTTTGCCCAATGGATGCACCGCGAATGGTTTATTCCGTGGTATGCACGTTGGAATAACGGGGAAGTAGACATGGTAAGCATAGATGATAAGAAACTCAAACCGCAATGGGCGTTGGAGATCAAATGGAGCAACCGTTTTTTTGATGCGCCGGGAGATCTTAAAGGTTTGCTTCAATTCTGCCAACGGAATGAACTCCCTTCAGCCATTGTAACCACTATCGATAAGGAAGGAAAGGAGACATACAACGGAATCACTCTCCATTTCGTACCGGCCGCCGTTTATGCTTACGTCGTGGCGATCAATACCCTGGAACACAAATACGGCAGATAGATCGAATCAATCGAATCAATCGAATCAATCGAATCAATCCATCAATCCATCAATCCATCAACCTCCGTATACGCCAGACCAAACGCTTCGGCAACCCCCTCGTAAACGACCTTCCCGTTCACCACATTCAGGCCTTTCCGAAGTGCGGCATTTTCCTGACAAGCCTTTTGCCAGCCTTTGCCTGCCAGTTGAAGGGCGTAGGGGAGGGTGGCATTGGTCAGGGCGATGGTTGAAGTGTAAGGTACCGCGCCCGGCATATTGGCAACACAGTAGTGCACCACGCCGTCGATGATAAAGGTAGGGTCTTCGTGGGTGGTCGGCGTGCAGGTCTCGATGCAACCGCCCTGGTCGACAGCTACATCCACCAGTACCGTGCCCGGCCGCATATCCTTGAGCATGTCGCGCGTGATCAGCTTCGGCGCTTTGGCGCCCGGGATCAGGACGGCGCCCACGATCAGGTCGGCGTCCCGGATATAGCGGCGGATATTGTATTCATTGGAATAAACCGTATCCACGTTGGCAGGCATGACGTCCGACAGGTAGCGAAGGCGAGCCAGGCTCACATCCATAATGGTAACGTGCGCGCCGAGACCCGCCGCCATCTTGGCTGCCTGCGTACCGACGACACCGCCGCCCAAAATCAATACCTTCCCCGGAGAAACGCCCGGTACGCCGCCCAGCAACACCCCGCGGCCTTTCACCGGTTTCTCCAGGTATTTGGCGCCTTCCTGGATGGCCATCCGGCCGGCAACTTCCGACATCGGTACCAGCAAGGGAAGGCTGCGGTCACTCAATTCAACCGTTTCGTAAGCCAGGCAAACCGCACCGCTTTTGATCATGGCGTGCGTCAGCGGCTCGTATGATGCGAAATGGAAATAGGTAAAAAGCAACTGGTTGGGTTTGATCAGCGCATATTCCGGCTCGATCGGTTCCTTGACCTTGATGATCATCTCGGCAATCCCATACACCTCTTCAATGGTCGGAAGGATCCTGGCGCCGGCTGTGCGGTACTCCTCATCCTCAAACCCGCTGCCGACCCCGGCAGTCGATTGGATGTAAACCTGGTGGCCCCTTTTGCTCAATTCCAATGCGCCCGCAGGCGTAAGGGCAACACGGTTTTCGTTGTTCTTGATCTCTTTTGGAACGCCGATGATCATAATTCGCAGTTTTATTTGATATAGGAAGGATTAAAAAACGCGCAAAGATAAAGTGGAAAAACCAAATGAAGGTAATAAAAAAAAGCCCGCGACCATGCACGGGCTATTGGGAAAAACGAATTCTGAACCTGTCCGGCCTGAAACCCCTTGGGCCTGGATTTCGTGCCGCTTTGCTGATGTAATCTCTTATATGTTATAAACAATTACCATGCCAAAATCATGCGCGGTAGCAGTCCGGTAGCTGAGCGAAGTCGAAGCTGCAACGGACGCCCAGCCATGAAACAATGAAGAAGTTGGCAGTTCGCCAGTTGGCAGTTTGCTCCATAGGAATCCCTTTTGGACAGTCTGATGCCCTCACAACGGAAGCCCAACCATGAAACAATGAAACCATGAAAAATCCCCGCCGAATTCCGTAACTTCGCACCCGTTTTCACCAAAATCCAAAGCCAAATCATGTCGGATCAAAAAGTGATCTTTTCCATGGAGGGGGTTTCCAAAACCTACCCTCCCAATAAACAAGTCCTCAAGAATATCTGGCTGTCCTTCTTTTACGGGGCCAAGATCGGCGTGCTCGGCCTGAACGGCGCCGGTAAATCCAGCCTGCTGAAGCTCATCGTCGGCCGCGATACCAATTACGAAGGGCGCATCACCTTCGACGGCACGTATAAGATCGGTTACCTGGAACAGGAACCGCAACTCGACGATTCCAAAACCGTGCGGCAGGTCGTGGAAGAAGGCGTGCAGCATATCGTCGACCTGATGAAAGAATACGAGGACATCAATACCAAACTCTCGGAACCCATCGACGATGACGAAATGATGAAGCTGATCGATCGCCAGGGTGAACTCATGGAACAGCTCGATCACCACAACGCCTGGGAACTCGACAACCGGCTCAATACCGCCATGGAAGCCCTGCGCTGTCCGGAGGAAAATGCCGAGGTCAAAGTACTTTCCGGGGGCGAACGTCGCCGGGTGGCCCTTTGCCGCCTGCTGCTCAGCAATCCGGATATCCTCCTGCTGGATGAACCCACCAACCACCTGGATGCCGAATCGGTGGACTGGCTGGAGCAATACCTGCAAAACTTCCCCGGCACCGTCATCGCCGTTACCCACGACCGCTACTTCCTGGACAATGTGGCCGGCTGGATCCTCGAACTGGATCGCGGCGAGGGTATTCCCTGGAAAGGCAATTATTCCTCCTGGCTGGAACAAAAGGCCAAACGCCTCGAACAGGAAGAACGCACCGAAAGCAAGCGCCGCAAAACCCTGGAACGCGAATTGGAGTGGATCCGCATGGCCCCCAAAGCCCGGCAGGCCAAAGGAAAAGCCCGCCTCAACGCCTACGAACGCCTGGCAGAGGAAGAGGTCAAGGAAAAAGAAGCCAAACTGGAATTGTACATACCGCCGGGCCCCCGCCTGGGCGACGTCGTGATCAACGCCGACGGGCTGAGCAAAGCCTTCGGCAACCGGGTATTGTTCGAAAACCTGACCTTCAGCATCCCCCGCAATGCCGTTGTCGGCATCATCGGCCCCAACGGCGTCGGCAAGAGTACCCTGTTCAGGATGATCATGGGCCTCGAAAAACCGGACAACGGCTCCGTTGAGACCGGCAATACGGTGCAGATGTCCTACGTGGATCAAACCCACAAGGAATTGCAGGACGGCGATAAGACCGTGTACGATGCCGTTTCCGGCGGACAGGACCTGATCACCGTGGGTAAGAATACCGTCAACGCACGTGCTTACCTCAGCCGGTTCAACTTCTCAGGGGCCGACCAGCAGAAAAAACTCGGCGTGCTGTCCGGCGGAGAACGCAACCGGCTCCACCTGGCCATGACCCTGCGCGAAGGCGGCAACGTCCTCCTGCTCGATGAACCGACCAACGACATCGATGTCAATACCCTCCGGGCGCTGGAGGACGGCCTCGAAAATTTCGCGGGCTGCATCCTCGTCATCTCCCACGACCGGTGGTTCATCGACCGCCTGGCTACCCATATCCTCTCTTTCGAAGACGAAGGCGAAGTCGTCTTCTTCGAAGGCAATTATTCGGATTATGAAACGGCTAAAAAGGAACGGCTGGGCGATGTGACGCCGCGTAGACCCAGGTTCAAAAATGTCATCAACCGCTAGTGGAATTCAATTGACGCGGCAGTCAGTTTTTGCCGCGCGGGTTAAATCGCCGGATCATGCGGTGCAGCCGGGAGGGATTTCCTGCCTGCGGATGATATCCCTCACCGCTTCCCAACGCTTTTTCCACAACCATATCGCCATGATCCCCATCGCGGCCCAGGTGACAGGGATAGCCGGCAGGCCGGCGCCCACTGCGGTGATCAACATCGCAACAGTGGCCCAGTGACCGGTGAAATCCAGCCGGTTGAACAGGAAAAGGCCCAAGATCAGGAAAAGGACATGCAACCCGGTTACCCCCAGGAACAAGATAGCGGGAAGGCCTGTACCCATTATGGAAACAGATGCGATCAGGAATACGGTAAAGGCAACAGCGATATAGACCCACCTGTAGAAGACATGCACATCCGGTGCGCAGTTGAAGCCTTCCTTCGGGGCAGCCGTTCCGGCGATGATCCGCCGGTTGTAGGTAATGATGAGGTAGACCTGTTTCCAGAATGCCCGGAAAAGGCGGTTGCGGAACAGGACATTCATCCAGGGATAGCGATTACCCAGGATGAAGAACAGCGCGTTCAACCCGTACAGGGTTTCTCCGGTTTTGAGGTCATACAGGGGAATTTCGTGCCGGGAGCGGTTGAGGTCCAGTTTGGACAATATTTCCTGGCCCGCAGCCGTAAACCCGGTGCGCCGCTCAAGCCAGCCGAATTGCACGAAACATCCGGTGTAAGCGTTGCACATGGGGCACGCATCGTCGTAAATGATCACTTTGTTTTGCAGGGTTTTCATGGGCGGTTCGTATTATAAGGCAAAAATAAATAAATTTTCTGAATTTTCAAAATATTCTGAAAATAAAGAAAAGATGCAATTCAAACTTTCCGATCCAGGGGGCGTTTTTGTAGGATGATTGATTTTTGTCACTATGGGGCAAAAACGGCTCAAACAACCCTTAATTCCTGGGGATAGTACCCTATTTTTGCGCCTTCTTAAAAAAATTAACCCAACAGCAATGACAGAGCAACATAATTGCGTGATCATCGGCGCCGGCCCTGCCGGCTATACGGCGGCCATTTACGCTGCCCGTGCAGGTATGAAACCGGTGATGTTCACGGGCCCCGAACCGGGTGGTCAGTTGATGATCACAACGGAGGTGGAAAATTATCCGGGATACCCCACAGGCATTACAGGGCCTGAAATGATGGAGGAATTCCGGCAGCAGGCCGAAAGGTTCGGCACCGCTATTCATTACGAGGTCATCAACAAGGTGGATTTCAGCGGCCCTGTGCACAAGGTCTGGACGGACGGCGGCAAAGAGATCCTCGCCGATAGCGTGATCATCGCCACGGGGGCCAGCGCCAAATGGCTCGGATTGCCCTCTGAAAAGAAACCGGGCGTATCGGCCTGCGCGGTTTGCGACGGCTTTTTCTTCCGCGGTATGGAGGTGGCCGTGGTCGGCGGCGGCGATACGGCTGCGGAGGAAGCCACCTACCTTTCCAAACTTTGCCCGAAAGTGCACCTGCTGGTCCGCCGCGACGAGATGCGCGCTTCGAAGATCATGCAGGAACGCGTGCTGAATGCCCCCAACATCGAGATCCACTGGCATACCGAAGCCCTGGAGATACTGGGTGAAAAGGAAGTGGAAGGCGTTCGCGTGATCAACAACCAGACCAATGCGGAAAGCGTCATCCCGGTCAAAGGCTTTTTTGTGGCCATCGGTCACCAGCCCAATACCGGCGTGTTCAGGGATTGGCTCAACATGGACGAAACCGGCTATATCCAGACGGTGGCGGGAACGTCCAAAACCAATATTGAGGGCGTTTTTGCCAGCGGCGACGCGCAGGATAAAGTTTACCGCCAGGCGGTTACGGCCGCGGGTACGGGATGCATGGCCGCCCTGGATGCCGAACGGTATTTGACCGAGAAAGGGGTGATTTAAGGCAACATTGACCAGGTAGTTCTTATCTTTGCCGCCTGGAATCGCCATTCTATCAATAAATTGAACTAAAAATGACAACAACCCATACCAGGTTTCGCCCGGGAGTCATCCACGGCGACGAAGTAACCGAATTGCTGAATTATGCCAACGAGCATAACTTCGCCCTCCCCGCAGTCAATGTGATCGGAAACAACACCATCAACGGCGTACTGGAAACCGCCAAAGAGGTGAATTCACCGGTCATTATCCAGTTTTCCAACGGAGGAGCCGCCTTCGTAGCCGGAAAAGGACTCGATAATGCGAACCAGCAGGCGGCTATCCTCGGGGGCATTTCCGGCGCCATGCACGTGCATACCCTCGCCAAGGCTTACGGCGTGACGGTGATCCTGCATACGGACCACTGCGCGCGCAACATTCTGCCCTGGGTGGACGGGCTGCTGGACGCCGGCGAACGGTTTTTCGAATCCCGGGGCTACCCGCTGTTCAGCTCCCATATGCTCGACCTGTCTGAAGAGCCCATCCACGAGAATATCGAAACCTCAGTGGAATATTTCAAGCGAATGGCCAGGATCGGCATGACGCTGGAGATCGAGCTCGGGGTCACCGGCGGTGAAGAAGACGGCGTCGACAATACCGGAATCGACAACTCCCGGCTGTATACCCAACCGGAAGAAGTGGCCTATGCGTTTGAAACGCTCAGCAAAGTGAGCAACCGCTTCACCATCGCCGCCGCTTTCGGCAACGTACACGGCGTTTACAAGCCCGGCAACGTGGAACTGAAACCCGTTATCCTGAAAAATTCACAGGATTATATCCGGGAAAAATACGGCCTCGGCGAAAATCCGGTCAATTTCGTTTTCCACGGCGGCTCAGGCTCCACCCAGGCGGAGATCCGGGAAGCCATCGAATACGGCGCCGTAAAAATGAACATCGATACCGATATGCAATGGGCCTTCTGGGAAGGCGTCCGGGATTATTACGAAGGCAAACGCGATTACATGCAAAGCCAGATCGGTAACCCGGAAGGCGAAGACAAGCCCAATAAGAAGGTCTACGATCCGCGCCAATGGCTCCGCGCCGGCGAAAAGACTTTCGTCGCCCGCCTCCGGCAGGCTTTTGAAGACCTGAACTGCATCGGGCGGAATCAGTAGGGGGGAGGAGGATGCGAGGATGCGTTGATTAGAAAGGGACAGCTCTTCTCCAGAGGAGCCTCTTCGGGATAATCAACGCATCAACAAATCAACAGCTCTGAATTGAAGATGCGAGGGCAAAAAGCTAAGTCGCCCGTTGGCCATCGCCCTTACAACTTACACTTACGACTTACAACTTACAACTTACAACTTACGACTTACGACTTACGACTTACGACTTACAACTTACAACTTACGACTAAAAATACTATGCTGAAAATCGGGGTATTGGGCGTAGGCCACCTGGGCAAGATCCACCTCAAATGCCTTCAACTGGCGGGTGAATCTTACGAGTTGGCCGGATTTTACGATTCGGACGAGCAGACTGCCCTGCAGGTAGCGGAGCAATTCGGTTTGACCGCCTATGCCAGCCCCGAGGACCTGATGGACGTGGTGGATGTGGTGGACATTGTAACGCCGACGCAATCCCATTTCAGGATGGCGTCCCTGGCGATCGAACGCGGCAGGCACGTATTCATCGAGAAGCCGCTGACCAGTACCCGGGGGGAAGCCGGGGATCTGCTGCAACTACGCCGCCAATACGGCGTGAAGGTGCAGGTCGGTCATGTCGAACGATTCAATCCGGCTTTGCTGGCCCTGGGTGATCTGCCGATGGCGCCGATGTTCATCGAGGCCCACCGGCTGGCTACCTTCAATCCGCGGGGAACGGACGTATCGGTTGTGCTCGACCTGATGATCCACGACCTGGACATTGTGCTGAGCCTGGTCAATTCGCCGGTTCAGTTTGTGAGCGCCAGCGGGGTCGCGGTGGTCAGCGATTCGCCGGATATTGCTAATGCCAGGATAGAATTCGCTAACGGGTGTGTTGCCAATCTGACCGCCAGCCGGATCTCGCTGAAACAAATGCGCAAGGTGAGGCTCTTTCAGAAAGATGCCTATATCAGCCTCGATTTCCTTGAAAAGAATGCCCAGGTTGTCCGGCTTTTTAATGAAGGCGATCCGGGCGCTCCTGAAAACGGCGGCCTGGAGCTGGAGACGCCCAGGGGAAAGAAGATCATCCACCTGGATATGCCGGCTATCGAGCCGGTCAACGCCATCAAAATGGAACTGGAGACATTTGCCGCGTGCATCCTCGAAAATACCCGGCCGCGCGTAAGCATTGAAGACGGATACCGGGCGCTGGAATTGGCGTACCAACTGCTGGATGATATCAACAGGCGGCAACCCGCAGGTTGATCCCTTTTTTGGCCCGAAAATGACAATTTGTCAAACGAGGTATCACAAACACTCGTCTAATTCGTTTACCAAAGTGTCACCAAATTTTTGCAATGAAGTACAATTTACCAGGCTTTCAGTATAAAGTATGGTTGCCGGCTGCCCTGCTCAGTGCACTGGCGTTTTCCGGTTGCTTTCTGGCCGGCGACGATGAAGGCGTACCCGCGTATATCCATATTCCTTCGTTCAAACTCGAAACCCAGCCGGGTACCCAGGGTAGCGCTGCTCAAAAAATCACGGACGTATGGGTTTCGGTGAACGATCGTTTCCTGGGCGTTTATCCCTTGCCGGCTACCGTGCCTGTACTCGAAAGCGGTCAGGTCGATGTGCTCCTGGAAGCCGGTATCAAAGACAACGGCATCAACGGCACTTCCGTCAGCTATCCGTTTTACCGCATCTATGAAACCTCTGCCGACCTTGAAATCGGCGAGGTGGACACCCTCAGGCCGGTCGTTACTTACTTGTCAGGTTTGAAATTCGCCGCTATTGAAGACTTCGAATCCTCAAACCTCCTTTTTAACAAACTGCTCAATTCGGGCGGCGACGGGCTGGTGCGAACCACGGAGGACGTATTTGAAGGCGATTACTCCGGATTGATCCGGTTGGATAAGGATCACCCCGTACAGGAGATCACCACGACCCGGTTGTTCAAGGACCTGACGGCCGTCAGCCCGGTGGTTTACCTGGAGGTCAGCTATAAAGCCGAAGCGCCGGTCATTTTCGGTGTGATCGGCTACGGCTCCGGGTTGTCGACACCCATCCTGGACCCCGGGTTTGCCCCGAAGGATACCTGGAACAAGATTTATTTTAACCTGAGTTCCCTGCTGACCGACCCGCAGTATACGGACGGCTATCAGCTGGTGATGCAGGCCTTTATCCCGCAGGTAAACGGACAATTGGAAATGGACTCTGCCAAAGTATGGTTGGATAATATCAAACTGCTTCACCTTTAATCAGTGCCATGAGCGGAAGGCGGCGCACAGATACTGTGCTCTACAAGGTTTCGGACTTCGTTACGGCCATGCTCTCGTGGGCTTGTTTTTTTCTCTACCGCAAGAATGTGGAAGGCAGCGGAACCTTCTCCCTCCACCTGTTGCAGGATCCTAATTTCTGGTACGGCATCATCATCATCCCCATAGGCTGGATCCTGTTCTACAATATCTTCGATCAGTACAAGGACATCTACCGCCTCTCCCGGATCGCTACCCTGGCGCGCACCTTTTTTCTGAGCTTTTTTGGGGTCATGTTCCTGTTTTTTACCCTGATCCTGGACGATTTTGTGACCAATTACCGCACCTATTACGCTTCCTTCCTTACCCTGTTCTCCTTCCATTTCGTATTCACAGCCACGGTCCGGATGATCATCCTCACCCGGGCTACCTGGCGCCTCAAAGCCGGTGAAGTGGCCTATAATACCCTGATCATCGGCAGCAATCAGAATGCCGTTGAACTCTTTGAAGAGATCACCAGCCGCAAGAAAGGATTGGGGTATAAATTTGTCGGTTTTGCCGACGCCAACGGAAAGAAGCAACACGAACTGGCGGCTTTCCTGCCCCGGCTCGGCAAAGTGGAAAACCTCGAACGGATCATCCTCGACCACAATATCGAGGAGGTCATTATCGCGATTGAAACTTCCGAGCACAACAAACTCCGCGAGATCCTCAATATCCTGTTTGATTTCAGCGACCAGCTGCTGGTCAAGATCATCCCCGATATGTACGACATCATGCTCGGCACCGTGAAGATGAACCACGTGTTCGGCGCCGTCCTGATCGAGATCCGGCACGAATTGATGCCCAAATGGCAGCGCCTGGTCAAACGCCTGATCGACATCATTACCGCCGTAGTAGTGCTCATCGTTTTGGCGCCCCTGTATCTGTATGTCGCCATCAGGGTGCGGCTATCCTCCCCAGGCCCGATCCTGTACGAACAGCAGCGCATCGGCATCAACGGCCGGCCTTTCAGTATTTACAAATTCCGCTCCATGCTGGTCAATGCGGAAACAAACGGACCGCAATTGAGCTTTGACGGCGACAACCGGTGCACAGCCTGGGGCGCCGTCATGCGCAAATGGCGGCTGGACGAACTCCCGCAGTTCTGGAACGTCCTCAAAGGGGAAATGTCCATCGTCGGACCCCGGCCCGAGCGAAAATTCTACATCGACCAGATCATCCAGCGCGCGCCCCATTACAAACACCTGCTGAAGGTCCGACCCGGCATTACCTCCTGGGGACAGGTCAAATACGGCTACGCTTCCAACGTCGATCAGATGATCCAACGCCTCAAATTCGACATCCTGTACATCGAGAATATGTCCCTCGCCCTCGACTTCAAGATCATGTTCTATACCATCTTCGTCCTGTTGCAAGGCAAAGGCAAGTAGGGTCAACCCTTGTAGTTGATCAACACTATGTCAACCCTGATGATTGCCCTCCATCAACCCCCAATTTCAGCCGCACCCAGGGGCTTAACCAGCCCCCGCCCGTCCCCTCCGCTGCATGATAATGACATTTCCATGACAATTCCGCAAGCAGCAGAATGCCGGGGAGGATCGTTCTACCATGGAAATTATACGTAAAACCTTAAACTGCAAAGGAGGCCAGGTCTCCATATTAAGCAGAAAGCGAACCGGTTCAGGCCCGACAACCTGACCTCTTCCATTCAACAGCCGTCCGTGAAAATGCCGCATCTCCGGCACTAGTATGTTTAACTCGGGTGATATTACACTTGCAAATTCCTGAAGAATGACCCGGAAACGGCATATCCTGTCATAGGATATTCCTGTATGCCGGTCTGAACAACCGCAGGTATTTTTTTTTAACCAAAATAGACTGTTATGCTAAAACGCCCGATTTTAGCACTGGCATTTCTTTGCCTGTGCGTGAGCGCCTTTGCCCAACGAAGCATCCGGGGGAAGGTGGCTGATTCAAACGGCGAACCTTTGATAGGGGTTAATATCCTGGTTCAGGGCGCCGGAACCGGTACCGTCACCGATTATGACGGAAATTATTCGCTCGAAGTGCCTGCCGGCAATGATGTCCTTGTCTTCAGCTATACCGGCTACGCATCCAGGGAAATCACCCTGGGGCCTTCGAATGTTGTCGATGTGGTGATGGAAGAAGGCGCCATCGGCCTCGATGAAGTCATAGTGGTCGGGTACGGCACCCAGATCAAATCCAACCTGACCGGTAATATTGCCAAAGTCAGCGGCGACGACATCAAGGCGCTGCCTGTTCCTTCCTTCGAATCGGCCATCCAGGGCCGCACCTCCGGGGTGTTTATCGAAAGCACCAGCGGCAAACTCGGCGAAGGGATCAAAGTGCGGGTCCGGGGGAGTTCCTCCATCTCCGCCAGCAACCAGCCGCTTTTTGTGGTGGACGGGGTGCCCATAACCTCTGAAGACCAGGGGATCAACAATAACCAGCCGACCAACCCGCTCAGGGACATCAACCCGGCCGATATCGAATCGATCGAGGTGTTGAAAGATGCCTCCGCCGCAGCTATTTACGGCTCAAGGGCCTCCAACGGCGTGGTGATCATTACCACCAAACGGGGTAAGGAGGGCAAGACCAATATCAACCTGAACATCCAGAAAGGCATCAGTTCACCGACCAACAAAGTCGGCTTCCTCAATGCCGCCGAATACCGGGAGCTCTACACCGAAGCCACCCTGCGTTACCTCGGCATTGACCCCGTCACAGCGACGGAAGAAGACCAGAACGACGCCCGCCAGTTCCTGGAAGATGTGCTCGTGGAAGGATTCAATTCCGATTTTGAAACCGATGTCAACTGGGAAGACCAGGCCTTTTCCAACGACGCCGGCTTCCAACAGGTCGACCTTTCCGCATCCGGCGGCAACGCCAATACCCAGTTCTTCGCCGCCCTCGGCTGGAGCGACCAGAACGGGATCATCATCGGCAACAATTTTGAACGGATGAGCGGCCGCCTCAACCTCGACCAGCGCGCCACCGATCGCCTTCGTTTCGGCATGGGGCTCAACCTGGTGCGTTCCAACCTGACCCGTGTGGCCAACGACAACGCCTTTGCCACACCGATGCAGCTGGTTGCCCTGGCGCCGACCCAACCGGCCTACCTGCCGGACGGCGAACCCAACCCGAATACGATCTATTACAACGGCCTGATCGAGAAGAAATACGCCCAGTCGGTGACTTCCTCGTTCCGTACCCTCGGCAACGCCTACGGCGTATACGACCTGCTGCCCGGCTTATCCTTCCGCTCCGAAGTCGGGGTGGATATCCTCAACCAGCAGGAAGAGAACTATCAGGGGCGCCTGACGCAGGACGGCGCACCCGGCGGCCAGGCTGAAAGCCGCTCGGTCCGCGTGATCAATTACAATACCAATAACTTCTTTTCTTTTGACAAGCAGTTCGGTCAGAATAACCTCGAACTGGTGCTGGGCATGTCCTTCCAGCGTTCCGACCGGAATATCACCAGCATCCAGTCCAAAGGTTTTCCCAGCGATGACCTGAATACGATTGCCAGCGCTGCCGAGCCCATTTTTACTTCGGCATCCGAAGACGGGTTCTCCTTCCTGTCGTATTTCTCGCGGGCTAACTACCGCCTCATGGACCGGTACCTGCTGTCGTTGAGCGGCAGGATTGACGGTTCTTCCAAATTCGGCAAGAACAACCGGTACGGTTTCTTCCCGGCTGCCTCCGCCGGATGGATCATCTCCAACGAACCGTTCATGGAAAATTCCACCACGCTCAGTTTCCTCAAGATCCGGGCCAGCTACGGCGTAACGGGTAACGCACCCGTGGCCAACTTCGCCAGCCTGGGTACTTGGGCCGGAAATAACTATACGACCGTTTCGGGCCTTTCGCCCAGCACCCTGCCGAGCCCCGACCTCAAGTGGGAAACCACCTATCAGGCGGACCTGGGGCTGGACATCGGCATGTTCCGCGACCGGTTGACCCTGGAACTGGACTATTACATGAAAAAGACGAAGGACCTGCTGCTCAGCCGCCCGTTGCCCGCCATTTCGGGGTATACCTCTATCTTTGAGAACGTGGGCGAAATGGAAAACAAGGGCTTCGAGATCGTCCTGAATTCCAAGAATTTTGTCGGCGAATTCCAGTGGTCTACCAGCCTCAACCTGGCCCTCAACCGGAACAAGGTGACCAAACTGAACAGCGATGCCGACATCATCTCCGGCGTCAACCGCGTACGGGTTGGTCAGCCGCTGGGCATCTTCTACATGCCGGAATACGCCGGCGTGGATCCCGATAACGGCGATGCGCTTTATTTCGACGGAGAAGGCGGTACCACCAACGACTACAACGCCGCTCCGCAGATGATCGTCGGCGATCCTAACCCGGATTTTGTCGGCGGCTTCAGCAATACGCTTTCCTATCGCGGCTTCGACCTGAACGTCTTCCTGCAGTTTGTGTACGGAAATGATGTCTTCAACCAGGGCGGCCAATACCAGTCCAACAACGCTTCCGGTTTTGTGGACAACCAGACAAAAGACCAGCTGAAGCGCTGGCGTCAACCCGGCGACATCACCGATGTGCCGCGTGCGGAACTGGTCGGCGATATCGGCGATTCCAACTCGTCCCGCTACCTCAGCGACGGGTCTTACTTCCGGCTCAAAACCCTGTCAGTGGGCTACAACGTGCCGGACCGCCTCATGCAGCGCATCGGATTCCAGAGCCTCCGGGTCTATGTGACAGGCCTTAACCTGCTGACCTTTACCGATTACAAAGGATGGGATCCTGAGGTGAGCACGCCGGGTACCGGCCGCACCACGACCAACACCAATATCATCCAGGGGGTCGACTTTTATACCGCGCCCCAGGCCAGGACGATTACCGTCGGCGTTAACGCAGGATTTTGATTCCGGAATCTAAAAACCAAAGACATGCGAAAATTATCAATCATACTTATTGTGATCATGGCGCTGGGGTGGACGTCATGCGACAAACAACTGGATATTTCCCCCCGTCAAAGTATTGAAACCGGAAAAGTCTTCACCAACGGGACCAACCTGGAAGCAGCCCTGGCCGGAGCTTATTCGGAGATCAAAGGCACCTTCAACGGCCCGTTCGGCGGTGAGTTGTACGGCGGCGATTTCAACCTGTTCAGCGAATTGCTGGCTTCCGACGGCAACGTGATCTGGGGCGGCTCTTTCAGCACCTACCGCCAGTTGTACAACAAATCGGTCATCACGACCAATGTCCTGATCGCCAACGACTGGATCCGGGCTTACAACGCCATCAACAACCTGAACAACGTACTGGCGCACCTCGATGTGGCCGACGATCAGGATCAGGCCGACCGGGTTCAGGGAGAAGCCCTGGCCTTGCGTTCGATGATTTACTTCGAATTGGTTCGGCTCTGGTCGAGGCCCTGGGGCACCGGCACGGAAGCCACCGACCCGGGTGTGCCCCTCGTGCTGTCGGCGGTGAATACCGTGGAGGACGCCGAAAAACTGGGCCTGATCGGACGGTCTACGGTCAAGGATGTTTACGACCAGGTGATCGCCGATCTGGTCAAAGCCGAAACCTTGCTTGAAAACGCCGGTACCAACGGTTCCAGCATTTCAACCTATGCGGTCTCGGCGATCCTGTCGCGGGTTTATCTGCAACAAGGCGAATTTGCGAAGGCCGCTCAATCGGCCGACCGGGTGATCCAGTCCGGCGAATATAGCCTGAACGCCAACCCGCTGCGCGCATTCAACTCACCGTCCAACAGCAGCGAGGATGTGTTTGCCATCCAGCAGACCGCGCTGAGCAATGCCGGGACCAGCAACGGCGGCCTGGCCACGTTTTATGCCCGCCTCAACGGCAGCGGCCGGGGCGATATGCAGGTGCAGGAAGCTTTCTTCGACCTGTTTGAACCCGGCGACCGCCGCGGCCAACTCGAAGAAGACCTGCCCTCTACCGCTACCATCGCCAACGTGAACGAGATGTACTATATCGGCGTAGGCGGTCAGAACGCAGGCAATATCCAGTGCGCCAAATACGGCGACGGCAACCTGAATATCCAGGTCATCCGCCTGGCGGAATTGTACCTGAACCGCGCCGAGGCCAATTTTGAGGCCGGTACGAGCGTCGGCGCAAGCCCGCTGAGCGATATCAATACCATCCGCGAAAGGGCCGGCCTGGCGCCGCTCCTGATCGTTACCCGCCAGGATATCCACGACGAACGGCAACGCGAACTGGCTTTCGAGGGATTCCGCCTCCACGACAAGAAACGCTGGAAGGAAGACGTCGAGGACCTGCCTTACGACTCACCGAAACTGGTGCTTCCGATTCCCGAGCGCGAACTGGAAGTGTACGACATCGAACAGAACCCCGGGTACGAGTAAAGCCGTAAGTCCTCCGGTTTTCCGGGGGTATATTTCCTGACGCCGGACTGCCTGCAGCAGTCTGGCGTTTTTTTTTGGAGGGTATGAAAACCGCAAGGCAAGCCGTATGTTTACACATTATTGAACACCCTTCAAATTCGATTTTCCGACCATGAGCGAAACAACCAAAAAATATACCAACGGCGAGATTACCGTGATCTGGAAACCGGATGCCTGCGCGCATTCCAGATTGTGCTGGACCCAATTGAACGAGGTCTTCAAACCCAAAGAACGTCCCTGGGTGCAAATGGAGGGCGCGGCCACCGACCGGATCATCGAACAGGTGAACAAGTGCCCTTCCGGCGCACTGAGCTTCGTGTACAATGAGGAACAGGAGGCCGGCGAATCCCGCGTCGACGCGGAAAGCATCGTGGAAGTGACGCCGAACGGCCCGCTGCTGATCTACGGTAACCTGACCGTCCGGCATCCCGACGGGCGCGAGGAGAAGAAATTCAAAACTACAGCCCTATGCCGCTGCGGAGGTTCAGCCAACAAACCTTACTGCGACGGCACACACCGCAAGAACGGGTTTGAAGGCTGAACCCGGCCAAACTCATGCCTTTATGAAACGGGCAAAATACGGGGCGCCCCCGATCTTCCACGACAGAAAATACAATCCGGGCTGCAATTGCGCAACCGGAATGCTCACCGCCATGGCATTCCGGCTAACGGGGATCCTGCCGGCAATCCTGCCGTTTTGATCCAGGATATGGATGTCAATGGCGGTTTCCGGAGATTGGCTGAAATCCAGCCTGAGCCGGTCGGTTGCGATGGAAGGCGATAAGATGAAGCCCGCATCCTCCCCGGTTGAAGGCGCAACTGCAATTACCGGGGAATACGCGGTTGTTCCGTCGAGGTCCACTTGCCGCAGCCTGTAAAAGGTCAGGCCATTTGCCGGGGCGGAATCCGTCCACCGGTAATAGACCGGCTGATCGGAACGGCCTGCGCCGGACACCCGGCCGATCTCCCGGAAGACGGGCCGGCCGGTCTGTTTTTCCACAGCAAAAAAAGCATTGTCCCGTTCCGATCCGGTTGCCCAGTCCAGGACAACGCCCTCCGCGGTACGCCGGCCTGAGAACAGGATAAGGCTGACGGGCAGGGCGCTGTTGCCGGCCACGGCAAACGGCGAAAAACTTTGAATGCCCGACCGGGTGCGGGTGTACGGATCGCCGCCCGCCGCCGGGCCTTCAGTGCCGGGCAGCCAGTCGCCTTCGAAATGGTGCAGCGAACAGGCAAAACGATTGAAGCCGGGCAATTCGTCAAAGCCGTTCCATTGTACGGTCATGGTCGCGTTGCTGCCGCCGGGCACACCTTCATCGACCAACCAGGTTTTGTCGACCAATGCCGAAGTCAGCAAATTGCCGGAATAGCCGCCGCCGAAAACCCCGTCGGCGACCCGGACGCTGTACTGGTCCGATGTGCCGGTGTTGGACAGGGTTACAGGGTTGTAGCCGGTATAGGTGCCCACGGGAAAGAGGGCCTGCGCCGAGCCGACCGGCCGGGTTAAGCGACCCGTTCCGGAGGTGAGGACATAAGCGCTCGCCGACCCGCCGGCAATGGACCCGGCGATGCCGATGTTCAGGTCGTAATCCCCTGTGATCAGAAAACCGCCGGACAGGCTGAGCATTCCGTTGACCTGCGTGGCGCCGGTGAGGTATTTGTCGCCGCCCCCGGCATTCAACCGGGCATAAGTGAAACCGGGTTCGATGTTCTGATCCGGCCCGGAATAGTCGGCCAGCGCGCCGCTGTTGAAGCTGACAATCTCCCGCCCGCCGCCGAAAGCCGTGAATGCGTCGCCTGCGCCCGTCACCTCTATGGCGCCGCCGGACTGGACGGTCAGCGTTGCCGTGGCGCTGCCGCCGCTGCCGCTGTTGCCGACCACCTGGCCCCGGACGACGATCCGGCCGCCGTTGCCGATGGAATAGCCGATATTCCCGCCGGCGGGATTGGCAGTGTTGACGTAGAGGTTCCCGGAAATATCCAGCAGCCCGTCGACGGTAAACAGGCCGTCGTTCCAGGCGTTGTTGGTGGCGCCGTTGATGCCGTCTATGGAAACGTCGCCGGATACGGATACGGTTACTCCCGGGTTGATCGTCACATTGAACGTCCGGCGGACGGCGTTCGACGGGCTGGCCTGGTTGAGCAGGCTCGCTGATGCGGACCAGGACAGCGATACGTCGGCCGCGATGGTCAGGTTGGTAGTGTTGGCTGCCCCGGCGTCCAGGTCTTTTTTGATCCGGGAAAGGGCGATAGCGCCGGCGCCCGAGATGGTGCAGGCAGGGCCGTCGATGTCCAGGCTCAGGCCGTCGCCGCCGAGCAACCCGTCCACCAGCACCTGCGGGCCGAAAACCTGTACGTAGCGATTGGAGGCCGACCCGGCTGAAAGGCTTGCGCCGTTCTCCACCGTCAGGTTGTACACCGAAAAATCGGCACTGCCGGGGAGCGTGATCGCGTGGCCTGCCTGCACCACCGCGCTGACGGCAGGGTCGTCGGGGTTGGTGACAGGGGTCCCGCTGCCGTCCGGCTGGGTATTCCAGAGCCCGGAAGCGTTCCAGATGCCGCTGCCGGCGGAATAAACGGTTTGGGAGTGGGTTAGAGAGAATGGGAAAAGGGAAAACAGTAAAAGGGCGACCGTTGTGGTCGCGGTTTTGAAAGAGCGCATGATGTTGTGGTTTAAGGTGTTAAAAAATCCAATCAAGACAAGGCGAAACCCGGAGGCGTCACCCTGCCTTGATCGGACAACGGGCTTAGTGCTTTACAAAAATACCGGAAACGATGTCATTTCCAACTTTTACCTGCACAATATACGGTCCGGAGGCGAGATTGTGCAGCGGAAGGGTCATTTTGGGCTGGCCTGCCGGCAGGATAAAGGCGCCCATGGATTGACCCAGTTGGTTCCAGATGCTGATCTGAGCCGGCTGCTCGCCGGGTTGCGGCAACTGGACCGTCAGTTCATCCTGCACCAGGGTAGGGAACAGGTTCAATCCCGGTTGCTCCGGCCGGAAGTCTACGGCGACCACCTTGTGGATGGTGAATTTGCCGTCGAAGTCGACCTGGCGGAGGCGGTAGTAGTTGAGGCCGTAGATTGGCTTGTCATCTTCAAAACGGTAACTTAAAGGAATATCACTGTCGCCCGCTCCTTCGACTTGACCGATTTCCCTGAAGGTTTGGCCGCCGTCGGTGCTTCTTTCAATGGAGAAAAAGTGGTTGTTGTGTTCGGAACCGGTTTGCCAGGAAATAACAGCCATCTCCCGGATTATTTCCGCTTTTAAGGAAACAAGTTCGATAGGAAGTGGACTTAGCATGCCAGTGGAAGTATTTGGAGGGAAAACAGAACTGCATAGTGAATTCAAGCTACATCCGTCAGTTCCATCGACACCGCTATAAGTCCAGTCTGAAGAATCGAATGCGCCCCCGGTCAATGAATTACGATAAGCCCACCCATCTGTATACTCCCAGGATGTTCCAGTGCCGTCAACCCCTATGACACCGAAAATATCGATATTGGAAACACCGTCAAACAAGGCAATTGCATCATTTCCGTTCACATTCGGGGCTGCACCGGCAACAATATGCAATGCATTATATTCTGCTGTCGTTAGCTCAAAATAAGACTTGAAGTCTGCTGTTTGAGCACTAACTATAACATAAGCATATGAACCAGCCGGTAATGTTCCTAATGAACTTAGAGTAGTAGAATTGGTGACTGAAGAGGATCCGTTGTTATAGTTCCTCAAAGCCCATCCTGAAAAGTTTGTTGAACTGATTACGTACAACTCTGCAAATTTTGGCGAACCTCCGGGTAATGGTCCGTCAAAAACGGCAGTTATTATGGCACTTTGACCGGTTATTCCCGTAGCAAAACAGATTGTAAAGAGTAGCAAAATATTTTTCATAAGCAAGAATTGAGGTGAATGTTAAATTGTTTGAACATGCTCCCCATGGGAGATTTCTATTTTTGGGTAGGAACTGATTAGGGAGACTTATGAAGAAACAGCCGATTCTAGGAAACTTCTAGCAAAATTAATACAATAGATAAGAATAAGTGAATCAAGCAAAGTTATTTAATTGTAAACAATCGAAAGGTAGATTAGTCGCTGAAAAACAATTATTTATAGGTAAATTTCGTTATCCCTTAAACCAAAAACCTGTGCTATGAAAAACATTCTTTTTCTCGTCCTGCTGGCGATGGCTTTTACCCTGGCCTGTAAAAAAGACCGCGAAAAGGACTTGCCCACCTGCATTAAAACCCAGTTGGATGCCTTCAAACTGGGCGCTCAATCCTGTGACGCGGGCAGCGCCAGCCTGAAGACCTACCAGTTCCAGAACCAGACCGTTTACGTTTTTGATGAAGGGCCCTGCATCGCAGACAACGCCAAGCGCGTCCTGGACAAGGACTGCAACCAGCTCTGCGTCCTGGGCGGCATCGGCGGCATCACGGATTGCAACGGCGCCGACTTCATGGCCACCGCCACGGGTGAGTTCCAGGTTTGGCCGTAAGCCGGCGGCGTAAGTGTAAGGATTCTTAAGCCCGCAGGGATTGAGAAGCCAAAACTCAGTCCGGCTTCTTAAGCCCGCAGGGATTGAGAAGCCGAAACTCAGTCCGGCTTCTCAATCGGCCTGCCTTTGGAGCAGGCTCGCTTAAGAATCCTTTCCTTTACCGCTCAAAATGAAATCGTGATCGTATAGGTCTCTCCGGGCTTTTTCGGCTTCCCGGCGGGCGGCGCGGGCTTGCTCGTGAGCTGATAGCTGACCTCCTGCGGGGCAGCCGGTTTCTTTTTCGGCAGCCGGAAATGGATCTGGATCTTCTGGTGGAAAAGCACTTTGATGCCCCGGTGTTTCGGTACGTTGAATTTGAGGGACCTGACCAACCGCACCGCTTCCTCGTCGCAGCCGCTGCCCAGACCGGCGATCACTTTGGCATCCGCTACCTTCCCCTTGTAGTCGATGTCGTAGGTCAGGTAGACCGTACCCTCCACCTTGTTTTGAAGCGCTTCAGGCGGGTATTTCAGGTTTTGACGGATAAACTGCCGCATCGCGCCGGCCCCGCCCGGGTATTCGGGGCGGTGGATGAAATTTTTTTCCGTCTTTTCTTTTTTCATATCACAGGCCTTTGCAGAAGGGACTAATTTTTATCAGTTTCTACCGGAACAAAGTACGCGGAAAACCTGATTTTTGTCAAGGCCTATTGACAAATACCGCCCTTTTTTGTACATTTATTCCGAATCAAAGCGGATAACCGTTTATGTCATCAGTTGAGCGATTTATTCAATATCTTCAATTTGAAAAAAGGAGTTCATCGCATACGGTTGACGCTTATCGCACCGATCTGGAGCAATTCGGCCGCTTCCTGGCGGAGACTTACCAGCTGGATTCTATCGATGAAGTAACCCATTTCTATATCCGTTCCTGGGTGGTGTCGATGATGGACGCCGGCATGAATCCGTCCTCTGTGCGCCGTAAATTGTCGACCCTGAAGTCCTATTTCAGGTTCCTGCTCCAGCGCAAGGTGATCGGAAAGAACCCCATGCGCCAGGTGACCCTGCCCAAAACGGCCAAACGGCTGCCGGTGGCTACCCAGGCAAAAGACCTTGAAAACCTGCTGGATAACACCGCATTTCCGGAGGATTACAACGGCTGGCGCGACCGGCTGGTGCTGGAAATGCTCTATGGCCTCGGGCTGCGGCGATCGGAACTGATCCGGCTTCACCTGCCGGATATCGACTGGAAAGGCCGCCTGGTGAAAATTACGGGCAAAGGCAACAAACAGCGCCTGGTCCCCTTCGGCCCGTCGCTGCAACGGTTGCTGGAAGGGTATATGACCGCCCGTTCTGCCGAGTTTCCGCTATCCGCGAATCCTTGCGTTTTTTTGACAGAAAAGGGGGAACCTATGTACCCCAAACTGGTTTATAATATTGTGAAACGGTACTTATCCATTTTACCGGCGCTGGAAAAAAGGAGCCCGCACGTGCTCCGGCATTCCTTCGCCACACATTTATCAGAGAACGGGGCCGACCTCAACGCGATCAAGGGACTGCTGGGCCATGCCAACCTGGCGGCTACCCAGGTCTATACCCATAACTCGATTGAAAAACTGAAACAAGTATACCGGCAAGCACACCCGAAGGCCGGGGGGGAGTGAGTCCCCGGGAATCTATTGTTAAACCGTAAAAAATTGCCTAATGAAAGTGTACACAGAAGCCGTTCAGTTCAAGGCTGATCAGAAATTGGTCGACTACGTCCAGGAAAAACTGGAAAAAGTCGAGCATTATTTCGACCGGATCATTGATGCCCATGTAACCCTGAAGCTGGAAAACGCTGGTCAGGTAAAAGACAAAGTAGCAGAGGTTCGTCTGAATGTTCCAGGAGAAACGCTGGTGGTCAAGGAAACCCAAAAAACGTTTGAAGCCTCCGTCAACCTGGCCGTAGACGCCCTGAAGCGCCAACTGATAAAATACAAAGAAAAAGTCAGACAGAATTAACGGGTGATGCACTTCAATGCAAAGAGCCGCTGCGGATACGTTTCCGCAGCGGCTCTCGCTTTATTATGGAGGAACTGAGGAATCGATCTTCCCATCCTCAGTTCCTCAGTTCCTCAGTTCCTCAATCCAACTTCACCACCTTCAACGTCTTCACCTGCGTTTCGCCGAACCGGAGCCGAAGCAGGTACGCTCCCGCCGGATACGGGCTGAAATCGATCTCCATACGCTCGGCATCAGCCGGCGCTTCGAAATTCTGCAGGACAATGCCGCTCACGGTGATCAGCTGGATGCCGACCGGTTCGCCGAAGGTCTCGAACAATTCCACCGTCAATTGGTCCGTCACAGGGTTCGGGTACAGCGCCGTCAGCCTGGATGCGCCGTAGAGAACAGCCGACCCGATCCCGGAATAAGCCGTATTCCCGAAACTGTCGCGGATCCTGACCCGGTAGTAATTCCGCCCCATTTTCGGCGCCTGATCCAGGTAACTGTACAGCCTGTACTGACCCGAAACCCCTGAAGGCGTATTCACATCGGCGATTTTATCGAAATGCTCGCCGTCCGTCGACCGTTCGACCTCGAAAGCCACCGGAAGGCCGTCAGGCAGGATTTCCCAGGAAACCAGGATCATCCGGTTTTCCTCGTCGGTGACATTCACATCGATGCCCATCACATTGGGGCAGGCGGTCGGGCTGTTCGTGACCACTACCGTCAGTACATCTGTCGACGTACAGCCGTTTTCCGTCACCATCAGGGTAATGTGGAAGGTGCCGAATGAACTGTAGGTGACATCGGCAGAATGGCCCGCAGCGGTTTGAGGGATGGCCCCGTTGCCGAAATTCCATTGAATGACGGCGTTCGGACCGGCGCCGACGGCTGTGTAGGTATGGGTGTCGCCCTGGCAGATGTATTCAGGGCCGCCGATATTGGCGATCGCCTGATCGTCCACCTCGACAACGAGTATGTTGGATTCGAGGAAGGCGGTGCACTCATCCCGGCGGGCGCAACGCACGTAGTAAGTGGTCACAAAAATGGGGCCCGGGTCATAAGTCGGCGAATTGGTATTCGGAATGGGCGCCCAGGAACCGTCGTTGAAGTTGCCGCCCGAGGTGCTCATCATCCAGAGGTATTCGATATCGCCCGAACCGCCCGATGCCGGCGCCAGGCTCACGAATGGATCCGGGTCATTGCCGGGGCCGCAGATCACCTGGTTGTAACCGATCTGACCGGGTTGGGTGATGTTTTCACAAGGCCCGTAAAACCCTGCATCAATGGTCAGGTTCATCTCATCCGGCCCCAGGGTCACCGGCGGAGCCATCAGGGTCACCGGGTCCATATCGCTGTCTATGGCGTCGTTGCTGCCGGCATTGGGCAGGGTAGGCGTCAGGCCGCCCGGGTTGGTGAAGGTAACCTTATAGGTGCCCGGCGGAACCATGAACATGTACATGCCGGTATTGTCCGTCAGCGTCATGTCCATGTAACTGGTGCCGACGCCGTTGACCGTAACCTTGACGTTGGGAATGCCCGGTTCGCCGGCGTCCTGCTTGCCGTCGTGATCGAGATCCAGCCAGACAAAGTCCCCGAGTTTGGCAAAACAGTCGTCAACTACGGTGATGATGGTGGTAATATGGGTCTCGCATTCCTCGGGATCATCAGGTGTGAACACGGTCGTGAATTCAACCGTGCCGACTTCCAGTTCAACCGGGTTGATCTCCGTGACCTCTTCTCCGTTGAGGTAATAGGTCGTTTCTCCCGGCTGATCCGGATTGACGGTGAACGTGATCGGCCCTTCCGCCACGCAGATCTCCGCCGGAATTTCCGATAGGTTGACCGTCGGGTATTTGCACAGGTTATGAATGGACAGGGTGTCGAACCCATTGGTCACCACAGCCGTATACATGATCTCATCCACCAGCCGGAAGGTCAGCACATACTCGCCCGGATCCGCTTCCGGAATAACCGTATTCAACGGGATCGGTATGGGCGCCGCCGGCGGTTCGGGGCTGTTGAGCTGGTACATGCCCTCATTGCCGATCAGCCGCCAGGTTTCGCCGGGGTAACTGTGGACGGTGAACTCCTCCGTGAATTGCCCGTCGAGGTCGGTGGTCGAGTTGTTGAGACAGTTGCAGGGGTCGCCGATGTCGGCAGTCGGCATCAGGTAAATCCCGCCGTCGAGGGTGAGGTCCATGCCGTCCACCTCCAGCGTGGTCATATGGGTCATGCCCATGGTGCTCATATCCGCATCATTGTCAACCGTATCGTCATTGCCGGCGTTGCGTACCGTAAACCGGTAACCGTAAGGCAGTACGAACCATACGGAATAGGTGCCCGGCGGCAGGGAATCGAACAGGTAATACCCGTTCGCTTCCGTCAGCGTGGAATCGATCACCATCCCCATGGCGTCTTTCAGGCGCACCGTTACGTTGGGGACGCCTTCTTCCATGAAATCCTGTATGCCGTCGCGGTCGATATCTTCCCACACGTAGTCGCCGAGTTTGGCAAAACAATTGTTGACGATGGAGAAAGTGCTGACCACGCGGGCGATGCATTGGTTGGGATCGATCGGCGTCAATTGGGCTACGAATTCAAACAAACCCTCTCCCAATACCGAAGGATCGATGATATCCACCTGCATGCCGTTGACGAAATAGGTTACCGTGCCGTCTACGCTCGGATCGGAGGAAGGAACGAAAGGCGGATCGTAAACGCATAACTCTGAAGGCGGCAATTCGCTGATGTTGATCGTGGGATAAATGCAGTTGTTGCCGATGGTCAGGACGTCGGTTCCGTTCGACAGTTTGGCCGAATACGGGATCTCGTCGATCAGTTTGAAAGGCAGGGTATACACACCCGGCGAAGTTTCCGTGAAGAAAGTGCCGATGGTGAACGGAATGGGTATGCCCGGCGGTTCGGGGCTGTTGATGTCCCACATCCCTGTGCCTTCGATCACCTGCCAGGTTTCGCCCGGATAGCTGATGATCGTGATCTGCTCGCCGAACTGGCCGTTGAATTCGTTGGTCGCGTTGTTGAGACAGTGGCAAGGGTCGTCCAGCTCCTGTTCTTCCGGCGCCTTGTAGATGCCGGCATCCAGGGTCGGGTTGTACTCGCCCGGCGCCAGCGTGACCACCTGGGTCATTTCCATGGAAGCCAGGTCGGCGTCGCTGTCCAGGGAGTCGTTCATGACGGCATTGATCGGGGTGTAATTGTACCCGTCCGGAATGACGAACATTACGGAATAGGAACCCGCGTCGAGGCCGATAAACTGATAAAACCCGCCCGCATTGGTGGTGGTCATGGCAATGACGTCGCCGTTGCCGTCTTTCAGTTTGACGGTAATCCCCGGGAAACCCGGTTCGCCTGCATCCTGCTGGCCGTCTTTGTCAATGTCTTCCCAGACAAAATCGCCCAGTCCGCTGAGAGGAGTCAGCATGACGCTGCAAACCGATGTGCATCCGTTGGCGTCGGAAAGGGTAACGGCATACATCCCGCCTTCCAGCCCGGTAATGGCGGCGGTCGACTGGCCGCTGCTCCAGGCAAAGGAATAGGGTGGGGTTCCGCCCGTTGCGCCTGCAGTCAGGGCGCCGTCGTTCCCGTTGATGACCTCGCTGATCACTTCGATCGAACAGGCCGGAACGGGGAATGATGCGATCTGACCGGAAGCGGAGGCCGTACAGCCGTTGATGTCTGTTACCGTGACGCTGTAACTGCCCGCCGCCAGGCCCGATACGGAGCCGGTGGCGGCGTTATTGCTCCACAGGAATTCAAACGGACCCGTACCGCCGGTGACATTGGCGATCAGGCTGCCGTCGTTTTCTCCGGCGCAGGTATTTTGCTGGGTGCTGATGTTCACGATCAGGGCCGGCGGCTGGATCAGCGATATGCCGGTGACGGCGGTACAGCCGTTGGCATCCGTAACGGTGAGGGAATAGGTCCCTCCCCCAAGGTTGTCAATGCCCGCGGAGGTATCGCCGGTATTCCAAAGGAAAGTATAGGGAGGCGTTCCGCCCGATGGTATGCCGGTCGCAGAACCGGAATCTATATTTCCGCAGGCGATGGTGGAAGACTGTATGGTCAGGTTGAGCCCGGGCGCTACGGTCACGGTTACCTGGTCGGCGCCGACACACCCGTTGGCATCGGTCACCGTAACCCCGTAGGTGGTCGTTACATCGGGGGTGACGTTTATGGATTGGCTTGTCGCCCCGGTCGACCACAGGAAACTGAAAGGCCCGGTACCGTTGACCACTGCGGCCGACAAACCGGCTGCGGCCTGCGGGCAGATGGTCTGGTCGGCGCCCGCGTTGACCGAAACTCCCGGAAACGCGGCAATCGTGGATTGGGCCGTTGACGTACAACTGTTGGCGTCCGTAATCGTCACGGAATAGAACCCGGCCGGCAGGTTGTCAATCGCAGCGCTTGTGGCGCCGGTATTCCAAAGGAAGGTATACGGGCCGACCCCGCCGGTAGCGGAAGCGGTCAGTGTGCCGGAAGCGCTGCCCGGACAGAGCGGCGCGCCGGGCGCGATGCTCGCCTGCAACAGCGGCGGCAGGGGTATGATGGCCCAGGCCGCCCCCGCGGACCCCCTCGGGGCGGGCCGCGTTGCCGGGAAGGGACCGGGCGGCCGAGTGGTCCCCCCCCGGCCG
>CALMYQ010000029.1 GCA_937873655.1 uncultured Lewinella sp. | reverse complement strand
CCGGTTCGGAATCGACCGATACGGAGGTTGCCGGTTTGGACCAATCACATACCGGCCCTACAGGCCGGAATCGTAAAATGCACCCCGAATGCTACCAACATCGCGGACCTGACAGCCCGCGCTCCCGTTGTTTAGCCGACCCATCGCCTTACCCCACTTATGACTTACGACGGCCCTTTCGCGTAACAAAAATGGACTTCCCCGATTTGCATTCACAATATGGATACCTTTCCCCCCGATTGAGCTGCCCAGTACAGCGGTCCGTTAGGATTGCAATACCTGTAGCACCCAGGCAACGACGTAAGCCACCGGCCTGTAGGGCCGGTATATGAAGATCTGCCACGCCCGTTGAAATCCATTCTATCCATTTTTAATGGGGCCGGTTCGGAATCGACCGATACGGAGGTTGCCGGTTTGGACCGATCACATATCGGCCCTACAGGCCGGAATCGTAAAATGCACCCCGAATGCTACCAACATCGCGGACCTGACAGCCCGCGCTCCCGTTGTTTAGCCGACCCATCGCCTTACCCCACTTACGACTTACGACGGCCCTTTCGCTTAACAAAAATGGACTTCTCCGATTTGCATTCGCAATACGGATGCCTTTCCCACTGATTGAGCTGCCCAGTACAGCGGTCCGTTAGGATCGCAATACCTGTAGCACCCAGGCAACAACGTAAGCCACCGGCCTGTAGGGCCGGTTTATGAAGATCTGCCACGCCCGTTGAAATCCATTCTATCCATTTTTAATGGGACCGGTTCGGAATCGACCGATACGGAGGTTGCCGGTTTGGACCAATCACATATCGGCCCTACAGGCCGGAATCGTAAAATGCACCCCGAATGCTACCAACATCGCGGACCTGACAGCCCGCGCTCCCGTTGTTTAGCCGACCCATCGCCTTACCCCACTTATGACTTACGACTTACGACTTACAACTTACGACTTACAACTAACAACTTACCAGTCATTGTAAAGCCGAAACATCGCCCCATCCCACCTGACCACTGACCACTGACCACTGTCAACTGAAAACTGACCACTGACAACTGACAACTGAAAACAGTCATCTACCTCATCAACGTCACATCCCCCTTATACAACACCGTTTCACCGTCAATGAATTCCACTTCGGCGAAGAAGACGTATACGCCGGCATTCAGCAGGCGCCCGCGGTGGGTACCGTCCCAGCCGTAAACCGGGTCGTTGGGCTGGAAATTATAGAGTTCGAACATGGATTCCCCCCACCGGTTGAAGATCAGGAAGGACTTGACGTTGGTGACAACGCTTCCCTTCGCCTGGATCATGAATACGTCATTGACCCCGTCGCCATCCGGTGAGAAGGCGTTGGGAATGTAGACGGGCCGGTCCTTGGAAACATAGACCGTGATCTTATCCGAGGCCGTACAGCCCTTGTCATCGGCTACGCTGACGGCAAAGACCGAGGTTTCCATCGGCGCCACGATCGGGTCCGGGCAGTTGGAATCCAGGGTATCGCCGAAGCAAACCACCGGTACGGTTGAAGACCATTTGAACAGGTTGACCTCATAGGACGTCTGGGCGTTGAGTTCCAGTTCATCCCCGAGGCTGATGGTGACATCCGGGCCCAGGTCCACCACAAGTTCTTCCGGTTGATTGATTGTGATTTCCTGACTCCATTCGCAGCCGGCGGCATCCTGGACCTTAACGTTATACACGCCAACATCCAGATTGGCAAACAATGGCGCAGAACTGAACGGCCTCGAATTAATGGCATATACGTAGGGCGTTACCCCACCCGTCACATCTACAACCTGGATCTGCCCGACCTTGTCGCCGAAGCATGCCGGATCAACCGAAGTCAGGGAGGCCCCGATCGGAGGCGGCGCCAGCAGCGTAGAGGACGCCGTTACCTGACAGCCCTTCTGGTCCGTTATCGTCACCGTATAGTCGCCTGCCGTGAGGCCTTGCGGACCGGCAGAAGCGGAGCCGTTGCTCCAGGCGTAGGCATACGGCGGCGTACCGCCCTGTACCGTGGTGCCGAGTGCGCCGTCGGATTCTTCCGGGCAACTGATATGGTACTGGCCGAATTGAGATACATGGGTGATCTGGGCCGTCAGCTGGGCGGGTTGGGTCACCGTTTCTGTGAAATCGGCGGTAATGCCGTAACTGTCAACGATCGACACCTTGTAATTGCCCGGCGCCAGGTTATTGAACGATACCGGAGAACCGTTCAGGTCCAGGGTCCCGGTAGTGATCGTTGTACCCGCCTGTGTTTCAAGGGTGTATTGATACGGGGGTGTACCGATGGTCATGGAGAATTCCAGCAACCCGTCGGCTCCGCCGGCGCAGGAGGTCGCTTCGGCCGCGCTGGTCCACTGCAACTGGCAGGGGTGATTGCTCAGGTTCAGGGTGACGATGCTGTCGCAGCCGTTCACTGTGGTCAGGACAACGGAATAGGATCCCGGCGTGCTGAAGCTGGAAGTTCCGACCGTAAAGCTGTCCGTATCGCAGATGTCTTCATTCAGCACAACATCAAAAACGGGGTTGACCGTCAGATCCAGGTGCACAATACTGTCGCAACCGCTGGCAGCAACCAGTACGTCCTGGTACTGGCCTGCATCGGTATACACCGAACCGCCGACCTGGAACTGATCGCCCTGGCAAATGGCTTCGGTGAGGAAGGTTTCCGGAATGGCCAATACGGTCAGCGCCAGGTTGACGACACTGTCGCAGCCTGTAAATGCCGTCAATACGTCGGCGTAATTCCCGGATGCGGTATATTGGGAAGTTCCCACTGAATAGGTCTCCCCGTCACAAATGGTAATGTCCAGGTTGGTTTCCGGAATCGGAAAAACCGTAAGATCCAGATGAACGATGCTGTCACAACCGCTGGCCGCGGTCAGCACATCGGTATAGGTCCCTTCGACCGTATAATCGGAAGTTCCGACGGTATAGGTCTCGCCGTCGCAGATGGCCGGCGTGAGGAATACTTCCGGGATCGGGATCACCGTCAGGTCGAGGTTGACGATACTGTCGCAACCCGAGGCAGCTGTCAGGACATCCTGATAAATCCCCGTGGTCGAATATACCGAACTGCCGACGGTATAGGTCTCGCCGTCGCAAATGGCCGGCGCCAGGTCGGTCACCGGGATCGGCAGGATGGTCAGGTTGAGGTTGACGAAGCTGTCGCAACCGTCCTGCGAGGTGAACTGGTCGACGTACATGCCGGTCTGTTCGTAGGTGCTCGTTCCCACCGTATAGGATCCCCCTTCGCAGAGGGAAATATTGAGATTGGTTTGGTAGAAATCGGTAACGGTCAGGTCCAGGACGATGATGCTGTCGCAGCCGAACGAAGTGCTGAGGGTATCCCGGTAGATGCCGGTTTGGGTATACACGGAGCTGCCCACCGTATAGGAGCCGTTCTGGCAGATGCTGGCTACGATATTGTTCTGTTTGACCGGCGCTACCGTCAGGTTGAGCGTAACGGTACTGTCGCAGCCGTTGGCGGCCGGCAATACCGTGGCATACTGGCCGGTGGCGGTGTACGGCGTTCCGTTCAGCGTATAGGTTTCACCCTGGCAGATCAGGGCGTTGACGGTCGAGGAAGCGTTCGGCAAAACCGTCAGATCCAGGTGCACAATACTGTCGCAACCGTTGGCAGCCGTCAGGATTTCGGTAAACGAACCGGTTGTTGTATAATCGGTCGTACCGACGGTATAGACCTCGCCGTCGCAAATAGTGGGTGTCAGGAAGGTTTCCGGCACATCCAGGATGGTCAGGTCAAGGTAAACGGTACTGTCGCAGCCGTTGGCAGCCGTCAGAACGTCGACGTAGCTGCCGGCAGTCTGGTAAACCGAGGCGCCGACCGCAAAGGAATCGCCGTCGCAAATGCTGGGGGTAAGGAAGGTTTCCGGGGTTGCCAGCACCGTCAGGTTGAGGGTAACGACGCTGTCGCAGCCGGTAACCGCTTGTTGGAGGGTCGTCTGGTAGACGCCCGTAGCGGAATAATCCGTCCCGCCCATGGCAAAGGTTTCGCCGTTGCAGATGCTGGGCGACAGGTCGGTGTATTTTGTCGGATGGACGGTCAGGTCCAGCATAAAGAGACTGTCGCAGCCCTGTGGCGTAATAAATGAATTCTGGTATTGCCCGGAAGCGGTATAGGTCGAATCGCCGACGGTATAGGATTCCCCTTCGCACAGCTCTGCGGAAGCGGTTTCGATCAGGACATCTTCCACGGTCAGGGTCAGGTTGACCGTACTGTCGCAACCCGTTACCGACATAAAGTGAACCTGATAGCTGCCGGCGTCCGTGAAGGTCTGTCCGCCGAGCGTAAAGCTGGAGCCGCTGCAAATGGTGGCATTCCGGTTGGACTGGATCTTCGGCCTTACGGTCAGGTTCAGGGCGATGGTACTGTCGCAGCCGTTGGCGGCCATGAGGGTAACGTTGTAGTTGCCGCTGGCATTGAAGGTTTGGGAGCCGACGGTATAGGTCTGCCCGTTGCAGACGGCCACCGTCAGGTCGGTATGGCTGAGCGGGAGCACGGTCAGGTCGAGGTTGACGGTACTGTCGCAACCGTTGGCCGCGGTAAGGACCACGGTATACGCGCCTGTGGTATCAAAATTGGAACTGCCGACCGTATAGGTTTGGCCGTCACAGATGGTGGCCGGCAGGTCGGTCAGGATTTCGTTCCTTATGGTCAGGTCCAGATTGACAATGCTGTCGCAGCCGTTGGCCGCGGCAAAGGTCTGGGTATATTGCCCGGACTGGGTATAGGTGGAATCGCCGACTGAGAAAGTTTCGCCGAAACAGCGGGTTTCCTGAAGGTTTGTGGTGGCATTCTGGAGTTCCACCAGGGTCAGGTTGACCACGCTGTCGCAACCGAGGCCCGTTACGAAACTTCCCTGGTAATTGCCGGGTGTGGTCAGGGTATTTCCGGCAAAGGAATAGGAGCCGCCTTGGCAGAAATAGTCCGTCACGTTCACGGTCGGTGTTGGCAACACCTGCAACGTGAAATTAACGGTACTGTCGCAGCCAGTGGAGGAGGCAATCACTTTCGAGTAGGTGCCGGCCGTGTTGTAGGGCGTGCCGCCGACCGAATAGGAACTGCCGCCGCAGATCTGCACCGTACCGAGGTTGGTCACCAGCGGCGGCCGGACGGTGAGGGTCAGGTTGACGATGCTGTCACAACCGCCCACCGACTCCAGGAGGATCTGCCGGAACCCGGAGGTAGAGAAGGTCTCAAAGCCGACTGTATAGGTCTGGCCGGCGCAGATCACCGGAGCGATGTTGACCGGTGCGGGCGCGGGATACACCGTGAGTTCGAGATAAACCAGGCTGTCACACCCTTCCGAGGATTGGAGGGTAAATACGTCGGTGGTGGACTGGGTAAACGTATAACTCGTACTGCCGTCTGAAATGGTATAACTTTCACCCTGGCAGATGGCCTGGGGGTCGTATTCAAAGTAGGTCGGATTGACCGTCAGGGTCAGGAATACCGTACTGTCGCAGCCGTTGGCCGACTGCAGGTGAACGGGCTGCATAAACGTGGAATTGGAGAAGCCCGTGTTGCCCACGTAGTATTCCATGCCTTCGCAGATCTCGGCCTCCACAAACGATTGCGTAGGTTGTTCTACGGTCAGGCTGAGTTCAACCGGCTGGTCGCATCCGTTCCCGTCCACGTACGTGAACATATAGTTGCCGGTGGTATTGTAAGAATGCCCCTGGTAGGAATAGGTTTCGCCCTGGCAGATGGTCTCGTTGATCTGCTCGGGGTCAGGGTATTCCACCACGATCGTTTCGCAATACTGCGGGCCGTCGGCGCTGCAGGGGTTCGACGGGGTGACGCACAATTGGAACGAGGTTTCGAAATTGGGCATATTGAGGTTGACCTGCTGGTCGTAGCCGATCACGTTGCCGTCCTGGGTCCAGGTATAGACCCCGGCGCCAAATACGTCCGTTGCGCTGAAGGTGACGTTGCCGCCCGGGCACACGGGGGTCGGGTACTGGATATCCGTCACCCCCGAGGTGATCTGGGGAGCGGTCACCGACCCGGAAACAACCGTAACGTCAAAATGGCAAATATCCCCGAAAGCGCCGTCGATGACCAGAAAATAGATCCCGCCCGGGGTCAGGTTGTTGGCGACAAAGTTCTGGGAGGTATTCCCTGGAACCTGGTCGTCGCAGTTGCTGACCAGCTGGAAGGAGGAACAGTCGACGGTATTGTAGATCCCGATCTGAAGCCCGTCACCCTGGTTGCAGGCATATACGTCGATGCGCAGGGTCAGGTTGGCGCTGCCCGCGATAAATCCGACCCATTGCGTGTTGTGCAACTGGCCGGCGCAGAACCCGGGAGGGGCCTGACCGAGGATGGTGGCGGCATTGATCGAGGAGTACCCGGTTAGGTCGCATACCACGCATGCGTCTGAACAAAAACTGGCGAGCGCCGGGTTGGGTGGACATGACCCCGGAGGCATTTGCCCCCATAAATTAAAAAATGAAAAAAGTCCTGATAGCAGCAGTACGATTTTTTTCATGAAACCTTTGTTGCACAGTGTACGAAATAAAAGATGTCTCTTGGGGAGATTCGGCGAATTTTTGGATTGGGGGCTACTTGTCGCTCTAGCCTAAGGAAAGGGCAAATTTAAAAATTCCAAATTTTTTTTGTGTTAATTTTTTGATTCGATCAGCAGCGACATCCACTTCCGCCCTAATTTTAGGGATCTTGCAAAAATCTGAAATTGGCCTCCATAGCCTTTAAAACCAACTGTTTTAATAGTCCTTTCAACAACCTCACATATTGCGTTGATTTGATATTCGTTGCAAAATTGTATGCTGGCAGACAATTTCAAATGCCGTTAAAACCCGAAAGCCAGCCGCATCTTGTCATAAATAGCCGTATTCTCATAGATCCCGCCAAACAACTCCGAACCCGGCCCATAGGCGAAAACGGGGATGAGCACAGCCGTATGATATTTGGTGGTGAACCCAGGGATGATATTGTCCATCGTCGAACCGGTGTTGATGGCGTAACCGCCGGTTTCATGGTCTGCCGTAATAACGATCAGGGTTTCGCCGTCCTCTTTGGCAAAATCGAGCGCGGCGCCGATGGCCTTGTCGAAATCGATCATTTCCGAGATGATGTAATCGGAATTGTTCCCATGGCCGCCCCAATCGATCTGGGAGCCTTCCACCATCAAAAAGAACCCTTTATCGCTTTTCTTCTCCAGAAAGAGGGTAGCCAGTTTGGTGGCGGGCGTCAGGTAATCCCTTCCTTTCGAGACCGGCGCCGGATCGGCATCCGCGGTAAAAAAGGCGAAATTCCGGTTGAAATCCACGGCCACTTTGGTCAGGTCTTCCTCATCCGTGCTCGACACGAAATAGTTTTTCGACCTCAATTCCCGGATCAGATCGCGGCTGTCCTTCCTTTTATCAAAATAGTTTTTGCCTCCGCCGACAAAAAAATCAATGTCGGTTTTCAGAAAGTCGGCGGCAATGTCCTCATAATCATTCCTGGATTTCACATGGGCGATGAAAGCCGCCGGCGTCGCATGCACGATGGTTGACGTGGCGATCATCCCGGTGGCCATTCCCCGTTCCTCGGCTTCTTCCAATATGGTCTTAACGGCCGTAGAGTCCATCCTTACGCCGATGGCGCCGTTGTAGGTCTTCACGCCCGCAGAGAACGCGGTAGCGCCGGCAGCGGAGTCGGTGACCAGGTTATCGCCGGAATACGACTTTTGCAGGCCGACAATCGGGAATTTTTCCAGGTTGAGCTTGTTGCCGTTCTTGTACAGGCCGGCCGTGATCTGGGTCAGCCCCATACCGTCGCCGATCATCAGGATGATGTTTTTGGGGTGCTTCCGGACCACAGGCTCATCATTGCTCAACGTCGAATTGGTCAAAGGAGGCGTGTTGGGGCTGCATGCGGCCAGCAACAGGAGCAGCGGCAAAAGGAGATATTTTCTTTGCATAGTATGTTGTTTTCCGTCCTTCCCGGATCTTCGGGTGAAATCCGGGGTTAAGTTACTTTTAATTTTGGAATTAACCCGACAGGCGGTCAACCGGTCCAGGCATAGCGCTTACCCGGCAGGGCCCGCACTACGCCCTTGAACTCCAGATTGAGCAGCACCGCGGCCAGCATGCTGCCCGCCATACCACACCGGCAGAGGAGGAAGTCGATCCCGCACTCAGGGTTTTCGCGGAGCAAATTTACGACTATTTCCTCTTCCGGGTCCAGCTCTACAAACAGCTGCCGCTGCAGGCCTTTGCCTTTCAGGGGGCCGTCCCACCGCATGACATACCCGATATCCGCCGGTTCGCTCAGTAAAGCGGCCCGGTGGCTTTTGATCAGGTTGTTGCACCCCCTGGCTGCCGGATCCCGGATCCTGCCCGGTACGGCAAACACGTCGCGGTTGTACTCGTTGGCATAAAATGCGGAGATCATCGAACCGCCTTTCTCGGCGGTTTCAATGACCACAAGCGCATCGCACAATCCGGCAATGATCCTGTTTCTCAACGGGAAATGCTCCCGCTCGGGCATCACCTGGCTGGTGAACTCGGTCAGCAGTCCGCCGTTTTCCATCATGCGCCGGGCAACAGGCCGGTGCTGCCCCGGGTACACCATGCCCAGGCCATGCCCCAGAACGCCGATCGTCGGGATGCCCAGTTCGGTGCATTTTTTATGGGCAGCGATGTCGATCCCGAACGCCAGTCCGCTGATGATCTGCACATTCAGCGCCGCAAGGGACTCAATAACCTCTTCGCAAACGCTGACCCCGTAGGCGGTCGGTTTCCGGGTGCCGACAATGGCTACGGTCCGGAGCGCGTTCAGGTCGGCCTGCCCTTGAAAATAGAGCATGACGGGGCTGTCATACAGGGGCTTGAGGCGTTCGGGATAGCCGGGATCCAGGTAAGAACAGGCCGTAATCCCATGTTGATCGATAAATTCCAGTTCGCGCTCCGCTTGCAAAAGGACTTTCTGCTCCAGGACCGCGGTTGTGATCTGGGGGCCGATGCCGGGAATGGCCAGGAGTTCTTTTCTCCCGGCTTCGAATACGGCTCGCGGGCTGCCGCAATAACTGACCAGCTGCCTGGCGGTGACCGGGCCGACCTTGGGAATCATGGTCAGGGCAATGGGGTGCAACAAATGGTCCATCCCAAATGGTTTGTTATCAGGATTTTTGGAAAATTTCCGGCGTTCTTCGAAATGGATGGAAAAATAGGCCCGGATCAGTCCGGGTTTAACGTCTTTGATGGGAAGCTACGGGTACAAGCGTCAACTTTTGACTCAGCCGAATGCCACAAAGTTATTATTTTTCTGTTTTATTAACAATCTTTGTATCAAAATTAATCCGGTTATGGCCACGAACAGAAAATTCACCGCCAGAGTCGAGGTTTTGATCATCGGCATTTTCTTCATTTCCTTCATCATCTGGGCTGTTTCGAAATGCAGCTCTGCTAAAACCGAATACAAGGCGCGTGCCGCCCTCGAAGCCTATGAGGACTCGCTGGCCACGGCGCAGGAACAACCGCTTGACCAGCCTGCAACCACGCCTCAACCCGCCGCTTCTCCGGCCGCACAGGCGCCCAGCCAGGTCATTCGCGAAAAAACCACACCGCTTTATGTGACCATCGAGGGCCTCAAACTCCGGGACACGCCGAACCTGAACGGAAAGGTGCTGGCCGAATTGAAATTATATGAGGAGGTCAACTTCCTGAATGAAGTGACCGACTCCACCTACGAGATCAACCTTGGCGCCATCACCGCCAACGAACCCTGGGTAAAAGTCCAGGGACGCGGGCACGCAGGCTGGGTCTACGGCGCCGGAGTCGACTATTACAAGCGCAAATTAAAAGGCGCCTACTGACGACAAACCATTGATCATTCAACGCATCATCAAATCCCCTGCATGAAGTGCAATATCCGAAAAGCGGGCCCGGAGGACATTCCGGCGATCCACGATCTGGTAAGGGAACTGGCCGTTTACGAAAAAGCCGGTCATGAATTCGTCGCTACCCGGGAAGAATACCGGCGGGACATGGCCGACGGCATTTTCCAGGCGCTTGTAGCCGAAAAGGACGGCCTGGTGATCGGCATGACCCTTTATTATATGGCCTATTCCACCTGGAAAGGTAAAATGCTGTTCCTGGAAGACTTCGTTGTCAAACCGGATGCCAGGCGGGAAGGCATCGGCCAGCAATTGTTTGACGCGCTGCTCCTGGAAGCCGAAGCGCTGGGCTGCAAACTGGTGAAATGGCAGGTCCTTGACTGGAATAAACCGGCCATTGCGTTTTATGAAAAAAACCAGGCCGTAATCGATAAAGAATGGTGGAATGGAAAATTATTTTTGCAGAGAAAAAAAATTTAAGTTACCTTTGGCCTGACTTTCAGTCTAATAAATATTAGATTCGCGCTATCATCCCTAAACATTGATTTTCAGCGCTAAATCCACCTGCAGGAGCGCGACACAAAACAGGTCTTCATCTTCAAGTTTGGTTTTTAACCGTTGGATCGCAATATTTTATTTTTCCCAAAATAAAGATATTAAGCATTATAGTGTTTCATAGTGTGAGGGGTAGCCGCTTCGGCGGTTGCTCCTTTTTTTATGTCAACACTTTTCGAATGCACTTTACGGGAGAATAGGGACGGTGCTAGTGGCGCGAAATCTAAGTGGCGCCACTAAAGTTCGCGCTCCAGCAGTTGATTGGCCAGCTGGATCAGGGGTTCCTTCCGCGCTGTCGGGGCCGCTACCGAATCCAACAGCCTGAAGGCTTCTTCCTGATAGGCAGCCTTCAACTTCCTGGCCTCCTGCGGTACGCCGAGTTGGTTGAAAATGCCGGTTACGCCCCGGATTTTTTCCTCAGGATCCCAATCCTCATTTGAATAATAGCCAAGCAGCTGATCCCGGCGGCTGGGGTCGGCTTTTTCGAGGGCGATGAGATACAAGGCGGTTTTCTTGTTCTGCAGGATATCGCCGCCGGTCTGTTTGCCGAATTTGGCGGGGTCGCCGAAAGTATCGAGGTAATCGTCCTGAATCTGAAAGGCGATGCCGATCTTCCTGCCGAACCCGGTAAGCGGTTCCGTATCCGCCCCGCCGCCCACCAGGGCGCCCACTTCCAGACAACCGCCCAGCAGGGCAGCGGTTTTGCCTTCGATCATGGTCAGGTATTCCTGCAGGGAGACGTCGCTGCGGGTTTCAAAATCCATATCCATCTGCTGGCCTTCGCATACCTCGGCGGCAGCCCGGGTAAAGGCTGCAACAGCCCGGTTTCTGGCAAGTTCGTCAACAGGCGATTTCAACAGGTATTCGTAACTCATGATGAGCATAACGTCGCCGGAAAGGATGCCGGCGTTGAGGCCGAACCGGGAATGAACGGTGGGCTGCCCCCGGCGCAACGGAGCCTCGTCCATGATATCGTCGTGCACCAGGCTGAAATTGTGGAAAATTTCCATGGCAAGGGCAGCCGGAAGGGCTTCCCTGATCCGGTCGCCGAACAGATAAGCGCCCATCAGAGTGAGCACCGGACGGATGCGCTTGCCACCCAACCCCATTATGTACCTGACCGGTTCGTAGAGGTTGGCAGGCCGGCGATCCAGCTGCTGGTCAGCGAGATAACTTTCGAAAGCGGACTGAAAATACCGGATATCCTTCATGTTGACTGTTTAAGCATAACGACCACAAAAAAAGCATTAAATCTGAAAAGGCGAACCGCCGTTATTTTTGCAAAAAACTGAAGGGATCGCCGCCCCGGTCAGAAAAAGCCGCAGGAATCCGGCAAAACTTTTTATTTTTGCAAACAGCACAAAACTACGTCAAGAATACCATGCTCAAAAATGCAAAAAGCTTCCTGCTGCTGCTGATCGAGGATAATCCCGGCGATGTCCGGCTCACTCAGGAAGCATTTAAGGAGATCAAACAAAATATCAGCCTGGAAGTTGTCATGGACGGAGTCGATGCGCTGAGGTACCTGCGCAAAGAAGAACCCTTCACCGACAAAATCCTCCCCGATCTCATTCTGCTCGACCTGAACCTGCCCAAAATGGACGGCCGGGAAGTGATCCGGGAAATCAAGGCCGACCCGTACCTCCGTCAGATCCCCATCGTGGTGCTGACCACCTCCAACGCCCGTCAGGATATCATCAACAGTTATTCGCTTTACGCCAATTGTTTTATCAACAAACCGGTTGATTTCGACCAGTTCTTTACCATCATTCAAAAGATCGTGGACTTCTGGCTCCTGACGGCTGAACTGCCCTCTCTGCCGGCCAGCATGAACAACAATCCACATTTCTATCAGTCCATTTCATGATTCAAATCCTGATTATAGAAGATCAGCCCGCCGATGTCCGGCTTATCCGGCAAATGCTGGAAGACAGCCATTTGAAATGCAGGATAGAACATGTACCCTCCCTGCATGAAGGAATTGCCCTGCTGGCAGAAAATCCGTTCGACCTGGTATTGCTTGACTTGTCGCTGGAAGACACCCTGGGTTTCACCACCCTGCAATCCTACCTCCAGGACGCGCCGGAACCCAAAACGCCGGTCATCATCCTGACCGGTAACCGCAACGAAAAACTTGGCGTACAGGCGGTCAAGGAAGGCGCCCAGGATTACCTGTTCAAATCGGAAATCAATACCAAACAGCTCGAAAAATCCATCCTGTTCTCGCTGCACCGGTCCAAAAACCAGCAAAACCTGCAGCAGGCCAACGATGAACTGGCCAAAAGTCAGGAACGCGATCAGAAAACCTTCGAAATCGCAAAACTGGCCAAATGGGAGCTGGATATCGTTTCCAATACCATGGTGTGGTCCAATGAAATGTTCGAAATCTTCGGCTTCAAGCCGAATGAGTTCCAACCGACCCTGGGCGATTACATGAACGTAGTACACGTAGAAGACAAGGACAGGGTTTACGATTTCTTTGACGAGGCCAAAAAGACCGACAAGCAGAAGCGGATCGAACACCGGATCTTTGTCAATAACCGGATCGTCAAATTCCTGCTGGTTCAGGCCAAAATCAGCTACGACGTCAAGTCCAACAAGATCCTGTTATTGGGCAGCCTCCAGGATATTTCCTACCAGATCGAAAACCGGAACGACTCGGATGCCAAGCCGGTCCTGAAAAACCCCGAGCTGCCCAAACTGGCCGAGTTTTTCTTCAAACGGTGGAATTTTCAGTTTCGGTCCCCGCTCAATTCGGTCGTCCAGCTGCTTTACCTGCTCGAACAAACCGGATTGAACCCCAACCAGCGGGAATTGACCGCCGAATTGCGGATGGCACTGGACGATCTGTCCGTTTCCACCAATTCCATGGTCAATTATGCAGCCTTCTTTTCCGAAAACCTGGAAGTCAGGGAGGATATCCTCGAATTGAAATCCCTGAGCCCGATCCTCGAAAATGCCGCCAAGGCAGGGGTCAGAAAAGGCGCTTTCCATTTTACGTTTTCCAATGAAGTGTCCTCCGTCAGGAAGGTGCAGGCAGATGCCGGCAAATTTGCCCTGGCACTGTTCAATATCATCGACCTGATTTCCAATCTGGGCAGCCAGGGATCGGTCACCCTGGCGGTGAACCTGGCGCCGGACCTGAATGATAAAGGTTTCCTGCAAGCCAGGATCGAGTATGCCGGGCCGGCCGTCAAGCTGGAAGAACTGGCCGGCGACCTGCCGTCCAATACAACCCTGAAAGACCTGGAAGCATCCGAGAACAGCATCAAAGCGGCTATTACCCTCAAATTGGTCAAGCTGATCAAAGGCTCATTCGAATACCAGCCCGCCGGCGAAGCCAGGAAAAAGATCCAGGTCCAGATCCCGGTGAAGCTTATCGTGCAGGAACGCGGCGTCATATCGGCGCCCAAAGTGCTCAAAAAGATCCTGCTGGTTGAAGATCACGTCATTTCGCAAATCGCCACCAGGAAACTGCTGACCTCCTGGTCTGAGAATATTATGGTCAAGGTGGCCGCCACCGGTGAAATCGCGCTCGATTCCTTCGGAAAGGAACATTATGATGTCGTCCTGATGGACCTCCAACTGCCTGGCATCGACGGACTGGAAGCCACAAGGATGATCCGGCAATCCAGCAAAACGCCCATTATTGCGCTGACCGCCAACGCCTCCAAGCAGGAAGAGGAAAACTGCCTGCAAGCCGGTATGGATGATTATCTCTCCAAACCGTTCAAACCGGAGGAACTTTTCAACCGGATTCTCCGCCTGGCCGGTCCGTAAGGCCTATCTTTGCCCAAAATTGCTGAAAAGGAAAATGGACGTTTTTGATCTCATCATCATTGGTGGTGGGCCGACCGGCCTGAATTGCGCCATTTCGGCCCTCCGGCGGGATATGCGGGTACTGGTCCTCGAAAAAGGATTGCTGGTCAATTCCATCTATCGCTTCCCCACCAATATGACCTTCTTTTCCACCTCAAGGCTGCTGGAAATCGCCGGAACGCCTTTTATCTCCCACGGCGATAAACCGACCAGGACCGAAGCGCTGGAATACTACCGCCGCCTCCAGGAATCCTTTCATATCCCGGTAAACCTGTATGAGGAAGTCCAGTCCATGACGCCGGCCGGAAGCGGTCTGTACCGGATCAATACCCGAAAAGCCGCTTATCTTGCCCGCTCCGTCATTGTCGCCACAGGATTCTATGACACGCCCCGGAAATTGGAAATCCCCGGCGAAGAGCTGCCCAAGGTCAAACACTACTACGACGACGCCCACCCCTATATCGGTCAGAACCTCCTGGTGATAGGCGCCGCCAATTCGGCCTGCGACGTTGCCCTGGAAACCTGGCAAAAGGGCGCCAAAGTCACTATGGCCATCCGCGAAAACGAAATATATCCGAGGGTGAAATACTGGATCAGGCCCAATATCGAGAACAGGATCAAGGAAGGCAGCATCAAAGCTTATTTCAACACCGTTGTCCGCGAGATCCGGCCCGATGAAGTAGTGCTGGAAGGGCCCGACGGGACCGTCACCCTGCCCAATGACTTCGTGCTGGCCATGACGGGGTATAAACCCAATTACGCCCTGCTGAACAGCCTCGGCCTTGAAATATCCGGCGACGGGCACCAGGTACCCCTCCACGACCCGGAGACCCTGGAAACCAATCTCCCGAACGTATTTATAGCCGGCGTTGTCTGCGCAGGATTGAAAACGTCAACCTTGTTCATTGAGAATACCCGCGAACACAGCGAGATCATTCTGACGCAACTGGCGGAACGGCTGGGGATAAAAAAATAACTTTACTTCGTTTAATATGCGTACGATTCTTAATTTTGCGCCGAAAAAAGACAATAGAACATGCCAAAAGAACTCGCTTCGCTCCAGGCAGATGAACAGCAACTGATGTTCGATGCCATCCCCTATATCACCATTTTGATCGCAGGCGCCGATGGCGACATCAACCTGAAAGAAACCGAATGGGGTGAAAAAATTACCAAGATCAGGAGCTACAGCTACGATGACAAACTGGTACCCTACTACAAGCGGGTCGGCGAACAGTACGGCCAGCGACTGAATGAGTTATTGGCTGCCCTGCCGAATGATACCCAGGCCCGCGAAGAAGCTGTCAGCGCCGAGCTGGCCAAGCTCAACGGCATCCTGCCGAAGCTCGACTTTTTCTACGCCAAGCTGTATCACGAAAGCCTGGTGAGCTTTGCCCGCCACGTAGCCGAAGCGGCCGGCGGCATTCTCGGCATCATGAGCATCAGCAGCGAAGAAAGACGACTGCTGGACTTGCCGATGATCGAAGAGCCCACAGAATAATTCATGATGATCCGGACGCTCAATCGCCCTTGGCGTCCGGCCCAAATACCTTTTTCAGCACCCAGGCGCCCACACCCCTACCCTGCTTGACGCCTTCCTCGCAGGCATCGCGGTAATGGATGCCTCCGTACAGCCTTGAAATGGCCGCTTCCCCGGAGGCTTCGAAAAAGCTGTTGTATTTCCTTTCCGGCAAACCGAAATAAAGCTCGGAAGTATCCGTATACCTGAAATGATCGCCGAACAGCCGGGTCAGGGCGGAGGCCGCTGAAGCGGAGGCCACGCTGTGCCCGCTGGTATATTCCGGGAAAGGCGGCGTTTGCAGGATCGGCCGCCATTTCGGATCCACCATTTTATTGATGGCGGTTTCCGGCCGGATCCGGTCGCTGTGATATTTCTCCTGCCAGCAGCTGATGAAAGCGTCGTGGAGCGTGACCGCCACCAGGGCATGCGCGAAAATGGCCGAATCCAGCGGAATGCCCGCATCCTGGCAAACGATCCCGGTGATGCCCATCCAGTGCCCGCCCGGCGAGATCTTCTTCAGGCCGATGGCCATATGCCCCGAATAGGTGACGGCGAACGGGTTGCAGTCCCAGAAGCTGGCGATCTCCTTTTGCTCTGCCGTCAGGTTGTTGACCACGTTGTAGACCTCCATCATGGCCCCGTAGAAACTGCTGGTGGTATCCTTGCTGAAGGGTGTGGGCCGGACAGGCTGAAACTGATCGGCGGATTCCAGGAAAAAGGGCCTGATCGTTTCCCATTTGGGTTCGACCGGCGGGAAGAATTCCGGCGGCGTCGGGTACCAATGCCCCTCGTCTTTTTGCGGCGTATATCGCTTGTAAGTGCTGAGCTTCCCGTAGCCGTCGGTTTTGGCGTAAGCCAGCACCTGCCGGGCCAACTCCTGCGCGTACCGGATGTTCTTGTTTAGGTTCCGTTCGGATAAAACGCCGGATGCCTTGAAGGCGTCCACCAGTTCTTTCTGCTTTTCTTCCAGCATATACCCGGACGGCATGATCTGCCGGCCCACTTCCAGCAGGGCGTAATTGGCGCTGAAAGCCAGGTTGAATTTTTTGGGTACCGGCGGCGCCTTGATCCCCGGATTGACGTTGAACCGGCCGTCCAGATCCGGCAATTTGCTGCCGCTGCAACGGGCCACCTCATAGGCGCCCAAGGTGCAATAAGCATAAAACCGGCTCGCCGCCGGCGGATTGGCCACATCGTGCAGCATCACTTCCGAAAGGTGAAACACATTGTCCGCCAGCATTTTCAATTCCTTCTTGTGCTGTTCATCAACCCCTTGCGCAAACGCCGGCAGGACACCTGCAAACAGGAATATCGCTGCGAATAACGTCCACTTTTTGTTCTTTGGTCCCGGGAAAAACCGGAATTGCCTGTTTTTCATCTTTACATTATTGTTGTTTGTTGTTGTTTGTTGTTGCTCCGTCCGCCATAGCCTCGGCGTAGGCGGGTTTATTGTTGTTTGTTGTTGTTTGTTGTTGCTCCGTCCGCCATAGCCTCGGCGTAGGCGGGTTTATTGTTGTTTGTTGTTGTTTGTTGTTGCTCCGTCCGCCATAGCCTCGGCGTAGGCGGGTTTATTATTGTTTATTGTTGTTGGTTAACCAACCATCATAAACCAAAATCAACCACCATAAACCACCATAAACCAAAATCAACCACCGAAACCAAAATCAACCATCATTTCTTCGGCACCTCACCCCCTCCCGTTCCCGGTTCCTTATCCAGGTTCAACCGGTACATTTCCACACCGACATTGTTCACGCCGGCCAGCAGGTAAGGCATGCCCTGTATCCGGATCACCTGGAGGGATTTGGTATCGCCCGTCAGGCGAAGGCCGGAGCTGGTCTGGGGCACGTATTGGAAATGGCCCTTGCCGTCACCCTGGAAGAGCTGGCCGAAATTGGCGTCGATCACGCCCATCCGGATCCGGATCGAACTCTGGTTTCCGGCCAGGATGAAATCCATATTTCCGTCCTGATTGTAATCCGTCAGGGCAATGGCGTAACCGGGCGAGAACTGGGCCTGAACCGGCAAACTATGCGGCTCGAAGCGGTTGCCCAGATTTTCCAGGTACAAGCTTTCAAGCACGGTAATTTCGAGTTCGCCGGCATTTTTGAGGTCTCCTTTTGAGAAGATGTTTTGAAGCTGGGCATCCGAATAGGACTCGTAGGAGGTGAACTTGCTGCGCAAACTGTAGATCTGGTCCAGCAATTCTTCCCGGCTGGCGAATGGGTATGATTTCCCCTGGATATAACAGTTCAGGATGGGATCCACCGAGCCGTTCTTGTCAAAGTCCTTGTAGACCAGTGTCGTCGGCTCTTTTGCGTTGGCTTTGAGCTGGGTATTCAATCCGAAATTGCCGGCCAGGATATCCTCGTCGCCGTCGCCGTCAAAATCGCAGACCGCCAGCCGGTTCCACAAGCCCGCCAACGGGCGATCGAAAAAGCGGTCGGTAGCCCTGACAAGCTTGCGCCCTCCTTCGTTCAGAAAAACCTCGACCGGCATGAATTCGCCGGCCAGCACAAGGTCCTTGCGGCCGTCCTTGTTGAGGTCAACCCATTCGGCGTCGGTTACCATGCCGATCCCGGCCAGGTCGGGCGCCACTTTCGCGGCCACACTTTCAAACCGGCCGCCCTTGTTCTCCAGCAGAAAGCTTTCGGGCGCAACCGGGTATTTGCCCGGGATCACCCTGCCGCCGACAAACAGGTCCAGATCCCCGTCGCCGTCAAAATCCGCGGCTGTGACGCAGGATTTGCTCACGCGCATATCCGGCAAAGCCTTCTGGGCGAGCCCGAATTTGCCGGAGCCGTTATTGAGGTACAACCGGTCCTGGAGTGCATTATCCTTTTCGGTGTATTCATTGTACCCGCCGCTGACCACGTAAAGGTCCTGGTCGCCGTCGCCGTCGGCGTCAAAGAACAGGGCGTCCGCATCCGTATACCGGGGGTCGAACGGCAGCACGGCAGAAGATTGAAAACCGCCGCGGTCATCCTGGATATACAACTTGCCGGGCGTTTCCTGCGCCCCGCCGACATAGACATCCTGCAGGCCGTCGCCGTTGACATCCCCGGGCGCCAGTACCGGTCCGCAGGTCGTCAGCATGGTCATCAGCAGGGGTTGCCGTTTGAAATCGTTGAACCCTTGTTCGACGTGCTGATAATCAATGGCAGACGCTATTTTGGTGAATATTTTCGGGCCGCCCGCCGGCTGCGGGTTCTGCACGCCCTTGCTTTCATCTTCATTGACCTTCAGCAATTGATCGGCAGGCACTTTCTCCAGCAACAATTCCTTGCCGGAGGGCCAATCGATCCGGATGGAATCAACCGCAGCTGTACCGCCCAGGCCGGCGTGAATCCGGTAGCTCACCGAGGACTGGAAGCCGCGGGTCGGCGAAATTTCAAAGAACTGTACCTGGCCGCCTGCATAGATCTTCACTCTGGCGCCGATGGCGCGGGTATTCTTGCCGGTCCCGGTCAGCGAGAGCTGGATAAAATGCCGTTCGGGCTGGTGTTCCTTGCTGAGGTTTTTATACAGGGATGCGGGTTCATTCTGGTTATTGACCACCAGATCCAGGTCGCCGTCGTTATCGAGATCGGCATATACGGAGCCGTTGGAAAAGTTGCGTTCCCGGAATCCCCAGTCTTCGCTCACATCGGTAAAGGTCAGGTCGCCGTTGTTGTGGAAAGCGTAGTTGTGGACCGGCGTGGAGCTCATGGAGGTGACCAGGTGGAAGGTATCCGCGGGTTCATGGTTTTTAGCCTTTTCGAAATAGTAATCCCCTTTGTATTTCATAAAATCGCGGTTGGTATAATCGCGATAATATCCGTTGGTGATGAAAACGTCCTTCCAGCCGTCGTTGTCATAATCGGCAAAAAGCGGCGCCCAGCTCCAGTCCGTATTCGAGATACCGGCAAACTGGCCGATCTCGCTGTAGGTGCCGTCGCCGTTGTTGAGGTGGAGCATGTTGCGCATGTTCTGGAAGTAAAAGCCGTTGAGCACCATCAGGGCGTAGTGTTCGTAATTATCGGGGCCGTACAGGAGTTTTTGCCGCTTATTATCCTCCGGCAGCATGTCCAGGGTGAAGATATCGGGCAGGCCGTCGTTGTTGAAGTCGCTGACGTCACATCCCATGGAAAAATGGGAGATATGCTGCATGTAATCGGTCAGGCGGTCGGAAAAGGTACCGTCCTGATTGTTGATGTACAGGTAGTCAGGCTCGACATAATCATTGGTAACGTAAAGGTCTGGCCAACCGTCGTTGTTGATATCCGAGACGCTGATGCCGAGGCCGAACCCCAGGGGATTGCCCTTGATGCCCGCCGCTTCGCTGATATCGGTGAAGCGGCCGTTGTCATTGCGGAAGAGTTTGTCGCCGGCGTACGGGTCGCGGATATTTTTCACATCTCCGAACTCGAAGGATCTGATAACGGTGACGTTGTGGTTGACGAGGTACATATCCAGATCCCCGTCGCGGTCCATATCAAAAAAGGCCGCCTGGGTGGAATAGGACGGATCGTCGAGGCCGTATTCGCGGGCCCGTTCCGTAAAGGTGACCCCTTTGCCGCCGCCCGGCAGGTCGGTGGGGCCGTTATTGATGAACAACTGATTCCTTCGGGTATCGGGGCTGCTTTTCCCGGAGTAACAGACGTAGATGTCCAGCAGCCCGTCGCCGTTGACATCGGCCATGGTAACGCCTGTTTTCCAGCCGTCATATCCGCCGACGCCTGCCTGGTCCGTCACATCCCGGAAAGAAAACCCGCCCTGGTTGATGTAGAGCTTGTTGGGGCCCATATTGGCCGTAAAATAAAGATCCTCGAGGCCGTCGTTATTGACGTCGCCGACGGCGACCCCGCCACCGTTGTAGAAATATTCGTAGGTGAGGACATTGGAGGCAGGCGTTTCCCGGAGGGTGTTTTCAAACGTTACGCCCGTCCTGGAAGAAGGTTGCTGCTCAAACATGGCGTTTTTCTGGCCGAAAACGAAACTGCAGCAAAAGATCAGGGCCAACGCGGGTGATATCCTGTTTCTCATAAGCGATCAGGCTGTGTAGTTGGTGAAGATGGCCAGTCAAAGTTATGCATTTTAGGATAAACCATAAAAAATAAGCCCGCCTGATTGGTCAGACGGGCTTTTTTCTCCGGTTTGCGAGTTCACTGAAGCCCGTACCGGACAGGCGTCAGTTCGGCCAGTTCTTCATCGCCGTAAATGCGCGACCGAATGAGGAACCGCACACCAAGGGGGATCTCCAGAGAGAAGCTGGCGCCGCGGCCTTTGACAACGTCGACAATGAGTTGCGTATGCTGCCAATATTCGAACTGGTCTTTCGACATGTAAAAATCACAGCCGTGGATCCGGCCCAGCCAGACGTCCGTTTCGTTGAGCATCAATTCGCCTTTGGGAAAACACATCGGACTGGAGCCGTCGCAGCATCCGCCGCTCTGGTGAAACATCAGGTCGCCGTGTTGTTCCCGCAGTTGATCGATGACGGCCCCGGCCGCATCCGTTGACAATACTCTTCTGGTCATGACGGCCGGCATTTAAAAGAAGCCTTCTGCTTTCTTTTTGTAGGAGACCAGCATGTTCTTGGTCTGGCGGTAATGGTTGAGCATCATGCGGTGGGTTTCGCGGCCGATGCCCGATTTCTTGTACCCGCCGAAGGGCGCATGCGCGGGGTAGGCGTGGTAACAGTTGACCCACACGCGGCCGGCCTTGATCTGGCGGGAGATCAGATATGCCTGGTGCGTATCCCGGGTCCAGACGCCGGCGCCGAGCCCGTACAGGGTGTCGTTGGCGATCTCCAGGGCTTCGGCTTCGTCCTTGAAGGTGGTCACGCAAACCACGGGGCCGAAGATCTCTTCCTGGAAGACCCGCATCTTGTTGTTGCCTTCCAGAATGGTGGGCTGGATATAGAATCCGCCTTCCAGGCCTTCGTTATAGGCGGGTTCGCCGCCGGCCAGGACCTGGCAGCCTTCTTCCTTACCGATCTTGATATAATTCAGGATCTTTTCGTACTGATCATTGGAGGCCTGGGCCCCCATCATGGTGGACGGGTCGAGCGGGTGGCCGAGTTTGACCGCTTTGGTCCGCTGGATCACCCGGGCCATGAATTTGTCGTAAATGCTTTCCTGGACCAGCAACCTGGACGGGCAGGTGCAGACCTCACCCTGGTTGAAGGCGAACATGACAGCCCCTTCCAGACATTTGTCGAAGAATTCATCATCGGCATCCATGACGCTTTCAAAAAAGATATTGGGCGATTTTCCGCCCAGTTCGAGCGTTACCGGGATGATATTCTTGGAAGCGTACTGCATGATGAGCTGGCCGGTCGTGGTTTCCCCGGTGAAGGCCACCTTGTTGATGCGCGGATGGGAAGCCAGCGGTTTGCCCGCTTCAATGCCGAAGCCGTTCACAACATTCAACACCCCGGCGGGCAGTATGCCCTCGATGAGCTCCATGAGGATCATGATGCCGACCGGCGTTTGTTCGGCGGGTTTCAGCACTACGCAGTTGCCGGCTGCCAGCGCCGGTGCGATTTTCCAGGCGGCCATCAGAAGCGGAAAATTCCAGGGAATGATCTGGCCGACCACGCCCAGCGGTTCGGGTACGTTCATGGAAATGGTGTCGGCATCCAGTTCGCTGACCGTACCTTCTTCGGCCCGGATCACGCCGGCAAAATACCGGAAATGATCGATGGCCAGCGGCAGGTCGGCAGCCGTTGTTTCGCGGATGGGTTTGCCGTTATCCCAGGTTTCTGCCCGGGCCAGCACCTCAAGGTTTTGCTCCATGACATCCGCGATCTTCAACAACAGGTTGCTGCGGTAAGCAGCCGGGGAGTTGTTCCAATGGGGCGCGGCAGCCCAGGCGGCGTTTACGGCCAGGTCGATGTCTTCTTCCGTCGAACGGGCCACTTTGGTGTACCCCTTACCGTCGACGGGCGAGATATTTTCGAAGTATTGTCCTTTTACAGGGGGCGTCCATTTGCCGCCGATGTAGTTTTCGTATTGGTCCTTGAACCCCGGTTTTTCCAGTGCATGCTGGACGGTTGCCATTACATCGCTCATGATGTTCCTTTTTGAATTTGAAAAATAATTTTACGATTTGAGTCAATTCCAATTTTCGTTCTGGAATCTCTCAATAATGCAAAATTATACTCCATTAAATTGACTCTTTTGACGAATCCTGCCAAAAGGGTGAACAATCCTTGCAAATCCTCGGTTTCGGCATTGAAAATCAGAACATTCCTTCGTTTTACTGAATAAAACCGGTATTTTTGATCATCCAAATGGTGATTGTACATGGAATTACCTGTTGATTTTTTAAAGGGCAGAAGATTGGAAACGCTGGTGGAAAACCAAACATCCTATACGCTGGAGAATGCCGCCATGCACGTTTTCGAGACCCACCAGGCAGCTGAGCGGGTACTCCTGCAATTCGATCAGCCGGTGCTGGCCAGCATGTTCCAGGGAAAAAAGGTGATGCACCTGCGCAACCACCAATCCTTCGATTTTCTACCAGGCGAATCGCTGATCCTTCCTTCCAACGAAGTCATGTGCATCGATTTTCCGGAAGCCCGAATGGACAACCCGACGCGTTGCCTGGCTATGGCCATTTCAGAGGACAAGATCAGGGAAGTGATCATGCTGATGAACGAAAACCTGCCCAAAGCGGACGACGCAGAATGGCAGTTCATCGATTACAATTTCCACTTCACCAACGATACCGGCATCTACCAGATCATTCAGCGCCTGCTGTTCCTGTTTACGGAGAACCATCCCTCCAAGGACCTGTTTGTCAATTTCATGCTCAAGGAACTGATCATCCGGATCCTGCAGGCCGAATCCCGGAAAATCTATACCGACAAAGCGCTCACGCTCAGCAGCAACAACCGCCTCGCCTTCATTATCCAATACATTCGGGATAACCTGGACAAACCGCTCACCATCGAGGAACTGAGCGGGAAAGCCTATATGAGCGAATCCAATTTCCACCGGGTTTTCAAGAACGAAACGGGCATTTCCCCGGTGGATTTCATCAACAACGAACGGATCAAACTGGCTGCCAGCTTGCTGCAGGACCCCAATATGAAGATCAAGGAAGTCTACATGGCGTGCGGTTTTGACAGCCGGTCGTATTTCAACCGGGTCTTCAAGCGCAAAAAACGCCTCTCGCCCAAGGCGTTCCAGGTCAAAGCCACCAACCGCTGAACATCACAAAGCCTGGGCCTTGTAAGCTTTGGGCGACAGTTTGGTATGCTTCTTGAAAAAATTGGAAAAGTAGAAAGGATCCAGAAATCCCAATTCGTAGGCGACTTCCTTTACCGGCATTTTTTCGTAGGTCAGCATTCGCTTCGCTTCCGAGATGATCAGGCCGTACACCACGCTCTGCGCCGTTTTCCCGGCATGTAATTTCGACAGTTCGTTGAGCTTTAATTCTGTGGTTTGCAACGCCTCCGCAAAATAACTGATGGTAAAATTGCGCTTGAAATTGCTGCGCACCATTTCCAGGAATTTCAAAAACAAGGCATCCGGCTTATAGACCTCCTCCCCTTGCGAAATCTTGGCCCGGTTGACCGCCACCAGGATGAGCTTGACGTAGGCGTGCAGGGAAATCAGGTATTGAAATGGCTTTTCGGCCAGCTCGTCCCGTATCATGTTTAGCGGCCCTGCCACTGTAGCCGGGTCCGGCACCGCGATCACCTCATTCATATCAAAATGGCAAAAAAGGCCGTTCTGAAAAACCAGCTCCAGGTCAAAATCGTCCTTGCAGAAAAAATCAAACGTAAACTCAAGGACCCAGCCTTTCGCCTGTTCCAGTTCCCTGGCATAATGGATTTGTCCGGAGGTAATGGTGATCAATTGGTCCTTTTCCAACCGGAAATCCGCTTCGTCAACCGCCAGGTTAACCGCCCCCGAGGAACACCAGACCAGTACGTACTTAACGACGCGCCGAGGCGCAGTCAGGCCGGAATAATCTTCAAGCGGGTATAATTCAATCATGGGGCATAATATACAAAAAAAGTTTAGTCCGCCGTGACCGCAGCCGCAATCCTCGAATCCGCCGTCCCGTAATACAGGATCCAGCTGCCCCGGAACCGGACCAATCCTTCCACAAAACAAACTTCGTTCACCTCACCCACTTTTTCGTAATCCTTATCGGGGTGAATGAAATATCCGGCGGTCCGGTCGAGGAGTTTCCAGGGCCGGCTGCCGTCGAAAAGGGCCTGACCGGCCGCGTAGGTGAATTTCGGCAATCCCGGTTCATTGAAGTTGGCGGCGTTGCTGCCGTTATAGATCAGCAGGATGCCGCGGTCGGTCATCAGGGCATACGGGCCGGGTTCCACCAGGCGGCTGTCAAAATATCCCATCCGGGGGTGGAGCACTTCGATCAACTTCCCGCTTTCTTCATTTTCCGCCGGCGACCAGTGGATCAGGTCGTCTGAAGCGGCCATAAAAAGGTCGGTATCCCCGAAATACATCCAGTATTTCCCGTCAATTTTTGCGGCAATCGTCCTTCCGCCTTCCTGCCGGGCCACTATAGCGCCCGATTTCGACCAGGTATCCCGGTATTTGGGGTCGCTCAGCACGAGGCCGTGTTTGGTCCAGGTCTGCAGATCGGTCGACGAAGCCAGGCATAGCCGCGCCGTCTTTCCGTCATAGGCGGTGTAGGTCATGATATACGTACCGTCTTCACGTTCGACGATCCGCGGGTCCTCCGTCCCGTCAAAATACGATTCTCCGGGAATGAGCGGGCCTTCTGCCTTCCGGTAATTCCATTCGTAGACCTTCATGCTGTCGTTGGCGGGATAAAAAACGGGCGTCGCTCGTTTCACAAAATGCAAACCGTCGGCGCTGACCGCTAAACCGATCCTGGACGTGCCGGTGTGGTCCTGCGCCCGGTAGAACAAATAAACCGAGTCTCTCCTGACCACCGCTGCCGGGTTGAGTACATTGCGCTCTTCCCAGTTGACGCGCTCGCCGGAGACCGGGCAATCGAAGGTCAGGTCAGGAGCGGGAACCAGAATGGGGTTGAGGCTGTCCGCTTTGACGAACCCGTCGAGCGTCCAGTTGTTTTGAGGTGTTGCAGGTTCCTGCCGGGCATCGGGTTTGCACCCCGTGAGGAACGCCGGCAGCAGGAAAAACCAAAAGTATCCAGGTTTTTTCATGGTGTTGTTGATTCAGGCCTACATTCGGCCTGACCGACAGGCAAACGGATATGCGACGGCCGGTCAGGCGTACGATCAGGCAAATGTAGTCAACCTGTCCTGGATTCAAGCGCGAAACCTGCCTGTTTCAGCCGGCGGCCTCACCCATTGCCGGTCAGCATGTAGTCGTCAAAAATGACCTGGGGCCGGTTGGATTGCTGCAGGTTCCAGGCCGTAATGACCACCACCATTTCCCGTTCGGGCCAAACGATGATATTCTGACCGCCGGCGCCGCGGGCGAGGAAGACTTTTGCCGGCCGGCCGTCGGGGGAAGTCCTGAGCACAGGGTTGCTCCACCAGAAATATCCGTAATCATAGCCGGCGTAATAACCGTTGCCCTCCACATCGTGCACTTTGGGAGAAACGGCCTCCTGCGCAAACCACGATGGAATGACCTGCCGGCCTTCCCATTTACCCCCTTGCAGATAGAGCTGCCCGATCCTGGCCATATCGCGGGCTGTCATGAACAGCAGCGCCATGCCGTTATTCTGCGGCCCGCCGTTGCCTTGCCAGAAGAAGGTACGGTCAATCTCCAGCGGACGGAACAGGTACCGGCCCGCAAACGAATCGATGCGCATGCCGGAGGCGGCCTGGATGATCCCAGTGGTCAGCACCGGAGCCGCATTGCTGTAATTGAACCGGGCGCCAGGCAGCGTATCCATCGGCGTTTTCAGGATCGTTTCAAACCAATTGCCTTCAGTAGCCAGGACTTTGCGCCAGGTATTGTCCGGGGCGTCCCAGGGCGCCTCCTTCCATTTCAGGCCGTGGCGCTGGGTCAGCAGGTCCCGTATCCGGATCCCGCTCTTCAGCGTGTCCCGTCCTTCAATGTACGGATAATATGCGCTGATCGGCTGGTCGACGCCGGGGATCAACCCCTGCTGTAGGGCGCAACCCAGCAGCGTCGCCACAATGCTTTTGGTAGCCGATTGCAACTGATGGAGCGAATCCGGGGTCCAGTCCCGGTAATAACGCTCAAAAACCAGCTTGCCTTTTTCAACCACCAACAAGCTGTGGACCTCTCCATAAGCATCGGCCCGGATGGCGCTGTCCGCCCGGAGAAAGGCCGGATCATCCTGCGGACCGGGTCTGTAGTGCGAAAAATCAATCTGACAGGCAACGGAAAAGGGTAACCATAAAATGGTCAGGAGTGTAAAAAGTATATGCTTCATTTTCAGTCGGGTATTTCTGAACAGATGCGATTTCCGCCTTTTTTGGCGTACAACCCGAATAATCAGCTTCCGCTGTGACATAAGTCATCAGAATTCAGCCCTGAATCCCCAACCTTGCAGGCAAATTCCGCCGTATGGAAATCCTGGAGCATTCCGGCAAATTACCCTGCCCGTCGCCGGCACTGGAAGAACTGCGAACAGCCTTGTTGCAGATTAGAAACAACATCCTCGAAGGGGAAAAGGCCTTCGGCGACCTGGACCAGATCCATCCCAGGCACCGAAATAGCGCCCGAAACCTGCTGCAATACCTGGCCTTGCGCAAGCGGGACATACGCCCGGTGCAATACCAACTTACCGACTGGGGTTTATCCTCTCTGGGCAGATCCGAGCGGAAGGTCCAGGCTACGGTGGATACGGTCCTGCACCTGATCCACGCATTGGAGGGCCTGGACTGGAATCCGGAAGAGGCGCCGCCCATTTGTTTCGAGGAAGGCCGGAGACTGCTGGAAGACAACTCCGAAGCGCTTTTCGGGGAAAAACCGGAAAGCCGCCGGGCCAGGATCATGGTGACTATGCCCTCGGCGGCCGCCAACAACTACCGGCTGATCCACGACCTGCTCGAAAACGGCATGAACATCGCCAGGGTCAATTGCGCCCACGACGATCCCGATGTATGGCTCAGGATCATTGAAAATGTGCGGCGGGCGGAAAAATCGACCGGCCGGCCCTGCCTCATCCATATGGACCTGGGCGGCCCCAAACTGAGAACCGGTGAAATCCTGCCGGGCAATGCCGTGCTGAAGGTAAGTCCGGCCAGGAATGAGTTCGGGGAACTGACCCGGCCGGCTGTCGTTTGGCTGGTCCCGGAAGAAAACGCTGGGGCCGGAGAATGGGCCGGCAAAACCGTGCTGCCCGTACCGGAAAAGTGGCTCAGCAACCTCGAAACCGGCGATGTGATCCGCTTTCAGGATGCCAGGAAATCCAGCCGCAAGATCAGGATAACCGCTGTTCTGCCGGAAGGCTGCATCGGAGCGCTCCGCAAAACGGCCTACTTCGTCCCCGGTATCAGCCTCAAACCCGCAGCCGGGAATCACCGCAAAAAAAGACCGGCGGCATCCGTCGGTGAAATCCCTCAAAAAGAAAATTTTCTGTTGCTGGAGGCTGAAAACCAATTGATCCTAAAAAGAAACCAGGAACCGGGGTCTCCGGCCGTATTCGACGAATCGGGGCAATTGGTCAGCCCGGCCTGCATCGGGGTTTCCCTTCCGGAGGTATTGAACGATGTGGAGGTGGGTGAACCGATCTGGTTTGACGACGGCAAAATAGGCGGCATCATCGAGGAGATCCGGGAGGAGGAGGTCGCGGTCAGGATCACTTACGCCCTGAACGGCGGGGTGAAGCTGCGCAGGGAAAAAGGGATCAACCTGCCGGATACGAACCTGCGGTTGAGTGCGCTGACGGAACAGGATCTGGAAGACCTTAAATTTGCCGTTCTCCATGCAGATACGATCGGCATGTCGTTTGCCAACGGGCCGGAAGACGTCCATCAACTGATCCGTGAATTGCGCAAGCTGACCGGAACGCTGCCGGGCATCATCCTGAAAATTGAAACGGCCAGGGGGTTCCACCACTTGCCGGATATGCTGCTTGCTGCGATGGAGATCCCGAATTTCGGGGTCATGATCGCACGCGGCGACCTGGCCATTGAGGTCGGATTCGGCCGCCTGGCGGAGTTGCAGGAGGAGATCCTCTGGATTTGCGAGGCGGCCCACGTGCCGGTGATCTGGGCTACCCAGGTATTGGAAGAACTGGCCAAGACCGGCGTCCATACCCGCGCGGAAGTGACCGACGCCGCCATGGGGCAACGAGCCGAATGCATCATGCTGAACAAAGGGGACCATATCGTGACCGCTACCAGGGCGCTGACCGACATCCTCCAGCGGATGCAGGACCACCAGACCAAAAAACGCTCAACCCACCGGAAACTGCGGCTGGCCGAGCGATTCTTTGAACGGATCAAAGCCAATACCGCCGTACCGGAATGATGCCAATGTCCGGGCCCGAAAACAGGTGATTTTGCATATTCTTCCGTACTTTTACCCCGTCACCAACCATCGCCACAAGAGGATATGCCAGCCAAAAAAACAGCGGTTCTTTTCCGCGCTTTCCAGCCCGAACAGCGCGCCGTTTTTTATTCCTGCTTTTTATTGCCCGCATGCCTGCTGGTCGCGGGCTGTTCATCCAAAAAAACCGAATTGGCCTGGACGGTCGACTTTCCCGTGATCGGCTCCCAATCCTCGCCCCGGGCCGCCGATCTCAACCAGGACGGCATCCTGGATATCGTCATCGGCGCCGGTCAGAATGAGAAACAACACGCCAAACAAGGGATCATCGCGCTGGACGGCAAAACCGGGCAACTGCTCTGGCAGCAGGAATCCACCGACCAGGTATTCGGTTCGCCTACCTTCAACGACGTGACCGGCGACGGCATTCCCGACGTTTTCATCGGCGGACGGCGCCCGCAATTCTATGCCATCAACGGCAAGGACGGCGCCCTGATCTGGTCTTACACCTACAAATACCAGGATGACCCCATCCTGAAATACGCCCATTACAATTTCAACAACACGGTCCTCGTGCCGGATCAGAACGGTGACGGAATACCGGACCTCCTGGCCATCAACGGCGGCAATCCGGAAGCGGCGCCCTATTCAGAAGCGGACCGCTACCCTGCCGTACTGATGATCATCAACAGCAAGACCGGTGACATCATCGCCGCAGATACCATGCCCGACGGCAAGGAATCCTATATGGCGCCCCTCTGCTTTGCCCAACCCGGCAGCCAGGACCTGACTGTCCTTTTCGGCACCGGCGGTGAAACCATCAGCGGAAATCTTTACCTCTGCTCTCTCCGGGACCTGTTGGATCAGAAACTGTCGAACGCCCGTGTTATCGCTTCCGAGACCGGGCACGGGTTCATTGCCCCCCCTACCCTGGCGGATATTAACGGCGACGGCTTTTACGATATCGTAGCCATCTCCCACGGCAGCTCCATTTTCGCCATCGACGGAAAAAACCTGGAAACCCTTTGGCAACAGAAAATACCGGGCACCGAGTCAAGCAACAGTTTCGCGGCGGGTTATTTCACGGATGATGATGTCCCTGATTTTTTTACGTTCGTCAGCAAGGGAGAATGGCCCAACAGCACCGGCTCCCTCCAGATCATGCTCGACGGCGCCACCGGCGAGATCGCCTATCAGGATTCCCTGGGATGCACCGGTTTTTCCTCACCCGTCGTTTATGATTTGAACCATGACGGCCGCGATGAAGCCATTATCAGCATCAATGAATTTGACTGTTCCACCGGCTTTACAGGGAACGCACCCCGCTCTATGGTCAACAAATTGCTCGCCGTCAACTTCAAGAACAACTCTATTCAACTCATTGACGAAGCTCAGGGGTTGAAGAATATCTTTACCACGCCCTGGATCGGCGATCTCGATCAGGACGGCTACCTGGACATCGTCCATTTCCGGTATTTTCATTATCAGGATCTGGTTTCCTTCCTGGGTATGAACGCCCGAAGGATTTCAACAAATATCCGGATCCGCAAGCCCGTCATTTGGGGCGCCTACCGGGGTACGAACGGGGATGGGATCTTCAGAAAGGACCAATAAGCCTGTTGTAACGCATTCCTCATACACAACCTGCACCGAACCCGACACTTAACCCGATTCCTTTGGTCAAATCCAGCGAACCGTGTTATTTTCACCATAAAAATCAACTTCGGCATGAATGTTCCAATTCGATATCCTGCCTTTTTCTCCGTCTTGTTTTTTCTGATATTACCGATTGGCTGCACTGACAAAAAATCCGATTCCCCGACTTCAGATACCGGCTCCAAAGGCCTGTTGTTTACCTTGCTCGACCAACAAGCCACCGGGATTGATTTCATCAACGAGGTCAGGGACGAAGAAGGGTTCAACATCCTGACCTACCGGAATTTCTACAACGGCGGCGGGGTGGCCATCGGCGATATCAACAACGATTCACTGCCCGACATTTACTTCACTGCCAATCAACTCAAGAACAGGCTCTACCTGAATAAAGGCAACCTGCAGTTTGAGGATATTACCGAAAAAGCCGGTGTCGGCGGTACCGGCGCCTGGAGTACAGGAGTCACTATGGCCGACGTCAATGCCGACGGCCTCCTGGATATCTACGTCTGCAATTCGGGGGATGTGGATGGAAAGTACCGGGAAAACGAATTATTCATCAATAACGGCGACCTCACCTTTACGGAAAAGGCAAAGGAATACAACCTCAACAATGAAGGTTATTCCACGCACGCGGCCTTTTTCGATTTCGACCTCGACGGCGACCTGGATTGCTATATCCTCAACAACAGCTTCAAAGACCCCAGCAAGATCGAACTCTATCGCAAGGCCCGACAGGACCCCGATGCCGGCGGCGACAAGCTCATGCGCAACGACGGCGGCGTTTTTCACGACGTATCCCGGGAAGCCGGCATCTACAGCAGCATTATCGGATTCGGACTGGGCATAGCCGTAAGCGACCTCAACGGCGACCTGCTGCCCGACATTTATATCAGCAACGACTTCTGGGAACGGGATTACCTCTACATCAACCGCGGCAACGGCCGCTTTTCTGAAGAGCTCAATTCCCGCATCAACTACTGCCCCGTATCGAGCATGGGAGCCGATATCGCCGACCTGAACAACGACGGCGCACCGGAAATCTTCACTACGGACATGCTGCCCGCCGACAACTACCGCCTCCAGACCACCATGGCCTTCGACCCCTACCACCTGGAAGACCTCAAGTACCGGGCCAATTTCCACTACCAGATGATCCAGAATTGCCTGCAGCTCAATAATGGTTCCGGCGATTTTCAGGAAACCGGACTGCTTTCCGGCGTAGGCGCTACCGACTGGAGCTGGGGCGCCCTGATCTTTGATTTCGACAACAACGGCAGCAACGATATCTTTGTCAGCAACGGCATCCTGCGAGACCTCATGTCGATGGATTTCAGGGACTTCCTGGCCGACGCCAACCGCAAAAAAGCCGGCCCCAACGGTCAAAATGCGTATACCAACCTCGACTTCATCCAACAAATGCCCGCCAAACCGCTGAAAAATTACGCTTTCGTCAATAAGGGTAATCTTCAGTTCCAGGACCAGGCCGACGCACTGGGCTTCTCAACGCCCTCCTTCAGCAACGGATCCGCTTACGGCGATCTCGATAATGACGGCGATTACGACCTCGTGATCAACAACATCAACTCCCGGAGTTTTGTCTATGAAAACGAATCCGAAGGCAATCATTTCCTGAAAATCCGGTTCAAAGGCGTCAAGGAAAACCCATTCGGCATCGGGGCGCGGGTAACGGCTCAATTCGGAGACCAAAAACGGGTGCTCCAAAATTTCAATACCCGCGGGTTTCAGAGCAGCATCGAGCCGGAAGTGATCTTCGGTTTGGGCAACGTTGCCCATATTGACCGCCTGGAGGTAACCTGGCCGGATAAGCGTTCGCAGGTCCTGACGGATATAGCCGCGGACAGAACCCTCGTGCTGATGCAGGAAAAGGCAGCGCCGGGCGGGGCCGCGGTTGCAACCGAAAAGACGGCCATGTTCAGGGAAGTCGGCGGGGAAGTGATCAAAGGCAATGCCCGGCACGTGGAGAACCGCCAAAACGATTTCGATCAGGAGATCCTGCTGCCGCGCATGCTGTCAACAGAAGGCCCCCGGCTGGCTGCCGGTGATGTGAATAATGACCGGTTAGAAGATTTTATCCTCCTCGGCGCAACAGGCGATCCGGACAAACTCTTCCTCCAGAATCCGGACGGTACTTTCCGCTTTCAGCCTGTTCCGGCCTTTATCCGGGATGCGGGCTTTGAAAGCACCTGCGCCGCCCTGGCCGATTTTGACGGCGACGGCGACCCGGACCTGATGATCGGCTCCGGCGGCAACGACTTCAGGAACGATAAATTCCGTTTTGTCGTCCGGTTGTACACCAACGACGGCAAGGGCGGTTTTCAGGAAAACGTACAGGGCGCTCCGCAGGTCATCGGCAACTTTTCCACGCTTGAAACCGCCGATTTCGACGGCGACGGCGCCATCGACGTATTTCTGGGCGCCCGCAATGTTCCCGGCAATTACGGCTTGCCGCCGCAAAGTTTCCTGTTCAGGAACAACGGCGGCAGCTGGACGGACGCGGCCCCGTCCGCATTGGGCGATATCGGAATGGTCACGGATGCCGCCTGGACCGACGTCGATGCGGACGGCGACCCGGACCTGATCGTGGTCGGCGACTGGATGGGCGTCCACATCTTCACCAATGAAAGTGGGGCTTTCAATTCAAATACCGTCCTGCCCAACAGCAACGGCTGGTGGACCCGCGTACAACCGGCCGATCTGGATCAGGACGGCGACATGGATTTCGTCCTGGGCAACTGGGGGTTGAATACCAAGTTCAAAGCCTCCCCTTCCAAACCGCTGACCATGTACGTCAACGATTTTGACCACAACGGCAAAAGCGAATTCATCATTAATTGGTATCCGCCCCTGGACAACCAACCTGCCCCGTTTGCTACCAAACAGGAACTGACCGCCCAGATGCCCGGTTTGAAAAAGACCATTCTGAAATACGAGGATTACGGCAAACTCCGCTACGAGACCCTTTTCCCCGCAGAAGTGCGCGCCCAGTCCATCGCTTACCGGACGGATTACATGGAAAGCGCCGTACTCTGGAACAACGGCGGTTCCTTTTCGCTGCAGGCCTTGCCGGTTGAGGCCCAGATCTCCCCCGTTTTCGGCATCCTCACCGGGGATTTCGACGGAGATCAGGTAACCGACATCTGGTTGGGCGGCAATTTTTACGCCCTGAAGCCGCAAGCCGGCCGCCATGACGCCAGCAGGGGCGTATTCCTGAAGGGGTCCAAAACAGCGCCCATGTCCTTTACAGCGCAGGAACGGCCGTTGATCTATGTTGAAGGGGAAGTCAGGGATGTGAAGGAATTCGATTCAGCCGGTAAAAAGACCATTTTGGTAGCCCGCAACAATGACCGGGTCCTGGCATTCCGCCCCCCACGGTAGGGACAACCCCTGGGGTTGTCCAATCCATGCGATTACAGCCCTACCGCAAGCCCAATTATTTTGAAAAATCGCCTTATTTCAAATAATCACTTACCTGAAACAGCAAACGGCAGCCGATGTACGGCTGCCGTTTGTTTTCTGCTGACCTTTGGTTGGTTCAACCACAAGGGTTGCCCCTACTCAGGGCCGCCTGCCCACCAAACCTTGGTCACGTAGTTGTTCGGCTTGGTAGCGCCCGCGTCGAAATTCGGGTTACCTGCAACTTCGCCGACCGGATATTTCAACCTTTGCGGGATCACGCCGCCGGTTTCGTTACCCGGGTAGTTGGTCGGAGTGAGGACCGGGAAACCGGTTCTTCTCCAATCGGCCCAGGCATCCCACCAGTTGAGGAACTTGTTCGCCCAAAGTTGCTCGCCGATCATTTGAAGCTTGTTGCCGCCGTAAGGCCGAGCGGCCAGGTAAGCGTCAACCGCGGCATCGCTGGCCGTGAGCGTTTCGTCGTAGATGGTGTACATCTGGCAGGAAGCTTTCACGCCGGCCTTATAGTGACCTTCAGCGCCGGAAGCGCCGCCGATGCTGCGCTCGGCAGCTTCAGCCAGCAACAATTCCACTTCGCCGTAGCTCATCAGCATGTACGGATCGCCGTCGTCCAGCATCTTGGTATTGATCCTGGAATAGGTATTGGGTTGATCCACGGTCTGACCTGCGGGAAGGCCTTCAAATTCAGCCAATGTGGTAGCGTCCTTGCCGTTGGGCATGCCCTTCTGGGCCAGCGGATCGGCATTGACGATGGTCACGTCAGTCGGTGACCAGTTGATGATGCCGCCGCTCATGATCATCAGGCGCGGGTCGTCATCGGTCGTCGAGCCGGCGCTGGGGCCTTTCAGCCAGTCTACCAGGGTTTTGCTCAGGTAGGAAGGCTGACCGCCGTCGCCGGGATAGAAGGCGCGGGAGATTCCGTTCTGGTTGGTCCATTCGCTGGGCCCCGTAGCCATCGGCACGATCACGTTGTCGGCATTGCTGGTCATGACACCGCCTGCGATGGCTTTCTGAACATAGGAACCGGCCGTAGCCGCATCCACGTTCGAGATCCTCATAGCCAGGCGAAGCATGAGGGAATAACCCCATTTTTTCCACTTGGCGATGTCGCCGTCGAAATAAATATCGGCAGCTGCAAAGCCTTCATCCGGATTGGAGGCGCTCAAGGCGGAGGAAGCTTCATCCAGTTCTTTCAGCAGATCCAGATAAATATCCTTCTGCTTGTCGTACTTCGGGAAGAAGGTTCCGTCGGTCCGGCTTGCCGTCAGGGCTTCCGAATAGGGAATGCTGCCGTAATAGTCGGTCAAACGGTGGAACAGGAATGCGCGCAGGATGCGGGCTGCGTTCCGGGTATTCACCTTATTGCCGGCATCAAACCCGTTGGGGCCGGTCTGATACAGGATTTCAGACAGGTTCTTGAGCTGATCGCCGTAGATAAAGTCCCACGGTGCAGTATAGGTTTCCACGTTCTCGGTGTACTTGTCGCCAGGGGCGATACCGCCGCCAGCGTTGGCGATCTGCTGGATGGCCATAGAGCACATGCCGATGTTGGTCCGCCAGTCAATGTAGCGGTTATCCCCCGCCGATCCGCCGGAAGCGGCGCCCAGTTGGGCGGCTGTCAGCAGAAAGTTGAGGTTGATCTGCGTGACCTCCTGCGGGTTGATATTCAGTTCTTGCAGTTCATCCGTATTGCAACCTGACAACAAGGCCAGGGACAGCAAGCCGGAAAAAAGCAATTTATTATTATACTTCATATTCAATTCAGTTTTAAATAATTAGAATGTGGCCCTCAGGTTGAAACCATAGGTGCGCGTTGCCGGCATACCGAAGTAGTCCAGGCCTTGCGCGTTGCTGCTGGTGTAGGAGGATTCCGGGTCGATGTTGTCCGTGTTCTTCATCAGGATGGCCAGGTTCCGGCCGACGAAAGAAAGGGACAGGCTCCTGAACGGCGTTTTTTCCAGCATCGTCCGCGGGAAGGTATATCCGAAGGTGATCTGGCGCAGTTTGATGAAGGACGCGTCGTACATGAAGTTTTCCTGAGCGCGGTTGCCCAGCTGGCTCCAGTAATTCTGCGCCTCACCCGGCGTCAGGGTTTTGGTAAAGGGCTCATAGATCGGATTGCCGCTTCCGTCCGTACCGGTTTGCGTAACGCCGCTGACGGACAGCGGGGCTTCACCTTCGCGGCCCTGGAGGGTCTGCTGGTGGAAGCCGGCCTGCGTCAGGCGCACGTTGGTGCCGGAATAGATGTCGCCGCCGCCTTTGAAGTCGATCAGGAAGCTCAGGTCGAAGTTCTTGAAGGAAAATTCGTTGTTGACACCGCCCGTGAAATCAGGAACGCCGTTGCCCAGGTACTGATAGGTACCGTCGGTAACCGGAGCGCCGTCGGCGTCATACACCAGTTGTCCGTTCGGCGCCACCGTTTGTTTCACGCCCAGGATCACGCCGTAAGGCTGACCGACTACGTGGTAAACAGCTGCCAGACGGGTTCTGGGTTCTTCAACGAACAGCCTGTCCTGGCCTTCGATGAGCGAAACCACTTCGTTCTTGTTCTTGGCGAAGTTCAGAGAAATGTTCCAGTTCAACGGTCCCCGTACCGGCGTACCGTTCACCAATAATTCAATCCCCTTGTTGGTGATCTCACCCAGGTTGACTGAGGTGGTGGCAAAACCGGAAGCGCGGGAGATGCCGGCATTCAGGATATCATCCGTCGTTTTCTGGCTGTAGTAGCTGAAGTCGACGCCCAGACGGTTGTTAAAGAACCGGACGTCAAAACCGAATTCAAGTTCGCCGGAAGTAAACGGCACCAGGCCCGGGTTGGGCAGGTTGGAGCCGTTGGTATTGCCGGCAATGGAAGCAAAGGCTGTCCCGTTGTGCGGGCTTCCGCTCAGGGAGTAGGTCAGTACGGTAGAATACGCGCCTACCGAGTTGGCGTTACCCACTTCGCCGTAGGCTGCGCGGAGTTTACCGAAGCTCAACCAGCTCGGCACCTTGAATGCGTCGGTGAAGACGAAGCTGGCGCCGATGGAAGGATAGTCGATGCTGTTCTTATCCGGATTCAGTACCGAGAACCAGTCCCTGCGCCACGTACCGGTCAGGAACAAGTATTCGTTGTAGGCCAATTCCAGGTTCGAGAAAATGGAGTTGATGCCGCTTTCCGCGAAACCGTAACCGTAGTTGCGGTCTTTGGCGTTGTTGATGGCTGCAAAGAACGGTACGTTGAAGTTGTTACCGTTGGCCGAGATCTGTTCCCAGGAAGAACGCATCCGGTTGCCGCCGAAGAAAGCGTTGACGTTGACGCTGCCGAAAGCTTTGTCAAAGCCCACCAGGTATTCCATGTTCACCTCGCGGATGCGGGTTTCGTTTTCCGACATGGAACCGCCGCGCTGATAGCCTGTACCTTGCGGGGTCAGGTTGGTTCCCCGGGCGGTCGACCAGTCCATACCGGCACGGCCCTGCAGGTAGAGGAAATCGGTGATGTCATAACGCAGGCGGCCGTTGGCGATCACGCGGTCGCGTTTGTCGGAGTGAACATACTGGTAAGCCGCCCAATAGGGGTTCTGGCCCCACAGGTTGGAGGATTCCTGCATTTCTTCACCCGGCGCTTTGCCGTCAAAAATGGTGATGCCCATTTCCTTTTGGCGCTCTACGCTCGGCACTGCGCCCAGTTTATCGGGATCGCCTTTGTAGGTTTCCACGTTCACGTCGCCCGGGATGAGGAACACCGTTTGGGGTGCGTTCCCCGGAGAGTCGGAAACGTAAGGCCGGTTCTTGGTATCCTCGTTGGAGTAGAGGATCGTCGATTCCAGGGTGATCTTCTTGCCGAATTTGGAATTGGTTGCCAGGGAGAGGTTCAAACGGTCATACCCTGCATTGGGCATTACGCTCTTGCTCCGCAGGTCGGTCATACCAAAACGGAAATTCTGGGTCTCGTTGCCGCCGGAGAAGGCGATGGAGTTGGTCCATGCCGTACCGGTTTCGTAGAAACGGTCCCACTGGTCGCCCTGATAGGAATACGGGCGCGAAACGCCGTCCCACTGGTAAACATTGCTGCCGTCGAATTTCGGGCCCCATGCCTGACGGAACCAGCCGCCGTTCCATGCTCTTTCGAGATCGGCTGCTGAGTTGGATTTGGTGGCTACCGAGTTCTGCAGGTTCGTACCGACCATACCGCCCGAACCGTGGGTGGTTTGCAGGTCAGTGAGGTTGTTCACCTTTTCAAAGACGAAGTTGGAGTTGAACTCAACGCCGATCCCTTTGCGGGCGGTACCTTTTTTGGTCGTAATGAGGATTACGCCGTTGGCGGCGCGCGAACCGTAGAGTGCGGCTGCGCTGGCGCCCTTCAGGACCGTGGTGGATTCGATATCGTCCGGGTTAAGGCTGCTGATGCCGTCACCGTTGTCCGATCCGCCCCAAAGGCCTGCCTGACCGTAGTTGTTGTTGGTCATCGGCACACCGTCCACTACATAAAGCGGTTGGTTGAGGTTGGAACCCAGCGTCTTGGCGCCGCGGATAACCACGCGCGAAGAGCCTGCCGGGCCGGAAGCGATCTTGGTAACGTTCACCCCTGCTACCCGGCCGGCCAAAGCATTGGCCAGGGAGTTTTCACGCGCCTGGGTAAAGTTGCTCCCGTCCACCTGGGTCACGGATGACTGCAGGGCTCTTGAATTCCGCTTGATGCCAAGCGCTGTAACCACAACCTCCGAAAGTACCTGAGCATCGGAGTTCATGTTGACATCAACCACAGAGCGGCTGCCTACAGTAATATCGATATCGGAATAACCGATATAGCTGAAAGTAAGCACAGACTGGTCGCCGGACACCGAAATGGAATATTTCCCATCGACGTCGGTTACCGAACCTGTTCCCGTCCCCTTCAGAATGACGTTTACGCCCGGCAAAGCCAGGCCGTCCGCATCTGTCACTGTACCGGTAATTGTCCTGCCTTGCGCAAAGGCGAAGGAGGAAAAAACGGTAACAAGCAACAACGAATGAAGAAATCTTCGGTAAAATCTGCTCTTCATAAATTGACTTGTTTAAAGAAAGTGAGTATAAATTTTTAGGTTAAACAGTTCCGCTGCATAGAATGAATTGCCACTGATACGAGTTTCTTCAGGTTGTTTAACAATATCGCAATACTTCCCGGCCCGGCTGCACAGGCAGACAAAATTGATCTTTAGGAGGCAACAAAAAGGGATCAACGCAATACTAGTCGCTTATTGCTTTTTACAGAAGTGAAATAACCAGACCTGAGGCAAATTTATCGCAAACTTCCTTAACCTTAAAAGAAAATTTCAAAAATATTTGAAGAAAAATCGAAAAATTTTGACAATCAAGATTTCCAATCGGGTTAAAGCAAAATAAAAACGGGCGCTTTTGACACCCGTTCTCATCTGATTTCGTTATTTTAAGCCGGACGGTTATACATCCGCCAGAGACTGGTTGCGGGAGCGCTTCCGTTCATGCTCTTTCAGCAGGATCTTGCGCAGGCGCAGGGATTGCGGCGTGACCTCAACGTATTCGTCCGCCTGGATATATTCGAGCGCTTCTTCAAGGGTAAACCGTTTCGGCGGCGTCAGGCGCAGCTTGTCGTCCGAACCGGAAGCCCGCATATTGGTCAGTTTCTTGGTTTTGGTCAGGTTCACCACCAGATCACCCGGCCGGCTATTCTCACCTACTACCTGGCCTTCGTAAATGTCTTCGTTATGAAGGACAAAGAATTTCCCGCGATCCTGCAGGTTATTGATGGCATAAGGGATGGCCTTACCTGTTTCCATCGAGATCAGGGAGCCGTTGATCCGGCCCGGGATATCGCCTTTATGCGGCTGAAATTCATGGAACCGGTGGTTCATCACCGCTTCGCCCGCCGTGGCCGTCAGCATATTGCTGCGCAGGCCGATAAGCCCTCTTGAAGGGATCTCAAAACGCAACGAGATCCGGTCGCCTTTGGGTTCCATGGCCAGCATGACGCCCTTACGCCGCGTGATCATATCGATAGCCGTGCCGGAGAAAGCATCCGGCAGGTCAATGGTCAGTTCCTCTACGGGCTCGTGGATCAGGCCGTCAATCCGCTTGGTGATGACCTGCGGCTGTCCGATCTGCAGCTCATAGCCTTCCCGGCGCATGGTCTCGATCAGGACGGACAGGTGCAGTACGCCGCGGCCGAATACCCGGAAGGAATCGGCGGAATCGGTTTCTTCCACCCGCAAAGCCAGGTTCTTCTCCAGTTCTTTTTCCAGGCGGTCCTTCAGGTGGCGGGAGGTAACGAATTTGCCTTCCTGCCCGAAGAACGGAGAGTCGTTGATGGTGAAGACCATGCTCATGGTCGGCTCGTCGACCGCAATGGCCGGCAGGGCCTCCGGGGCTTCGGCGTCAGCGATGGTATCGCCGATCTCGAATCCTTCAACGCCGAAGATGGCGCAAATATCCCCCGCTTTCACTTCATTGGTCTCCTTCCGTTCGAATCCTTCGTAGATAAACAGGTTCTTGATCCGGCTTCTCTGGACTGTTCCGTCCTTTTTCACCAAAGCAACCGGCTGGTTGGCTGTCAGTTTACCCCGGTTGAGCCTGCCGATCGCGATCCGGCCGATATAGGCGCTGTAATCCAGGGAGGTCACCAACAACTGGGGCGTACCCTCCGACACGCGGGGCGGCGGAATATGATCGAGGATAGCATCGAGCAGGGGCGTGATATCGGAGGTCGGATTTCGCCAGTCTTCGCTCATCCAGCCGTGTTTGGCCGTACCGAACAAGGTGGGAAAATCCAGTTGCTCCTCTGTAGCGTCCAGGTTGAACATAAGGTCGAAAACAGCCTCGTGGACCTCGTCGGGCCGGCAGTTCTCCTTGTCAACCTTATTGACCACTACAATCGGCTTGAGCCCCAGCTGAAGCGCCTTTTGCAGCACAAACCGGGTTTGGGGCATCGGCCCTTCAAAGGCGTCCACCAGCAACAGAACCCCGTCGGCCATGTTCAACACGCGTTCTACCTCTCCGCCAAAATCGCTGTGGCCCGGGGTATCGATGATGTTGATCTTGACGTCCTTGTACCGGATCGATACGTTTTTGGACAGGATGGTGATCCCGCGTTCCCGTTCCAGGTCATTGTTGTCAAGGATGAGTTCTCCCGGTTTTTCGTGGTCTTTGAATAATTTGCCGGCCAGCAGCATCTTGTCCACCAGGGTGGTTTTCCCGTGGTCAACGTGCGCGATAATGGCAACATTCCTGATTTTATTCTCCATAAAAATTTATTCCTGATACAAAATTTGCCGCAAAGGCTTTTTCAGGTAATGAATTGATTTTCAATAATTAACAAACCTGATCCTCTCTTTCTGAAAAGAAGCCGCAAAGGTACGGAATAAGCGCATTCGTAGTACGGCCTGTTTCAAAGATTTATTTAAAAATAATACTGCTATGGGAACCCTTCGGAACGCCAAAAGGTTGAATAGAGACTTTGGAGGTCAGTTGTCAGTAGCGACGGAAAATTTTCCGTCGTGTTATGTGTAAGTCGCTAGTTGGCTGTTGGGATAGAGCTATGTTTCAGCTTTATAACGGCAGCGCGGGCCGTTAGGTCCGCGGTTTCAAGGTTAAAGGATAAAGCAGAAAGGTTAAAGAGCCCCAATGGTTGCGGTCCCAAAGTGGAAAGTTGAACGGGAATTCCCACGCGCGGAGATTGTCCGGAATTTTGTGTCAGTCCGATTTTTAGCACGCGCAACGTGATGAAAATCCGAAATTTGCGTCTTTGCGTGAAACACACTTTATTGAACGGCCTCCACGCGCGGGCCGTCAGGTCCGCCATATCGGTAGCATTCGGTTTGAATTTTACGTTTCCGGCCTGTAGGGCCGGTATGTGATTGTAAATCTAACTCCGGAACCGAACCCCAAAACCGCCCTTACGCCATGCCCGCAAAACCAAAATTAACCATCATGCCCCCCCCTTCGCCGAGGCTATCCCGGACGGAGCCATTTAAACCATCATAAACCACCACAAACAACCATAAACCACCATAAACAACCATAAACAACCACAAACAACCATAAACAACCATAAACCACCATAAACCACCATAAACAACCATAAAAAACACCCTGACATGTTAGCGCCCGCAATCCGTTTGTACCGACATTCCTTCTCCGGCCTCTCCAGAGACATCTGGCTGTTGTCGCTGGTCATGCTGGTCAACCGGGCAGGAACAATGGTCATCCCTTTCCTGACGATCTACCTGACCGGGCAGAAGGGATTTCGCCTGGAGGAAGCCGGATGGGTCATGAGCAGTTTCGGCCTCGGCTCCGTACTCGGCGCTTTCATCGGCGGCAAACTCACCGACCGGATCGGATATTATCCGGTCCAGTTCTGGTCCCTGGCGTTGGGCGGGTTCTGTTTTCTGGGCCTTCAATTCGTCAACGGCGTTGCAGCCATGTGTGCCGCTACGTTCATACTGAGCACCATTGCCGACGCATTCAGACCGGCCAACCAGACGGCGGTTGCCTTCCACAGCCGGCCGGAGAACCGGTCGCGGGCCTTCGCGCTGGTCCGGCTGGCGGTCAACCTCGGTTTTTCGGCGGGGCCGGTCATGGGCGGTTTGATTGCGCATGCTGCCGGTTATCAATGGCTGTTCATGGTGGATGCCCTTACCTGTTTTGGAGCGGCCCTGATCTTCCGGCTCAGCATCTCGCCCAAAAAAGCGATCCGCCACAGTGAAGACGTCCAGGAAAAAGGGCTTTCCCCCTGGAAGGACGGCCATTTTCTCAGGTTCATCCTTTTCATAACCCTCGGGGCCATGGCCTTTATGCAGTTTATGAATACCCTGCCGATATTCTGGAAAACCAGCTACGGTTTCTCGGAAGCGCAAATCGGGGCGCTGACCACCCTCAACGGATTGATCATCGTGTCGATGGAAATGCCGTTGGCCTATCTGATCGAACGGAAGCTGACAAAGCTGGCCATTATCGGCATCGGTACCATTTTTTACGGGATCGCTTATTTTACGCTGAGCGGGCTGAGTTACTGGGCGCTGACCCCGATCCTGTTTATGATTTTCCTGACCATCGGGGAAATGTTGTGCATGCCGTTCGCATCGGCTTATACGGCTGATCAGGCGCATCCTTCGCGGCGCGGGCAATACATGGGGATCTATACCATGGCCTACTCCGCCGCCCTGATCATCGGACCGTCGCTTTCACTTTGGACGGCTCAGGTTTACGGGTTCATCCCGCTTTGGTTCATCTGCGGCGGACTGAGCGCTGTGAGCGCAGCCGGCATCCTGTTGCTGAAACGGTCAACGGCTCCCCGGGCGGTGGGTTAAAATAAAGAGCGGGTGAGCGGGTGAGCGGGCGTTGCTTTCACGCGCTCTCCCACGCTCTAAGTCTCCCACTCTGCCCATTTCATCCAGTAGTATGCATATTTCCCCTTCATATCCGGAAATCACCCGGCGATATTTACCTTTGCGGCATGAAAACGGCCGAAACCGGTAAGGATATCGAGCGGGCAGCCTGGCTGCTTCGCCGGGAAGAGGTGGTCGCCATCCCTACGGAGACGGTATATGGCCTGGCAGGCAATGCCCTGAGCAACAGGGCGGTTTCTGAAATATACGCGGTCAAGAACCGGCCAGCCTTTGACCCCCTGATCATCCACGTTTTTCCGGCAGAGCGGATCTCGAATTGGGTGAAGGCCGTCCCGGAACAGGCCCTGGCGCTCGCCGATGCCCTGATGCCGGGCCCGCTGACGCTGTTGCTGCCCAAGAGCGACCTTGTTCCCGATCTGACGACCTCAGGGTCATCTCTGGTGGCCGTCCGGTCACCCAGGCATCCGATGGCGCAGGAATTGCTGGCGATGCTGGATTTTCCGCTGGCAGCCCCCAGCGCCAATCCGTTCGGTTATATCAGCCCGACCACGGCCGAACACGTTGCCCGGCAATTGGGCGACAAGATTCCCTATATCCTGGACGGCGGCCCCTGCGAGGTCGGCATTGAAAGCACCATTGTAGGCTGGGACGAAAATAGCCGCCCGGTATTGTACCGCAAAGGCGGCATCCCTGTGGAAGAGATCGAAAGGATCACCGGCCCCCTCAGGGTCATGCCGCATTCCACTTCCAATCCATCCGCTCCGGGCATGTTGAAAAGCCATTACGCACCGGGGGTACCGCTGATACTCGGCTCAATCCGGGAATTGCTGGATCAACACCCAGGTAAACGGATCGGGGTATTGTCCTTTCAATCCCATTTCCCGCAAATTCCGGATGAGCACCAGATCGCCCTCTCCCCTGCCGGCGATCTGAAGGAAGCTGCCCGCAGGCTGTTTTCTGCTCTTCGCCACCTGGACGCTCTCGGCATTGAGCTCATTATTGCCGAATCCCTTCCGGAAACCAGCCTCGGAACGGCGATCAATGACCGGCTGAGAAGGGCCGCATCAAAGAATTAAATCTTATTCCACTTTCGAAGGCGGATACCCGAAATAATCGCTGAAGCATTTGGAAAAGTAGGACAGGCTGCTGAACCCGACCATAAAAGCGACTTCCGACGCGTTTCCGGCGCCTTTTTCCAACAGGGCCTTACCGTGTTCCAGGCGGATATTCCGGATCAATTCATTGGGGGAAAAGCCGGTCAGGGCTTTGAGCTTGCGGTGGAGCTGGCTCCTGCTCATGCCCATGGCGTCGCCCAGTTCAGGTACCCCGAATGACTCATCGTCCAGATGATTCCTGATGGTTCCACGAACCCCTTTCAGAAAACGGTCATCAACGGATGAAACGGTGATCACAAGGGGGTTGAGCAAGGCATTTTCCTGGTAACGGTTGGCGAGTTTGCGCCGTTGTTCGATCAAACGCGCCACCCGGATCCGGAGTTCCTGCGCATCGAAGGGTTTGGTCAGGTAGGCTTCAGCTCCGGTGTCCAATCCCTTTAATTTATCTTCCTGATCAGCCTTGGCGGTAAGCATAATGATGGGAATATGGGCAGTATTGGGGTGTTTTTTCAGCCGGCCAGCCAGTTCCACCCCGTCTATACCCGGCATCATCAGGTCGGTGATCACAAGGTCGGGTATATGTTCGATAGCCAATTGGAAACCCTGCGGTCCATCCCAGGCTTCCAGGATATGGTATTGGTCCTTGAGCCGTTCCCGGATAAAGGCGCGCACTTCTTCATGGTCCTCCACGATGAGCAGTTGGGGTTTGACGGATTCAACGTCCAGGGTTGCCAGGGCGGATTTTGGGGCCGGAGCCGGTTCTTCTCCTCCTGCTGCTGCGGGCTTAAATACCGCCTGATCATTTTTATCACCTGTCGGTCCGGCATCATATTGCTCCTTTTCAAGCGGCAGGCGGACCGTAAACCCTGCGCCCTGGCCTTCCTTGCTTTCGACCCTGATGTGGCCTTTGTGAAGATTCACCAGTTCCCTGACCAGTGCCAGCCCGATACCGGTACCGCCGTACGATTCATCCTGACCGGCCGTTTGGTAAAACCGGTCGAAGATGCGATCCAGCTCTCCCTGGGGTATGCCGGGGCCATCGTCCGTAACCTTGATGCAAGCCAGGTTATTGTCCAACGACAGCCAAACCTGTACCTGTCCGTTTTCGCGACAGAATTTGAAGGCATTGGACAACAGGTTGGCCAGGATCTTTTCCACCTTATCGGCATCAAACCACCCCATAATCCGCCCGGGTTGGTTTTCAATCCGATAGCGAACCTTCTTACGGGTAGCCAGACTTTCAAAAGAGAACGCAACCGCCCTGAACAATTGGGCCAGATCGCCTTCCCGGACGTTGAGCTTAAGCCTGCCCCCTTCCAGTCTGGAAAGATCGAGCAACTGATTGATCAGTTCCAGCAGCCGTTTGGCATTGCGTTGCATCATTCTGGCATCGGCAGGTTCCATCCTCAGGGGGGCGTGCTGATTCCGGGATGCCTGCGAAAGACATTCTTCCAGCGGTCCGAGAATGAGGGTCAGCGGGGTGCGAAATTCGTGGCTGATATTTGCAAAGAACGAAGATTTCATTTTGTCCACCTCACGGAGCTTATCCGCTTCTGCCTGCTGGATCCGGAGCGCCGTTTCCGCTTCATTTTTCCGGAGCCTTTCCCTGTGCCGGAGGTATTGGAATCCACCGCCCAGCACAAGGATGACAAGGATAGCTGCGATCAGGATGTTTTTCTGCCGGTTTTGCTGCCTGGCAATGGTCAGGTCCTTTTCAGCGCTTTGCCTGGCCAGCAGATTGGTGTTGTACCGGGTTTCGGCTTCTACCAGTTGCTGGGCTTTTTCTTCATTAAAGAGTGAGTCCTTCAATACGTCGGCCCGGGAGAAATAATCAAGCGCATCCTTATACTGACCGATTTCACGGAAGGTTACAGACATGTACATATACGTATCCTTCAAAATGCCCTGACTCTGCCCTCCGGCGTTCTCCAGGGCCTTGTCAAACCATTTCATGGCTTCGGTCAAATTTCCCCGGTAGGCATTGATCCGGCCGAGGGTCCGGTACGGACTGTTCAGTCCCGATGCCAGGCCGGTCTTTTCCCATATGTCGATGGCCTGGTACAGGTATTTTTCCGCCTGGGGCCAATCCCGTTTTCCGGTATAAACTTCCCCCAGGTTGGCTGCCACGTGTGCAATGGCGTCTTCATATTCGAAACGCTCCAGTAATCCAAGGGCCAGTTTCAGGTAATGGATCGAAGAATCGGGGTCGGAATGGAGTTCTCCGAGGTTGGAGTACACGATCCCCATGTAGAGGGAATCCCCGACGGCAGCGTAGCTGTTCAATGCCTTCCGGAAATACTTCAGGGCATCCGCCTGCTGGTTATTGTTGTAATAAACGGTTCCGATATTATTGTAGGCAAAAGCCTTTCCGGCTTCATCGTTCAGCTGTTCGGAGATGGCTAACGATTCGAAATGAGCGTCGAGGGCCTTTCCATGGTCCCCTTTCTGGTTGAAGATGGTACCCAGGAGCGTCAGGGCGTCGAGCATGCTGGTCTTGTTGCCCGTTTCCCGGATAATGGCCACACATTTTTCGGCGGCTTGGGCGGCATCATCGTACTTCCCTTCATAATAATAGCTCATGGCAATGAAGTACCACCCGAAGGACAATTCCTTTTGCTTATGCTCGTTTCCGGCAATTTTGACGGCCCGCTGCCCGTATTCAAGCAAATCCTTGCGCGGCAGAAACTGGAATTGGGCGCAAAGGTCCAGCAATACCCGCAATTCCGCCGTATCGGTTTTCACTGTTGCCAATACGGCCTTCAGGCTGTCCACTTTACTTTGCTGGGCAAAACTCCATAAGGGCGCTAATAACACCCCAAGAAGAAACAGCTTTCTCATACTGCCGGTACTTGGTTCGCTCCCCAAATATATTGTTTTTCTGTCAATACGACGGGGAGTCAGTGGTCAGTGGTCAGTGGTAACGGCCCTTTAGCGTAACAAAAATGGACTTCTTCGATTTGCATTCGCAATACGGATGCCTTTCCCCCTGATTGAGCTGCCCCTGCAAAGCGATCCGCTAGGATCGCCTTGTCGGTAGCACCCGGCAACACGTAAGCCACCGGCCTGATGGCGGGCGGCCATCAGTAACCAGCATCAGGCATCCAACAACAAAACCACCTCAAACCGCCCTTTATCCCCGTTAATCTCCAGTTGGTGCCGATCCGGGTATTTGAGCGCCAGCCGTTGGCGGATATTGGCCAGCCCTACCCCGCCCTGGCTGTCCTTTTGGCGGTTGTCATCGTCTTTTGAATTCACGGCGGCAAACCGGATCCGTTCCTCCGCAACCTCGAGTTTCAGGTGTATGAATGCCTCCGGGTTATGTTCAAAGTCGCAGTGTTTGAAGCAATTTTCAACAATGGGGATGAGCACCATCGGTTCGAGCCTGACACCGGAAAGGTCACCCGCTACCTCGAACCGGATATCGAGCGGCGTTTCGCTCCGCATCCGGAACAATTCGATGTATTCGCGGATTTGGTCGACCTCCTTGCTGAGCGGCAGTTTTTCGGCTTGCCCGTCGTAGATGACGTACCGGAGCAGGTTGGAGAGGCGAAGGACCATACCCGCCGTCTTATCCGACCGGACGGTGGCCAGGGAGTAGATATTATTGAGGGTGTTGAACAGGAAATGCGGGTTGATCTGGGCCTTCAGGAATTGCAGGTGGGCTTCCTGTTCGCTGGCCTGGAGTTCGAGGGTGCGCCGGGCGGCTGCGTTCCGGTTCAGGATCAACTGGTAAATAGCGCTGATCATCAGAACGCCCGCGTTGGTCGCCAGGGCGCCGACCCGCCAGTTGTTTACCTGGTCGCCACGGAGCCATTCAGAAATAGGCATTTCAGGAAAGAGCAGGTTGAACCGGACCCTGACCCCCACCATGAACAGGACCGCCACCAGAACCAGCCCGAGATAAATCGCGTAACGCCGGCGTTCCAGGAACCGGTTCACCAGGAAAATGTTCAGGTAAAAAATGACTGCCATGGAGGCCATATTCCCTGTTGCCCGGAACAGGCTGACTCCAAACGGCATAAACCGGCTGAAAATCCCGGCATGGACCAGGGTAGCTGCCAGCCAGACCAAAATATGCAGTCCTAAGATATTTCTGTTCATTCTTGCTGAGTTAGAAGACCGGGGATTGTTCGATTGATTCGCCACGCCGCGGCGTGGTCGATTGAATCGATTGGCCTTACCTCCACCTCCCCCGACCGCCGTAGCTCATCAAGAGCGAAGGAGGTAATTCCTCAATTCCTCAATAAAAGATTGATCCATCTTTCTTTCCGGGGTTCAAAAATAAGGTTACTATGTGCTACAATCCTTTTATTTTCAACCAATAGCGGTAAAATTTCAATCAATGGAACTTTAATTATATCATATTTTTTAACAATTTAAAGGGTAAAAACACTATTTTGCCGGAAAATTAGTTTAACAATAAACCCAAAAATCCAACAGCGACCATCGAATGGATGCGCCGGTTATCTTTTTAGCCTTTGCTAACGATCAAGATGCTCACCTGGCTCTTTTGGATAAAGAGCGAAAGGCCATAACAGACTTCCTGTTACCCCTGGCCAATAAGAACTATTTCCAATTTTTCAGCGAATCTTCCACAACCGTCAAAGACCTGACCAGCAGGCTGGCAGAATTCAAGGACCGCGTAGCCATTTTTCATTACGGCGGCCACGCCGGCAGCACCCAGATATTCCTGAAGGGCGCAGCCGCTGACGCCAGAGGGGTTGCCCAGGTTCTGGGGTTGCAGAAGAACCTCAAGCTGGTGGTCCTCAACGGTTGCTCTACCCTGGACCAGGTAAAACTCTTGTTCGAACTCGGCGTACCGGCCATCATTGCCACCAGCGTCCCCATTGGGGACGAAAACGCGGAGAAGTTTGCCGCTACCCTTTATCAGGCCCTCGCTACCCAGCACAGCATCGAAGAGGCGTTCAAACTGGCCAGCGCCGGCTATCTCATGGAAACCGGCCAGGCTGCCGGGATCAACCGCGGATTCGACCTCTCCCAAAAGGGAGACCTGGCTTCCCTGCCCTGGGGCCTTTTCATCCTCCCCGGCAAGGAAGATATTCTGACCTGGAAATTGCCGGTCACCAGTTCCGCCTCGTTCATCGTCCGGGGAGCGGGCCTGCGCCATACCGATACCGGCTCCATCAACGACAAGATCATACAGACCATCGCCAACGCCATCGAGCCCTATTCCTCGCTCATCAAAGGCATGATCGATGATGCGCGGAAAAAAGGCAAAGACCCCAGGCTGAGGGACCTTCGCGTGGCGGTGATCGACTCGTTTCCGACCCCGATCGGCACCCACCTGCGCAAACTGCTCCTTTCGGAAGAGATCAGCACCGACCGGCTCCGGAAGATCGTCAATGTATACTCAGTAGCCCTTGAACTGCTGGCCTTTATCATGCTTTCCCAGTTGTGGGATGAAAGATACAACAACGACAAGCTGAAGATCCCGGATGAGCAAAAAGCCGTCCTCAACGCCTATTTCGGCCTGCAGCCGGATCAGGTCGCAACCTATGATTATGTGCCCTTGATCCGGGCTGTCAGCGAGATTTTCACAGAAAATAAGATCCAGCCTTTCGTTGAGGAATTCGGAGACCTTCAGAAGACCTTCTACGCCGAGGACGCCTTCCATACCGCCCAGCTTTTCCTCGAGGAAATGAAACGGGAACTGGAAGGCGCCATCACAGCGGACGAGATCGAGAGCTTTTGCGTCCAGGCCGAAGACCAGCTTTGCGAAATATTCACCCATCTGGGATTCTGCGCCAAGTATACCCTGGCAACCATAAAATCCATAGACCTCCAGAAATTCAGGCATCAGCCGCCGTCCTATATCCATAACCTGGTGATCCTCGACCGGATAACCGCCGCTATCGGGGTACTGGATGACACGCTGGTGGCCGATCAATTTACAGAAAGCAATTCCGTGGTGCTGATGAAAAACGAGGATGAACTCCACCCTTACCTCAATCTATCGCCTTTCATCATCGACCAGAATGCATTGATCCGGGAGCAGAATTCCAAGCTTTTCTACTACCGGTACCAAACAAGCGGCAGCTGTTTTTACGTTCTGGCAGACAACCTCAAGGATACCCTGGAGGTGAATGACCGGCAGTACAAGGATGTCAAAGACGCCCTGGATCGATTTACCAGGGTAACCATCAAATCATAAAACTGATTTTGTGAATATCGGACGGAAATACCGACCCAAAACCAGGAAGATTGCATAAAATTCAGCCGTTGCGAATTATATTTGCAAATATGCCGATCCCTGGCAACGGTAACGACAATTAAAGGGAAAACCAATGCTGAAACAGTCGCCATTCAAACTGCTGGATTCATACGACAAAGAAGATAAGGACATCTTCTTCGGCAGGGAGACCGAGATTGAAGCGTTGTATCAGATGACCTACCAGACCAACCTGATACTGGTCTACGGCATGTCCGGCACCGGCAAAACCAGCCTCATCAAATGCGGATTGGCCAACCGTTTCGACTCCAGCGACTGGTTTGACGTCTATATCCGACGGCAGGAAAACATCAACAAAGCCCTCGTCCGGGAACTTCGGGCGAAGGACACCATGAAATCCTTTGAAGAAGGCTACAACGTCCGGGAAATGATCCATTCCCTGTACCTCGACCACCTTCGCCCCATTTACCTGCTTTTCGATCAGTTTGAAGAACTCTTCATCCTCGGTACGGCATCCGAACAGGAAACCTTTATCGAAACCGTAAAGAACATCCTGGACGCCAACCTCGCCTGCAAAATCGTCATCTCCATCCGGGAGGAATACCTGGCCCACCTTTCCGAATTTGAACGGAAAGTGCCCAAGCTCTTCGACAAGCGCCTCCGGATCGAACCGATGAACCGGGCCAACGCCCGGCGGGTGATCCTGGAAACGGCCCGCAACCCCAGGTTCAATATCCAGCTCTGTTACGACGAGATCGCCGAAGAGATCATCGACAACGTCACCGAAGGCATCGGCCGGGTGCAATTGCCGTACCTCCAGGTACTGCTCGACAAGATGTACCGCCTGGCCTATGAGCGCGACCCCAACAACATAGTTTTTGACGAGGAGCTGATCGCAAAGGTCGGCACCATCAAGGATGTGCTGGCCGATTTCCTGGACGAACAGCTGGAGGTTTTTGCCAGGGAAGTTGACCGGCGCGACATGGCCATTCGCTGGCTCAAGACCTTCGTATCCGACAAAGGCACCAAGATTCCGGTCAAACGGGAAGACCTGCCCTCGCTCAGCCCCATCGACATGAGCACCACGCGGATCAGCGTTTTCCTCGAATTCTTTGTCAACCGCAGGATCCTCCGCCCCCTCGACAACGACCAGTACGAGCTGGCGCACGACAGCCTGGCCATGCAGATCTTCGAAGCCAGGCCTCAGGGCATCCCGTTGCCGAAGGAACTACCCGCGCACGACCTGCCCGCCAATCCTTTTGTCGGTTTCGAACCCTATTCCCAGGAAATGGCCGCCATCTTTTTCGGCCGCGACAAAGAGATCCGGGAACTGTTCGATACCATTGTCAACGAAATGGAGAATCGCACGACCCTTGTGCTCGGCCCCATGGGCATCGGCAAAACCTCGCTGATCAGGGCGGGCCTGATGCCCCGGATCGAATCGCTTTGCAGCGTGCGTTATATCCGCTGCAACCGGGAACTCATCGACAGCGCTCCGGTCAGGAAAATGCTGTCCGTCGAACCGCAACCCAACCAGGAGCCGATGCTCCTACAGATCGCGTACCGGTGGGACGATAAAATCCCGCAGCAAGTCGACAGGAAAGTCCTTATCTTTGACCAGTTTGAAGAGTTCTTCATCTGGGTGCAGGACCCCGCACAGATCCTGCACCTCAACCTGCACATTGCCAACCTGCTCGAATCGAGGCGGAATACGGACCTGGTGATCGTGCTGCGCGACGAATTCTTCACCCAGATCCAGGACCTGGAGGCGTTTGTACCCAATATCCTGGAAGAACAGGTAAGGGTAAGGCCGGTGTCGCAGGAAACTGCCGTGGAGGTCATCAAAAAAGCATCCGCAGAAGCGGGAATGGTGATCGAAGACCCGATGGTGATCGACAAGATCATTCAGAACGTTACCGAGAATGGAAAAATAAACCTTACATACCTTCAACTGTACATGGACCGTTTATATCGTGTATCGGCCGAAGCGCCCTCCGGGTAATCACCGGCCGGCACAGAGTAACAACCGCCGCGGGAGGCCATTTTTTATCGCGGCTGTAAAACTCAAACCTTTTGAGGCATGAACAAGATCATCAATAGCGAAATCCTGTCCAAAGTCGGCAAGCCGAGCGAAATGGTGGACGAGATGCTGGACAAGCAGATCGAAAGCCTGGAGGCTAACCTCGGGAACAAGGCCAAAGGGGTAGGCAACCGGCTATTGAGCTATTTCCTGCTGAACGGCAACCGGGTGCAGCTCGGCGGCACGGAAGTGGTGGAAAGGCTTCAACAGGATATGCAGATCGACGGGCAAACGGCCAACGCCATCCTGGAAACCCTCCAAAATTCGGGCATCCTCCGCAAAACCTCGGCCGGCAGGCTCGAAATTGCCAATAACTTCCTGGCTCAACGCGCCTTCCAGAAAGTCGAATCCGAGAACCGGGTACTCCGCAACATCAAAAATACCATCCAGGACCGGATGAGCCGCAACGAACTGCTCGACCAGGCCTACCTCAACCATATCACCCCTTCCCTCCCGCTGCTCGACCTCAGTGAAAAAGAACACGATTTTGTAAAAGCCTCACAGGCTGCTCTCCGTCGAACCAAACGCGCCATCGGCATCTTCAGGACCCTGATCTTCTTTTTCCTGATCGGCCTGACCGCCTGGGCCATCTGGGAATACAACCGGGCCAACAAAAACTTCAATCAGCAATTGGAATATTCGGCCGACATGGAACAGGCCAAAATCAAGGCTGAAAAGGCATTGGAAGAAGCCAAAATTGCCCGTAAAGAAGCCGAATCGGCCAGAGAAGACGCCCTCCAGCTCCAGGAAATCGCCGAAAGAAACGCCTTCGAAGCCGAAGCCCAACGCACCCGGGCCGAAGCCCTGCTCCGCGCTGCACGGGCCGACCGCGACAGCATTTCCAAACTGAACGCCACCGTCCTGCAACAGGTTGCCGACCTGGAGGAGCTGTCCCGCCAATATCGCGATCAGGCCGACGAGAATGCTGAACTGGCCGAAAAGGCCCGCCGCCGGGAAATCCAGGCGCTCGATGCGCAGTCCAAAGCCGAAAAACTGAACAAGGTCATCACCTCCTGGAATGCCGCCGCCCGGTCGCTGCAGATCGAGGATGCACGGACCAAAGCCCTCGTGGCCATGGAAGCCTACAAGATCAACCGGGATAACCCGGAGGTCGGCGACGTCAAACACCCCAATATCATGAAAGCCCTGGAAGATGCCGCCAGGCTCCTGGATCAAAAACTGCAATTCGACATCAAAAAGGCGCATGCGGGCGCCGTCCGCGATATCGTTTTCCAGCCGGGAGCAGACGTCTTCTTCACCACCGGCAGCGACGGCGCCGTCAAAAAATGGGAGGTCAAAAACTGGTCCGACCTCGGCGCGCCGGTGATCAATCGCAGCACCGATATCTATCGCCAGAAAATCGGCATCAACAATTCGCTGGCCATCAGCCCCAACGGAAAAAACCTGCTGGTTGCCGGAGAAATGCCCTGGTTCCAGACCCTGAACGCTGAAACCGGCAAAACGCTGGACACTTTCCGGATCGAAAAGGGAGACGAGGTCTTCTCCGCCGGCATTACCAACGACGGGGAATTTATCGCATCCGGTTTCGAACGGTTCTACCACCGCCGCCCGAGGTCTTCCAGTCTGGACATCAGCCCGAAATCCCGGGGGAAAGCCAACCTGATCCTGCCCGATAACGGGTCGATCTGCGCTTATTCATTGGTCGGCAAACCGGGTGATTTCTTTTACCAGTTCAATGTGGACTCGATTTGCGGCAATTCGGCGGGCAGCGCCGAATTTATGGTGTTCGGCGGCAAGCGAGAAATTGATTACGGTGTCATATCAGCGGTCGGATACCATACGGTTTCGGACTCAACGGCGCTCCTGGCCATTGGGTTTTCCAACGGCCGCATCCTCCTGATTGAATCATACCGGGACGGCGACCGGTTCCAGCCGACCGAACAGGGCCGGAAAATGTTCAAACCGCACCTGGCCGCCATCACCGATTTTGCCTTCAATCCGGCAGGCGACCAGCTTGCCATTGCCAGCATGGACGGCACCATCAGCCTTTGGGACCTCAAAGAATACACCTCGCCTACCTACCAGCCTGTGGTCTTTGCCCGCAATTCGGGTTGGGTCTTTTCGATAGCTTTCTCCAATGACGGCAAGCATATTGTGGCGGGTTGCCAGGACGGCAGCATCTTTTTCTGGAATGTCGACCCCGAGGATTATGCACGCTTCCTTTGCTCCAACCTGCAGAATACGCTGGCCGGAGCCGCCGAAGAACAACGAAACGTGGACGTACTGCAGAAAAAATCCGTTGAACCTTACCGGTACAATTTTGACGAATTGCCCAAAGACGATTACCGGCGGTATTTCGGGGATATCGACCCGGGATTGCTGCCGCGACGGCGGGTCACGGTTTGTGATTGAGCCTGTTCCCCCTGCCCGCTACAGGTTTAGTGTCCATCTCAATTGCGGATAAAAGGAAACCTGCGTCCTTTCGGGCATATGCCAAAGCATAACCGGCGCCCCAAACTGGAGCCCTGATTTCCTGCTTGCGGCAAAGTTCAAAAAGGGCCGGATCCCGTATCCGATCATCACCTGTTGCCGGTTGCCGGGCTCTGTCTTCAGATTGATAGCATGGAGCCTTACCAGGTCATGGTGCACAGCGGTATGGTTCAACCTGACATTTTTGTGCCGCTCTACGGCAAGCTCCCCCATCAAGCCAATACCGGGCTGAAAGCGGCCGCGGGTCGAAAATTGTCGCTCCAGACTAACGGGGATGTGCCATACAACATATTGTGAAGTCGTGCTGAGTTCAATATCGATTTCTTCATGGTCAAGGATATCCGCTCCGGCCGATCGCTCAAGGGTCAATTCGGAGCCGATATTGCTTACGGATGTAGGCAGGGAATGGACAAACTCATTGGTGAATAGCTGTCCATGGTCAATCTCTGACTGCAAATCATATGGAATATGGAGGTCATGGACGGTAACAACTGAATGCCGGCTGTATCCGAGGCCCGCGTAAAGCGTCATGCGGGGATTGATCCGGTAACCCAATCCTGCGGAAATTTCAACGGCGGGAAGCCAATTTGAGCTTAATATGGTCTCTCCCAGCGTCACTGCGCCGCTTCTCTCTTTCAGCGCATAATATTGGCTCCTGTGCAGTGCCGCATAAAATGCTATCTTTCCGTGGCGCCTTACCGGTTCCGTTTCAAATGCCGGATTTACATCCAATCCTTCAGACGGGAGACTTTCAATCAGGTCCATGGATCCGGGCAAGGGAGGCATGACCGGAAATGGGGAGCGTCCCTCTTTGAATTCTGATGGCGGTTCCTCGTTGTTCGCAGGATCTCTTTCCAGGCTTTCCGCTACCATTCCGGAAGGACTATCCGGCAGATCTGCCTCTTTTTCCGAAGGTTTGAAGAACAGCTGGGCAGCCCCGGCCTCCGGAGTCCTGGCCTGACCCGGTAGCCGGCCGGTAATCGCTGCTTTTTCATTCCAACCGTTATCCTGCGCATTGGTCATTTCTGTTGCCGCAGCCGGGCGGGGTTCATCATTTTCCAGGAAAGCAGCATCTGTTGTTGCCGGTGAATGAAGGACGATACCGGCGTCATCCGCTGTTTTTCCGGTTACCGGAAATCCACCGGATTCGGATCGGTCCCCAAACAGGAACAGCGCGCCTAACGCTCCGGCGACAATAGGCCATAACCAAAAAAGAAAACGGCGGCGCCGCCTGCTGCCGATCCGCTCAGACACCTTCTCCCAAACTTCCGCATCGGGCGTAAAGTAGGCCTCCTCTTCCTTTGATATCTTATATTTAGGCTCGTCTCTCACCATTATCCCCATTAGGCCGTAGTTGGAACCACAGCGTTTTCTTTCAACAAATTACTCAACATTTTTTTGGCTTTCATGAATTGAGTTTTTGAAGTGCTCACGGAAATACCGGTCAAAGCTGCTATTTCAGCATGCGTGTATTCTTCAATCGCGTACAGATTGAATATGGTCCGGTAACCCTCGGGCAGCTTTTGCAGGTAAGATACCAATTCTGCATAAGACAGCTGTTCGATAGCCTGATTTTCAGTTTTGCTTTCCTGAATAACATCTCCGGCTATTTCTTCTGTTTCGATCCGTTTTTTCCGCTTTTCCATCAAAATTGTATTGACCATGATCTTTCCGCCCCAGGCATAAAAACTCCCCTTCGCAGGGTCAAAAGAAGCCAGATTTTCAAAAATTTTCACGAATCCGTCCTGTAAAAAATCCTGAGCTTCAACACGATCCCCGGCATACCTGAGGCAAATGCCAAAGAATACCTTGGCAAAACTTTCATAGATTTCCTTGAAAGCCCTGGTATTCCCTTTGATGCACTCTCTACATAATCGGTTAATATCCGGGTTCGAATTTGCCATATCTGCTGGATAAGTATGCATTCTGCCACTTAAAAGTTGCCTATAAACAAAAAAATAAGAAGAAGGTTTTTGATAATTTTTTTTGGCCAGCGAGGCAACCATGCCCCGGTCGGATTGCATATACCCTTATAAAACCGATCAACAAACTAAAAACTGTCAACATGGGATTCAAAAAATTTTTACTCGCTCTTTTCTTTCTGCCTTCCTTGGTGTCCGCCCAAACTGTAGTGGACGTCATCGTCAATTCGCCCGACCACAACACGCTTGAAGCGGCCGTGATCGCCGCAGGCCTCCAAACCGCCCTCAGCGCCGACGGCCCATTCACCGTCTTCGCACCCACTGATGCCGCTTTCGACGCTTTGCCCGCTGGCACCATCGACGCGCTCCTGGCCGACCCGCAGGGCGCCCTGACCGATATTCTGACCTACCACGTCGCCAACGGACAGGTCCTCTCTACTGACCTTTCCGACGGGCAGGTCATCCCCACGCTCAACGGCAAGAACGTCACCGTGACCATCAACGCCGACGGGGTTTTCATCAACAATGCAAAGGTCACCGTCGCCGACATCCAGGCCGACAACGGTGTGGTCCATGTCATTGACGCCGTTCTCTTGCCGCCGACGGTCACCGTAG
>CALMYQ010000028.1 GCA_937873655.1 uncultured Lewinella sp. | reverse complement strand
AAGAGCGGCGGCGGGCAGCACTCAGCAGTCTTTCAGTTGGCAGTCGTCAGTATCCAGCATCAACCACGCCGCGGAGTGGCAGCATCCTCCGTCCGCCAAAGCTCCCAAGAGCGGCGGCGGGCAGCCTCCAGCACAATCTCACCCCTCTTCCCCCTCCTCAAACTTCCACTTCGCGCCATACTCCTCCACCAGGATATTGTCGTAGTGGTCGGCTTTTTCAAACAGGTTTTTGAACAGCAGCAGGCCGGTTTCCACGTTCAGGTACCGGTCGAAGATGAGCAGGGAAAGGATGATGTCCTGTTCCTTGACGCTGAAGGTGAGGCCTTCGAGGTCGTAATTTTGCCGGAGCAGGAATTCATAGATCGGGCCGATATTTTCCTGCGGCAGGGTGCAAAGGTAGGCGTCGCCGGTGATCAGGCCGGTCCGCTCGTGGTAGGCGATGAAGATCCGCGCGCTGCCCTGGCGGATTTCCCAGGTATCGGAACCCCGGCGGGAAAGTTTGACATCGTGCCCCGCTTCGGCCAGCATCCCTTCGATGGTGGCGGCAATACCGATGGGTTCGTATTCCTCCACCTGACTGGGCAAATGGATCATGGAGCCGCAATGGGGGCAATAGCTGCCGTCGGCTTTGTCTTCAAAAACGATATTGGAGCACGAGCGGCAGCGGGTTGCCGTTTTTCCGGTAAAGGCGCCGAATTGATCCAGCGTCAGGGCCAGGTATTTTGCAGGCAGTGAAAAACCTGTATTGTTGCCTTCTTTGACAATAAAGGTATTGACCCCGATGACATTGCCTTCCTTGTTGACCAGCGGACCGCCGCTGTTGCCCGGATTGAGGGCGGCGTCATTCAGGTAATACTGGATATCGTTGATCTCGTGGGATACGTTGGAAATGATCCCCAGCGTGGTGGTGAATTTCAGGCCGAACGGGTGGCCGATGGCCAGAATGGGATCCCCCTCAACGACCGTCGTTTTATTTTCCAGTTGAATTTCAGGCAATTCGATTCCGGGAGGGACTTCCAGAAAAGCCAGGTCGAACCGCGGATCGCTGTAAATGACGCGGGCCAGCGTCTTTGGGAACAACCTTCCTTTGATAACGACTTCCCGGTTGCCGGAAACGACGTGGTCGTTGGTGACGATCAGGTTAGGGCCTTTCAGGTAAAAACCCGTTCCGAGGCTGGCAGGGGTAGCGATTTGAATGATGACGTCGCGGTAGCGGTCAATTACTTGCTTCATTATTCGGTAGCCCGGTTAAAAATATTTTCCCTGGTAGGGTCAGGCAGGGCAAAAATAAATTTTTAAGGCGGATTAAAGGGTAAGTTTGACCGAAAAAATGAAGAATGGCGGCGCTTGTCCCGAATCACCTGAACAACGTTAACGTTCCAGCTTTTTTCGGATCCCGTTGAAATAGGCCGGAGCGCCCAGCAACCGGCTGCCGTACCAGGAGAAATATTCGCCGTCCACCAGCAGAATGGATGTTCCCGGGCAGTGATCGCGGATTTCTTCGAAGTGCTTTTCCCGGAAAGGGTAGGGTTCCGAAGATAAAAATACGGCATCGGGAGCGGCGTCCTGAAGGTCGGTTCCGATGATTTCCGGATACCGCGAACGATTTTTGAACGCATTGTCAAACCCCGCCAGCGTAAGCATCTCATCAATAAAGGTATCGGCGGCAGCGGCCATAAAAGGGCTTCGCCAGATCAGGTAAGCAACCTTCATGCGGTTGAATTCCGGAAAATCAAGGCGGGCAAACGCTTCACCGATCCGACCTGCCAGATCAAGCGCTTCGGCTTCTCTTCCGGTTATGGCCCCGATACTGCGGATCATGTTCAGCGCGTCGGGCAGGCGCCTTATATCGCTCATCCAGACAGGGTATTTCCCCATCAGGGCCTCGATCTGCTCCCGGTCGTTTTCCTCCTTGTTGCCAATGATGAGGTCCGGATCCAGGTCGGCTATCCGGTCCAGGTGGAGCTGTTTGGTACCCCCGATCCGCTGCTTGCTGCGAAACCATTTTTCCGGATGAACGCAAAATTTGGTGATCCCCGCCACCTCGTCGTCCAACCCCAGATCCGCCAGCAATTCCGTCTGGCTGGGCACCAGGGAAACGATCCTTTCCGGTCGCTCCGGAATCGATATCTGTCGGTCCATCTGGTCTGTGAAAATGGGCATTTCGAATCTTTTAGTCGCCTGCAGCGATGGAAAAATTTACGTTGCAGAAATCGTCAATCACCAGTCGGCTTTGAAGGATTTCCTTTTGAACCGGTCTTTCAGTTGGCAGTTTTCAGTTGGCAGTTTTCAGTTGGCAGTCGCCAGTATCCACCACGCCGCGGCGCGGCAGCATCTCCCCTCCGACGAATCCTCAGCGTAGTCGGGCAGCAACCAGCATCCAGCATCCAGCATCCAGTTCACCACTCCAAACCCGGGTACGCCCGCTGCAAAAACTGCATTTCCGCCAGAATATACCCCAGGTGTTCAGAATGGCGTCCTTGTTTGCCGCCGGATTGCATCCAGGTACCGGCTGGTATTTCGAGGGTGGCTTCGGTGAGGATGTCGCGGATATATTTTTCTACAGCCGGTTGAAGGCGTTCAAGGTGGGGAGAGATGCCCGCCTCTGCCATTTCCCGGTCGAGGTCATCGGGGGTCCACAATTCGCCGGTATAAGTCCAGAGGTCTTCAAGGGCTGTCTGCATACGCGAACGGCTTTCTTCGGTACCATCGCCGAGCCGGATGGTCCATTCCGAGCTGTATTTGCGGTGATAGGCGATTTCTTTCAGCGATTTTTCGGCGATGGCGCGGATCTGCAGGTCGCCGCTGTTGCAAAGATCCTCGTGGAGGGCGAAGTTCCAGGCGTCAAACAGGAATTGGCGGATGATGGTATGGGCAAAATCGCCGTTGGGTTGTTCGACCAGTAAGGCGTTGCGGAAGGCGCCGGCATCCCTCAGGAAAGCCAGGTTGTCTTCAGTTTGACCTTTGCCGGCTGTCTGGGCTGCATATTCCAGCCAAAGCCTGGCTTGTCCGATAAGGTCCAGTGCGATGTTGGTCAGGGCGATATCCTGTTCCAGGACAGGGCCGTGGCCGCACCATTCACCGAGCCGTTGCCCCAGGATGAGGGCATTGTCGCCCAACCGCAACAGATAATCATATAAATGCGTAGATGGAACCATGCTGTTCGGTCTGAATATTATTCCAAACGGATTGCGGCGCCACTAGATATGGTCAACCTCGTCCGGGAGTTGGTAAAAAGTGGGGTGGCGGTACACCTTGTCATTGGCCGGATCAAAAAACGCCTCTATTTGGTCAGGGCTTGAGGCAGTAATATGACGGGATTCCACCACCCAAATACTGATCCCTTCGCCGCGGCGGGTATAGACATCGCGGGCGTTTTCAATCGCCATTTGCGCATCAGCTGCGTGCAAACTGCCGACGTGTTTGTGGCTCAACCCGTTTTTACTTCTGATGAATACTTCCCAAAGCGGCCAGTCTTTTTTCATTTGATTCATTATTATCGAAAGATCAAGAAATTTCACCACAACCCCATGTTACCGGATATTTTGTCAAAAAGGCGAAGATGTGGAGTAGGAGTAACAACACCTTCATCCGCTCCCTCACCCTCTCACCCTCTCACCCTCTCACCCCCTCACTCACTCTCACCCCCTCTCCTCATAGCTACGCCACCCGGGTCCGTTCTTCCGCCCGTTGCTTGCGTTTTTCCGCATAGGCCATCGCAGCTTCCCGCACCCAACTCCCTTCTTCGTGGGCTTGTACGCGCGCTTTCAGCCGTTCCCGGTTGCAGGGCCCGTTGCCTTTCACGACGTTCCAGAACTCATCCCAATTGATCGGGCCGAAATCGTAATGGCCTGTTGATTCGTTCCATTTCATATCCGGGTCAGGCACCTGAATGCCGAGGAAATCGGCCTGAGGCACCGTCATATCCACGAATCTTTGGCGCAGTTCGTCATTAGAGATCCTTTTGATCCGCCATTTCATGGATTGTTCGGAGTGGGTGGATTCCTTATCGTTGGGGCCGAACATCATCAGGGCGGGCCACCACCAGCGGTTGAGGGCGTCCTGGGCCATGGCTTTCTGTTCATCCGAACCCCGGCAAAGGGTCAGCATGATCTCATAACCCTGACGTTGGTGGAAGCTTTCTTCCTTGCAGATGCGCACCATAGCCCGGGCATAAGGCCCGTAGGAACACCGGCAGAGGGGCACCTGGTTCATGATGGCCGCACCGTCGACGAGCCAGCCGATGGCGCCGATGTCAGCCCAGGTCAGGGTAGGATAGTTGAAAATGCTGCTGTATTTTGCTTGCCCGCTGTGGAGTTGATCGAGCAATTCTTCGCGTTCTACGCCCAGGGTTTCACAAGCGCTGTACAGGTAAAGCCCGTGCCCGGCCTCATCCTGCACTTTGGCCAGCAGGGCCGCTTTGCGCCTCAGGTTGGGCGCGCGGGTGATCCAGTTGCCTTCCGGCAGCATCCCGACGATCTCGGAGTGGGCGTGCTGGGAAATCTGCCGGATAAGGGTCTTGCGGTACGCGTCCGGCATCCAGTCCTTCGGTTCGATTTTCTGGTCGGCATCAATGGTTGCCTGAAAGTATTCCTCCATTCGTTCGCGACTCATAAGCAGCTTTTATTGGTCCGAATCCCGTTTTTTTTCCCGGACAATCCTTTTGAACGGGTAAAACCGGTGCAAAGATAAGGCTTTTTATGATAAAACGAACGTTTGTTCGTATGGTTCAAACTGGAACGGCGAATTAGCGGAACAGGAGACAAAATCGGTCACTATGATATCATGGTGATTCGCGAACATGGCGTTGAGGAAGGTATGGAATGGTCCCAATAGCAGAAATTGGCCGCCGGATGTGCAATCCGGGCCGGCCGGCCGGGGTATTTACTAATAAGTCTATTGGTTAGTATGGGTGGGGAAAAAACAGCCCGCCCTTCCGCCACCACTCACGGGTATACGTGCAAAGCCCCTGAAGAGCCTCGGTTCTTTTATTTCCAGCGCGCTGAATCCAGATTTGAAAACTACATTTCGGCGTGATCCCGAAACTTCTATTGGGTTTAGAATAATGCAAATATAATCTATTGTTTTTAATTAAAAAAATAAATCTAAAAAGTTTTAAAATATTTTTCGTCAGCCAAACCTCCCGACTTTGCAATCAAAGTCGTCCCCGGATGACAGCATCCAGCCTCCAGCATCCCCCGTCCGCCATAGCCCCAAAGAGCGAAGGCGGGCAGCATCCCCCGTCCGCCATAGCTCCAAAGAGCGAAGGCGGGCAGCATCCCCCGTCCGCCATAGCTCCAAAGAGCGAAGGCGGGCAGCCTCCCCCGTCCGCCATAGCTCCAAAGAGCGAAGGCGGGCAGTATCCAGCCCTGGTATCCTACCCCAACACCTCCCGCAAAGCCCCCGTAAACTTCAGCGTCTGCTCATCCGTCCCGGTACTGATCCGGCACCAATCCAGCATAGGAGGGAAAGGCCGGCCCACAAGAACGCCTCTGGCTTCAAAGGCCCGCTGCACCTCGCCGATGGGTTTGCCGGTCTTGAAAAAGACGAAATTGCCATGTGATTCCTGATACGGCAGCCCGATCTGGTTCAGCGTTGTATAGATCCGGTTTTTATTGTGGGCATTTTTTTGCAGGCTGAATTCGTAAAACTCCTGATCATTCATAGCTTCAAGCGCAGCAAAAATGGCCAGTATATTCGGCCCGCACATGCTCAGGCCGTTCATTTTATCGATCAGTCCAGGCTGTGCGATCAGGTAGCCCACACGGATGCCGGCCAGGCCGTAGACCTTGGAGAAGGTGCGGGAAACGATGACGTTATGCCCTTCCTTGACCAGCTCCACCGCCGACGGATAACCGGGTTCTGTGATATAATCGAAATAGGCCTCGTCAATGAACATAGTGGCTTGTTTGGCGTGCGATTTTGCAAAATCCCAAAGCTGATCTTTGGGCAAAAGGGCGCCTGTCGGGTTATTGGGATTGCAGATGAAGACCAGACTGGTGTTCGAATTGATCTTCGCGGACATGGCGTTGAGGTCGTGCTGAAGCGCGTTGTCCAGCGGCACTTTATGAATGATCCCGCCCACTTTTCCGGCATAATCGGACAAAGCGAAAAAGGTGAGTTCGGCAGTGATGACCTCGTGTTCATCCATGCCGTGGATCAACCCGCTGATGCGCAACCCTTCGGTCGAACCCGCTGTAATGATGACATGGTCTTCCGGGACGCCGTGTTTTGCGGCAATCCGGCTGAGCAGCTCCCGCTGGAATGAAAACGGATATCTGCAGACCTCATCAAAATGATCGATCATGGCCTGCCGGACCTTTTTGGAAGGACCGTACGGATTTTCGTTGAAGTTCATCCGGGCAGCCCCGTTGGCCAATGCCGCCGGCCGGCTTTCACCCGGGATTTCAACGTTGCGGAAACCGCCTAATGTAGCCAGCGCGCCCGCTAATCCGGCAGTGCGCAGCCATTGTCTTCTGTTGAGCTCATTCATGACAGGTAGTTTTACAGGGAGGTGAAGAATGTTACAAATATAGTCATTGGTTGGATTGGTTCGATTGGTTGGATTGATTCGATTGGTTCGATTGATTCGATTGATTCGATTGATCCGAATTTTAGCGTCCGTTGGTTGGTCAGTCCAATCGGCTCAATCGAA
>CALMYQ010000027.1 GCA_937873655.1 uncultured Lewinella sp. | reverse complement strand
ACAGGGGGTTAACATCCTCCGGAATTGGGGGTCTGTATGGTCCGGAATTTCCAGGAAAAATGCCGTGAGATTTACAAGCGGCCGGGGCAAATAATAACCCGGTGGATAAATTATCTGGAAAAGCATCAAGATAAGATGCAATATACTGAATATGAAAAGAATAAACTCATGTGTGGAAGTGGGATCATAGAATCCGGAATCCGGCGGATCATCAATTTACGATTTAAAAACGCCTCTACTTTTTGGCAAAAAGAATTGGTGGAAAAGCTCTACTTTTTAAGAGCAGCCGTGTTGTCCAAGCGTTGGAATACCGTCATAGAAAACATTAGGAAATCCACCTGATTGGTGGGGACAAATCGCAACTGCGCCCTTTTCCCACTTACCTGATTTGTAGTCAGGTTTAATTATATCAAATCCTGACCTATTAATCCATGGGCATCCTATAATGCATTTTATTTCTCCATTTTGAGTGGTGTCCACTGAAAAATTTGCACAATTAGTTTCGACACCTAAACTGAAATAGTTTTTTTTATCAGAAATATAAAAGTGATAGATTTCAGATCCCGCTTTCAGGAAAAGGCTATTGTCTTTAGATTGAAAATGGAACAATTGATAATTTTCAATTATTGTATCCCCTGTTATATTTGCTAATTGAATCGGGGTTATTTTATTCATTACTCTATTATAACAATGCAATGCCGTATAAGTCGTAAACCAAATATTACCTATATTGTCTTCAAAAAAAGTACTTGTTACAATATCTCCTAAAATATTACTATTTTTAGAATTAAAAGGTACAATATTTAAACCATCGAATCTATAAATACCATTCATTGAGCTTATCCAAGCAAAACCGCGGCTGTCTCTCTTTACATACATATTATAATTATCATCTTCAATTCCATCATCATGAGTTAAATGATTAAAAATAATCTCATTTTTTTGGCCAGAAAGATGACACATAGTTGCCAGTAAACAACTAAAAATCAAAATATTCGTATAGATATTAAGCCCAAATTTCAAATACTACGCAAATTTGATTTATGAGATAAAAAATACTAATAATTTATCCTTATTTTTCTAGGGCATCGAGTTTTTTAAAATTCAATATCTGAGCTTATAAATTTGAATTTCATTCTATTAATTTGCTTGAGTAGTTATTATTTATTGATTTTCTTACATACTTATATACGTCTTTTTCAACCTTCGATCTCTTTCAAAATTGCATTAACATAGGTGGACCATTTTGTGACGAAGTTACTATTTGTCGTTGAGCTGTTTGTAGTTGGAATCCAGAGGGGAGGACATGGATAACCTACCACAAATTTTGGAGTTGGGAATGAGTCAAGGCTGGCAATTGGGCTCACTCTCGTCGGATTATTTCGAATAGTATTTCTAGTCATTCCTCCAGGATTTGGAGGATTGCTGGTATTATAATCTCCTTCTATTACCATAGTAAATATTTTCCTTTCTTCTTGAGGTAAATTCGAGTATGTTAAGTGGCCAATATTAATTTCTCCGCCTGAAATTACCAACCTTGAAGATCTATCTGCGATTGCCATTAATCCATCTTTCCCAAAAAATGCAAAGTGGAAGGTTGGAGAATTTTGTGAAAATTCAAAATTTCCATTACTTTTGGCGTTCTCCTCTGCAGTCCCTTGAGCTACTCTAACATATTTTCCATTGGAGAGTTTCCTTATGCGAGTAGCATTTATGCTACTGAATCCAATACTTCGTTCATCAAAGTCATTTATTACTTTAACAACATATAAATCTGATAAAGTTGGAGTTGAATTTGGCATTACAATCACAGGTCCTCCGGAAGCAATATTAATTTTAAATGTTATTATAATTCCAATAATTTCCGGTTCATTAAACAGACTAATTACATCCTGCGATTTAATTTCAAATGCTATTATATTAGTAAACGATCCCTTTGCCATAGTAGTAAATTTTATTGAAAATTATATAGTACAAAAACAATCAAACCTAATCATTTTCCAAACAGAGAATGAAAACTGTTAACTTTTTACATACACAATCCTTTTGTATTCGTTGCTGAGCAATTTATCCCACTTCCCCTCACTCCCGCCCCCAAGTCACCCCCAACCACAAATCCGTCCGAAACGGCCCCATCGGCAAACCCGCGCCATTGTACACATTCGCGTCATCCGGGTTGTCCGCCCAGGCGTAGCGGACGGCCTTCGGGCTGGCCACATCCGGGTGCCAGACGATGATCCGGTTTCCGTCGATGCGGGCGGGCGCCCAGTGGAAGACCTGGTCCACGCCGGCGATGGTGAAGCCCTTGGGGTAGCCGTAGCGGCCGCGGGCGTGCATGCCTTCCGCGTTATCGAAGGTGAGGACGACCTCGCGGCCCTTGAATTCCACATTTTTTAGCGCAGGACCGCTGTCCACGACGTCCTTTTTGCCGTAGGTGCGGTTCAGGGCCAGCAGAGCCAACCGCAGGCCCACATCCTGCTTGTTGCGCGGGTGGATGTCGGCGGCCTCACCGATGTCGATGGCGAGGGCCTGGCCGGTATTGGGCAGCGACAGGGTCATGGATTGGGCTTCGCGCAGTTCGGCCCATTCGCTGGCGGCAGGCGGGTCCTTGGGCGCCATGAAGTTGGCGAGCTGCACCCAGTAGAACGGCATTTCCCGGCCCCAGCGGCTGCGCCAGTCGCGGATCATCATGGGGAAAATGCGGCGGTATTGGTACGCCCGGCCGGCATTCGACTCGCCCTGGTACCAGATCGCCCCTTGCAGGGCATACGGGATCAGCGGGTTGATCATGCTGTTGAAGAGGAGGCTCACCCGGTTGTTCGGGTTCATGGCGGCGGTTTCCACCTGGAAGTCGACCGGGCTGATGCGGTAGCGCCATTCGCCGGCCAGCGGGTAGGACTTGCCGCCGGTTTCGAGGTACATGGCCTGGGGATCGCCGTAAAGGCCTCCCCCACCCTGGTAATCCTCCACGCGGACGGCGATCACATTCTTGCCTGCCTTCAGGACGCCGCCGGAGATCTTGTACAAGCGCGGTTCGTTGTATTTGTTGTCGGTACGGCCCACTTCCCGGCCGTTGAGCCAGGTGATATCGCTGTCGTCGATGGGGCCCAGGCTGAGGCTGGCGGATTGCCCGGCGGCGTTGGCCGGCAAGTCCAGCTCGAACCGGAACCAGACCACGCCGTTGAGGCCTTCCAATCCGGCCTGTTCCCAAAGCTTCGGCAGGGTCATTTTGCCCCATTTACTTGCATCCAGGTCAGGGCCTTCCCACCTGGCCATGCTGCCTTTCGGGATGTTTTCCACGGGGCCGGCCTGGTTGAGGGCCGCCTCCAACCGGGCCTTCCGGTCGGCATTCATCTTTTCAAAGTCCATTTGTTGGGTGGCTTCCAGCTCCTTGGCAAAGACCGGGATTTGCCGGATGGAATCCTCGCTGATCCAGGTTTCCACCTCGGTGCCGCCCCAATTCGTGTTGATCAGTCCGATGGGCACGTTCAGCTCCTGGAACAGTTTACGGCCGAAGAAATAGCCGACAGCAGAGAAAGGGTCTGCGGTTTGCGGAGTGCACACCTGCCATTCGCCGCGCGGGAAATCCTTCACCGGCGAGGGTTCCGTGACGTGAGGCAAGGTGATCAACCGGATCATCGGGTATTTGGCGGCTGCCACTTCAGCATCTGCGTTGTTGACATTGGAGAGCCGCCATTCCATATTCGACTGGCCGGAACAGATCCAGACCTCGCCGACCAGCACGTCCCTGAACAGGATTTTTTGCTTTTTACCGGCAACCGTCAGTTCAAACGGACCGCCCGCAGGGCCCTTCGGCAGATCAACCCGCCAGGCGCCGTCCTTTCCCGCTTTGACGGTGTACGTCTCGTCCTTCCAGGTGACGGTCACTTTCTCCCTGGGCGCGGCCCAGCCCCAGACCGGGATGGCCTGGTCGCGCTGGAGCACCATATGATCGGAGAAGATCCGCGGCAGGGAGACTTGCCCGAACCCGGCAAAGCCCATCATCAACAACATCGCCACCGTCAGGGCGATCCCTTTTGGTCGCCCGGATCGACGAAAAAAGAAACGGGTATAAAGTTTATCCAGGGTATCAAAAAAGCGGGCCATGGTCAATCGTTTTGTCAAGTTGGTTGATGGTTCAAATGTAACCGATAAAATGCGGAATTCAAAATCAAAAAGCAGCCGCTTCCAGGTATTGTTTCATCAATTCCAGGTACTTGCCGGCGGTCGTCCATTCTTCGTTCAGCAGGTGGACTTTCGCGCGGACGTTGGCCCGGTAGAGTTTGAAATAGTGGAAGATCTTCCGGTCGGCCTCCTTGCGGACGGCGGGAAATTCACGGGAATAGGCATCCAGGAAAATCTGTTCCAGGTCGTCGCGGCCGTAAAAATTGAGGTCCATGCAAAGGAAGGCCACTTCGTTGAGCGCGTCGACCCGGCGGAGGTGTTCATTGAATTCAATGCAGTCGAAAATGACGGGCTCATTGAGCAGGAAGATGTTGTTGGAATGGAGGTCGCCGTGCCCGTCCAGAAACAAACCTGCACGAATCCTTTGTTCCAGGCGGCCGCCATGCGCATTCAGAAACCGGTCAGAAAAATCAACCGCCCGGTCCAGCAGTGCGGCTGCCGGTCCGCCGAACCGGATCTCAACGGTTCTTTTGACCTTGAGGATGTCCTCGAAATCGGCCTGAGCGGCGGATTTGTCAAATGGCGTCCGGATCTTTTCGGTAAAAGTGTGGAATACGGCCAGTTGGCGGGCCAGTTGCTGCATGTCCTCCGGTGTGACGCCGCCCGAGCGGAGCAAGCGGCTCATCTGGCGCCGGTCGTCCAGCCTGATCATTTGTACAGCGTAATCGACAATTTCGCCACCGGTACCGCCAATCCGGGAAGCGCCTTCAACCAACCGAATTGGGAGCACGCCCAGGTAAATCCCTTCCGTCAGCCGGTTATTCAGCCGGACTTCGGCCTCGCAGCATACCTTGCGTTTTTCCGGCGAGGAGAAATCCAGAAAGGGAAATTGGACCGGTTTCTTGATCTTGAAAGCGTATTGCGGGGTCAGGATCACCCAGGAAATGAGGGTCTGGACCAGCTCGGCAGGGCCTTTTTCGCCCGGGAAGGCGTGGTCGTGGAGGATTTGCTGGATTTGGTTTTGGTTCATGGTTTGACGGTGGACGGTGGACGGTTGACGGTAGACTGGGTTCAACGGGATTGGATTTTGAAAGGGCTTTTCGGTAACGGCCGGCTGAATTTCCATAATGGGGGATTGGATCGCAGGTAAGATACATAAAACCGGGATGGGTGGAGATGACGGTGGTTTTTGGGTGGGGTGATTGTGGTCATTTTGTATTTTCTTTTTTTGGGGGGGGTACCACTCAGGGCACTCAGGACACTCAGGGGCGGCAGATTATTAAGCCGGCGTGCCTGTGCGTAGGCGGATTGATAAGCTGGGTTTGACCACTCAGGGCACTCAGGACACTCAGGGGCGGCAGATTATTAAGCCGGCGTGCCTGTGCGTAGGCGGATTGATAAGCTGGGTTTGACCACTCAGGGCACTCAGGACACTCAGGGGCGGCAGATTATTAAGCCGGCGTGCCTGTGCGTAGGCGGATTGATAAGCTGGGTTTGACCACTCAGGGCACTCAGGACACTCAGGGGCGGCAGATTATTAAGCCGGCGTGCCTGTGCGTAGGCGGATTGATAAGCTGGGTTTGACCACTCAGGGCACTCAGGAC
>CALMYQ010000026.1 GCA_937873655.1 uncultured Lewinella sp. | reverse complement strand
TACAACTTTTGACTTACGACTTACAACTTTTGACTTACGACTTACAACTTTTGACTTACGACTTACAACTTTTGACCTACGACTTACAACTTTTGACTTACAACTTACAACTTTTGACTTACGACTTACAACTTTTGACTTACAACTAAATTACAATGGACCTTCAACAAGCCAAAACCTTACTCGAAAAAATTAATTCACTCTATAAAAGCATCAGCACCGACGGCAGCCAGATCGCCTCGATCGAACGCGACCTCATGCTGAGCTATATCCGCCAATTGTACGAATCTTTCCTGGAGACACCAGGCGGAAACGCCAGGTCCGTCCCCTCGGTCAGCGCGAATTCCGGCAACTCAAAGGCCTCGCAACCGATCGACCTGCCCGTGGATCCGCCGGCGCCCGAACCGGTCAAGCGCACCTACACGCCGCCCAAGATCATCGAGATCCCGGATAAGCCGGTCGCACCGAAAATGGAAAAACCGGCCCCCGCTCCCGCACCGGAACCAGCCCCGGTGAAACTGGAAGTCCAGGAACCGGCCCCCGCGCCGCGTCAGCAAACCCCTGTCGCACCGGCGCCCAAACCCAAACCGGCGGAAACGGCCGTCGTAGATGCGCCGCCGGCCATCAAGGCCCTCTTCCAGCGCCAGGCAGCTACCGAACTTTCCGAAAAACTCAGCGAACAACCGGTCAGAGACCTCACCAAATCCATGGCCATCAACGACCGGCTGCTCTACGTCAACGACCTCTTCGGCAAGGACAACAACGCCTTCAATGACGCCCTCCAGACCCTCAACCGGCTGGACAGTATGGACGAAGCCACCCCGCTCCTCACCGGTTGGGCCAAACAACACAACTGGGCCGACGATGAGAAATCGGATACCGCCAAAGCTTTTATCAAACTGGTTCGGAGGCGATATATTTAATTGGTTCGATTGGTTCGATTGGTTCGATTGGTTCGATTGGTTCGAATTTTATCGTCCGTCATTTGGTCAACCTAATCGACCACGCCGAGGCGTAGCGAGTCATTCAAAGAATCGAATCAATAATTCGATCTCCATTCTTTGCAATTTCCAAAGAAACCATTACCTTTGCGGGCCAATTTGAAATCTCGTAAATAATTAACCATTTATGTTCGCAATCGTAACCATAGCTGGTCAACAGTTCAAAGTTGAGGAAGGGCAGGAGCTCTTCGTCCACCAGCTAGAAGCCAATGCGGGCGACAACCTTACGTTCGACCAGGTCCTCCTGATCGAAAATAACGGTGGCGTTTCCGTAGGCAAGCCGGTGTTGAACAACGCCAAAGTCAGCGCAACCGTGCTGGAACAACTCGTGAAGGGCGACAAAGTGATCGTCTTCAAAAAGAAACGCCGCAAAGGCTATCGCAAGAAGAACGGCCACCGCCAGCACTTCACCAAGATCAAAATTGACAGCATCGCCGGATAAGCCGGCCGTAATGGTTTAACCTCATGCGTCCGGTCTGACGGACGCGAAAAAAAGTACCGAAATGGCACACAAAAAAGGCGTAGGTAGTACCGATAACGGCCGGGACAGTAAAAGTAAACGACTCGGCGTCAAGCTTTTCGGCGGCCAGACTGCAAAAGCAGGCAATATCATCATCCGCCAGCGCGGCACCAAATTCCACCCGGGTGAGAACGTATACATGGGCAAGGATTTTACCCTCCATGCCTCAATTGACGGCACCGTAACGTTCAAACGCGGCCGCCGCGACCGGACTTTCGTCAGCATCCTCCCAGGGGAAGGCGTAGCTGTAGCGGATCAACCGACCAAGACCGCACCGAAGCTGGAAAAACCGACCACCGTCGAAAAACCGGCTGCTCCGAAAGAAACCGTAGACAACGGTAAGGAACTGTTGGCAAAAGCCGCCGAAGCCGCCGAGAAACCGGCCGCCAAACCCGGCAAGATCACCCTGCCTTCCGGCAAAAAGATCAACCAGGATGACCTCAAGATCGTCGAAGGCGTCGGCCCGAAGATCGAAGAACTCCTGCACGCCGCCGGCATCATGACCTGGTCAGACCTGGCTTCAGCTGCTACGGAAAAAGTACAGGCCATCCTCGATGAGGCCGGCCCCCGCTACCGCATACACGACCCCGCAACCTGGGCCAAACAAGCCGAACTGGCCGCCAACGGGCAATGGGAAGAACTTCAGGATTACCAGGATCGCCTTCAGGGCGGCCGCGAAGTAACCGACGAAGAAGAGTAGGATCAACCCTTGTGACTGACCAACCAATGTCAACCCGCAAGGCAACCAGATACACCGGCATTAACCCCCAAGGTTAATCCAATATAAACGCCCGTTGTCCTGCCGGATAACGGCGCCACACCAACCCGGGCCCCGGCAATGCGCCAGGCCCGGGTTGACTGTTTTAATCCGTTCCTAAAATTCGCATCCAATGGATCCATTCATGCAGGCAGCCATCGAAGAAGCGCGTAAAGGACTCGCAGAGGGCGGCATCCCGATCGGCTCGGTGATCGTCCACCAGGGCCGTATCATCGGACGCGGCCACAACCGGCGGGTGCAGCACGGAAGCGTCGTCCTGCACGGCGAAATGGACGCCCTCGAAAACGCAGGCCGCCAAAAAGCAGCCGTTTACCGCGAATGTATCTTGTACACTACCCTTTCTCCATGCCCCATGTGCACCGGCGCCATCCTGCTGTACGGCATCCCCAGGGTCGTTATCGGCGAAAACCGGACCTTCATGGGCGAGGAAACACTGCTGAAAAGCCGCGGTGTAACCGTGGAAGTCACGGATAACGCTGAATGCATCAGCCTGATGGAACAATTCATCCGGGATAATCCCGACCTTTGGAATGAGGATATCGGCGAATAACGCCGACTTCGCGGTCAATAAGAAGACAAAGAAAATTGCTTTAAAAAGAAATTGCCTTAACTTTGCCCGTCCTCGGAGTGTTAAATAACCTCCAGTACCACTTTTTCCCCTGATTGACCTAAAACAGCATTCCCGAGACAGCCGGATGCGGACCGTCTCTCCGGGCTTTTTCTGACGCCACACTTTAAAATTCTGTTAACTCATCCTATCAATAACAGGAAAGTGCGAACTTTACCTTTTTATTCATCATTAAAGCTGCTGTAACGCCTGGCTGCAAACCAAAATCGCGAGATTCCGATGCAAAACGCTCACCAACAGGAAATGGCCATATTCCAGCAATTGCCGGCCATTGTGAAAGCCTACCAGATGCCGAGTACCAAAATGGCTACCATTCAGGTCCTCAATTCCTTTTTGCCGTTCATGGGCATCTGGATCGCCATGTATTTCCTTTATCAGGTCTCAATTCCATTGACCCTGCTACTGGCAGTGGTCAACGCCTTTTTTCTGGTCCGGATCTTCATCATCCAGCACGACTGCGGACACCAGTCCTTTACCGGGTCCCGGCAAGCCAACGACTGGATCGGCCGCACCTGCGCCCTGTTCAGCCTCATTCCATATAAATACTGGGCCAAGAGCCACAATTTCCATCACGGTCACAACGGCATTCTCTGGGAACACCGCGATATCGGCGACATTCAGACGCTGACCGTGGAAGAATTCCGGGAACTGAGCTGGTTCAAGCAGGTGCAGTATATCCTGTTCCGCAACCCGGTCGTCATGTTCATCATAGGCCCCATTTTCTACATCTTTGTCACCGTGCGATTGCCTTTCATCCGGCTTAAAGCCTTCGATAAGGCCCGCAGGGCTCTCATCAGGAGCAACATCCGGATCATCCTGTTCCATGCTGCCTTGATCTTCTTTTTGGGCTACAAGGTGATCCTTTTTGTCCACCTGCCCATCATCTGGGCCTTCGGGATCATCGCCATCTGGTTCTTCTATATCCAGCACCAGCACGAGACGACCTACAAGGAATGGAAGGACCGGTGGGAATACCTCAAAGCCGCCATACAGGGCAGTTCCTATTACAAATTGCCAAAGCTCATGCACTGGCTGACGGGCAATATCGGCTACCACCATATCCACCACCTCAACGCGCAGGTACCCAATTACAACCTGGCGCGCTGCCAGCAGGAAAACCCGATCCTGAAAAATGTAGCCAATACGCTGACCTTCCGGGAAAGCCTGAAATGCATTTTCCACAACCTCTGGGACGAAGAACAGCAGCGGATGATCTCCTTCCGGGAATACTACCGGCGGAGTAAATCCCAGAATGCGGCAAACTGACCTTTGCCCGGAGAAATTGGTTTTTCCATCGCCGCTGAGCCGTGCCAGGACCCAAGCAATTGTGCATATTCTTGTACAAAAAAGCTATCTTTGACCAAAATTTATACCGATATGCGCCTTTTTAAAATTGCCGCATTCCTGCTGTGTCTCCTTCCGGCGCTTTCCAATGCGCAGAATATCCAATACGTCGAAGAACCCCTGATCACGGAGATGATGGAAAAATTCGTTACCCTGAACAAAAGCAAGGTCTTCCTCCAGGGTTGGCGCATTCAGATCATGGCTACGCCCGACCGCCAGAAGGTGGAAGCCGCCAAGGCCACTTTCCGCTATCGCTATCCCAATATTCCGGTCGACTGGGTGCACGACAAGCCCTGGTACAAACTTCAGGCCGGCGCATTTGCCAGCAAGCTGGAAGCCCTCCGCCTCAAAAATATCCTGAGCCAGGAATATTCGGGCCTGTACCCCGTGCAGGACGACCGGGTCACCCCGCAGGAACTGATCAACGCCGCTTATTGAAAAAGGAAGCCGCCGCATGAGTACCGATAATATGAGCGTTTACCGCAGGATTGACTGGATCACGTTTTCCGTGTGTCTGGGCCTGATGGTAGTCGGTTTGCTGATCGGTATCCGCATGGGCGTCGACGACCCCGATATCAATCTGGGCGGCATGACAGGCTTTTTTTCCACGCCTGCCGGCAAGCAGACCATCTGGGTCATCATAGCGGCTTTGCTGTTCTCCTTCATCATGCTGATCGATTCCAGGGTCTGGCAGGCCCTGGCCTATCCCATTTACTGGTTTTCCATTACCCTGCTGATCGCCGTCCTCCTGTTCGGCGCAACCATCAAAGGGGCCAAGTCGTGGTTTACCTTTGCGGGGTTTTCGTTCCAGCCCTCGGAAATTGCCAAATTCGGAACCTGCCTCGCCGTAGCGGGTTATCTCAGCCATTACAGCGTCAACCTCCGGATTGTCAGGCATCAGCTGGCCTTGCTGGGCTTTCTGGCCCTGCCGATGGGGCTCATCCTCCTGCAGCCCGACGCCGGTTCAGCCCTGGTGTTTACTTCTTTCCTGGTGGCGTTTTACCGCGAAGGCCTTTCCCGCAACCTGTACCTGGTCGGGTTCTTCTCCCTGGGCATGCTGCTGCTTGGATTCGTCAATGATATTCCATTTGTCGCTTTCCTGCTGGAACTGTCCGCCATCGGCCTGATGGGTTACCACCTCAATGGCAAAGGGCGCGGATTATGGACCGGGATTTTCATGATCGCCGGGCTGATCGCGGCCTACAATTTCCTGGACTGGATGAGGCCGGTAAACATCCTCATCGCAGGCGGACTTTGCCTCTTAGGCCTCATGGCCTGGGCACGGGAGCAGAAAAAAATGCGGCTCAATTACCTCTACGCCATCGGGATCGTTTACGGCCTCACGGTAGCTTTTGCCGCCAATTATTTCTTCAACCACATGCTCAAGCCGCACCAGCAGGACCGCGTCATGGTATGGCTCAAGCCGTCGGATGCCCCCAAGGACGCCAAGTACAACCTGGAGCAATCCAAACTGGCCATCAGCGCGGGCGGCTTCTGGGGCAAGGGCATTTTCAACGGCAACTTCACCGACCTCAATTACGTACCGGAGCAAGCTACCGACTTCATATTCTGCACCATCGGCGAAGAACAAGGGTTTATGGGCAGCCTCAGCCTCATCGGGCTTTACCTGCTCCTGCTTTACCAGCTCACCCGGATAGCCGAACGGCAGCGAACCCATTTTGCCAGGATCTATGCCTACGGCGTGGCCGGCATTTTCTTTATCCATTTCCTCATCAACATCGGCATGACCATGGGGCTGATGCCCGTTATTGGCATCCCGCTGCCCTTTATCAGCAAAGGCGGGTCATCCTTGTTGGGGTTCACCCTGCTGGTGGCTGTGCTGATCAAAATGGACAGCGCCCGCTACCGGCCTTCTTAATACACCCTTTCGACGTGTTCCAATATTCGCTTTTACATACTGATCCGAATTCGAAGGCGCGCGCCGGCCTGATCCGGACCGCGCACGGCGAGATCAAAACCCCTATTTTTATGCCGGTCGGCACGGTAGGCGCTGTCAAGGCCATACACCGCCACGAGTTGGAGAACGAGATCGGCGCACAGATCATCCTCGGCAATACCTACCACCTGTACCTGCGCCCCGGCATGGAAGTCATCCGGCAGGCCGGCGGATTGCACGGCTTCGGCGGCTGGAAACGCAGCCTGCTCACCGACAGCGGCGGATTCCAGGTGTATTCGCTGAGCCACCGCAGGAAGATCACGGAGGAAGGGGTCACCTTCCAGTCGCATATCGACGGAAGCCGGCATTTCTTCAGCCCGGAAGGCGCCATGGATATCCAGCGCATCATCGGAGCGGATATCATGATGGCCTTCGACGAATGCCCGCCCTACCCTTCCGATTACCGGTATGCCAAACAGTCGATGGAACTGACCCACCGCTGGCTGGGCCGCTGTTGCACCCATTTTGACCGCACCCAAGGGCTGTACGGATACGAACAAACCCTGTTTCCCATTGTCCAGGGCAGCACCTACGACGATCTCCGCCGCCAGTCGGCCGAAACCATCGCCTCCTTCAACCGCCCCGGCAACGCCATCGGGGGGCTGTCGGTCGGCGAACCCGCAGAAGAAATGTACCGGCTCACCGACCTGGTATGCGATATCCTGCCCAAAGACAAACCCCGGTACCTGATGGGCGTCGGTACGCCCGTCAACATCCTGGAATGCATCAGCCTCGGCGTCGATATGTTCGATTGCGTACTCCCCACCCGGAACGCACGCCACGGGCTTCTGTACACCGCCGCAGGCGTCATCAACATCAAAAACCAGAAATGGAAGGACGATTTCAGCCCCATTGACGCAGATAGCCCCTGCGCCACCAGCCGGGACCATACCAAAGCCTATCTGCGGCACCTGATCCACAGCAATGAGATCCTGGGCCTTCAGATCGCTTCCCTCCACAACCTTTCCTTCTTTTTGTGGTTGGTCAAAGAAGCGCGAAAACATATCATTGCAGGCGATTTTGCCGTTTGGAAAGATAAGATGGTCTCTGAGATGAGCCGACGTCTCTGAATTTCGACTCCGCTGGCTTCGACTCCGCTCAGCCACCGGACTTACGACTTACGACTTACGACTTACGACTTACGACTTACGACTTACGACTTA
>CALMYQ010000025.1 GCA_937873655.1 uncultured Lewinella sp. | reverse complement strand
CTAAACTAAGAGAGCTTTCCCTTGATTCCAACCAAATTACAGAGATCAAGAACCTGGAATTGCTTACTAAACTAAGAGAGCTTTCCCTTGATTCCAACCAAATTACAGAGATCAAGAACCTAGAATCGCTTTTTAGCTTAAAAGAACTTTCCTTGAGGTCCAATCAGATTACAGAAATCAAGAATCTGAAATCGCTTACTAAACTAAAATCGCTTTCCCTGGGTTCCAATCAGATCACAGAGATCAAGAACCTGGATACCTTAACTAAATTGCAAATTCTCTACCTTGATTTCAATCAGATCACAGAAATCAAAAACCTGAACACCTTAAATAAATTGTACTTGCTTTTTCTGAATTCCAATCAGATCAAAGAGATCAAGAACTTGGAATCAATGACCAAATTACAATTTCTTTTTCTGTATTCCAATCAGATTACAGAGATCAAGAACCTGGAATTGCTGACCAAGCTGCACTACCTATCTCTTGATTCTAATCGGATCTCAGAGATCAAGAACCTGGAATTGCTGACCAAGCTGTACTACCTATCTCTTGATTCTAATCGGATCTCAGAGATCAAGAACTTGGAATCGTTGACCAAACTGTCCTCCCTATCTCTTAATTCCAATCAGATCAAAGAGATCAAAAACTTAGATTTGCTAACTAACCTGAAAGAGCTTTCCCTTAATTCCAACCAAATTACAGAGATCAAGAACTTGGAATTGCTGATTAACCTAAAAGAACTTTCCCTTAATTCCAACCAAACTACAGAGATCAAGAACCTGGAATTGCTGATTAACCTAAAAGAACTTTCCCTTAATTCCAACCAAACTACAGAGATCAAGAACCTGGAATCGCTGACTAACTTGGAATTGCTTTCTCTTAATTCTAACCAGATTACAGAGATCAAGAACCTGGAATCGCTGACTAACCTGAAAGAGCTTTCCCTGGGTTCCAATCAGATTACAGAGACCAAAAACCTGGAATCGCTTACTAAATTGGAAGTGCTTTCTCTTAATTCTAACCGGATTACAGAGATCAAGAACCTAGAATCGCTGACTAACCTGAAAGAGCTTTCCCTTGATTCCAACCAAATTACAGAGATCAAGAACCTAGAATCGCTGACTAACCTGAAAGAGCTTTCCCTTGATTCCAACCAAATTACAGAGATCAAAAATTTGGAAACCCTGATCAATTTAACAAAACTCATCCTTAGTGAAAATAAAATTCTCAAAATTTCTAACTTGAAACACCTCAAATATTTGCAATTCCTTTATTTAAATAAAAATTATATTGAAAATACTGAATTAATCTGGGAAATTCCTTTTCTTGCTGAACTAGAATTCAGTGATAACCATATCACTGAATTTGATACGCGACTTATTAAAGGCCGAAATATTCTCAGGCTTTATTTGGCGGATAACGAATTTGCAAATATCCCAAGTGAGATTACCAATCTTGACAATTGCGTGTCTGATGCCAGGGCCTGGTTCAATGATCTGGAGCGGGAAAGCGCAGAAAATTATGAAGTAAAGCTGATGTTGGTCGGCAACGGCAGGGTGGGCAAAACCAGCATGCTTCGCCGTTTGTTACAAGGCCAGTTTGATCCGGAAGAAAATTCCACGCATGGCATTCAATTGTATGATTATCAGGTGGCAACTGATTTTTTAGAACAGCCCCTGCGCATACATGCCTGGGATTTTGGCGGGCAGGAAATTTATCACGCTACCCACCGCCTGTTTATGCAATCCAGAGCGCTTTATATGGTACTTTGGGATTGGGAGACTGAGAAAACCCCTTTTGCTGCGGAATATATTGCCGGAGAACTGGTCAGGTTTCGGAATTATGAATTGACCTATTGGCTGGATCATGCACGCTCTTTGAGCTGGAAAAGCCCCTTGTTGGTGATACAAAATAAAATGGATCAACATGGAAGACAATGGCCTAAACACCTCAATGAATTGCAGGAACGCTACAATGTCATTAATTTTTTTCAGGTTAGCGCTGCAACCGGAGAAAATATTTCGGTTTTAAAATCCGCGATGCTGGAAGCTTTCCGCAAAATGCCGGAAGTAGGGATGAAAACCCCGGCACAATGGTTAAGGGTAAAAGAAAAGGTCCTGTCGCTGAAAAACGATCATAAAACCATAGATTTTAGCACATACCAATCCATCTGTGAAGAAGAAAATCTGAATGTATCGTCGACACAAGCACTCATTCGTTTTTTACACAATACCGGGAATCTGTTCTACCAGGCTCATCTATTCCAAAATCAAATCATTCTGGACCAGGAATGGGCGCTGGAAGGATTATACGCCTTATTCCAGCGCGGACCGTTTTACAAGCAACTTAAATTCGCCGGTGGTCGCACCAGTCTTGCTGCTTTAGCATGGCCCTGGCAAAATTACGACCTGAATACCCGGAAGATCTTTCTTTCCATGATGGAAAGCTGTGAGATCTGTTTCCAGGTCACAGAGGATGAGCGGGACCCGGAGTATATCCTTACTGAATTTTTGCCCGACAAAAAAGACGAAAAAGTGAGCAGCTTTTGGGAAAAAGTGGCCGAAAACGAACTGTTCCTTAAATATCAGACTGATTTTTTCCATCCTGCATTCATTTCCCGTTTTATTGCGCGAGCCGGGCGTTTGGCCAAAGGCTATGACCATATTTGGCGCAACGGCATCTGGATCACTTATCATAATGCCCATGCACTTATTGAGGCATTCCCGGACGATCACCAGATAATAATCCGGGTAAAGGACGGTCCGGCAAAAATATTGCTCTATCATATTCACAATGCCTTCAAAGAGATCTTTTACAAACCCGATTCCGTGGAAATGGATGTTTCTCTTTCCGGCCAGGAGTATTTGCGTTATCAGGAAGTCAAGGATGGCAAAATAAAAGGAATGGAAAAAGTACTGTCCAATTCCCGCAAAATGGTAGACCTCGAAGAAGTCGAGTTTTTCTCCGATGTACTGGATGCGCGGTCCGAAGATGAAGTGAAGCAAAAGCTAGCAGACATTGTCCCAAAACCCAGATTAAAAAAGGCTGATGCGATTTTCGGTATTGATGGAAATTTTCCTGAAGAATTGCTTAAAAAATTGAAAGTAAAACTTAAAACCGAAGTAGCCAAAGACCTGGAGCGGGCATTGGAAAAGGCAGACCCTTTATTATTGGATGGCGATTTGAAAAATCAATTGGTCACCCTCCAGGGGAATTACGCAGATCTGAAAAAATTCAATACCACCAGCCGTCTCAGTTTCGAGGAGTACAATCGGAACAGCAGCCAGATTCGTTCAGGCCTGCTAATGATTATTGATGGCTTGACTAAAGAGGGAGTTGATGTTGAGAGGGTATTGGGGTATTTGGAAGGGTAGATATCTGTTGTTTTTAGTGTAAATCAAAACTACTTGATAAATATATTGATTGCCTTAAATTGATCCCATAACGTATTCAAATCAGTGAGTTATGAAGATTTCGACAATTTTAGACCATATTGATAGCGGACATATGGCGTTACCGGAATTTCAACGCGGATATGTCTGGAATACGGGCCAGGTACGCGCCCTGTTTGATTCCCTATACCGCCGTCATCCGGTAGGCGGACTGCTGGTTTGGGCGACAGAGTCCAAATCTGCCGATCACAGGGGAGATGGAAAACTGGCCTCAGGAATTGTAAAGTTGCTGCTGGATGGTCAACAACGGATTACTTCACTGTATGGCGTTGTTCGGGGCAGGCCTCCTAAGTTTTTTGATGGAAATGCACAGGCTTTTACCGGATTGAGGTTCCATTTGGAGACCGAACAATTCAATTTTTATCAGCCCTTAAAAATGCAGGGTGATCCGCTTTGGATTGATGTGACGGATTTAATGCAAAAGGGATCGGCCGGGCTGGGAGCATATGTGGCCAGTCTTTCAAAAGATCCGGAGCACGGTTCAAGGGTAGGAGATTATGCCGGACGATTATCTCAACTGCTAGGAATTGTAGAGATTGATTTGTATGTTGAAGAAGTAACCGGAGCGGATAAAACGCTCGATATTGTCGTAGACATTTTCAACCGGGTCAACAGTGGCGGGACCAAACTTTCCAAAGGTGATCTGGCGCTGGCAAAAATCTGTGCGGAATGGCCGGAAGCCAGAGAAGAAATGAAAGCTCGCCTGAAGATCTGGGAAAAGGCAGGCTTCCTTTTTAACCTGGATTGGCTTTTGCGCTCGATAAATACCGTCCTTACCGGGGAAGCAAAATTCAGTTTCCTACATGACAAAGGCGCTGAGGATATCCAGTATGCACTCAAGCAGACAGCCAGGTATATTGATAATTGCATTAATTTGATCAGCGGACGCCTAGGGCTTGACCATGACCGCGTTTTCTTTGGCCGGTTTGCCGTACCGGTGATGGTCCGGTATTTGGATTTAAGGAAGGAACCATTGGATGAAAAAGAACGCGATAAACTCCTTTTCTGGTTTGCACAATCCGGCATGTGGGGTCGTTTTTCCGGCTCCACGGAGTCAAAGATTGACCAGGATCTGGCAGCCTTAGAAGGAGACAATGGCGGACTGGATCAATTGCTCGAACAACTTCGATTGTGGCATGGAAGTCTTCGTATAGAACCAGGTCATTTTACCGGCTGGAGTCTCGGCGCACGTTTCTATCCGGTTCTTTATTTGCTTACCAGAATGGGAGAAGCACGAGATTGGGGGACCGGTTTGCCGCTGAAAGCCAATCTATTGGGCAAAATGAATCGGCTTGAGGTGCATCATATCTTTCCCAAAGCACAGCTATACAAGCTTAAATATCAGCGCTCTGAAGTGAATGCGCTTGCGAATTTCTGCTTTTTAACCAAAGACACCAATCTGAGCATCAGTGATCGATTACCAGAAGAGTATTTCCTGGAAATAGAACAAAAACATCCGGGAGCATTGGTCTCCCAATGGATACCTGCCGACCCGGAATTATGGAAAATTGCTAATTACAGAGAGTTTTTAGAAGCACGAAAAGTTCTTCTTGCTGCTGAAGCCAACAAAAAGCTGGAAGAATTATTGCATGGTGAAACACATTGGCTGGAAGGCATAGCAAAATCACAAGAGCAGATAACCATTCTTGGCGGGATAACCAGTCAGGAGGAAGAAGAAGAACTAGAAGCCTTGAATTCATGGGTAGAAGCTAAAGGTTTACCTCCAGGAGAGATTTCCTATGAGATATCAGACCTTGAAATTGACTCGATTCAGGTTGTGCTGGATCTGGCATGGCCGAACGGCATTCAAGAAGAACTCAGCGAGCCGGTAGCGGTTTTGCTGAATGAAAATTCCAAAACGATAGCATTGGCAAACCAAAAAGGATACCGTTGTTTTGTAAAGACCAAGGATTTTAAGGATTATGTTGAGCAGGAAATTTTGAGGGAAACGTTTATTTAGCGGAGGTAGTTAAAGAAAACTGCTTGAAATGGGAACTTTTGTCTATCGGCAAATCTTATCCAAGTTATAAATATTTTTCCTTTGTCGTTGTTTAATGTAGAACAATTCAATAAGGATTTTAAAGATCGCCCGGATAAAGCGATCCTAGGCCTGATCAGGTTTATTGAAAGCTCAAATCCACCTGTAGATTTGCCTTTGGAGATCTTTACTGTACCCTCGCCGCACAAATTGTTCAGAATAGATCTAAAGCTAATTGCCCGGCTCGACCGGGTAGTGGGCCAAAAGTTGAAAGATCCCCGGATTTTGTTTTTTGTTGAAGCTGTCCATCAATGCCAAAGGCAGTATAATTATCTGGAGGAGTTTTTAAAGGATATAGATTTCGAAACGTTGTTAGTGTATTGCGGGTATTACTATGAATGGTGTCGATTTAGGGAAGGTATTACCATGCATGACAATCCTAATACTATTGAAGTTATTAATTCGGTTTTGAACAGAAAACTCCTTTTGGCTCACGAAAACGACCTAAAAATTATCGGTTCAGAAAGCCAGAAGGAATTTGACAATTTTTCTTACGGGCTACTCCATAAAATTTTTTCCAACGAAATTCTTGAAAAACGAATAATCAAAGTTTTCAACAAAATTGACCTAGCAAATCATTTGTCTTTTTTAATGGAGTGGGTTCTTCAGTTGGACTTGAAAATTCTACTTGAAAAAAAGGGTTGTTATCGTTTTGAAGCCAATGATGAATCTATGTTACTTGATTGGAAAATAGCCAATTTAAAATACCAGGCTTGTGGGCATTTTTATTTGAACTTATCTGGGATGGTGCAAAATGAGGATGAAGAATATATTTTAAATAGTAATATTGATGATTATTCTAAGGAGGCTAGAATTCGGATGTTGGCGAACCAGCTAGAATTCTGTAAAGAAAGGTTTCCCGAGAGAATTCAATTCAAAGATGGTACAGGTTTTGATTCCCTTCATTTTTTCAATTTTATTAACCACCTTTCTCAGGATGCCAATAGCCTCTGGAACCATCCTATAGAAAGAAAAATTGCCCAAGGAATCGACTTTCATGATGCCATAATAACTACAATCCTTAAAAATATTGAAATTGGAAAAGATACTACACATGTTTTTTGCAAGTCCGCTTCAGATATCCTAGATGATTTATCTGATGCATTCAAAAGAGAAGAAGCTCATACAATTCTACATTACCTGACCCACGATCTAACAGAAACGATCAAAGAAGCCAATTCTCCAAAAATTGACTTGAACTTGACACCAATTATTGCTACAGGAAAAATACATTACTGGTTCCCCGGTGTTCTAGCCAATAAAAACTATGCGCCCATGCTTCAAAATAAATTATTCTTGGGAGACTTAACAAATAAAGGGCAATCCAACTTCGATTCCCAATCTTGGACCAATAGCGCACCATTACATATTTCCGGAGTATTTCAAGATTCGGGGTACAAACATATTCTTGTTGACAAAAAGTATAAGAAGGGGAGTGCCTACGAAAAAAGCGATATAGACCTTGCCATTTACGAAGACGGCTATCTTTTTATTTTCGAGATTAAATATACTTATGGCCGCTCAGAAATCAAAGAAATCCGGAAACATACGCAGGAACAAGGTCGGTCAATTCAGAAAGCCTTTAATCAACTTGCGAACCACATGGCTTTTTTGTCCCAACCAACCAATTTAAGGGATCTTTTTAATCAAATGAAAATTAAGAAAAAGCCGGAAGAATTAAAAATCATCCCTATCATCTTGGACAATACCTTCGAGATGGATGGTGTGCATGAATTTAAAGGACACCAAATCTACAAAATAAGCGATCTGGAATTGGAGGTTATCCTGAAAAACGAAAAAGCTTTTTTGCTTGATCAAAATGAGATCATGAAGCGCGGTGCAGAAGGCCTTTCAAAATTATCTCTTCGACATGGAGAACGTTGCTTACCGGGGGATTTGTTGGAACATATCCGAGGGAAACATGTCTGGGAGGGGGTTCTGGATACTGGTCGACTTGAAGTCGAGCAAAGAGAGGTTCAGGTGGGGGATTTGCGGGTTGGGTATTGGATTTGAATAGGATAATGATATTCACGTTTTTGGATTATATGTAATAGTCTTGCTATTGCAATTTAGTGTATTTCTTCAATTTTAAATTGGTTTTATTTTGGGAAAGCTTACATTTCTATTTTTGGGGGTAGAAATATGTATTAAGACACGGCTTTAATTAATTTCAGAATGAATTGATTTTTTTCGTATGGAATACCATTGATTTTTTTATTGAGTCCAGGTTCTGTATTTATTTCTACAACCAGCTCACCATTATTTAAGTTAATCAACTTTTCTGCTAAAAACATACCAATTCCATCTCCTGACAAATCTTTTTCTCTTGCCCATTCTCCAGAATAGCCTTCTTTTGTGATTTTTTCCAATTCTTCTTCTTTTATCTTAACACTAAACATGTTGAACTTAACAAAAACTTGTCTGCCCCTTGTTTCAAAATCAATTGATAACTCCGAATTCGGAGCGCAGTATTTTATTGAATTGTCGAATATATGTGAAAAAACTACTGAAATTGTAGTATAGTCAACAATTACACATTCATGGCATTCTGTTAATTTGACTTTTATCTGGCTGGATATTAGATCTAACCAAAACGTATTCAATGAGATCATAATTAATTTATGAATTTTATGATTTATAAAATCCATACTTGATTTTGGGGAATAGAGTCTATCGTATACCTCAATCTCAGCCTTCATTAAAGTTGACGCTTTAAATATCTTTAATAAGTGATTAGCGACACCAGTTGTATCAGTAGAAATAATATCTGATAAAAGCTTTATTTGATATTTTCCTCCTTTGGTTGTTAAAAGCTCCTGCGAAACAATTTGGTAAAATTCATTGGTAATAATAGTATTAAATGAGATTAAATTATGTCTCAATCTCTTGAATCTCTTTTGCTCTGATTCGACAGAACTTAAATATTTGGGGAATACTTGCTCCGCAAAATAAGTACAAGATTCAACATAAGTCTTAAATTTTTTGTTATCAAAATGCTTCTCGGTGGCAATTAAATACAAATCATAATTTTTTAACTCAACCTTAAGCTGTTTCCGCTTTTTACCAGTTATTTCACAGGATACTATTTGCTGAAAAGTTTTCCAGGTTTCCGTATCAATAAAGTCGTAATCTTCTGGAAAATTAGAAGTCAGAACAATTTTGCTCTCTTTGGATATTATTTTATAAAAAAACATGGTCTACGCAGAAAGAAAAAGTGAAATAATATCAGCTAAAGCTCCAGCATTTTGAATGTTAAAAACTCGACTTATTGAGTCTCCATCATACTTGCCGTGAGCGTAAATTTTCTCCAAGTTTTTAGTAGTTTCTTCAGGAGTTATTGCGGTACCAAACTCATTTAGCATTATTTCACGGACTCGGGATATGCATTGAGATAATGCGAATACTTCTCTGCTATATCTTTCAATATAAACTTCGTACTGGTAAGGATCAGCGTTTTTGGGTAGTCTTGCATCTGCAATATTAATAGCAGGATGAAATGCTTCAATTTTCCCCTGATCCTCAGAACTGTAAACAATAACCTTTTTATTCGGGTACCTCTCTTTCAATGCTTGAATTAGCCCAAGCCCTTCTTCTCTAAATTTAAGTTTTTTTCCAACACCTTGAATGTCAATTAGCAAAATGTGGGCATCTCTAATTTCCTTCTGGTCGAGACTATCTGCATCTTTTATTTGATTCGTTTTCTTCCACCCAGAATTTTTAATAATATCAACGTTGCCAAAAACTCTATCGTCGATGAATAGAATATTTGTTTTCATTTTTAGATCATTGAGTGATCTATCTGGAAGTTTCTTTTTCCTTCGTTTGAAAATTTTTAACATAGTTCAAGTTTTAGATCTGGCTTTACAACACTTTACTGCAACCCCAATGGATAAATTATTTAGGGTAATCGTTTGCCGATTAACATTGGATGCTATCTAATTCTAAGTTCTTTCTCTTATGAAGTAATGAACGTAAGAACATGAGTAATGTTTCTTGAACAAGAAGGGAAAAAAAAAAAAGAGAAAAAGTGAGGGGGATTTATAAGATTCCTTTTTATCTAATTGATCAATTTGTCAAAATGAGCTATTCCCCAAAAGCGCAACCACCTAAAAGTAGAGATTTCGGCCTATTTTTCGGCTGTTTGCCCCAGCTCATCAGGCGGGATTCCGCCCAGTGAACTATGGGGGCGCAGTCCGTTTGTTAACTTGCACCGAATAGCTTTATCCTCTTTTTCTTTTAGGCAACCACAAGAAAGAGTAATCAGTCAGTCAAGGTCAATGCGGACAGGGAATCCTATTATTTTTTGCAAACTTCACTTTGTTCGATTATCTTTGCACGTATTAAATTTCAGAACAAATTGAAATTTCCGAACAAAACAACCCATTTACTCGAAACCAGCCTGACTAACCTCACAGAGGCCACCGGCTTAAAAACCTCCTGGAAGGACCCCAAAGACCAGGAACCTGACTGCGTCGTTCACCTGGAACGAGACACAAAAGCCATTGAATTAACCGCCGTCGTGAAAAGCGTATTGCAACCGAGTCACCTACCCCAATTGCTGGAACTACGCCGGAAATTCCCCCATTTTATAGTGATCGCAGGCCGGATCAGTCGCCAATTGGCGCAAGAGTTGAAGGAACTGGGCATCAACTACCTGGACAGCGGCGGGAATGCATTCATTGATACCCAGGCCTTTTTCCTGTTCATTGAAGGGAGGAAAGCAGGGGAGTCTGTTGACCGCAAGCATTTGTTCACCAATGCTTCCATCCAATTGCTGTTCCACCTGATGGTGAAGCCAGGCCTGTTGACAAAACCTTACCGCGAGATCGCATCTGAAACGGGCGCAAGCTTGGACAATATTTCCAAAACCATCCGGTCGTTGAACGAAAACGGCTACATTGTGGAACTGAAAAAAGGCGGCTACACCTTTTTGAATAAGGAAGGCCTCCTGGAGCGTTGGATTGCGGAATACGGCGAGCGCCTAAAGCCAAAATTGCTGATGGGAAGATTCCGTTTCCTTAAGGACGACCGCTGGCAAGATCTCGCCCTTGACCCGGCCAAAACCCAATGGAGCGGAGAACCGGCCGTTGACCTGGAATTGGGCCAGCTTCGGCCGCAGCTGTTTACCCTCTACACCCTGGAGAACAAGCAGGAACTCATCCGGCAATACCGGCTGGTCCCGGATGCACAAGGGCCAGTTTATGTTTACCGGGCTTTCTGGGATTTGGCAGGCTATAGCGACACCAACAGAGTCCCCCTATTATTGACCTACGCCGACCTATTGCTTTCCGGTAGCGCCAGGAACGCGGAAGCGGCTAAAAGTTTATTGGATGCCAGAAAGGAAATTATCCTTCAGTCAGTTTGAGATTGCCCACCTGGGGGAAGTCCTGCCCGGGCTGGAACGGATCTTTCGCGAGCACGGGATCGATTTTTACATCCTCGGCGGCCTGGCACGGGATATCCTGTTCCTCAAGGAAGGGATCTCCCCGCAGCGGATTACCCGCGATATCGATCTGGCCGCTTTCATTCCCAACCCGCAGGACTACGAGTTGTTGCTTCAGGATCTGGTCAGGCAAGCGAATTTTGAAAGGATTTCCGCCAATCCAGTCCGGCTGGTGCATCCCTCGGGCGTGGTAGTGGATATTTTGCCCTTCAACGAACTGACCTCCAGCGATGCCGACCTGGTTCGGTTCGGCCCTGCACTGGCAGAATTCAATTTGAAAGGCCTTCATGAGGTATTTGAAACCAGCCTCCGGGAATTTGCCATTGAGGAAGACCACAGATATAAAGTCACGACCCCGGAAGCCATCATCTTTCTGAAATTGCTGGCCTACGACAACAAACCGGAATGGCGGCAAAAGGATCTGGAAGATATCGCCCAGCTTCTGTTGCATTATTTTGACCTCAACGATACTGATATTTATGAAAACCACAACGACCTCTTTGAGGTAGAGCGGGAGTTGGAAGCCATTTCGGCCCGGGTAATCGGCCGGAAGATCCGGATGATCCTCAGCTCCAGTCCGGAAATGCACCGGGCTTTTGCTGACATTCTAAACCGGTTTATTGAAAACCCGGCGGCTTCTATTTTTGGTATCCTTTCCAGGGAGATGAAGAAGACGCCGGAGGAGGTGTTGGGGTATTTGAGGGAGATTGGGATTGGCCTAAGGGATGGTTAGCATTAGCTTTGACGAAATCTCTACTTTTAGGTGATTTCGCTTTTGGGGAATAGCTCATACTGTTTCGGCAAAACACCCTGGCAGATTTTCCAGGATAGTAAACATTTGGCTTTGGAAAAACAGCTGGATGATCTACCTTGGCGCGAGGGGGCAGCCTCTTCGATGGACAAGACCCTCTTAGGCCACCAATCGGAGGGTTTGGCCGGCGGAGAGGATGCCACGGGTGGGCCTGTTCGGACACGCGATTTGTCGGACATTTCTTAATTGCGTTTGCAGGTCAACTGTCAGATAAAGTCTTGGCTATTACTCTTTATTGATTAGCAATAATCATCTATTGTGTCGCCCCCTGTCCATTCAAGTCCTTGTACAAGGGTAAATTGTTTTTCTGCCCCACCTTTTTCGAAGAAAGTTCCAAGACTATTATGAACGAAAACATCGTTTTGATAAGTTATCTCTGCTAACGAATAAGGTTTTATTGGATTTTCATCACCGCTTTTGCACATAATCCACAACGTGTTTTCGTCTTTTGAAATTGCAAAACATTCAACAATTGACTTCGCATATTGATTTCGGGAAAATACATCCCCAACTTTTAGGTTTGCAGTATAGGAAGCCATTGGTTTATTAGGTTTTTGCTGTGGACAACAAGGAAATTCACTCGGTGTTTTCCAATTTCTGGCTTTTTGAACTGCATTTGGAGTTAGAGAATTTATAAACGCTAATTCCTCTTCGACATAGTTGGCAAATTGATTTGTCACGTTTCTATTATAAATCCATTCACCTAAAGAACCTCCTTGTAACGGCTTACCACTTTTTGCCCAAGCCATCAATCGTTCTTTGCTTGCTTGTGCTTCATGAATACTAACCGCACACATCCACCCATAGTTTGGGTCTGGAAATTTGTCCCGAAATTTTGAAGGGTTGGCAAGAAATGCTTCAAGGCTTCCGCAAACAATTTCAATACGTCTTGCAGTAATTGGGTTAAGTAAAATGTTTTCTAATCTTGTTACCCAACGTAGATTATCTGGCCGGTTGTTCTGTTTGTTTGTGTCAATATGGTCAACAACGTGTTCTTTTGTTGGCGGTTCTCCGTTAAATGCGGTCGCGACTATTCTGTGAATACGAACCGAAGCAATTTCTAAATACCCTGACTTGCTGTTTAGTTTGCCAAAAGTCCAACTGTTGTCTGTTGGCCGTGGTCGTTTTCCTTCAATGGAATGGCGCAACACACCTCCGTTGTCACGAACAGAGTATTTTTCTTCTTTATAAATGCATTCTATTTCTTTTTTAAAGTGATTTACGTTGACCATAGTTTTAAGATTTTTTTGGTTCAACGGAATCAACCAATTCAATTTTAGTACCAAGGGCACGAGCAATATTTGAAAGTACATCTAAACCAACAGAATAACGCCCTTGTTCAATACGGCTAAGATTAGCTGCATCAATATTAGCTGCTTGAGCAAGCTTTTTCGCTTCAATATTTCTTTCCTTTCGTAATTCACGTATTGTTGTTCCAATTCTTACTCTTTCTTGATGAAGAAAATTTCTTTCTTCTTGCCTGTCGCCTTTTCCTCCATAAATCGCAAGCCTTTCGTCATAAGTCATCCTTATCCAAATCCAATACCCCAAACTCATATTTATATTATCTTCAAAATACTTTTGAAAATAATATGCTATTCTTTCTGCATAGTATTGTTGATTTTGTTTTGGAGTTGGAAAGTAGGTGTTCCAAGTGAATTTTTCCCCGTCTTGTGCAATGACCTCAATAGTAGAGTCATCTACAAATCTTGCTTGTGTCATAATATTTGTTGCCGTATTTATTGTGTTGCCGCCACTTTTTTAGTTATAGAGCAAAGATAAAAAAAAAATCAACAATTGGCAAATTTGCCAATTGAAAAATTTTTTTATACTGCGCTGAAATAGGTTTTGTGCATTCAGGGTAGGTTTCCCTCTTCAGGGGTCAGGGGCGGGCGCGGGCAAATGGACAAAACCTATTGCCGTTGAGTATAAAATATCCGACTTATATCGTTGATTGTATTTTTTAGTGCATGGTCTTTGTATGTTGACCGCTATCTATTACTATGCGAAATGCCCATAAGTAAAGCATTCACGTCAATCGCAGAACGACTAGTGGCGCGAAATTTAAGTGGCGCCTAAGTTTCGGGAGACTATTTTTTCGGCAGGCAAGGCGCGAGGAGGGAGAATAGCGGGACTATATGACCGAAGAGCAACGCAGCATGTCGGAAAAAGAGGCCGCGAAACTTGTGTGGTATCTAGATTTCGCGCCACTAGCGTGAATGCTATTGCAGGCGAAGTTCTGTCTTTTTCCTCAAAAAAGCAACACCAGAACAAGAGGGCTGGGGGTTAACATTTTGGAAGCCTTGTTTATCCGCATTTGCAAACGCGCCAAAATTTTTATGAACTTACGGCTAATTACGTATTCTAGCCGTAGAAATGAAAAATTCAATTCAACCCTATGCCGTTTTTGAAAAACATGGCGGTGTTGCCAATGCAGGGCAGCTTCTGGAGGAGGGCGTTACTTATTACCAACTGAACAGGCTATTGAAAGACGGGCAGGTCATCAGACTCAAACAAGGCTTGTACCGGTGGCACGACGCACCCGTTTCTGAATGGGCCGAAGTTGCGCATATGGTAAAACAAGGGGTGTTTTGCTTGTACACGGCCTGTTTTCACTACAACCTGACTACCTTTGTTTCGAGCGTTTACCATGTGGCGATCCCTAAAAAAGACAAAGTTGTATTGCCGGATTATCCGCCCATCAAGCTCTATTATTGGGAAGGGGCTGCCTACGAAACGGGCGTGGTGAAAATGAAGATGGATGGGACGGAGGTTGCTATGTACGACCTGGAGAAGACGGTATGCGATTTGATCCGCTATCAAAAGAAAGCAGGTTTGGAGGTACTCAAAGAAGTGCTGAAAAATTACCTGGTAAGGAAAGACCGCAATCTCCAGAAATTGAGCCGGTACGCCGGTATTTTGAATATTCAGGAAGAAGTCAACTTTCTCGTTACCCTATTGGTTTGAAAATAGACCTTGCAGCGTTCAGATTAAGGGCCTAAACCAACTGCAAAGAGACCGCAAATGGCTATACGCTTCGCGGATTTGGTAGGCAGGCAGGACCTGTTTTTTCCGGGTGGTCCATTGATGAATGGTATCGATGATTTCTTCAGGGCCGCATTCCGGGCAATGGGTTACCGCATAATCCACCGTCGCCAAAAGTTCTAACCCCAGCATGTTTTCAAATCCGGCAATCAAATTGGTAACAGCTTCGAGTCGTTCACGCTGCACCGCAGTTATTTCATGATTGAGGTAATTTTCCAGTTCAGGCAAGATATCCCGATTAAGCCGGGTAATGGAATAAGGTTTGCTGATATCGCCGGTAATAACCAGGTAATGGGGGGACAACGCTTGAATGACCTTGGACAGATTGTGAGCGAAAGGGCCGTAAAATCCCTTTTCATACCTCAAATTGAGTGGTTCCCCACAACGTTGCAACAAATAAGCCAACTTTTGCATAACCAGGGCGTTGGCTTCCTCTCCAAACATTTCATATTGGTTGAGGAGTTGAAGCAGCATCGCTCTTGGCGCAGTCAGATTAGAAACAGACTTTACTGGTTTCTGTTCTTCGAAGAGCCCCGGCTCGTATAGGTGAATTTCTACATTTTCAGACAAAGGCCCCAGCGTATCAAGAATCATGGGCTTCACTTTTTCCCAATCGAGCCCACCGTTCCCACATCCTAACGGCGGAATTGCGATGGACTTGATTTTATAATCCTCAATTACATGGACCAGGTCTTTCAACCCCGATGCTATGTATTCATATTCACTCGGGTTCCTCCAATGTTTCTTGGTAGGGAAATTAATGATCACCTTGGGATGTGATTCCCCGGTTTCAAAAGCCAACATCTTGCCAACCTCAAGATTTCCACCCTCAAAGGCATTTCGGTAGACTTTAAAGTTTTCGGGAAATTGCTTTTTAAACGCTAATGCGATTCCTTTTCCCATTACACCAACAGTGTTTACAGTATTGACGATTGCTTCGACGTTTGCCTTTAATATGTCTCCTTTGGTGTAATGGAACATAGGATCAATAGTAGAATTCCGGTTTAATGATTACGGGGATTTGGAGCGAATGTCGTTGAATAATTGGACTCACAAAAAGCCTTGCCGATTCGTTTTGCACCGCAATATACGACAAAAAAACGATTGGAACCTCATTGAAAATATGGAACTCGGCGTGTTTTTTCCGTTTGATATCAGGGTCGAGTTGTTGTGCTTCTGCCGACCAGTTGGTTGCGTAGGCCGCATTCAAATCCACCTGATCGATTTGAGCTAAGTCATCAAAAAATCGAGTATTCCTTTGGTTGCCTTGCCCATCAGTGAAGAAATAATCTAAACCACTTTCAACTATTTTATGGACATTGAACACCAGATAAATGATAAACTCTTGCTCATGTTTCAGGACGTTTCCAAAACCGGTATGGATATTAAAAAGCATAATGGATCTATATCCAAAATAAAATGCAACGTAATTCTGAAAAGTCCGCTCGGTTCGGATTGGGATTGTCCGCTGCGCTCTTTTCTTTATAATCTCGTTATCGCCAATTGAAATATAATCCGGGTCAGCCCCAGCATGCGCCGGAGCAACCACCCGCTTGGAGCGCAGAATGTAATCCAGATTATCACGGTGTATAATCCGATAGATTTCAAGCATAGTAATTCTCCTTACGAATGAAGAATATTCCTCGGGGTAAAAATATGTATTTTTCTCATTCCAGTATCAGATGTTTAAAAATTTTTGTGTCAAAATTTATTTTTATTAAAAGTAATGTAGAAAAAATCATTTGAATTTTGTACAGTTTTTGATACAATCCCAAATACCATCTTCGCAAACTATTGAAAAACAACCCCTTAACCCCCCAAGTTCCCAGTCCCGTCCGGACCGCTGAAATCAAAAAGCCTTGTAAACCAATTATTTACAAGGCTTTTTTTATTGCAAAATCACCTTCACCTATTTGAACAAATTCAGATAGTCCTCAAAAACAAATATCCGGTTTCTGCTTTGCCCGGTCAGTTCTTTGAGTATTCCGGCTGTTTCGAAACTTTGTATCAGGTCTCCCGCTGCCTTTGGACTCAGGTTGCAGCCTTCTTCAACATCCCTGACCCTTACAACCGGGTTTTTGAAGCGTACATTCAGGAGGGTTAGCGAATGTGCGGTTCGCCGGCCCCAGTTCGCTTGCAACTGGTTTTCCAACCGGCTTTTAAGTTGCAGCACCTCACTTAAGGTCTGGCTTATTTTACTTTTGTTGCTTAAGGTAAAATAAAAGAAATCGTGTTTTTAGGTTGAAACCCAGGGGTGCCTCAGGTAGAAGGAGCGTTTTTCTCCGGGTTACCTATATCAATAACCGGCCAAATCATTCCATTCCCGTATTACTTTTTTGAAATTTTTGAAAAAACACTGGTTGCAAGATGAAGTTTCCATATGAATCAGGAATTTGACCCGGCTGTTTATCATACAACCCCTGAACGGAGCTTCATTCCGGCGAAGAAGGGTTGTCCAACTATCTCCTGGACGCCGCAGCGAACAAGTGTAGTTTCTGTTTTAGCAGGTCTTTAGTGCAGTTTTAAGTGGAATAATCTCAATAAAATATAGCCAACTCAATTGTTGCGACAGGGTCGCAACAATCTCAAGGCCAGGGAAATTTTCCTGAAATTTACACATCCGGGTTAAAGCAGATGTGAAATGCCTTTCATTTCCCCAAATTATCTACTTTGCGGCAAAGTATGAATAATCCCAAGTCTCAAATTTGAGAATCAAGCAGAATGATAGTATTCAACGAATACGGTTATATAGACTCCCCAGCGCCATTGGAACTGGACTATGAAACATTTGTCTGTTAATTGAACTGTTCAAGGAATACCGAAATATGATGGAGGAGCTAAGGGCCAAACCTATTCGTAGGTTCTTTCAATGGATCGACGGAAGCTTTGTTTCCAAAAAGATACGGCCAAATGATATTGATGTGGTTGCCTTCATTGAGCCCGGGATTTATAACCAGTTTGAAAAAGAATTCCGGGAATTGGGTACGAAATATTCCAAAGTTGATCTATATTTCGTTAAAAATTATCCGGCAGGACATCTTCAAAGCAGCGTATGTCAGTACAAATCGGCCAAACCGTTCGTGTTAAAGCAGGTCAGCAAGATGAAGAAACAGGCGTCTCGATAGCAGGCTGGTCCGGAAGAGTCATTGCGCGCTACCCGGAAGACGGCATGCTGGAAATTGAATGGGATAGCCTGACTTTAGCTCAACTGCCCGATACCTTCATCCGCCAATCTATTGATGGAGACTATGATTATTTCTTGTATCAAATTGACACGGCAAGCGTAGAACCCATTGAGCCAAGGGATATTCCTTCAGATGTGAAAGCGTTTCAGCAGGCCCTGGAAGCGCATTACAGGGATTATGAACGGCACGGCCTGCGGCCGCTTCCTTTCTCTGAGGATGAAGGAAACGCTGAACCTTCCCTTGCTTACGAAGCTGCGGCCCGCTCCAAAAAAGAACTCCTGGATGCCCTTCAAACCATTGAAGGAAGCGGATCCTTTGCAATTGCGGGTGGCTGCCAATTCATACACCCCGGCCTGATCATCGAGGGAGTGGGTGAAGTCGGGCTGCCGTTAACGCCCGGTCAGGCGCAGGACATAATCCGGCATGCCCATCGAGCGCCTTTCGGTAAGGGGAGCCAAACCATTACCGACACCTCGGTCCGCAGCGCCTGGGAGATCGATGCCGTCCGGTTGTCCTTTCTCAATGAAGACTGGAAGGCAGTGATCAACGGGGTACTCGACACGGTAAAGGAAGGGCTGGGCATCGAAACCCAATCGGTGAAGGCTTCTTTTTACAAACTGCTGCTTTATGAAGAAGGTGATTTTTTTCTGCCCCACAAAGATTCCGAGAAAGAGAAGGGCATGTTTGCCACCCTGGTGGTTGGACTGCCTTCCGTACATGCCGGAGGGGAGCTGATCATCCGTTTTGACGGGCGGGAAAAAACTGTTGATTTCGCACCGGAAGCCAGTTCCTATAAAATACCATTTGCCGCTTTTTACGCCGATTGTGAACACGAGGTCAAACCAATTACTTCCGGCTACCGGCTTTGCCTGGTCTACAACCTGGTGCAAACTGGCGGCGGTCAAAAGATCAGCAGCCCGCAATTCAGCCGGCAGACCAAACAAATGGCCGGACTGCTCCGGTCGTTGGAAGCCGACTTTGAAGGGCGACCCCAGGCTATCCTGCTGGGACACCAGTATACCCCTGCCAATTTTTCGTTGAGCCAATTGAAATTGAACGACCGGCCCCGGGCCGAAGCGCTGATGGCGGCAGCCGGACAAGCGGGCTATTTTGCTGCCCTGGGCCTGGTTACCCTCTACCGGAGCGGGGAACTTGAAGGCAGAGATGATTATTATTACGGTTATGGCCGCCGCAACAGGCGCTACTACGATGACGATGAAGATGATTCCGGCGAAGGGACCATGGGGGAGATTTTTGAGGAATATACCACAATAGAGCATTGGGGAACAGCGGATGTTCCCGGTCTGGGAGAACTGCATATCAGGGAAGAAGATATTCTCTCAACCTTCGAAATGGGAGAGGAAGATCCAATCGAACAGGAAGAGGAAGGGTATACCGGTAACGCAGGCATGACCATAGAATACTGGTATCATTATGGCGCCGTTGTGCTGTGGCCCAAAAACCAACATGGGATGCTGTTGAAAAGCATCCCTGTTCCGGTGCGCTTGCAATGGGTGGTGTATTATCTGAACCATTGGGAGGATGCCGGGCTAAACCCGCGGGAATATACCAGGCAATTGCTCACCGGCCCGGAAACCGATGCCGCCTGGGAAGAAAAAGGATACGAACCTTCTGATTTTAGCCCGGTGGCAGCGGCATTGGCCCGACTAGAGGACGAGCGCTTCCTGAATCAGCACGGCGTAGGCTTGCTGTCCGCTGTTTTTGATAAAATAACGGCAGACGCCTGGTTGTCTTTGCTGCAGCATTATAAACCGGACGCCTTTCACCCCATTTTCCAGAAAGCAGCCCATACGGGAGATGTGTTTGTGATCAGGCGCCTTTTGGACATCGTAAAGGGCCTGAAGGAAACAGGGCCGCCTTCTTTGACGCCTTTCGCACTCCATTACATTCAGCAAATGCCCGATTACCTGAGCAAAGCCGCCCTTAATCAACTAAAACCGGCCTCCTTTTTTACTGTGGACCGGAGGGCGCGTCGAAAGGATGCGATTACCGCTATTATCGAAAATGCTCTGGCGCTTGGCATCCACATGGAAAAAGACCTGGATTGGACAAGCCGAATGCTGGAACTTATCACCCGGTTTTTTACCAGAAAATTTGTAAATAAGGTGCTGGCGCCCGTACTTCTCTCGCAAAAATACAACGACAGAACGCTGGCCAAAGGCCTGTGCCAGGCCTCCCGGGAGGATTTAACAGCTCGTACGGCAATTAAGCCTGCTCCACCCGCCGACTGGACAAGAGAGGTGCCTGAATCGCCCCATTACCAGGAAATCTGGGAATTACTCACCCCTTTTCTCCGCTCTCCAACCCAGCAAGTATTCGATTACCGGGCCAATCAATCTTACCGAACCGAAATGGAACGGGCAGTGGGAAACGTAAAAGTGGACCTGGCAATGGAGACCATTAGAAAAGGCTCCCCGCACACCCTGCGACTGACCAAGACACAGGCGGCCTACGAACGGAAATTGAAAAAATGGAAAGAGGATGTGGCGCTGTTAGGCCAGATAAAAGAAGCGGGTTGCCGGGAATAATTTGCCTTGGCTGATCCCAGGTTCATACAATTACACCCGTCTCCATTGCCGGCCAAACCACACCGGTTGTCCAACCTGGCAGGAAATTATTTTCACATAAAACAATCCAAACCCATGAAATCCGCCGTTCTGAAAACCGGACTGTTCCTGATCTTTTGCCGGCTTTGTTCGGCCGCCTGTGCTCAGGATGTACCGAATAAAGGTATTGACATCAGGGAGTTTTCCAAAAATTACTATAGCCTGCCTTTTATTGATCTGGATAAAGACGCCAAACGGCAAGTGGTTGTTGACCGGGAGAAAGGGCAATACCTGGGGCATCCGACAACCGTATTGCTCGAAGACGGCAAAACGATGTACTGCGTTTACCCGGGAGGGCACGGCCGCGGCGGCATTGTCCTGAAACGGAGCGATGACGGCGGAATGACCTGGAGCGAACGGCTGCCGACGCCGAAAAGCTGGGAAACTTCGCTGGAAGTACCCGTCCTGTTTCCGGTGGAAGATGCAGCGGGCAACAAACGGATCATCCTGTTTTCAGGGCTGTACCCCGCACGGATGGCAAGGTCGGAAGATAACGGCCGGACCTGGTCGGAGTTGAACATCCTGGGCGATTGGGGCGGCATCGTCGTCATGGGCGACCTGACGCCGCTGCAAACGGGAAAAGGGCACTATATGGCGCTTTTTCACGACGACGGGCGCTTTTTCACGAAGGACGGACGGTCTGCTGAGGAAACTGCCATGGCAGCGAACAACCTGCCGCTATTCACACTGTACAAAACCTTTTCCTATGACGGCGGCTTGACATGGAGCTTCCCGCAGGCGGTTTTCGAGTCAAGGGTTATCCACCTGTGCGAGCCCGGTCTGGTGCGCTCGCCCGACGGAAAGGAGATCGCCATGTTGTTGCGCGAAAACTCCCGCCGGATGAATGCCTATATCATGTTTTCGAAAGACGAGGGTAAAACCTGGACGCCGCCCCGGCAGCTTCCCAATTCCCTTACCGGCGACCGCCACCAGGCTGTTTATGCCCCCGATGGCCGCCTCGTGGTCTCTTTCAGGGACAATGCACCGGGCACATCCCGCTTTCACCAACTGAAAAGCCAATGCACCGATTGTGATGAAAAAATGTTGTATGAACAGGCAGGCCCCGTCAGCCCCACTTCAGGTGACTGGGTGGCCTGGGTCGGAACCTACGAGGACCTGAAGGAAGGCAGGGAGGGGCAGTACCGGATCCGGTTGAAAGACAACACCAGGGGAGGAGATTGCGCTTACCCCGCTTTGGAATTGCTGCCTGACGGAACGATCGTCGCCACCACCTACGGACACTGGGACGAGGATGAGGAACCCTACATTATCAGCGTCCGGTTTTCGATGGGAGAGATTGATGCTTTGGCCAGGTAGATGGAAATCAGATTTGGACGCCGGAAGTTGATTGAAAAAGATTCAAAAAGATAGGCTCTTCATCCCCCGAAGCGTAGCCAGAACCAACCACTGAAACAACGCCCGAAGAACCGGTTGAAAAAAAAGCAACCATATTCCCTGAAAAATTTGATCCGTCGACCCTCTACATATAGGCTGTTCAATTTGATACCGATTTCATCCTGTGCTTTTTAGCTCCTGATCGAAACGCCCTCGCAGGCCATGGCCGAAGTTGTGATTTGTATCCAAAATAAAAAAGGAAAAAAACAGCCTGGTTTTGGTGTCAAGCAGCAACTTGCCGTTGCTTCTTGACTTGGTTGTAAAGTGTACTTTTGATCTCTTGTGTATTGAAAGTCTGGTTTCTGATCTTTGCTTCTGGTTTTTGTCCCTTTTTTGGCATTGCCCCAAAAAAGG
>CALMYQ010000024.1 GCA_937873655.1 uncultured Lewinella sp. | reverse complement strand
AAGCCACCGGCCTGTAGGGCCGGTATATGAAGATCTGCGACGCCCGTTGAAATCCTTTTTATCCATATTTAATGGTCCTGGTTTGGAGCAATCACATACCGGCCCTACAGGCCGGGAACCCAATATTAAAACCGAGCGCTACAGATATCGCGGACCTAAAGGCCCGCACAACTGTTTTGTCACGAAGTAAGTTTTTTCTTGCGCGAAAGCTCCGTTATGACTTACGACTTACAACTTATGACTTACGACTTACGACTTACGACTTACGACTTACGACTTACGACTTACGACTTATGACTTACGACTTACAACTTATGACTTACAACTAACCTAACAGATCCTGGGCAATTGCTCTCCGATCAGCATATTCACTACCCGCTTGCCGCCGATCCGGCTGGTCATCACCACCTGCCTGGGATGGGCTTCCGTCACCTGACCGATCATGGCGGCATCCTTCCCGCCTTCAAGGCCGCGCAGGCGCCGCACAAATTCATCTGCGATCTCCGCCCTGACGACGGCCAGAAAGATCCCTTCATTAGCCACATACAGGGGGTCGAGGCCCAGGATCTCGCAGGCGCCGGAAACCGCCTCGTCAACCGGGATATCCTTTTGAAAAAGGTCAATGCCGAGGCGGGTGTCCCGCGCGATTTCCGTCAATACGGTAGCTGCGCCGCCCCTTGTCGGATCGCGCAGGAGGTGGATATCTTCGCCGAACTCATCCAGCAGGTCCCGGACCATGTGGTTGAGGTTGCGGGTATCGCTTTCCAGGGCGGTTTCGAATTCCAGCCCTTTGCGGACCGACAATATGGCGATGCCGTGCGCAGCCAGGTTGCCGCTGACGATAATCTTATCGCCCGCCCGGACCCTGGCAGCCCGGATATCGGCCCTGGGGTGGACCTCGCCGACCCCGGTGGTGTTGATAAAGATCTTGTCGCCTTTACCCCGTTCCACTACCTTGGTATCGCCTGTAACGACCTTTACCCCGGCTTCCTCGCAGGCGTATTTGATGGACACCAGGATGTCCCAGAATTCCTTCATGGTCAGGCCTTCCTCCAGGATAAAACTCAGGGAAAGGTATTGGGGGACAGCGCCGCACATGGCCAGGTCGTTCACCGTTCCGTTCACGGCCAGTTCGCCGATATTGCCGCCTGGAAAGAAGACGGGGGATACGACAAAACTGTCGGTGGTAAAAGCCACTTTACCGTTCAGGTTGAGGGTGGCGCCGTCGTGGCGTTCGTCCAGCCATTCGTTGCTCAGCAGGTCGAACACGCCGCTGTCGAGGAGCCTGTTGGTCAGCAAGCCGCCGCTGCCGTGTCCCAGGGTGATGACGTCGAAGTCGAGGGCGGGCATCGGGCAGGAAAGCTGCATTTTTATTTTTTCGTTTGTCATGGCAATACCTGTTTAAGCAACCGTTTCCAGGTCCTGGATGGCCTGATGGAAGTGGTAATAAGCCGCACAAGCCCCTTCCGAACTCACCATTGGTGCGCCCAGGGGCGATTCGGGTTTGCATTTTTTGCCGAATTGCGGGCATTCGCCGGGTTTTTTGATGCCTTTCAGGATCAGCCCGGCTATACATTCCTCGCTTTCACGGGCCTTCCCGATGTTCACGCTGAATTTCAGGTTGGCGTCGTAGCGTTCAAACCCGGGCCTCAATTCATAGCCGCTCATCGGAATGGAGCCGATCCCGCGCCATTCGCGATCGCCGGTCCGGAAGACCTGCCGAATCACCTTTTGCGCTTCGGGATTGCCTTCAGGGCGGACCACCCGGCTGTACTGATTTTCCACCCGGGCCTCTCCTTTCTCCAGTTGCCGGACGGTCATCAGGATGCCCTGCACGAGGTCGACCGGTTCGAACCCGGTCACGACGACCGGAATGCGATACCGTTCCGCCAACGGGTGGTATTCATCAATGCCCATAATGGCGCAAACATGTCCAGCCGCCAGAAACCCCTGGATATGGCTCTCCTCGTCGTTCATGACGGCTTCAATGGCCGGGGGCACCAGCACGTGCGAAGCCAGGATGGCATAATTGGACACGCCGGCCCGGTGGGCATGCAACACGGAAAGGGCGTTGGCCGGCGCGGTCGTTTCAAAGCCGACGGCAAAAAAAACGACCTCCCTGTCCGGGTTGTCCTGCGCCAGCTTCACTGCCTCCAGCGGCGAGTACAGGATGCGGACGTCGGCGCCGGCGGCCTTGGCCTCCAGGAGGCTTTTGCCGGAACCCGGCACGCGCAGCATATCCCCGAAAGAACACAGGATCACGCCCTTTTCTTCCGCCAGGAACACCGCCTTGTCGATCAGGTTCAGGGGCGTCACGCAGACCGGGCAACCGGGGCCGTGCACCATGTGCACCTCATCCGGCAGCATGTTCAGAATGCCGTTCTTGACCAGGCTGTGGGTCTGGCCGCCGCATACTTCCATGATGGTCCACGGACGGGTTGCGGCCTTGTTGATCTCGTCGAGGTACCTGGCGACCAGGTCGGGATCGCGATATTCGGTCAGGAATTTCATACTGCTGAAATTAAGGAATAGCGCCCTGGTCATCGGTCTGGCCCAATTCCTCCAGATCACCGATCTCTTTGAGGTATTGGAAGGTCTTCATCGCCTCTTCTTCGTCCACCAGACTGATGGCTACCCCGACGTGCACCAGCACATAATCGCCGACGGCCGCCTGCGGTACCATTTCGAGGCTGGCTTCCTTGACAATGCCGCCGAAGGAAACTCTCGCCATTCTGAAAAAGCCTTCAAACCGGTCTTCAATCGACACGATCTTACCTGGAATCGCTAAACACATGGTTATCGGTTTTGTCTTGTATAATGGATTCCCTGCCCGTCCTGATCTGATACCAGATCAACTGGCCGAAGGATACGCATTCGTCATTGGGTGACAATTCCCTGTGAAAATAAAGGTCAACCCTGGTGTCCAGGTGAAATATGATAAGGTCAACAAGCAGGCTGTTCTGGAAACCCCCGCCGCTGAAGGCAATCTTGTTGATGCCCTGGCGGACGGCCGCAGCTTCGATCAATTGCACCAGCGAATAGTGAAATCTGGCCGCAATCAGGTCTTTCGGCTCTCCTTTGAGCAGGTCCCGGATGATGCCGTTCATCAGGATCCGGGTCGGAGCGACCGGAAAGGCGGATCCTTCGGCAAAATATCCGGCGTCAAAGTGTAAGCCGTTCCTTTTACAATAACCCTCGGCAAGCCGTTCCAGTTGCGAGGCGGCTTCCCCTTCGAAGGTCTGCCGGTCCATGAGGCCCAGCAGCGAGGCAACGGCATCGAATATCCGGCCGACGCTGGAGGTTTTCAACGCGTTCTCGTTGGCCAGCATCCGGCGGTACAAATCCCATTCCCGCCGGGTGAATTTGGGGGCGAGCAGGTCCTCCGCCTCCGGCAGGCCATGGCAGGCTGCCAATGCGGAGATCCGCGGCTCTTTCGGCATTTTATCGCCGAGAATAAAGCCGAAGTACTCGAATTGCCCGCAGCGCCGGAACACGGATTCTTCGTATTGAAAAAATTCACCGCCCCAGATCTGACCGTCATCCCCGAGGCCGGTACCGTCCCAGATCACGCCGAGAACGGGCTCCGAACAGGCGGTCAGGTCGTTTTCAGCCAGTACCGCGGCAAAATGAGCGATATGGTGCTGAACCTGTTCTGCGGGGACCTCCAGGTCGGCAGCCAGCTGCAACCCGTATTCCGTCGAGGGGTACCCCGGATGTTTATCGGTCAGGATCAATTCAGGGAGGGTATTGAAAAGCTGAAAGAAATGCTGTGCAGTATGGCGGTAATGCTCCTGGGCATCAAATGCTTCCAGGTCGCCGAGGTATTGGCTGACAAAGGTATTGCCCCTGTGGAAATAGGTGAACGTACTTTTGAGCATGGCGCCGGCGGCCAGTATGCAATCTTGCGGCAAATCCGGGTTTTTGCCTGCATAATTGGGTGCAAACCCGCGCGAACGCCTCAGGACGATCCGCTGCCGGGTAAAAGAGGTGAACCGGATCACGCTGTCGTCCTGCGGGATGACGATCTCGCGGTTGTTGACCAGCACATGCCCTGCGATTTGCCGGAGTTCCTCCAGGGCTTTATCATCCCGGTACACGATCGGTGCATTGCTGACATTGCCGCTGGTGGCAACAATGGGTTTGCCGAACGCGTCCAGCAGCAGTTCATAAAGCGGCGTGTAGGGCAGCATGACCCCGATCAGGTCCAGGCCGGGCGCTATAGCATCAAACGCCGTTGAGACCTGCGTTTTCCGAGCTTTTTCCACCAATACGATGGGGGCGGCAGGGCTGGTCAATTCCGTCAGTTCAGCGCCGGTCGGCGCCAGGTCGCGCTTCAGGGCATCGACGCCGGGGTACATCAGCGCAAACGGTTTGGACGGCCGGTGTTTTCGTTCGCGAAGCAGGGATACGGCCCTTTCATTTGCCGCGTCGCAGGTGAGCAGGTACCCCCCGATGCCTTTGATGGCCACAATCCCGCCGGCAGTCCAGAGCCGGGCTACGGTTGCCGGGATCTCATCCTGAGGGGTTTCCAGCGGCCGGTCATCTTGTCCCCAAAGGGCCAGGGTTACGCCGCACGCCGGGCACGAGTTGATCTGGGCGTAATAGCGCCGGTCGAGCGGATCGTTGTATTCCTTGGAACAGACCGGGCACATCTCAAAAGGCCCCATGGCCGTATTTTCCCGGTCATAGGGCAGCCGGCTGATCACTGAATAGCGCGGGCCGCAATGCGTGCAGGTGGTAAAGGCGTAATCTTTCCGGCGGTTCCCTTCCCTGTGCAGATCAGCGGAACAGGCGTCGCACAGGGCAAAATCAGGGGTGATCAGCAGCTTGGCAACGCCGGAGGATGCGCTGGAAATGATCCGGAAATCAGGAAAATAACGGGATTCAACGCGCCCGATCCGGTGCCGGGTAATGCCCGACAGCCGGGGCGCCCGGTCGATCAGGGCCCTGTAAAACCGGTGGACGTATTCCCGGGGGCCGTTGACCTCCACATGCACACCGTCGAGGGTATTGTTGACCGTCCCCGTCAGGCCGAATTGCCTGGCCAGCATATAGACATGCGGGCGAAAACCAACGCCCTGCACCTGACCTTCTATATGGATATGCCATGTGGTCACCCTGTTTTATTTTATTAGGAAATCGTTTCCAGGCTCAAAGACCGGAATTTTGTCCCCTTACCGGTTACCTCCAAAATTAAGAAAATAAACCCTGGCCTGCAAAAAATCAGTGATGATAAACAGCCGGGAAACCGGTGATTTTTAGCCGTTTAATCGCCGGTTACAGGTTGATTTTCAGGAGAAATTTTCACCGGCGGATACAGATTTCAGGCCGGGTTCCCCATATTTTTATAATTTAGTGCCATTACCCCGTTTCCAAACCGGGAAACAGGATCCAATTCGCTGATGGAAAAAATCGAGACGCTGTTTTCTTCTTTCGAAACCCTGCTGGACGAAACCATTGAAAAAACATGGGAATCGCCCAGGTATGCCGAGGCCCTTTGCGACGGGCTCCGGCAACTGCAGCAATCCGTTATCGACCTCGGAGAGACCCATGCCGGGCGTCTTTCGGCCGGCTCAAAGGGCGATACTGCGCTTTTCGGCTCTTTTCTGGTTATTTTTTCCTGGGCAGAATCCGCAAAGTCCTTTCTGATCCTGTGGCGGGACGTGTATTTCCAACAATTAAAAGCCCAGGTGCTGAAACTGGACAAATCGGTCCGGCCGGATGACCTGAAAACGCTCCGCGAGCAATCCCGGGAAACGATCCTGTCCGCGGCAAGCGCCCTTAAAGACATGCCGAAGAAGGAAGCCGCTTATATCCGCTCGCAGAACAAAGGGATCAGCCGGCAGGTCGAACGATGGGAGCGGCAGCAATCGCCGTGGCCGACGTACAAGGCGCAATTGGAGCGCCTGCCGCAGCAATGCGATCAGTTGACCGAGCAATACCGGCAGCTTCGGGGCGTTTCGGCCACTTTTCAACATATCCGGGCGTTGACAGCCCGTACGATTGCCGGTTTCCACCGCGAACTGGAGCAATTCCAGACCACCGCTCACAATGCCATCGATTTTATCCGGGACAATATCCAGGACAAGCCGGGCCGGATCAACAGCCACCTCGAGGCCCTGGAAAAAGAGATCCCGGCTACCGGGCCGCTGGTTTTTTACCAGGAAGAGCTCGACAGGGAACTGCCGGAGCTTCCGCTCAAATTGCAACCTGCCGTCGGAACGGAAAGCGGCATGATCCTGTTCCGTGAGCTCAATCTGAGGCGAATCGCCCGCCAATGGATGGAATCGGAGATCCTGCCGTTGCTGTACGACAGCGGCGAATCGATCGAACAGGTGCGAAACATGTTCAAACTGTCGCTGGCCAATATCCGCAACCGGGCCATCCTGCTGGCCAATGACAGCCCCGAAGACCGGAAGACCCACCTGGCTTCCATGGATATCTACCAACCGATGGAAGGGTTCAAGCAAAAGCTGGCGGACTGGAAGACCGAGATTGAAGGATTGGACCGGCAGGTGAATACCCGGATGCGGGCCACCTTCCGGATATCCGGCATCTATGACACCTCTGCCGAGTTCCTGGCCCTGACGCTCCAGTCGTCCATCAACCAGTTGAAGATCAACCGGAACCAGTTGCTGACCCGAATCCAGGACCAATATGCCCAGGTGCTCCAGCGGTTGCGCAGGTTCAAAAGTTCGGTTGAACAGGAAGAAGCCCTGAGCCTGTCGGAAAAACTGGTGCGGTTCATACAGATCCGGACCGCCGACCCGGACAACAGCCAGTATTCCAGCATTTTCCTGACCAAGGGCTATATCGGCGAATCGTTCTGGGTCGGTCGGGAAGCGGAGTTGAAACGCATTGAAAAACTGATCGGCCAATGGCGAAACGGCTTCCGGGGAGCGGTCTGCCTGACCGGGCAGCGATTTGCTGGAAAATCCCTTTTCGGCGACCTGATAGCCCACCGCTATTTTGCTAAAAACACCATTGTCCTGACCCCGGATACGACCATCGCCTTCCAGGGACGGAAGTTCACGGTAACCCATAACCTGGGTGAAGCCCTCGAATTCATCCGTAAATATGCGATACAGCATAAGCCGCTGATCTGGATCGACGACCTGGAGCTGTGGCAGGATTTCCACGCCAATATGCAGAAGCTCCTTCGGTTCATCGACAACCACTCCGGCAGGTTATTCGTCATGGTGGCCATGAGCAACTGGCAACACGCGGGCCTGAGCCGCATTTACGATATCGGCAAGTACTTCCAGGCCAGGATCAACCTCGACCGGATGGGCGTCGAGGATATCCGGCAGGCGATCCTGATCCGGCACGGCGCCACCCACAAGACCCTGTCGGATGCGGAGGGAACGGAAATCTCGCCGGGGCAGTTTACCAAAATGACGGAGATCATTTACCGCGTTTCCGGCGGAAATGTGGGCGAGGCGTTGAACCTTTGGTCGAGTTTTACCCGGAAACTGGACGACGACAAGGTCATCCACCAGTACCGGCCGGGGTTCCCGATGCCCGATTTCATTAATCCGGACAACGGGATACTGCTCGCCTCGGTCATGATGGAAAAATACACGACGGAGTACCGTTTGCGAAAGCTTTTCGGACCCGCTTTCAGCGATAAATACAGCTACGTCCTGCAGCGATTGCTGAACGTCAAATTGCTCATCCGCAGGATAGACGGGCAGGTGGAAGTTAACGAAGTAACGGCCAACGAACTGGGCCGGCTCCTGGAAAGACATAAATTCATAACCTTTCAACAATAGATGGAAGCATTGCTGACCAGCCGGTTTACCTGGGGGGAGTTGCTGTCATCAGCGCTCCTGGTGGGGGCGGTTTACCTGCTGCTCCGGTTCGCGGCGCGCCTGCTGGAAACAGCCCGGATCTCGGGTTATTTCGGGCCGCAGATCAACCGGTGGATCCGCAAGGCCCGCTTGTTGTACGAACCCGCCGCACTGGTCTTTCTGGCCAGTCTTTTCATCCTGATCAATCCGGTTTTCCACGGGCTTATGGCCTTGCTCGTACTCCTTACCGGATTCAACCACATCCGGAATTACCTCAACGGCCGGATCATCCGCTTTACCAATGCCGTATCCATCGGAAAGAGCATACAGACCGCCAACCTGCAGGGCACTGTTTTTGAGGTGGGCAATTTCGGGGTGCAACTGAAGACCAACAAAGGCGCCCATTTCGTTCCGTACGGGCTGCTGCTGAAAGACGGCTTCACCCTCAAGTCGGCGGAGGCCGGCGGCGGCTTGTACCATTTGATCATCGAACCGGCGGGCGCCGACCAGAAAGCCAATTCGCCGGCCAGGTTCCTGGAATTGCTGCGTTCGGCGCCTTATCCGGACTGGGCTCACCCACCGGAACTCTCCGGTGTTGACGACTCCGCCGGAGCATTCCACGTCAGAATCCTGGTTCGGGAAGAAGGACACCTGAACGACCTCATGGCCTTGATCCGGGAATGGGGTTATTCCTGTAAAATCTCAAAAAAATAAGCCTGCATGACAGATATCCTAACCTCGTATAATGTCATCATTGAAGTATCGGTCATCGTTATTCTGTCCTTCCTGTTCAGCGAGATCTCGCGGAAGACGAATATCCCGGCCGTCATCATGCTGATCGCACTGGGCATTGCCCTGCAGATCGGGTTGCAGGCGGCCGGATTGCAGGATCTCGATTTTTTGCCGCTCCTGGAAGTGCTGGGCATCATCGGGCTGATCATGATTGTGCTGGAAGCCGCCCTTGAGCTGGAGCTCAAACGGGAGAAATACGTCCCGATCGCCAAGGCATTCGTCATCGCCCTGATCGGATTGCTGGGTTCGATGTGGCCGGCGGCCCTGATTTTGCATTACTCGATCGAAGGGATGACCATGAGCGCGGCATGGCTGTACGCTACTCCGCTGTCCATCTTGTCGAGCGCGATCATCATTCCCAGCGTTTCGGGGCTGAAAACGGACAAAAAGGAGTTTCACATTTACGAAAGTACGTTTTCGGACATCCTGGGGATCATGGTCTTCTACTTCCTCAGCGGCCAGATGGATGCGTCCGAAGGGAGCCACGGGGTAGCGGGATTCGCCGGAAATGTGCTGCTCACGATCGTGGTTTCGCTGGTCGCCAGTTACATTATCCTGGTCATTTTCCAGAGCATCCGGAGCAATACCAAATTCTTTTTGCTCATTTCGGTGCTGTTGCTGCTGTATTCCGTCGGCAAGATCTACCACTTGTCGAGCCTGATCATCATTCTGGTGTTCGGCCTGCTGATCGCCAATATGGAGTTGTTTTTCCGGGGGCGGCTCAGCAAACTCCTGAAGCTGGAATACGCCAAACAGATCTACGAAGGGCTGCACGTTGTGACCATGGAAACGGCATTCATCGTACGCACTTTTTTCTTTGTGATCTTCGGCCTCACGATTTCGCTGGCCACGCTGGTCAGGGTGGATGTTGCCGTGATCAGCCTGTTGATCATCCTTTCCATTTACCTGGTCCGGTTCCTGATCCTGCGGGTTTTCATCGGCCGGGACATCCTGCCGCAGGTATTCGTCGCCCCCCGCGGATTGATCACCATTCTCTTGTTTACCAACATTCCGGAAGAGGCCCAAATTGCCGGTTTTCAGCCGGGCATCCTGTTGTTCATCATCATCGGCACCAGCCTGATCATGACCTTCGCCATGGTCAGCGACAAACGGCGTACTTCAGCGGCTGTTCGCAAAGCGCAAAGCAAGCCGGTTGGGTTTGAGCGTTGGAAGGCGCCTGCAGTTACGGAGGTGCGGGAGGAGTAGGAGGGTTTCAGTGGTTCATTGGTTCATTGGTTCATTGTTGAGGGGATTTGACTTTAAGCTTCCGTGCCGAACTTTATTGCCGGACTTGCTTTTGGTGTTGGATGGTTTGATGGTTATGCGTCCCTTGCAGCTTCGACTTCCCTCAGCTACCGGACTGTCCCAAAGGGATTCCTATGGAGCCAACTGACCACTGCCAACTGCCAACTGCCAACTGACAACTGACTACTTCCTCCTCCTCCTATACATCTTATACCCTTCCACCCAGATCACGGAGACGAACGCCACAGCCAGGCATTTCCATTGCAGATCCAGGCCGATGGATTCCAGGCGGAACAAGGATTGCACGGCAGGTACATACAGGGTTGCGGCCAGTACGCCCAAGGTAACGGCAATGATGAGCGGGATCAACCGGTTGGGATAGGTCAGCGTGCGAAAAACGGAATAGTAAAAAGACCGGTTGACCAGGGTCAGGAAGATGTTGCTGAGCAGGATGGTCGAGAAGGCGACCGTCCGGACCTGACCCTCTGCATAGCCGGCATTCATGGTGTAATGGTAAAGGAACAATACGCCGGCCGTGATCGCCAATCCCTGGATAATGCTGATGGTCAATTCATTAACGGCGAACAAGCCGGAGCCGCTCCGATGCGGACTTTCCTGCTTGAGGCGTTCCTCCATGGGTTCATTTTCAAAAATGATCGAACAGGTGGGCCCCATGATCAGCTCAAAAAAGATGACGTGGATCGGCGAGAAGATATTGGAAAAAGCCCATCCCAGCAGCAAGGGCGTACTCACCGTGAGGATGATCGGAATGTGTATGGAAATAATGTATTGGACCGCCTTTTTGAAATTCGAATAGATCCGCCGGCCGAGCAGGACGGCGTCGGCGATGTTGTCCAGGTCGTCGTCGATGATAACGATGGAGGCTGCCCGTTTTGCGGTTTCGGTGCCGCGGGTGCCCATGGCCACGCCGATATGAGCCGATTTGAGGGCGGGCGCATCGTTGACCCCGTCGCCGGTCATGGCAACGATCTCCCCGTTCGCTTTTTCGGCTTCGATCACGCGCAATTTGGCTTCCGGGAACATGCGGGCAAACAGGTTGGTCTTTTTGACGGCTTCCCGCAATTGGGTTTCGTCCATTTGCGCCACCTGGGCGCCGGTCAGCGGGTTATCCGCTCCTTCGAAACGGGTTTGGCGGGCGATGGACTGGACCGTCTGCAGAAAATCCCCGGAAATGATCTTCAGCCGGATGCCGGCATCATAAAAACGGCGAAAGACCTTGCTGATGTTTGGCTTGGGCGGGTCTTCGAGTGCGATCAGGCCTTCAAACCGGAATTTAAAATCCTGCTGCCTTGCCGGAAAATCGTCGCTTTCCCATTGGGTGCTGCCTACGCCCAACACCCGATAACCGCCGGCGGCCATTTCCCGGGCTACTTCCCCTACCCTTTCCGCCGGGCCTTCCTCCAGGCCGGATACGCTCACGATGGCTTCCCACCCGCCTTTGGCGGCAATGATCCTGGCGCCTTCCGTGTTTTCGTAAAGGTGTGTCATCATGGGCGGGCTCCCGCTCAGCGGATATTCATGAAACATTTGAAAATCCGGGCGAAGGTCCCTTTCTGCTGATTCCTGATAAGCTTTATGGATGGCCTGTTCCATCGGATCAAACGGATTGACCTCACTCGACCACATGGCGTATTCCACCACGCGCCTGCACGCCGCCGACGTACATTCCTGAAGGCCGGCTATCCGGTCCTCGGCAAAACAATACACCCTGGTCAGGGTCATCCTGTTTTCGGTGATCGTGCCGGTTTTGTCGATGCAGATGACCGTTGCAGCCCCCAGGCTCTCAACGGTTTGAGGTTGCTTGGTGAGCACCCCCATCCGGATCAGCCGCCAGGCTCCGAGCGCCATAAAAGTGGTGAACGCTACCGGTATTTCCTCCGGCAGGACCGACATGGCCAGGGTCAGGCCGTTCAGCAATCCGCTCAGCAGGTCGCCCGATTTCCAATAATTGATCCCCCAGACCAGCAGGAAAGCCAATACCCCGAATGCAGCCATTTTTTTGACAAAGGAGCTGATCTGGAGCTGCATGGGCGTTTTGGCAGATTGCACTTTTTCCAGAGACTGGCCGATCTTGCCCAGTTCCGTCAGGCTGCCGACCCCCGTAACCCTGCCGACCGCCGAACCGGACACGACCAACGTACCGTAATAAATGGCCGGGTTTTCCGATTTTTCGCTTTTTTCAACCTGAAAGGATTCGCCGGTCAGGATGGATTCATTGAGCGCAAAGTCATTGGAATGGACGATATCCGCGTCGGCGGGCACCAGATTGCCTTCTTCCACGATGATATAATCCCCCTTCACGATCTCCTGGGTCGGGATTTCCCTGACCGCTCCGTCGCGGATCACTTTGGAATTCGGCTGGGTCAATTTCTTCAGGGCTGCCAGCGCATTCCGGCTGCGGGTTTCCTGGTACAGCGATATGGCGGAAACGAAGATGATGGCCGCCACCATGATGATGCCGTCCGGATATTCCCCTGCCAGAAAATAAATACCGGCTGCGACCAAAAGGAGCACGAACATCGGTTCGGTGGTCACATCCTTCAATACGGTCCAGAATCCGCTTTCTTCCTTATTCTCAATGGAATTATTGCCGTATTTTTTACGGGATTCGGCGACTTCGGCGGCGCTCAGGCCTTGGAAATCGGTTTGGAAAGAGGATAGATCGCTGCCTTGCTGCATGTAGTTCAGGATCGCTGAGGGGATCCGGGTCCAATGATACGCAATATTTTTTGTACAGATGTGTCGACCGCTAAAACTCCTTTAAAGGGAGGGGGCAGATTTTCAGTAATCAGTGGTCAGTTGTCAGTTGGCAGTAATCAGTTGTCAGTTGTCAGTGGTCAGTGGTCAGTGGTCAGTTGTCAGTTGGCAGTTGTCAGTTGGCAGTTGGCAGTCGGCTCCATAGGAATCCCTTTAGGACAGTCGTCAATCTATCCAGCATCCAACTCATCCAAACCTCCCCGCAAACATCCGCATCATCTCCGCCAACACCTGCACCCCATCCAGCGGCATAGCGTTGTAGATAGACGCCCGGAAGCCGCCGACCGTTGGAAAGCCCTTGATGCCGACCACACCATTGCGCTCCGTGTATTTGAGGAATTCCTCTTCCAGCCCGGCGCGGTCTGTTCGAAAACAGACGTTCATCACTGAGCGGTCTTCCTCTACCACGCTGCCCTGAAAAACCGGGTTCCGGTCGAGTTCGCTGTACAGCACGGCCGCTTTTTCGGCGTTCTTTTCGGCCATTTTTTCAAGGCCGCCCATCTTCTTGATCCACCTCAGGGTGAGCATGGAGACGTAAATGGGGAAAACCGGCGCCGTGTGGTACAGGGATTGTGCGGCAATATGGGTCCGGTAATCGAAAATGGTGGGAATGACCCGGTTGGGCGGCGTTTTCATCAGGTCTTTCCGGATAACGACGCAGGTAACGCCGGCCAAACCAAAGTTCTTCTGGGCGCTGGCAAAAATGACCCCGAATTTTTCGAATGGGATGGGCCGGGTGAGGAAATCGGAGGTCATGTCCGCAACGATCGGCGCCGGCAGATCGGGAATTTCCCGGTATTGGGTCCCGTTGATCGTCTCGTTGGTCACCATATGGAAATAGCGGACCCCCTTGGGTAGGGTCCAATCCCTGGGAATGCGGTCATAGCCGGTAGCCTCGGAGGAAGCCACGACCTCGACTTTGCAGATCTGCTCCGCCGCCTTGATGGCTTTGGTGGCCCAATACCCCGTATCGGCAACGGCTATGGCTTGTTTCGGATCGGTAAGGTTCATCGGCGCTACCGCCAGCTGGGAAGATGCCCCACCCTGCACCCAGATCACTTCATAGTCGCTGTTCAATCCAAGCAATTCCCGGATCAAAGCAGAGGCCTCTTCCACAATGCCCATCACTTTGGGGCTGCGGTGGCTCATTTCGGCAATGGACATTCCGGTATCTTCAAATTGTACCAGACTTCGACTTGCCTCCCCTAATACAGACGGCGGGATCACGGCGGGTCCCGGACTAAAATTGTAAATCTTCATTGCGTGTTTGTATTCAACCGGGGCATGGTATCATCCTAAATCGGTTTCATCATGCAATTAACGCAAATTTCCGGCATTTATTCCAAAACTCCGAACCTCCTGCATCCCGGCCGTCTTTTATTTGCCCTCTCACCCTCTCATCCGCCGAAGCCTCCGGCGAAGGCGGGCTCACACCCTCTCAAACACTCCCCAGCCAAACATAAATCGCCAGCGTCACGATCGTCAGCACTATGCTCAGCCCTTTCGCATACTTCCACTGCTTCATGTCCACCACGCCGATATCCCGGATCGTGAAGACCTCCCTGGGTGGGTCAAAAGCCGAAACCAGGTGCATTACCGCTATGTTCAACACGAATTCGATGCCCCAGATATGCACGAAATGGAGGTTGACCTTGAAGACCATGAACATCAGCACATAAAAGACCAGGCCGAATGCCAGCCCTGCCTTTGCACCGGAAGCAGACACCCTCGGGAACAAAAAACCCGCCAGGATGACCGATGCCATCGGGATGAAAAAGATCCCGTTGAGCTGTTGCAGCAACTGGTAAAGGCCGGCCGGTGCATTGGCCACAAAAGGCGCAACCAGGATCGCGAAGATGGCCAGGACAGCCGAAGTGATCTTGCCGACCCGGACCAACTGGGTGTCCGAGGCAGATTTGCGGATATATCTCTTGAACAAACCAAGGCTGAATATGGTTGCCGCGCTGTTCAGGGCGCTGTTGAAGGTGCTCAGGATAGCGCCCATCACCACGGCAACGAAAAACCCCGTCATCCATACCGGCAAAATGCGCTTGATCAGTTGCGGATAAACCGTATCCTGGGCGTTGTACAAGCTGTCGCCGAAATAGTAGAACCCGATGATGCCCGGCAGTACGATGATGAGCGGCATTAAGATCTTGAAGATCCCGGTGAGCAGCAACCCTTTCTGGGCTTCTTTAAGGCTGACCGCCCCCAGGGCGCGCTGGATGATGGATTGGTGCATCGCCCAGAAATACAATTGATTGACGATCAACCCGGTAAACAGCACGCTGAACGGCAATATCGCATCCCTCGCGCCCGGGCCGACAGAAGGCTCCCGGCTGACCACATTGAACTTTTCCGGAGCATGATGAAAAACGGTGGAAAGGCCGGTCAGGATATTGCCGTGGCCGATGTCCCACAGCGCCCAGATGGGTACCAGCAAACCGGCGATCAGGAGGCCGTAACCGTTCAGAGTATCCGTATAGGCCACCATTTTCAGGCCGCCGAAAATCGCATACACCGCGCCGATCGCGCCCACCACCAGGACGGTCAGCCAAAGCCCTTCCGTGCGGCTGATATGCAGCAATTCGGATATGCCGAAAATGCTCTCGATGTTGATGGCGCCTGTATACAACACGATCGGCAATAGGGTGGACACGAAAGAAATGATCAGCAGCAGGCCGATGATGGTCCGGGTCATTCCGTCAAAGCGCTTTTCCAGGAATTCGGGGATGGTGGTCAGGCCCATTTTCAGGTATCTGGGTATGAAATAAAGGGCGGCCACCACAAGCGCCAGCGCGGAAGTCACCTCCCAGGCGATGATGATGCCGCCGTTCCGGTAGGCGGAACCGTTCATGCCCACCAGGTGTTCCGTGGAGATATTGGTCAGCAACATGGATCCCGCGATGATGACGCCGGTCAGGCTTCGCCCGCCGAGAAAATAGCCGTCTTTGGTCCTGAAATTATCTTTGCGCAGTCGCCAGGAAGCATAACCGGCTACAAAGGCCGTGAAGGCTACAAATACGAAGAATTGTTGCATGTTGTCGGTTTTTCGTCTACGATCAGCCTTGAAAATCCACACAATAAAAGTTTTTTTCAGCTAATTCAAAAATCCATTTTGTAACCTTGCAGGCTGAAGCCGGTCGCCGGCTTTTAAAATGCAACCAAATGAATTTAGACCTGATCCTGCACCGGTACGGGTTGTCTGCAACCGACCTTTTCGTTTGGCTCTTTGTTCCCTACAAGATCACGGCCGACGGCCCGGTCAGCGAATTTTACGACGACCCGGATACCCGGACCGAAATGGCGGACGCTTTTGCAGACCTGGGATTGGACTGGTCCTGGACACCCATTACCCTGGACAACCTGGAGGCCACCACAGCGGACCTGCAAAGCCGCAGTGACGGCCGCCTGCATATCGTTTTCAACTACTGCGACGGAGATGAGATCAACGGGTATCCCGGCCTTACGGTCGTAAAGCTGCTGGAATCCCGAAACATTCCCTTTACCGGCGCCGATTCGGGATTCTACCACATGTCCACCTCCAAACACCTGATGAAAGATGCTTTTCTCAGGTCCGGGGTACCGACAGCGCCGTATCATTTCATCGATAAACCGGATACCAACCTGGATGGGGTTTGTCAAAAGGTCGGCGCTCCCGTATTTGTAAAGCCTTCTGTTTCCGGCGGCAGCTTCGGGCTGACCTGGGAATCGGTTGTCCATAACGACCGGGATCTTCAGGTTCAGGCAGCGCGATTATTTGAGGGCATGCACGGTTATGACTTCAGCGGGGGCGGAATCCTGGCCGAGCGCTTCATCCTGGGTCGGGACTTTACCGTGCTTATTGCGGGCACCCCCGGTTATCCGGACAGCGCTACCGTATTTCCGGCTTTGCAGATCGTGTACGACAGCAGCCTTCCGGAGGAAAGGCACCATTTTGTTTTCGATATGTGGAAAGAGCAGATGTATGTTACGGCGATGGCAACCCCGGAAGAAAGCAACCGGCTGGAACAAGCCGCCTGGGCTGCCTATAAAGCAGTCGGCGGAACCGGTTACGGCCGGGTAGATATCCGCTGGGAAAAACACACGGACGAGTTGTTCGTACTTGAAGTAAATGCCAACTGCAGCATCTCCTCCTGGGTGGAAAGCGACACCATCTGCGGGAAGATCCTGCAGGCGCATGGGTATACCTTCTCCCGTTTCATCGGTGATATTATCGGGGATTGCCTGGAAAGGCATTTTTCAAAACCAGGCGTCTCCCCGGCAACGACGGAAGCCACCGGCCTGTAGGGCCGGAATACAAAAATTGCAACGACGGTTGAAATCCATTCCATTCATTTTGACGGCATGGGCCCGGCATTACCCGCCGCAAACGTTGCCGACCCGGAGCAATCGATATAGCGGACCTGACGGCCCGCACTGCCGCTTTATCTGCGAGGAAGTCCCTAAACCCGAGCTCACATTATTTAACAGGAGAAAAATCCGTCGGCCACATATAGATCGAAACGACCTGGGTCGTCAGGGATCCGCCCGCAGCTTTTTCCGAATCCTCCCTGGCTTTGATCCATTTGGGGTCGGCCCGGAAAGCGTCGAAAGAAGCCTTGCCCGCTTTTTCGGTTTTGTGGGTCAGCATGTAGTACAGCATGTTGTCCTTGCCCTGGGCTTCATCCGTCGGCGTCCAGTAGATCTTGTTGGTCATTCCGTGTTTTTTGAACAGTTTCACGGTATGGTCTCTGAACCGGCTCAACAGATTCGGCAAATGACCGGGCGTGGTGGTATACATGCGCAATTCCCAGACTTTGCCGGGTTCACTTTTAAGGTTGTTCGGCGAGAAATCGGTGGTCTTCAGGAATACGCTTTCCACTTTGGTGACAATCTTTCCGTTGGCCTCGCTTTCCCGGGCGACCCGCTGCCAGGTGGTATCGGCGCCAAAGGCCTTCCAGGAAGCATCGCGGGCTTCCCGGCTGGGGTAGGACATCAGGTAATACAATTTCCCGTCCGGGTTATCCAGGGGGGTCCAGTAACCGACATTGGTCATGCCGTGTTTTTCGAACAACGCCATGGTATGATTGCGAAAGCGCTTCAGCAGGTCGTTAAGCTTGCCTTTGTCGGTGGTATAAATGCGGAGCTCGTAACAAAGCTGGTCCGCTTTCTGGGCGCCGGCAGCCGGGAGTATGGCCATGGCCGTCAACAGGATGAGGAGGTATTTCATGATCTGATTCAGGGTGAAAATCAAGTTGGTGAACAAATGTAAATAAAACCATGAATTTGGCCTATCCTACCTTGAATTTCCCTTTCAGGTAGGCGATAGCCAAAGCGTAAGCCTCTTTGGTCAGTTCAGGATCGTGTTTGGGGTTGGAAGGGTTGGCAAACCCGTGAACGCCGTTGAAGATCCTGTATTCCAGTTTTTTGCCGGCCGTCTTCATATTGGCCGCAAATTCCTCGATCACCTGTTTGGAAATGCGTTCCTCGGTGGCAAAAAGGCCCAGTACGTCGCATTTCAGGGTCTTCAGGCGTTCTATATCCCGGACCGGCATCCCGTAGTACATCACCGCTCCGATGGATTTTTTGCCGTTGAGCAGGGCCGACTGCAGCGAAAGGCCGCCGCCGAAGCACCAGCCTACGTTGGCGATCTTCGCTTTTTTACCGGCATAAGCCGATGCGCCTTTGATGATGCTTTCGAGGCGATCCTGGGTTACGGAGGACATGATCTGGCCGGCCTCCTGCGGGTTGGCGGTCGACCTGCCGTCGTACATATCCAGGGCCAGCACATTGACCTCGCCGTTCAGATCTCCATAAAAGGTATCGGCCTCCCGGCGGATATAGTCGTTCAGGCCCCACCATTCCTGGTAGACAAACAGCCATTTTTTCGATTTCTTTTTGGCTTTGATGAAGTAAGCGCCGGCGCCTTTGCCGTCGGGTGTGGCAAACCGGACCTCTTCCCCCATGGCTTTGTATTCCAGTGGGAGCGGAGAGGGGTGCAAGGCCCAGAAGGCCGGGTCGTTGGCAAAGGCGTTCATACTGCCGTCCGGGTAATCGGTGTGGCACATGACCGGTTGGGCCGGCATTTCGTACGTGGTTTGGCGGCCGGAGTCGATCTGTTTTCCGGCCATCAGCAACAAAGCGACGGATGAGGATAGGACCAGGTAATTCATATTGTTTAACGGTTTAAAGGATAATATTTAACGTAAGTTCTGGTTTAGGGCGGCTAAAAACAAGAACCGGGCTCCTGAAAAATAAGCAACGATCCGATGTTTCATGGTTTCAATGCCTCATTGATGCTCGTTACCCCTGCGCCGGCAATGAAACAAGGAAGCCTCTTTCGGTAAGCTGATATTTGATTTTCAGTCATAAATAATTTTGATCATCCCGAATTCACGTTATTTACTGTTTTTTCAACTTCCACTTGTATCTCGCAGCACGTCCGTCCCGGATCACGCCCTTCCAGTTCATACCGAAGCCGAAATCGTAAATATGACCTTCAGAATCGGTATGGCACCGCAGATCCAGCGGCATATCCTCGAATTGGTTTTCCACGGTCGACATATCGGCGGGCATCTGCATGGGCAGCAGGCCGGTCGGTTCGGCTTTTCCCGAGAGAATGTCCAGCACCGCCTGATCCTGTACGCCAAAGCCGACCAGAATGGCATCAATCTGGCTTTCGAATTCCCTGAATACCATTGGGTTGCTCATATTCACTATAACGATCACCGGTTTTCCTTTCATTTTGGCGGCCGTTTCCGTCACCATTGACAGGTCGGTTATATTGGTCGCCTTCACGGTTTTTCCTTTGTACGACCGGTTGGTGAAATCCTCCAGCGGGTCGCCGCCGGCCAGGCTGGTTGCTCTGGCCTCTTCGGCCGCATATTCGCCGTACTGGAGGCTGATCGGGAAATAGCCGTTGCCGCCGCTTTTCCGGTCCGCAGCCTGGTATCCGTTCCCCGTGTTGGGGCTTTCGATGAACACCAGTGCAAAGTCGCTTTCATCCGGGTTATCCGACGTATTGAAGTACTTTTTTGCAATATTCATATTCACCGGATAATCCAGTTTTTCGGGTATTTCCATTCCCAGGAAATTGCGGCCTGCCGGCGTATATTTTTTGGGGATATAGGCTGTTTTACCGCCGGCAAGCGGAAGGGCGTTGTTTTTGTTCTTCAACATCACTACCGATTTCAGCTGGGCCGCATACCCCGCTGCCATGAATTCAGGTTTGCCCACCGTGCGGCTGGTTTCTTCCGGGTGGAGGTACGGGTTTTCAAACAGACCAACCCGGAAAATGTTCTTCAACAAACGAACCGCGGATTGTTCCATCCGGGCGCGCATCCAGGCTTCGCCGTGTTCTTTCACCCCCATGTCGTAGGCCTCCAGCACGGGCCCCGCTTCGTTGTTGCCCCCGAATTGATCGACACCGGCCATCAGGACCTTGTAATGCCGCTCGGCCACACTCAGTTTTTCCACACCCCAGGGTTTGCCGCCGACGAACAGGTCAAGGGCGGTTTCGTCTGCCGTGATGTTCCAGTCGGTGCAGGCCACCCCGTCGTATTTGTATTTTTTACGCAGGAGATCGTTAATGATGTAATGATTGTAGCTGTTCCCCACATTTTCGCCGTTTTTGGTATCCTGGTTCCAGGAAATCGTGTAATAAGGCATAACGGCAGATGCCATTTTCGTTTTGCCCTTCAGTTTTAAGCCGCCTTTGGTAAACGGGATGAAATGGGTCGTGAACTGCCCGCCCGGATAAACCGCGAACTTGCCCATGCCGTAATGGGCGTCACGACCGGCTTCCCCTGATCCGCCGCCCGGCCAGTGCTTGATCATGGCGTTCACGCTGGCATACCCCCAACCGCCGGCGATTTCCTGATCGCCGTAGGAAGATTGAAAACCGTCGCAATAAGCGCGCGCCATATCGGCAGCCAGTTTGGGGTTTTCTCCAAATGTGCCGCTGACCCGGTTCCAGCGCGGATCGGTGGCGATATCGATCTGGGGCGATAGTGCCGTGGCAATTCCCAACGCCCGGTATTCCGCGGAGGCGATCCGGCCGAATGCTTCCACAACCGCCGGATCAAAGGTAGCGGCCATGCCCAGGGAACCCGGCCACATGGAGATCTGCCCGCCTGCGCCGGCGTTGAATTCAGCATTCGAGACCGTGCCGTTGCGCGGATCTGAACTGTTGTTGGCCGGTATCCCAGGAGCGATGCTTTCGGCCAGCGCCTGAACATTGTTGTTCCATCCGGCGGCAACCGCGGGCGACTGTACCGTAGTGATCAGCACATGGCGGAGGTGGTCTTTGGTGATGAATTCGGTCTGCTGGTCGGTCAGGTTTTCGGGTTGTACCCCCGCAGCGGAGAAAACCTTCCCGTTATACGTACCGGCAAAGTAGCCGTTCTCGCGGGCGGGTATGGCCTGGTGTTTGCTGTAGAGCATCAACCCGGCAATTTCCTCGATCGTCAGTTTGGAAGCCAGGTCCTTTGCCCGGACATCGGCAGAAAGTCGCCAGTCTTCGTATTTATCCAGTTGTCCGTTCCGGTTCAGGTCTTTGAAAGCCAGTCCGTCAATTGTGAGGATCTTTACCCCGGAAGCGGGAGAGTAGCCCAGTGTCTGTCCGCCGGGATTGGTAATGAGCGCGTGGTTTCCCATTGGCTTCTCCGTCCATTTCTGGGCGGAAAGGACATTAAGGCTGGCCGCAAAGGTCAGCAAGAAGATTGTCGCTTTTTTCATACTGCTTCTGTTTTTACCTGTCGCGGCTCCTTTACCGGATGGCAACGGGTTATGTTCCTGCAAGCTCAAATTTATCATTTTTTCAGGCAAACGCCGGCCTGGATTTGTATTCAATTCCAGGATTCCTGGGCTTAAAATCCTTCTCCCGATTCACCCGGAGGCGGACCTTTTTTCTTTTGCTGGTGCAAGCGGTAGCTCAGCGTGAGGTTGACCTGGGTCGGCCGACGCTGGAAATCGCTGTAAGTATAAAAATTATCCCCCTCGGTGACCGACCGGAACCGCTGGGTGTTGAACAGGTCGGACACGTTGACAGTGATGGTCGCGTTGTCTTTCAGGAAGTCCTTACTTGCCGCCAGATCGAGATACCAGAGCGGTTTGCGGTAACCTTGCGGGGTTTGCATGCGGGCCTCGTAGTTGCACCTCGCCTGAAGGTCGGTATTTTTCCAGAAGGTAAATCTGGAGGTCAGGCGGGTAAACCAGCTGTACGTGTCGCTTTGAAACCCGGCGCCCAGATTGCCGCCGTCGGTGACCGCCCTGAAAAAATTGAAGTTGCCGTCGGTTTTCCACCACTTGAACGGGGACCAGGAAGCCGTTATTTCCAGGCCGAATGCATCTTCCGTCGACAGGTTTTCGGGCCTGGTGGCCGCATTGCCTTCGTCGTCGACACGTCGGATCCGCTCGATCTTACCGGTGGTGTGGCGGTAATAAAGGGAAGAGCTTAGAGCGGCATTTTCCATGTATTTGATATGGCCCAACTCGAAGGAATTGGTGAATTCCGGCTCCAGGTCGGGGTTGCCGCTGAAGTAGTTGCGGTCGTCGAAATAGGTAACGAACGGGCTAAGGTCATTGTAACGCGGGCGCCGGATCCGGCGGCTGTAGCTGATCTGAACGGCGTTGTCAGCGGGCAGATCGTAGGTGAAGTGGACGCTGGGGAAGAGGTTGGCGTAGTTTCTGGGGTTCACCTCATTGGTTTGCTCCAGGCGCGTACGCACGTCCGTGATCTCCGCCCGCAGGCCGAACTGGTAGGAGAACTTCCTGATCTTGTTGCCCAGAATGGCATAAGCCCCGTGGATGTTTTCGTCGTAGAAGAAGTTGTTTTCCAACCCCGGAAGTTTTTGCCAGACGCCGTCGTTCAGTTCCTCCACGAGGTAGTCGTTGGTCATGTCCCGGAAATTGCTCCTGAGCCCTGTTTCAAACTTGCCGTCCTTGCCGAATGGTTTGACATAATCCAGTTGGAACAGCAATTGTTTTTCCGTTTCGAAATTGTAGGAATGCTGCAGCAGGTCGGGTATCCCGGAAGGGGAATAGTTGGCCAGAAAGTACTGTTCCGAAAAATCCTGGTCGGAATCTTCCCAGTTATCCAGGTAGCGCACTTCGGCCGTGAGTTCGTGACCTTCCCGTTCAAAGAGCCTTTTGAAATTGACGGAATACTCGCTGTTGGGTTCGATTTCGGTTTCATCCTGGGTCCGCACGTTGATCCCGGAGATATTGGCGGCTGTAAAGAGGGCATCCTGATATTCCAGCCTTGAGTTGCGTTTGCCTTTGCTGATGCGCCGGGTATAGGCGGCGGTGAGGATATTTTTGGGATTGAAATAATAGTCCAGCCCGCCCCGGATGCTGTTGTAGAAGCCGGTTTGACTGCGATCGCTGAACTGGTTGTAGATGAATGCGGTATCGTTGCGATAGGCCGCCTGGTAGGTTGATCCCTCGCCGGGAATATCGCGGTAGGTAACGCCGTAATTGACGAAAAAATTGAGCTTTTGTTTCCGGTAGTTCAGGTTGACCGCGCCGCCGAAATTCGTGGGATTGCCGGCGATCAGGTCGAAGGCGCCGTTCAGCCCCTGGGTGCGTTCTTTTTTGAGGATGATATTGATGATCCCGCCGACCCCTTCGGCTTCATAGCGTGCGGACGGGTTGGTGATGATCTCCACGCGTTCGATCAGGTTGCCTTGCAACTGCTGCAGCCCGGCCGATCCTTTAAAGCTGACCAACCCGGAGGGTTTGCCGTCGATGAGGATCCGGACATTTCCACTGCCCCGGAGGCTGACATTGCCCTCCACGTCCACCGATACGGAAGGGATATTGCTGAGGATATCCGCCGCATTTCCGCCCGCGTTGGCCAGGTCCTTGCCCACGTTGAAGATCCGCTTGTCGAGGGCCATTTGCATGGTGCTTTTTTCAGCCTGGACGACCACCTCGTTCAGCATGGCTGCCTCCGGCCGAAGGCGGATTTCACCCAGGTCCATCGTTTTCACGCCTTCCTTTAGCTCGAATTTCTCCAAAAATTCAGGCTCATAGGCCAGGAATTCCATTTTGGCGTAGTAGTTACCGGGTTTTGCCGTAAGGGTGAACTGGCCGTTTTCATCGGTAATGGTCCCGTCAACCAATGCGCTGTCGGGCCACGAAAACAGGCTGACCGTGGCGTATGCCAGTGGGTTGCCTGTTTGCGTATCCGCAACCGTGCCCGTTAGAGCCTGGGCGCTGACGGAAAAGGCGAACAGCAAAAAGAAGGGTACAGGGAGAAGCGGTAACAGTTGGCGTTTCATTCAGCATTGTATTAAATTGATACAAAGTTCAATTAAAAAACGCGAATGAAATTTGAAGATTTTCTGAGGAAATCGGTGGCGAGGGGCTGTTAACTTCCCCATAGAAATCGATCGTAATTTTATTATTTGGATCAGCTGGGTTAAGGCAATCGTCGCTTACCTTTGGCTTTAAGCGATTTTAGGACAACTTTTTACTTTTGAAATTTGTTTTTTTGGAAAAATTTTCCAATTTTTGCTATCTCAACAACAAGATAGAATGATAATCAAATTCACGGTTACCAACTTCCGTTCAATCCACGGATCTGAAACTATGATGTTTCAGACCGGAGAAAGCATTAACCAGAAAACAAAAGCCGAGAACCTGATTTTCAATGATGATAAAAGCCATGGAAAGCCCTTGATCCGGTCCGGGGTTTTATTTGGCGCCAATGCCTCAGGTAAAAGTAACTTTTTGCGGGCCATAAAAACATTGGAAACAATGGTTCTAAAGTCCAGTGAATACAAACTGGATAGCACCATTCCGACTTACGAGCCTTTCAAACTCGACGGAACAAGCAAATCGCTTCCTTGCACTTTTGAAATTGACTTCGTTGCAAAAGATGGGATTCGTTACAACTACCTTGTTGAATTCGATCAGACCAGAATTCTTAGAGAAGAGTTGAATTTTTTTGAACGAAATCGAAAATTGAATCGACATGCTCTTCTTTTTTCCCGGAATCAAGATATTAGGATCCAGTTTGGAGAAAGTTATCAGGGTGAACGCGAATTTAATATTTTAGAAAACCAATTACTGCTTTCCCGTGCCGGCCTGGAAAAACTGCCAAGCCTTACGGAAGTTTATCGTTTTTTTTCCAGTTACCTTTTCATAGAGATTTCTCATTCATTTGAAGATGCACTTTTAAAGAAAGTTGAAGAAATATTAACAGGAGAATTATTGCCCAGGTATAAACATTCCCTTATCTCCCTCATAAAGGCCGCAGATACCGGAATTATTGACCTCTTCACCGAATCATTGAATGTTGACAGGGCCAATTTTTACCTGGACAATGATCCATTGGACGAAAGAAACATCAAAATTATCCTGAATAAAAACAGGAAAAGGATAAAAACCATTCATCCGGTTTTCACTAACGGAGTTGAAACCGGAGTTGAATTTTTTGATCTTCTAAGAGAGGAATCTACAGGTACCATTAAATTATTGGGAATCGCAGCAGCAATAATTGATGCTTTAGATGATGGATCTACTGTCATTATTGATGAATTGGATAAACATCTTCACCCTCTCTTAAGTCGAATGATCATTAACCTTTTCCATGACCTTGAATCCAATCCTCACAATGCTCAACTGATCTTTTCTACTCACGATATAAGCCTTTTCGACAGAGACCTTTTCAGAAGGGACCAGATCTTCCTGGTAGATAAATCCTTGGAAGGTAAATCAACAATAAGACGCTTATCTGATATTAAAGGAATTTCCAAAGTTGTGCCTATTGAAAAATGGTATATGGCCGGACTATTCAAAGCCGTTCCAAGTACCAATCCATATCTAATAACCCTTCCTGAATAAAGGCTGCAAATGGATCTGGTCCAACCATTTATTAAATTGATCTGCGAAGGTAAAGCAACTGAACCGCACTATTTCGTCGGATACCTTCATTCCAGAGGATTCCGACTGCCTAATATGGTTTATCAGCCGAAGGATCATTCGCCTATGGGAATTTCGAGAGAAGCGCTTGCTCAATACAAGGAGGCCAGGAAATTAAAAATTCCACCTAATAATATTCTGATTGCTGCAATATTTGACCGGGATTTACACCCCGGAGTAAGCAATGCAATCGAAATGCTTAGAGAGTCTCCAATTATTACAGCCTTCTCAAATATTTGCTTTGAGTACTGGATACTACTGCATTTCGAAACAACTACCCGACCTTTTAGAAACTGTGATGAAATAATCAGCTTCATTCGTGAAAATCATGATCCGGATTACGGCAAATCCCGAGACCATTTCACAAGGTTAAAAGATAGAATACCAACCGCCATCAGAAATGCTACCCAGATAACTGAAAATCGTTGGAATCACGATGATAGGCCCATTTGGGAGATAAATCCTTATACTGATGTTTTCAAGTTATTAGAAAAGCTGGATACTATATAATATACCCTCCCCGAAATCAATTACAGGGAGGGCTCAACCATTATTTCTATACCGTCATAACCGCCTGTACCGAATCCCCGAGTTTCAGCTCGGCAAAACTGGTCTCGTAATCCTCGGAATGGATCTCGAAGCCGCGTTTCCGGAACATGTGAAGCATGATCGTATTGGCTTTCAGCACATTGGCGAAGATGCGCGTTATGCCGCGTTCCCGGGCAATTTCCAGGATATAATCCATCAATATATTGCCCATGCCCTGTCCCTGCCAGGGGTCGGCGACCACAATGGCGAACTCGCCTTCCCGGTTGTTGATCGCGGTGATCATCCGGACGACTCCGGCAAAGAGCTTTTCGCCGTTTTCTTCCATTTCCACTACGATGGCCATTTCGCGGTCGTAGTCGATCTGGGTGAAGCGGGTCAGGACATCGTGGGTCGGATGCGGCATGTAGCCGAAGAAACGGAAATGCTGGGTCTCTTTTGAGAATTTCTGGATCATTTCCTTTTCCATCAGCTCGTCCTCCGGCTTGATAGGCCGCAACAGGACCGTCTGACCGTTTTTCAGCTGCACTTCCCGGACGTATTTCTTCGGATACGGCGAGATCACCAGGTGCGAATAGGGCTTGATCTTGTTGACGGCCATTTCCGGGTCCAGCACCACTTTGGCGTCGAGCACTACCCCACCCTTTTCATCCACGCCGTACGGGTTGATGTCCAATTCCTTGATCTCCGGAAAATCCACCAGGAGGTTGGCGAATTTGCACAACTGAAAATTGAGGTTTTCAATATCCACCGGCGCCGAACCGCGGTATCCCTTCAGCAGTTTATACACCTTGGTCTTTTCGATGATCCGTTCGGCCTGCGCCATATTGAGCGGCGGCAGACCGATGCTGCTGTCTTTGAACAGTTCGACGGAGATGCCGCCCATACCGAACAGGATGATCGGGCCGAAAACCGGGTCGCGCTTGGCGCCGATGATCAGTTCCAGGCGCTTTTTGTCCATTTTTTCCACCAGCACCCCTTGCAGGCGGGCCTTCGGGAAAGCCGCCTTGATCGAGTCCACGATGCTGCGGTAAGCGATGCGGGCCGATTCTTCATCCCCGATATTAAGCAGCACGCCGCCGTGGTCGGACTTGTGGAGCACATCCGGCGAGGAGATCTTCATGGCCACCGGAAAACCGATCCCGGCAGCGATCCGGGCCGCTTCGTCGCCTGAGGTCGCCAGTCCGCCCGGGGCGATCGGCAATTCATAGCAGGAGACGAATTTCTTGGCCTCGTATTCGGTCATGGTCGTCCGGCCCTCAGCCAGTACGCCTTCCAGGATCGCCCTGGCTTTTTTGGTATCGGCCACGTATTCACCCGGCGCATCGGCAGGCGTCTGATACAGCAATTTGAGGTTTCGGTTGTAGGTGTACATCCGCAGGAAGGTATCCACGGCGCTTTCCGGGAAGCGGTAGTTGGGGATCTTGCCGGCTTCCAGGATCTTGCGGGCTTCCTTCACGTCCCGTTCGCCGAGCCAGCTGGCAAACAGCGGCTTGTCTGGGTGCGGATCGAGTTTGGTCAGCGCACGCGCCACCTCGCTGGCGTCGGTCGTGGCCACCGGTACGAAGATGGCCAGTACGCCGTCGACGTTCTCATCGGCCATAGCCAGTTCGACGGCCTGGCGATAGCGCTCAACCGTGGCGTCCCCGAGCACGTCCACCGGGTTGCGGTGGCTCCAGACGGCCGGCATCAGTTCGTTGAGCCGGTTGAAGGTCTTTTCGGAAAGCTGGGCTGTTACCCCGCCGTTCTGCATCAGGTAGTCGGTCGCCAGGATGGCCGGGCCGCCGGCATTGGTGACGATGGCCAGGCGGTTGCCCGCGGGCCGGTTTTGCATAGACAGGGTCTGGGCGCAGTGGAACAATTGGCCTACCGTTTCCACCCGGATCACACCGGAGCGGCGGAAGGCCGCGTCAAAAGCCGCGTCATTGCCGGTCAGCGAGCCCGTATGCGACAAGGCCGCTTTGGCGCCTTCTTCGCTCTTGCCGGCTTTGAGGACGATAATGGGCTTGGAACGGGAAACCGCCCGGGCCGCGCTCATGAATTTGCGGGCGTCCGTCAGGGTTTCCATATAGATCAGAATGGAAGACGTATTCGGGTCGTTACCCAGGTAGTCGATCAGGTCGTGGAAGCCTACGTCCACCATCGAACCGATGGACACGAAGTAGTTGAAGCCCACGTTCTGGTCCATTGCCCAGTCGAGGATGGCCGTACCCAGGGCGCCGCTCTGGGAAATAAAGGCCAGTTTGCCGGCAGGCGCCATATGGCTGGCAAAGGAGGCGTTGAGTTTGCTGCCAGGATGAATGACGCCGAGGCAGTTGGGCCCCACGATCCGTATGCCGTATTTTCGGCCCAGTTTTTCGATCTCTTCGAAGGCGCGGTTGCCTTCCTCACCGGCTTCCTTGAAACCAGCCGAGAGGATCACCATGCCGGTAATGCCCTTCTTGCCGCATTCGATAACGACATCCGGGACGGTTACCGCCGGCGTAGCCACAATGGCCAGGTCGACCGGACCGGGGATCGCCGTTACGCTTTCAATGGTCTTGAGGCCGCAAATGATCTGAGCGCGCTTGTTCACCGGGTAAATGGGGCCTTCAAATCCGCCCTCCACCAGGTTGTCCATTACTGCAAACCCCACACTGCCCGCCCGCCCGGAGGCGCCTACTACGGCGACAGATTTGGGTTTGAAGATCTTATCCAATGAATTTCTCATCGCTTGAAATTTTTTTCTCTTAATTAGTTTGACCGTTGTTAAAACTTCCAATAAGGTGAAAGCGCCTTCACGCCTGTGTTCACCCGCCGGTCGTATTCCTCTCGGATCAGTTTTTCTGTTGTGGTCGGTTCCTGCTGGTAGGGCATTGCGATCCCGTTGACGCCTGCTGCGAAGTTACGGATGCATTTCGGCAATTGCTCGATACTGTATCCCCCTTCAAGTGTCGCAAAGATTTTTTTGAAATTTTCCCGCAGGATCTGCCCAATGGCATAAAAACTGCCGGCCGTTACGCGCAGGTCGAGCAAAGGATCGTACAAATGCGCATCAAATCCTGCCGAGACTGCGACAATATCAGGTTCAAACTGCAGGGCTACCGGCAGAAACCTGTGGACGGCATCCATAAAGACGTCGTCGCCGCTGCCGGGGGGCAGGGGCACATTGACGGTAAACCCTTTCCCGGCGCCCTCCCCGATCTCGTTCACCCAGCCGTGTCCCGGAAATGCCGGGTATTGGTGCAGCGACCAGTACATGATCTGGTTCTGGTGAAAAAAGATATGCGAGGTGCCGTCGCCCAGGTGGCCGTCAAAGTCGAAGATCAGCACCCGGTTGCCGTCGCGCGCCAATTTGCGGGCGGCGATCGCCACGTTGTTGAACAGGCAAAAGCCGCTGGCATGGCCCGGATAGGCGTGGTGGCCCGGGGGGCGGACCAGCGCAAAATCGCCGTTGCCGGCAGCTTGAACCGTAGCGGCTACGGCATGGACAGCGGCCTCGTAGCTGTGCGCCGACGTTGCCGTATCCGGATCCAGGTGCATTCCCTGGCTGCAGGCGTATTTGACGGATTCGATATAATCGCGGGTATGAACCAGCTCCAGGTATTCCTCACCGCCTTCGAATTGACCGGGGGGCAGGTCCGCAAAGGCGCTCAGGCGCTTCGGGCTTTCCGGGTGCATGCCGGTGTCGTGTTCGAGGAAGATTGGGTGGTAGAGGAGGTTCATGAATTGGTTTGATTGATTCGATTCTTCAATTGATTCGATTCTTCAATTGATTCGATTCTTCGATTGATTCCTCCGGCCGCCGAAGCTTCAGCGAAGGAGGCGATTGATTCGATTATTGGCGTCCGTCGTTTGGTCAGCTTAATCGAAACATTCGGATTATTCGACTTAATCGGTTCAATTGTCCAATTGATTCGATTCTTCGATTGATTCCTCCGGCCGCCGAAGCTTCAGCGAAGGAGGCGATTGATTCGATTATTGCGTCCGTCAGTTGGTCAGCTTAATCGAAACATTCGGATTATTCGACTTAATCGGTTCAATTGTGCGATTGATTCGATTATTGGCGTCCGTCAGTTGGTCAGCTTAATCGAAACATTCGGATTAATCGATTTATTCGATTCAATTAATTTTAATTGTTTTGTTCGTAATACAATTCCTCCGAATGGCCGCCTTTGCGGTTCTGTTCGGCGAGCGTCCAGCTGTCGGTAGCGGAGGTTTGGAGCCAGAGGTTGCCGGATTTCCGGAAGACCTGGGCGTAAAGTCCGTATTTATCCCCGAACTGCCGCTCGAAATTGGCCACGGTGAATTGCCCGTTGAAATAAAAATCGCCTTCTTCGTGCACGGTGCGCACGTCCCTTACCGTCTGGTCATCGGGCAACTGCTGCTGCGCCGGCGACCCCTGATTTTTGTCATGGGGCGCCGCATAGAATTCCAGCTTCAGGTGCGGGAACGCCTCGTGGAATTCCTCCTTGATGACCTTCAACGATTTATGATCTGAAATCCTCATAACTGCTGGATTTTGGGTGCAAGTTCCGTCGACCCGGAGGAAAAAAAGGTTGGTTTTGTCATTGCGGGGGGTGATTTTTGTTAATAACCCGGAGAATTGATCATTTATTTTCAAATCAAGGAACTTTTCCCGGCACTTTTTAATTCTAGGATACGTCGGATGACAACCCACCAAAAATAGGCCTCATTTATCGACCTGCAGGGTAAAATTTATGTTAAAAATCAATGAACGAGTCTAAAATAAACGAACGTTCATTTATCTTTGCATCCGACATGAGAACCAGAGACGAAAACAAAGAGCAGGCCATCCGCTCAAAGGCGGTGGAAATGGTGGTTCGGGAAGGATTTGACGGCCTGAGCATGCACAAGCTGGCCAAAGCCGCCGGCGTCTCCCCCGCTACCATTTATATTTATTTCAAGGACAAAGAGGACCTGATCATCCAGGTTTGCCAGGAGTTAAGCGCCAAAATGGCGGACGCTACCCTGGCTGATTTTGATCCGGACATGCGTTTCGACGAGGGGCTTAAACGGCAATGGCTCAACCGCGCCAGGTATTGTCTGGAAAACCCGGTTGAGATGCACTTCCTGGAGCAGATCCGGTATTCGCCCTTCAACGAAAAGTGCCATTCGAAGACCGATATGCGCTTCCGGAATGCCATGAAGCGGTTTGTCCACAACGCCATTGACCGGGGCGAATTGCAATGCCTGCCGGTGGAGGTCTATTGGTCGGTCGCGTTTGCGCCGCTTTACCAGCTGGTCAAATTCCATATGTCGGGCCAAGGCCTGGCGGATTCGCCCTTTGAAATGACCGAGGAGACCATTGACCGGACGCTGGAGGTGGTGTTGCGGGGGCTGAAGCCTTGATATAGGGGGCAGTCTTGCAGTTCGGCAGTTGGCAGTTGGCAGTTCGGCAGTTGGCAGTTCGGCAGTCTCCGCCCGCTGCAGTTTCAGCGGAGGAGGAGGCAGTCGGACGAAGACTTCGACCAATCTACCCCACTTACGACTTATCCTTCGACTACGCTCAGGACCCCGATTTACGACTTACGACTTATCCTTCGACTACGCTCAGGACCCCGACTTACGACTTACGACTTACGACTTACAACTAATTGACTTATATGGAAAAAGAAAAAGCATTCACCTCTTACGAGGTATTCATCATCGCGATCCTGGCCATTCTCCAGTTCACGATCATTCTGGACTTTATGGTCCTGTCGCCGTTGGGGGCCCAATTGCTCGGCGAGTTGAACATCAATACCAAACAATTCGGGTTGGTGGTATCGGCGTATGCTTTCAGCGCCGGCATATCCGGTTTGCTGGCGGCGGGTTTTGCCGACCGGTTCGACCGGAAGAAATTGCTGTTGTTCTTTTACACGGGCTTCATTGTGGGGACCTTTTTATGCGGTCTGGCGCCGAACTACCATTTGCTGTTAGGAGCGAGGATCATTACGGGGTTGTTCGGGGGCGTGATCGGGTCCATTTCCTTTGCGATCATTACCGACCTGTTCAGGATGCAATACCGGGGGCGCGTGATGGGCTTTGTACAGATGGCCTTTGCGACGAGCCAGGTATTGGGGTTGCCTGTGGGTTTGTACCTGGCCAACCACTGGGGATGGCATAGTCCGTTCATCCTGATCGCCAGCCTGAGCATAATCGTATACCTGTCGGTGATCTTTAAGATGCGGCCGGTGAATGCCCACCTGGCCTTGCAGAAGAAGGATCAAAACCCGTTCGGTCATTTGTTCCGGACCTTATCACAAAGACAATACCTTAAGGGCTTCGGCACGACGACCTTACTGTCGACCGGCGGGTTCATGCTGATGCCGTTCGGTACGGCGTTTGCGGTGAACAACCTGGGCGTTACATTTGAGCAGCTTCCGCTGATCTACCTGATCACCGGGATCACCTCCATGATCGGCGGCCCGCTGATCGGCAAATTCAGCGACACGGTCGGCAAGTACAAGATCTTTGTGGCAGGTTCCGTCCTTTCGATAGTCCTCGTTCTCATTTACACCAACCTGGACGTGACGCCGCTGTGGATCCTGATCCTGCTGAACTCCGTCCTGTTCATCGGCATCACCTCCCGGATGATCTCCTCGTCGGCCTTGATGACCGCCGTACCGGAGCCCGCCGACCGCGGCGCTTTCATGGGCGTCAACTCATCGCTGGCGCAGATCTCCGGCGGTATTGCCTCGGCCGTGGCGGGGATGATCGTTTTCCAGAACCAGACCGGCTACCTGGAGCATTATCCCGTACTGGGGATCGTCGTGGTGTTTACCATGGCCATCACCATCGGGATGATGTGGGTCATCAACCGGTATGTGCAGAGCAAGCCCGCCGAGGTGGAGATATACCGGCCGCCGGTGCCGGGTGAGGAACTGGCGGCGGTGAAGGAATAATTTGGTTTTTTGGGGTGAACGCTTCAAAATACCTTAACCCCGTATCCGACCTGGATAAACGAGATCCCAGTTCCGAACTCGCCCCAGACAACAGATTTCCGGCTCACGGCAAAACGGACGCCGAACAAGGCGCCGTACTGGATCCGGAATTTTTTGGGTTTGATCCCGTGAAGGTCCTCCATCCGGCCAAACGATCCGTCAAGCGAATTGATCAGGGTAAACTGTCCGCCCAGCTGGATGCCTCCATAAATATCGAGGTTATCGGCGCGGGTATAATGGGCGGCCGCCCTGGCCATCATTTGCAGGGTTTGGGTCGAATAACGCCGAATCGCGGTATCGCCGGGCCAGAGTTTTTCGATCTGGTAATGCGAGTACCCGCCTGAAGCGCCTGCGCTGAACTGGTCGGAAACGAGCCAATCAAGTCCAACGCTCACGGGGGGTACGGTAATCCTTGACGCGTCTTTGGTATAGGTCGGGAGCAGGCCGATGCCTGCCCAGGCGTCGGCCTGGTCTTTTTTAAAGATGCGGGCCGGCTTGTAATATTGGCTGCAGAGAGACGTCGTACAATGCAAAAAGCACAAGATGAGTAGGGCATGGAGAAGTTTCATAATCCTAGCATTAGGGTGTAACAAAAGGTTCGGCCCTGCAGCAATTGCGTTTTTTCTTGAAACACCGGGGTTTAGTTCAAGAAGAGGCTTAGCCTTATTCAATGTTCAATATAATGGTAAAACCGCCGGGAAGCCAGTCGGAATGTAGGAGGCCCGCTTCTAAAAGAACGAATGACCGATTCGGGGGTACCGGCGTCAATGGTAAGGCAGGAGAATGGATATTTGTGTCCCGGCAGGAGCGCCCTGATTATCGGTAAGGTCTTCCACTGAAAAAGTAAAGGTCATTCCGGTGCCTTTGCTCAACAGTGCAAGCCGTTCCCGGTTGATCTCCATGGCGTGCGATTGGTGTTTTCGGCCTTTTTGAGCCTGGATCGCTGCTGCTTTCTGACGGCCGATCCCATTGTCGCGAATGATGCATTTCAGGCATAGGTTATTTTCTTCCAGGATCTCCACCTCTACCCGGCCTTCTCCTTCTTCTTTGGAAGACAGCCCATGCACAATCGCATTTTCAATAAAAGGTTGGATGACCATGGTCGGTACCTGGACCTCGAAAGGGTCCAGTTCTTCGCTGATGCGGAGGTCAAAAGAAAAAGGGATTTTGAGGCGCATACCTTCCACTTCGAGATAAAGCCGGATCAACTCCATTTCTTCTTCCAGCGCCACAAAGGGTTGACGGCTGAAATCGAGGATCATGCGCATCAATTTCGAAAAGCGGACCAGGTAATTGCTGGCTTCGGTGGTCTTTTTGCCGAGGATAAATCCGTTTATGGAGTTGAGGCTGTTGAAGATGAAATGGGGGTTCATCTGCGCGCGGAGGGCGGCCAGCTTGTTCTCTGCCACCCGGGTATTGAGCTGCTCTCTTTCCCTGACCCGCCATATCCAGAGGAAGAAGAACAGGGAAATCACCATGAAGATACCCGTTCCGACCAGGGAGCGGAACCACAAGGTGCGCCAGTAGGGCGGATCTATGGTGATCTTGAGCTGATAGGGATCTTTTGCCCAGACACCGTCGCTGTTGGCGCCCAGGATCTGGAAGGTATAGCTGCCTTCCGGTATTTTGGGATATCGGGCAAAACCAGGCGCTCCTTTTTCGAGCAGGACCCAGTCTTCGTCAATGCCCTCCATTTTGTATTTCAACTGGGTGGAAGCGGGGTCGCCGTAGTCGATGGCGACGAATCCAAAGGAAAGGGTATTGTCATCGTAAGTCCGATGGATATTTCTCAGCTCTGTCAGGTTGGTCGCCCCGGTGGTTTCATCCTGGAGGCCTTCAGGGGGCAAGTCGTTGATCCGGACCTCCGTAAGCTGAATAATGGGCGGTTCCTGGAGGAAGTGGACCTGGTCGGGTTCTACGATGGTGATGCCGTTGTTGCCGCCGAACCAGAGGGCGTTGTCGGAATATTTCAGGGCGGCCAGAGCGTCGAACTGGGTGGATTGGATGCCGTCGGCGAGGGTGAAGTTAATGAACCGTTCTTCGCTGACTATGAATTTTGATAAACCGCTTGAGGTCCCCATCCAGAGGTTGCCTTCTTTATCTGGAAGAAAACTCCGGATATGCTTGCTTTTCAGGCCATTCCTTTCGGTAAAAACAACAGGATCAGCTTTCAAATCCGTTTTATCTATTTTGACCAATCCTCCTTCAGAAGCGATCCAAAGCGTTTTGTGATTTATATCTTCATAAAATCCGTTAACAAGTCCGGGAGTTAAAAATTTGCCAATCTGGTACAGCTTTCTATCCTCATATCTGAATACAATTAATTCCGAATATCCGTTCAAAATATAAATCTCGCCCGGCCTGTTTTCATAGCTATAAGTAAAAAAATCCGAATCATTTTCCGGAGGCAAAATTTGCTTCATTAGAAATTTTGCACTATTTTTTTCGATCCTGAATATTCCATCCCTGAGCGAACTTGCAATTAGGTCGCCATTATTTAATTGGCATAAAAAAGAGACACTTTTAACAGCTTCACCTTTTTCATTAAAAACCGCTTGAAAACGCGACCTCCCTGCGGGCAGAACGGCTAAACCCCTGGCAGTACCTATCCATATATTTCCATTTTTATCAATCAGCAAACTATAAATCTCTTTATCAATAAGGTGATCATCCCCAGCAAGATCCGGGTGAAATGAACGCGTTACCCGACCGTATATATCCAGCACAAGAATACCGTCGTCGAAGGTACCGCACCATATTCTGCCGGAATGGTCTACAACAAAATTCCGGAACTCATAATTTTTTGAACCGTTGAATAAATTCGCTTTAGGCAAAGATTTAAATTTTGGCTTATTCAAAGCGGAAAACACGCATCCGGCATCATTATTCTCTACCCATAACGTTCCGGAACCGTCATAGTAAGGTTGCTTCAGCAGCACATTTAAATCCGTATCGGGGTCGTCAACCAGCCCTGCAAATAATTTGGTGAATTTCCCATTACGCTTATTGAACCAGAACAAGCCGTTATTAAAATCTGACAGGATAAAGCGGGACTCGCCGAACGGAGTTATTTTTTTAGGGGTTTCCGTCCCAAGGAGGAAGGGTTCCAATTTATTATGTTCCAGGTCAAACCTGAATAACCCCGAATTGGCAGCCAACCAAACAGCCGTATCATTATCATAGAATACAGTGTGAATGTTTAGAATGGGAGAATTGGATGCATGGCCATCAAAGTAAAGTTCGTGCCCTGCCACAGAATGCTTGTCATCAATAGATATAATTTCAAGGCCCGGGCTTTTTGACCCGTCAACTCCGAAAAGATATTTTAATCTACGCGACTCTTTATCATAGCCGGGGAATATATCAACATCAAACAAGAAGGAATCAAGCGAAGGAGTATTTCGGTCCGAACAAATATCATACCTGAATAATTCTTTATCTCTGGCCAATACCCAAAAAATAGTATCTTTTTCCAAAAACAGCGCCTGATAATTATTTTGAATAATACGGTCATCCTCATCTTTGACATAGAACCTGGAAAAATCATCGGAAGATTGATTGTACCTCAAAATGGATTGATTGGAAGAAAACCAAATATCATTATCGCCATCTTCAAACAGGAAACCGGAAATGACATCGCTATCGATGGACATGGGGTTTTCCTTTTCAGCATAATAATACTTGATCGAGCTGCCGTCGAACCGGCAAAGTCCACCTGACGTCCCCATCCAGATGAAACCGTGCGAGTCCCGAAAATAAGTGGAAATGGAATTGGAAGGAAGTCCGAATTCTTTTTTAAGTGAATGAAACCAAATTGTTTTATTGCCTTGTGAATAGCCTGATAAAAAACATAAGCATAACAAAAAAAGCGCTATATCTTTCTTATTTAAAAGAATAGCTGTCATTTTATGTGGAATTAGTAAATAAATCAATCCAAATTTTTAAAAAAGGGCAATGAAGGGGCAAAAAGATAAATACCGCCTCTGTATGTAACCAATTTCCTGGCTTTACTAAAGCTTTCCTTCTGCCCATTTGCATTAAAATAGGATCTGTCAATATAATTCTCATCCACAATCAAAGGGTCGGGGGCATTATTAGGGTCTGATTCATCAAAATCGTACATCTGGTAATTTACCAACCGCTCGAACTGTTGCTCAATATTTCGCATAAAAGCCATAAAGAACATTCCTTTTCTCTCTACCACAATTGCTTGATCGAGTTCGTTTTTATTCGTCTCTATATAACTCATGCTTCTTCTGACAATATTTGATTCTTCAAAGCCATTTTTTCTAGGATTAGCCTTTCTGATGTGGGCATGAAACGGACATGATTTTCCTTCCGCATCATTAGAATAATCAAAATAATTATCATGTTTTATATTGTGATCCGTTATCTTTAAAGGAACCAACGGTTCGCCATTTTTTTTCCGGCCTATCAGAAGTTCTGCCGCTTCTTCCGTACTTTTTCCAATTGCTGCTCCAAGGTCCTGACTGAGGGCCTCAAAGTTCTGAACCTCCTGCTGGAGTTTTAAAAAAACTAAAAAGCTCCCATAGCAACCGGCATCTACGCCATTAGGATCTTCTGTTAACACAATATTCAGAGGAGCGTTTCCCGGGATTGGACCATTAAATTGTTTTTCAGAATTATCCAATTTGCTTGAAAAAAATTTAGGATTGCCAATTCCTTCCTGAAAACCAAACCAATCCTGCGTAATTTTTAATCCATTAAAATTTGTAAAGGCTGTTTCAAAAAACGATTTGGACAAATCAACGAATCCACTTACAGCAATCTTAAATTCATTTATTTTTTCCTCAAAAGATACTGAGTCATCGTCAAATGCCTCTAATAATACCATGTGCGTTGTGGTATCATAACGCTTGTCCTTAAATTGTCGTCGATTAGTATATACCGTGCGTTCTTCAGGCCCTGCCTTAAAAGTAGAAACACCACTTTCCGGAATCAGATGAGAAGGAATATTTAAATATTCATATCCTTTATAAGTTAAATAAGCGCATCTGATTGTATCAACCTTATTCTCCTTATTCATTTGGTCATAAGCCGACGTCAATTTCAGGTTTGACAGCCATTGCGTCGCCTCGGATCTTTTATTTTGGGCAAAAGTTAAAAAGGAATAAACCGCAAATTTCTTCTTATGATGCCAGAGGATATTGGCTTGGATTCTTTTCAAAACAGGTTCAAATTTATCTTTTTCATGGCTTTCGGTTCTACTCAATAATAAATCTTTTTTATTATCATCATTGTCCAGCTTTTTTATCCTCGCACCCGGTCTGTTAATTCTTTTCTTTTTACCGTTCCGGACACCAACGACCAGCTCAGCTGCCCATTCCTCTTTTACTTTTTTTCCCTCCTTCCTGGTCACTCCAACCAGAAATTTTTCGTCATCAGAAGTTAAAAGTGAGGAAGGGTCAAGTGAATCTTCAATACTGCCTTCTACTATTTTAATTTCTACCACAGCAGGGTCATTCAAAAGTTTTTCCACATCAGCGGCATAATAATAAATTATTTCCTCTTGTGGATCACCGGTTTCCGATTTAGATTGAGGTCCACCAAGCCTAGGCTTAGGCTTAAAATTTTTCCTTGGCGCTTTAATTCGTCCCATTAATCTTTAAATTAACTTCTTTAAAATCAATTTTTTATCTATCAAGTACCTAAAGTTCATCGTCAGGTAAAACAGTCCCTGGCGGCACAGGTGAAGTTTGATGATAGTATGGCGGCCATGGTCCTACTGCCAAATTCTCAAATCCCAAAGGTGAGGAGAGATTCCGCTTTGCAAGTACTTTGATTCGAAGCGGATCCAGTGAGTTGTATTTGCTTGATTTCACCACAATATTTATGGGAACCAAATCTTTAATCTGGCCTCCTGAGGCTATCAGCATATCCGCTTCATAAAAAATAACATCGGGGCCATCATAGTCGGCTTTATCTTCTTGATGCAATTTATTACCATCTTTTTGTATGTTAGGTCCTGTAAGGTCAATCAGTGGCATAATCTTTTCTTGATCTAAATAATTTTTCTAAAATTATCACAACAGGAATTCCCGCTGGTATTCCATGTATAAAGTACAGGTTTTAATGAACGTCGCCTCTATTTTAATTAACGAACAAGGTTATAAATCCTTTAACCGCTCCAGCACCGCATCCCGCTTATTCCGCGAAATCTCCAGCAATTTGCCGTTTACCAGCTTCAAACTGCCGCCATCCTGGCGGAGGTATTCCTTCACGTGGTACAGGTTCACAATATGAGAGCGATGGACCCGCATGAAGCCGTTGGGTTCCAGGCTGTTGTCGTAGGTCCCGATGTTTCTGGAGATCAATTGATTGGCGCCGTCCGCAAAGTGGAAGATGCAGTAGTTCTGCGCCGCTTCGATCCAGAGTATCTGCTCCATCGGTACGAACATGATCTTTTCTTCGATCGGCAGGGTAATCTTGTACCGCTGGTTGTCCCGCCCGTTACCGTTGCGGCCCATATTGCTGTTCAACAGCGATACCATCATCTGGAACTGCTCCAATGTCTTGTCGCGTGCGGTTTTCTGTTCGACCTTGTCAACAGCTCGCTTTAACTCATCCGGCTCGATGGGTTTGAGCAGGTAATCCATCGCGCTGAGCTTGAAGGCGCGTACGGCAAACTCATTGTAGGCGGTAATGAAAATAAGGCCGAACCTGAAATCAGGGATCTGTTCGATCATTTCCAGGCCGGTCATGCCGGGCATCTCAATGTCCAGCAATACCAGATCCGGATTGAGGCTGCGGATGGCTTTTAATCCTTCCAGAGCGCCGTCGCATTGGGCTACGACTTCGACATTCGGACAGTTTTCCTTCACCTGTGCGGCAACAGCATGCAGGCTTTCCACCTGGTCATCAATGATAATGGCTCGGAGCATAGCATATCGGGTTTTGATCTTACAAAAGCAAAAAGGGCTCAATTATACCGGGTCAATCCAGCTGAAATCTATGCTATACATTTGGCTCTGAACTACTTACTCTGAAAAGTGAAGGTTTTGATGGGTACCCAAATATAAGTAACTTTTGACTGATTCGCTATAAGTCACCTGATTTTTTTTCAGGAATCAGCTATATTTGACCGGTTTCAGGACCACGCTCTGCACAATTTTCATCAAAACCAACATTTACACATGAAAAAGATCCTTAGATACACGCTCATTGCTCTGGCGGTCTTGCTGGTGGTCATCCAGTTTATCCGGCCGGAAAAGAACCTCTCGGGTGACGAAACCAACGGCATTGCCGCGAAATACCCTGTTCCGGCTGATGTACAGGCTGTACTGAAAGTAGCCTGCAACGATTGCCATACCAACAAAACCGAGTACCCCTGGTACGCCGGCGTCCAGCCCTTTGCCTGGTGGATCGGCAACCATATCGAAGACGGCAAGCGGCACCTGAATTTCTCCGATTTCACCTCCCGGCGGATCGCGATCCAGAACCACAAACTGGAAGAGGTGATCGACGAGGTGAAAGAACACGAAATGCCGCTGGCTTCCTATACCTGGATCCACCGGGATGCCGTGCTGTCTGACGCCCAGCGCGAACTGCTCATTTCCTGGGCAGAGGGCATCATGGACAACCTCAAGGCCACTTATCCGCCTGACAGCCTGGTGATGCCAAAGCGCGGCCCCCGCCCTCCGGGCAGGGATTGATTTTTATTGAGGAATCGAGGAACTGAGGAATCGGTTCCTCAAAACAACAGTCATGCGATACATACTCACCATTTTCCTATCCGCCGCTGCAATAGCGGCATTCGCCCAACAAGGCATCATCAAGGAAAGCCTGACGGTCAAAAGTCCGATCCTGGGTACGAACGTGGAATACAGCGTCTACCTGCCGTCGGACTACAATATTTCCAACCGGCATTATCCGGTGCTGTATCTCCTGCATGGTTATACGGACGATGAAATAGGCTGGACCCAATTCGGGGAGGTCGACCGGATCGCAGACCGGGTGATCAACAGTGGGGAAGCGCCGCCGATGATCATCGTGATGCCCGACGCCGGGGTGAGCTGGTATATCAACAGTGCCGACGGGAAGGTCATGTGGGAGGACTTTTTCATCAAGGAATTCATCCCGCATATCGACGCCGGCCTGCGCACCCGCCCGACCAGGGAATTCCGGGCTATTGCAGGCCTGTCTATGGGCGGCCACGGCACCCTGATCATGGCGATGAAACATCCCGACCTCTTCACTGCAGCGGCTCCGCTGAGCGCCGGCATCTTTACGGAAAAGGAACTGATCGATATGCCCGATGAAACCTGGAAAAATGTATTCGGACCACCCTACGGCGAACACGCAGGCGAAGCCCGCCTGACCGACCACCTCAAGCAGAACTGGATCCTGGGTATTGTGGAAAGCGCCAACGCCGACGACCTCAAAAAGGTAAAGTATTATATCGATTGCGGCGACGGCGACTTCCTCATCAAAGGCAATATGGAGCTGCACGCCCTGCTGATCGACAAAGGTGTACCCCACGAATTCCGCGTCCGCGACGGCATCCACAATTGGGATTACTGGCGGACCGCCCTGCCGGAGGTGTTGAAGTTTGTGGGGAGTAGTTTTCATAGGTAGTCGTAAGTCGTAAGTTATAAGTCGTAAGTTATAAGTCGTAAGTTATAAGTCGTAAGCTGCTGAATAAAGGGCACTTACGACTTACGACTTTCGACTTACGACTTACCGCTTACAACTTCAATTTACCAGTATCTCATTATGCGGCAAAGCATACTCCCGGGCCATGGTGATCAGTACGATATGGTCGCCGGGGGTGCACTTGGCCATGATCTCCTGCATATCGGCTTTTACAAAAGTGTCGGCTGAGAACATGGTCAGGGTGCCGGTGTTCTTATCCCGGATGGCGATCTTGAATTCGATCTTATCCTTTGGAATAGACTTATCCGGAAAAAGTTCGGCGGTGCAAACGGTTAATTCGCCGGTTGCTTTCTGCGACAGGATGCACTTACCGTCATCCGTATATTGGTCGACCACCATCTTGCCGTTGAGGAAGGCGGCAGAGCAATTGCGGAAATCACTTTGGGCAAAAACCGAGGTGGCGGCCGCCAGCATGAAGATCGTCAAAACAAAAACATTCGCTTTTTTCATAATAACATTTTTGATGTGTGATTGGAATGGCACAAAGCTATCGGCATACATTTTCTTTGGGGCTAAAAGGCTGTAAAACAGTGTAAACGAAATGTAAAAGCTGCCGGCAGTTGGCTAAAAGGTCTTAATTTTGGGCCATGCGCCATAAATTATCCCAACATTTGACGTTCGCGGCGGCCTTTCTGGTGCTGATCCTGTTTGTGGTCCAGCAACTCTGGTTCAAGCCTAACTTTAACCAGCAAACCGCGGACAGCTATGCTGATAAGGTCAACCTTGCCCTCCGGCTAACGGCCAACCTGCTGCTTCGCGAGGAAGGGGATTCCACATCAGCGATCCCGCCTGTAAAAATGCCGGCCCCCAACGTGTTCCTATTGAAACTGAACCGGGATTTCAACTACGATACCCTGCCCTATTTCCTGGAACGGGCCCTGCTCAAACACGGGATCAAAGGAGCATACGACGTGGCCGTATTGGATTGTGAAACCCAGGAACTCCTGCTCGGCTATACGGCCGATACCCGGAACGGAGCGGAATGGGCGCCCTGCGGAGGGCGGTTGCGGGCAAACCAGTGTTACAACCTCAAGTTCACAGCCCCCCCTCCGGTCATAACCCATATGGCGAGCCTCTGGCGTTTCGCAATTCCCTTCGCGATCGTATTATTGCTTGGAGGGTATATTATCCTATACTTGAAGGGGGGGTTCCGGTCCGCCCCGGATCAGGCCGTTGATGTTGGGAGCTACTCCGGAAACGGGCATCAACAAAACGGGAACGGACTCCACCGTCTGGGCCAGTTTACCTTCGATCCGGATAATCAATTGCTGATCAGGGGCTCCTTAAGGCAGGAACTGACCTACCGCGAAAGCAAATTACTGCGTTACCTGTGCCGCCATCCCAACCAATTGCTGGAAAGGGATCAGATCCTGAAGGAGGTCTGGGAGGACGAAGGCATTGTTGTAGGCCGCAGCCTGGATGTATTCATTTCCCGCTTGCGAAAAAAATTGAACGGGGATGAGTCGGTCAAAATCACCAGCGTCCATGGAGTGGGTTACAAACTGGAGGCGCCTTCTTACTGGGCGTATTCGGGATTGAACTGAACTCCTTCGGATAAGCGAATACTTCTTATATTTACGGCCCTGGCCCACTTACCGGCCGTAATCCAACACACCATGACAAACGCCAACTTTAAAACGATCTCCAGCCGGTTGTTCCTTCCGGCAGTCCTTTTATTTTCAAACCTGCTATGCGCCCAGATCCCGGTATCCTCCGGCGATCCCAACCAGGCCCTGATGAATGAACCGGTGGATATTTCAGGCGATTTCCGCAATTTTTCCAACACCTATTACCTGGCCGACAGTCTGGGTAAATTCGACCCGAATACCGGAAAAGGGGAGATCGTCTACAGCAGATACGAATACGTTACGCGCATGGCGTTCGACAATATCCTGGCCGGATTGCAAAGTGTGCCCGCCAATGAGTTTCCGGGCATCGAATACGCGGCCTCTCCTTCGCTTCCTTTTTCCGTTGAATTCGTCTCTCCCAAAACCATCCGCATCCGGGCCAGTACCGGCACCGAGGTCGGCCCCGACCAACCCTCAATGATGCTGGCCACCGGTACGGCGCCGCAGGATAAGTCTTCATGGAAATACAGCAAAACGCCGGACGGCCACCGGTACACCAGTCCGTTCGGATCGGTGACCATTACACAAAATCCATGGCATATCGAGATCCGGGACGCCGCCGGGAAACTGCTGACCAGCACCAACCACAACCGGGACAATGCCGGCAAGACCTTTACGCCGGTATTGCCGTTCTCCTTTGTCCGCCGGGCCGCCGACTATTCACGCAGCATCTCAGCCGCCTGGTCGCTTTCCCCCGATGAAAAGATCTTCGGGTGCGGGGAATCGTTCACCAATTTCAACAAGCGCGGCAGCAAAGTGGTGTTGTGGACGGACGACTCCAACGGCGTGATGAACGAGACCATGTACAAGCCCATCCCGTTCTTCATGAGCAGCCGGGGATACGGGATGTTCATGCACACCTCCTCCCCGATCACGTGCGATTTCGGTAAATACATCGCCAGCGTGATGTCGCTCATGATCGGCGACGAAGCGCTGGACCTGTTCATCTTCCTGGGCGACCCCAAGGATATCCTCGACGAGTACACCAACCTGACCGGAAAATCGCCTATGCCGCCGCTGTGGTCCTTCGGTTTCTGGATGAGCCGGATCACTTATTTTTCCGAGACGGACGGCCGCAAAGTGGCTGCCGATCTGCGCCGGTACAAGATACCCGCCGATGTCATCCACTTCGACACCGGCTGGTTTGAAACCGACTGGCGTTGCGACTACGAATTCGCAGCTTCCCGGTTTGATGATCCGGCTAAAATGATCAGCGACCTGAAGGACCAGGGCTTCCACATCAGTCTTTGGCAATTGCCGTATTTCGTGCCCAAGAACCGGCTGTTTCCCGAAATCCTGGAGAAGAAGCTGTACGTCCGCAACAACAAGGGCAATCTGCCCTACGAGGACGCCGTGCTGGATTTTTCAAATCCGGCAACACTGGACTGGTACCGGGAAAAGATCGGCAACCTGCTGCGGCTCGGGGTCGGGGCCATCAAGGTGGATTTCGGTGAAGCGGCGCCGGCCAACGGGCTTTTCGCCTCCGGCAGGACCGGTTTTTATGAGCACAACCTTTATCCCTTGCGCTACAACAAGGTGGTTTCCGACCTGACCCAGGAAATACACGGGGAGCGCATCATCTGGGCGCGAAGCGCCTGGGCGGGCAGTCAGCGGTATCCGCTGCATTGGGGCGGCGACGCAGCCAATACGGACAATGCCATGGCGGCCAGTCTGCGCGGGGGGCTATCCTTCGGCCTGTCAGGCTTCTCATTCTGGAGCCACGACATCGGCGGTTTCGTCCAGAAAACACCCGAATCGCTATACCGCCGGTGGGCGCCGTTCGGGTTGCTGTTATCCCATAGCCGGGCGCACGGCGCGCCGCCGAAGGAGCCGTGGGAGTACAGCCCTGAATTCCTGGAACTGTTCCGGGAGGCGGATAACCTGAGGTACCGGCTGATGCCCTATATCTACGCCCAGGCCAAGGATTGCACCGAGCGCGGCCTGCCGATGGTCCGGGCGCTGTTTGTTGAATACCCGAAAGATCCGGGATCGTGGCTGGTCGATAATGAGTACCTGCTGGGGTCGGACCTGCTGGTGGCGCCCTTGTTTGAGGAAGCGGAAAGTCGCCAGGTCTACCTTCCGCCGGGTCAGTGGATTGATTATCAAAGCCATATGACCTATTCAGGCGGCTGGCACGAGATCAGGGCCGGAAAGATCCCGATCGTGCTGCTCGTCCGCAGCGGGGCCGTCATCCCGCATATCCAACTGGCCCAAACCACCAAGGATATGGACTGGAGCCGCCTGGAATTGATGGTTTTCGGCAATGCGGATAAGGCTTCGGGGCTGGTGTATCTGCCCGGCGGGGAAAAAGTGCAGACGGTTTCGGCGGTGAAGCGGAAGGGGAAATACCAGGTGGAGGGGGATCCGTTTGGGGGGAAGGTGCGGTTGGAGGTGAGGGCGGCGGAATAATTTTAAAATTAAAACTGTTTTATTTTTGTTTTTTAAATTCTATTGTTTATATTTGCATAATAATTCAATACTCAAAATAGGCATACCCTACAAGGCATGCTATTCATTAATTAATACGCGTGTATTAAAGACTGGAAATAAGGTTCCTGACCGGGCCTTGTACGCATACCCATGAGTGGTGGTGGAAGGGCGGGCATTTTTATCCCCACCCATAATAACCAATAGAAGTAATAGTAAAGAAAAGCCGGGCCGCCGGCCGCCGATCCAAAACCAGGGATCTGCCGGGCCGGCCTATCTGTCGCCAGCCTTATTGGTGCACTCCTGGCCAAAATGAGCAGCGCAGGTGAAGGCTTTACCACCTCACTCACCCCCCTCCGGAAAATCCACCCCATAATGCTCCCCTACCCGCCTCAGCGCCGGCTCAACAGTCGGATACAGCTGCACCCCGTTTTTTCGCTGATGGTCCCGCAGCCTCAACGCCCGGCTGCCGGGTAAACGCACCGGCTCACCCCCGGGTAAGGAGTCGGATTCAAGGCTCCTATTCACCAGAAAATCCATTTGCCGCATCATGCCTTCTTTACCGCCGAATGCCTCCGGGTTGATCAGTTGCAGAAAAACGGAGGCGCCCCATTTATCGGGCTGATCGGCGCGACCGTACCCGGCCAGACCGCTGGTCAGGGCTTCGACCAGCAGGCCGAGTGCAAATCCCTTGTAGCCTGCATCCAGGCCGCCGAGCGGGAGGATCGTTGCCGGTGGATCGGCGAACATGGCCGAGGGTTCGGTGGTCAATTGCCCTGTTTTTTCCATCAACCAGGGATGGGGCAATTGGCCGCCTTCCTTTTGCGTCCTGGCCACCAAACCGTTGGCCGTTGTCGAGGCGCTGATGTCGATGATGATCGGTTCTTTACCCGTTGGAATGCCCACCGCAATGGGGTTCGGACTATAAACGCCGTCCACCCCGCCGAAGGGCGCTACGGTCGCATTGCGCGGATCGGAGCAGGAGAGCAGCATCAGCAAACCCTCTTTTGTGGCCCGCTCCGGATACGCCGCCAGACAGCCGATATGGTGGCTGCACCGGATAGCCGCCGTTACCACCGGGTATTGCTCAATCCGGTCCAGCGCCTGGTCGATGGCCTGGTGCACGAGCCAGGGCCCGGGCAGGTATCGCCCGTCCCAGGTCAAGGTCGAACCGGTGTCGTTCAGGACCAAAGGGTCCCCGGATCTTTCCATTTCACCCGAGGCCAGGGATTTCAGATAAGCCGGCAACAATTCCAGGCCATGGGTGGAATGCCCCATCAGGTCGGCTTCCACGAGGGTTTCGGCAACTACCTCCGCCCTGTCCGGGGGTAACCCGGCCTTTTCCATCAGGGCTTGTGCAAAACGGATAAGCGATGCAGAGGGGTATTTGGGTGAGGATTGCATATCAGACGAAAAGTTGAACATTCGGCATGGTAAAGTATACCCATCAGGAACGGTGTAATTTTTTGACCAATATAGGGCAGAATTCTGGAAAAGGCAAAAAGGGGATGTCAAAAAGTTGCACAGTATATTTCATGGCAGGCAACTTGGCCTGATCGTTCGCATTACGGCTCGTAATGCGAAAAACTTCGATATTTCTGCCTGGTGAAAGAAAAAGGGAGAAGGAAAGGCTCCGTAATGTATTCTCGCAGTCAGTAATTTCTATCTCTTTAGCTCCACTGAAGAGGGATCGTAATAAAAATCATTAATCGTCCCATCCCTAATCTTCTCTACCATTCCGTCGATCACAAAGAGCGGCACCAAAAACCATTCCCGAACTTTGACGGGCTTCCCAAACCGGTCAATAATCTCAATCTCCAGCCTTGCTGAATCAAAAAACTTATGAATAACCTTTTCAAGTCGTACGCGGTTGATATTGGCTAATTTATACGTAGCGATAATCTCCACATCGGCCATTAGGAAAGTAGGGTCATTCTTGGCATTAGCAATTCGGGTTTTAACATCGCCACCCGTTACGCCAATTTTGTGAACAACATCATTGTTTTCCTGAATCATTGGGTGATTGGACAAGCTGCGCAGCACATAGATCGTCCCGCTTTCCAGGTCGTCAACACTGCTCTGTCCGGAAAAAAGCCCACCCAATTTCGGATCGGTGAAGAATCGGCTCGTCTCGTCTTTGTACATCGCCCGGATAAGCGACCTCAGCAAAATATTGCTTTCCGTGCCGTTGGAATAGATAACACGCAACCGGGCATCTTCCTCTCCGTTGGGGGCTTTAAATGACTCGCCCACTTCCGCTATATAGGCAGTCTGACCTCCAACAATTAGGAATTGCGCCTTTTTTAATGTGGTCTTTGTAAAGCCAGCATCCTTACGAAATCGAATGGTTTCTCTTATACCAGCATCAAGTTCTTTTTTGATTTGTTCAAAAAGAGGCTTGAATTGATCAAAATCTTCACATGGTATTCGATTTGCAATCTCTTCGGCTGCCTTCTTTTCTGCTAGGGATCTTACATGCGTCAATTTGGTGATGGACGCTTCGCTATCCATATCCACGCCCAGCTCCTTCAACAACTCCTCATCTCCAATGTCTTCTGGCACCAACGACTCCGGCGTGGTTCCAGCCGCGAGCAAGTTTTGCGTATCCAAATCTTTTAATACTTGTACACATTCTTTCTGGTTCCTAATCTGATCCAGCCTTACCGCATAGAGTCGCTCAAAAATATCCTTGTCCTCCCCATGTTTTGGCAATCGACCGTGCTCTTCAACAAATTTCTGAATCTCCTCAAAACCTGCTATGATACGCTCTTCCTTAGCCGTATATTTTTTTGCTTTTTTAGCATCGACTTCTACGCCTAGTTCTTTCAAAAGAGCATCATCCTCTTCCGTAAATTTCTCTCTTTTAGCCATTTGATTCTTCCGACTTTAAACGTGCGAGTACAGCAATCCCCTGGGCCATACGTTGCTCCCATGGGTCTGGAGATTTTATATCTGGCAACCGTCCATGTTCTTTCTTAAACTTCAAAGCGCGTTTGGCCAGTTCTCGCGCTTCTTCCAAAGATATATTTTGTTTTCTAGCTGAAATAACTGCTGCCATAGCTTTAAGGCTATTCTCCGTCATTGATTTAGAAAGTATGGAATAAGCCTCACTAAACGGATTAATGCTATCAATCCAATCCACATCCAATTCTCGTACATCCATAGCAAATTTACGAATTCCGTCAATCAATGCTGTATTGGCTTTTTCACTTAACTTCTTATCTCCACTGATGATCTCTTTTGCCTTTTGCGTTAGGTTCAGTGCAGCAATGGCGTGTTGACGAACAGACTCAATATCCTCTTCATCAAGCTCGGGGTATTTATCTTTAATTATTTTGCCCATACGAATTTGAGTCAATTCTTCAGGAACGACTTCTTCGTCAAACATGCCCCTTTCTATGGTCTGTTTGTCCTGTACAAATGCTGCGATAACTTCGTTCAAATCTTCCTTACAGATGCGTTGGGCATCTTTACTTTTTGGTTCTGAAAGCCCTTTGATCTCAATTTGATATTGACCAGTGTCTTCATTGAAGCCAATATTCTCTTTATTGGGGTCATAACCGCCCTCACCATAGTCAAAGCCTTCTACCGGTCCGCTCTGGGGGTTCTTAGGGGTAAAATTGAATCTAGGTGCCAATACTTGTTCCATTAACAAACTCGCGGAAATGGCCTTCAAAGTATCGTTTACTGCATCTGTAACCGCTTCTTCCGATGCATCGGGTTCAGCAATCAAATTGGTAAACCGAGCCGATGTTTTATTGGGAGCATCACGAGTAGCACGACCAATGATCTGAACAATTTCGGTAAGGCTGGAACGGTATCCAATTGTCAGTGCATGTTCGCACCAGACCCAATCAAACCCTTCTTTGGCCATACCCAGTGCAATGATAATATCTACATAATCTCGGTTCTTTTTGGCTTCCCGTGCTTTCAGGGCAGCAGCAACCCGGTTCCGTTTACTCGGTTCATCATCCACTAAATCGGCAATCCTCAGTACTTTGCTTGATGTTGTCCTGACCAAATGAAAGCCAGTCTCCGGATCAACGCCTTGCCAATCTCCCAATGCATGGATGATATGCTCGACCTCTTTGATCTTGTCGCCCATACTTTCCCTGGAGTTGACGTTGGGTATATGGATGATGGTTTTCTCATTGGGGTCTAAAACGCTCAAAATCTCATCGGCATAAGCTCCACTGTAAAAGTAATAGCCAATATTCAGTGTTTTTAAATACTGATAACCATTCAGCTGCTCGTAGTAGGTATAGGTTACCGTATCAAACTTCGCCTCGTCCTCAGGCATTAACACCGGATTGGCGTCTCCCCTGAAGTAAGATCCAGTCATCGCTACAATGTGGGTCTTATCTCTTTCCACTAATTGCTTCAGCTGTGAGCCAAGTACATTATTATCATCGGCACTTACATGATGAAATTCGTCAATAGCGATCAATCTGTCATCAAAGACTTCTACACCAAACCGCTCTACGGCAAAACGAAACGTAGCATGGGTACAGACCAACACCTGGTCGGTACTTTCCAAAAAGGATTTGACTGAGGTTACCTTACTTCCATCTTCTCCGGGGGCATTGCAAAGGTTCCATTTTGGTTCTACATGCCAGTCGTAGTAGAAGCCAAATTTAGTCAATGGCTCGTTGGCAAAACTAGACCCGATAGATTTTTCCGGTACAGCAATAACTGCCTGCTTAATGCCCTGTTTGTTCAGCTTATCCAGGGCAATAAACATCAACGCTCGGCTTTTCCCTGATGCTGGAGGTGACTTAATGAGCAAATACTGTTCTCCACGCTTTTCATACGCCCGCTCCTGCATGGCGCGCATACCTAATTCGTTGGACTTAATCGAGTTGCCCGTACTTTTATAATTGACGGTAACCGAGGGTATTGTTTTTTTATTGGTCATCCTGCTTTTCCTTTTGAGGTGATTTCGGTATATAATTCAAAAAGCTTTTCCAGGCGTTCGGTATCGTTCTTAAACCGACGGCCTATGTAAATGCGCTCCAGCACTTCATCATTGCGCTCGTGAGCCCGTCTAAGGTCTTCTGGCATTTTTTCCGGGACATATAAGTCAGCTATGGTGGCTGGAAAGTGATGTTCACGGGCGAGTAAAATTTCTTCGGCGCATCTAGTTAAGTCTTCTTTGTTCTTGGCTGTTAAAGGCGGTATGGGAAATGTGTTCCAGCCTAAGGTATTAGAATAAGAGTAATCTGCACGCATCCGTGCGCACACAGTTCCAATCCATACTTGATGAATTTTTGATGCTACAATAGCGAGATTCCAGATGGGAGCATCATACAATGCATAGCACTTATTTGAGAGTATTATCTGACCCTCAAGAAGTGCAACAGGTAGATAATCCCTATTTACTGAGGTAATAGCTGGGATGGCAATCGCATAGTACTTGGATGTGCCTTCTATCTGCATAAACCGATACGGTGGGACCTTTGTATTTCTAGTGGTTGGTGCCTTACTACTTAGTCGGCTTTGTCGAACCGCTTCAATTCGCTCATGCAAAAAATCAATGCTGTTCGCTAAATCTAGGTGATTCTGCTCAATCCAAACGCAATACCTTGGCCGTGAGTTCACCACTTCACTTGCGCCCATGTAAGGCCGAATAAACTTATTTAACCTTGCATCCTGCTCAATTGCTCCAAAGGCTTCGTCACGCGAAAGTATCAAATTACCGCCGTCCGTAGGCATATTACCTCGAAGCATTCTACCCTGGGTGCTAATTGGGACCATACTTTTTCTAATAACTTCAGTAGAGCCGGGAGCTAGATAGGGACCAATCTGGTCGACTAAACGGCATTGTCCATCATCATATAGTCTCCGCTCGGAAGTTGATCGTCCCACCCCAACAATTACAACTGTTACGCCCGCTTTGTTTGAGGCCAGGTTAGACCAGTTGAAGGGGGAATGTGCGAAGGTAATTTGATAGCCAAGTTTAAAGATATAAGGCCATAGCACAGGAACTTGCTCGCCTTCACATATGGTTTTTGTTGCAACGAATGCGAAGGAGGCGTCAACTTTTGACAGGTACTCAGCACCCTTCAGTAACCATCCTGCGACGTAGTCAAGGTTCTTCCAAGATTTCAGTTTGCCATCAGCTAATAGCTTGATATCGTCTTTCTGCATCTTCGTTTGCCAAGAACTTCCTCGATACGGAGGATTCCCACATATATAAGTTTCCCCTCCTTCATTCTCAAAATCAATTTCAGCTTGATTTAAGGGGGTACTAAATAAATCATTCCCGTACAATTTAACCCCAGTTCCCGTCGGGGGACAAACTGAGAGCCAGTTGATCCGCAGAGCATTGCCCTGTGTTATCCAATTCTCCGCATCCAAAGGAAGGAACTCCGCCAGAGCGAGTTGCTGCCCCAGGTACAGCACATCGCATTGGTACTCGGCAATAATGAGGGCCAATCGGGCAATTTCGGCAGAAAACCCTTTGATTTCTATGCCCCGAAAGTTAGTTATAGGGATTTCGGTAGGCCGGTTCGGCTCTCCTCGCCGGATATTGATCTCGTTTTCAATCTCCCGAAGCTGTTTGTAGGCGATGACCAGAAAATTTCCCGAGCCACAGGCAGGGTCAAATACGCGAATACGCGCAATGCGCTTTCGCAGGTTTAGGAGCTTTCTGGCGTTATCCCCAGCCTCTTCCAACTGTTCTCTCAAATCATCGAGAAAGAGCGGATTCAGCACTTTTAGGATGTTGGGCACAGAAGTGTAGTGCATGCCCAGGGAGCCACGCTCGTCGTCATCGGCTACGGCCTGAATCATGGAACCAAAGATATCCGGGTTGATCTGTTTCCAGTCCAGATTTCCAACATGCAAAAGGTAGGAGCGAGCTATCTTGGTAAATTTCGGGCAATCGATAGAACCTGAAAACAACTCCCCATTGACGTAGGGAAATTTATTGGCCCAGCTGCGCACACCTTTAGCTTTACGCTCTTCGGTTTTGATGTCCATCGCCCGGAACAGCTCCCCGATGATCTCATGCGTATCGGAGGCATCCGATGCACTCATTTGCTGTACCGTACCAGTGAACAGGTTATCACCATTAAAAATATTGGTATCCTCAGCAAAAAAGCAGAATATCAACCGGGCCATAAAGTGGTTCATGTCCTGCTTGCGCTCCGAAGTGGCCCAGTCTGGGTTGGCACGCAGCAACTCGATGTACAACTTATTGAGGCGGCCAGTTGCCTTGATGTCAAATGTGCTCTCCCTGATTTCTTTTACGGAACTAATCCCAGCCAGCTCAAAGAAAAAGCTAAAATGTTCGTGGAAATCTTTGTAGTCGCAGACAACGGTTTCACCACTATTTAAATCTTCTGCCTGAAATTCTTTGCCATCAGTAGTGAGTATAAACTTTGCTTTCGCTTTCGCTGTTTCTGGGCTTTCGCGTAATTGTTGCAGGGCATCAGAGACTTTTCCCTCATTACATGTAGCAATATGGATATTATTACGCTGAAGGACGCCTCCTTCCATTTTCGATTTGTTGGAGTTGCCTTCGCGTAGGCGCTTAATCGTAGTTTCCTTGTTGCCATAAGCTTCCAAGAATGCATAGGGAAACTCTTCCCGGTCAAATGGTTGACCAGCCAATTCCGATACCGCTTCTTCTATCTCAACTGCGTTCATTTTATAATTCTACTTAGTGGCTAAAAATACAGGTATTTAATTGTCATACGCAACTTTCTTACTGTATGATTCAGTTTTTGTAAAATGATAATGCCTTTCGCCTTATAACAGGTAAAATGTGAAAGGATCAGAATGAAACCTCACCAATTTCTCCTTTAATAAGATTCGATCTGGCACAAATGTTCGCCTTTTACTTCGAAAAACGAAAGCTTACTCGTAATCGCCAAAACTCGATCTGACAGCTAACCTGCAAGCCCGATCAAGAAATGTCCGACAGATAGCGCGTCCGAACAGGGGAGATGGAGGAAGTGGGAGAAAAGCAACGCCTTCCCCCGCTCTCTCCCTCTCTAAGTCTCCCACTCTATGTTTTGTCCAGTAATCCGGCCCCCAAATACCCCCCATTTCACCTCATCAACGTAACCGCCATCAACCCGATCACCACATCGTTGGCCAATGCCCGCAGGGTCATCGATTTCAGCTCCTTCTCCGGGTCCAGGCGCAGGTCGAGCACAATCGCCGCGCCGCCGTCGATGCCGAATTCCGAAAAGCCTTTTATGGGGGTAAATTCATGGAACTCGCGGGTGATCTGCCCGGTTTTAAGCGCAATTCTCGGGGGTCTCGGTTTTTCCAGGTAAAAGGCATACCCATCGACATAATAATCCTGCTCGATCGGCGCCCAGCTTTCGGGATTGCGCAGGGTCAGGGTATCCTGCGTCCCATCCTGGTATTCCACAATGATTTCGCCGTTGTCAAACCGGCTCTGCATGGGGTTGGTGGTGCCGGCCATCAGAAAATAGGCGTGGCGGGCTGATCCCGAGAGTGGAATAACTGCTTCAGCGGGAAAATTATCCCATTGCGATACGAACAGGATGTCCTTTTGCCCGGATTGACCGGAAACGGAAAACGGAATTCCCTGCGGCATTTCGATCCGGTCTTCTTCTCCCGCCAAAGCCTTCAACCCCGAATCGTCAATTTCCGGCCGGATGAAGGGATAAGCCCAGTTGCCGATGCCCTGGAGCGGGAGCTGGAGGGTAGGTGACGACGGCCGCGGACTCCGGTATTCCTGCTTGAAAATATGGGTCAACTGATCATTGAAATACGGCGTAATATCCGGATAAGCCCATTCAGCACCCGGATCGGCATGGGCATCCCAATCCGTAAAAGTTATTTGCCGGGTCTCGTTTGCTGTGGTAAATTGAACGGTATTGGTACCCGGCTCCAAAACCGATTTCGGAATATTGATCGGAGCAGAAAAAGCTGTAGCCTCCAATTCGATATCCTGAAGAAAGGCATTTGATCCTTTGTTTATTAATAATTGTCCGCTCATCGGGCTGGAGGCGTTGTTTTTAATCCGAACAGGCAAGCTGCTCTCCGATCCAGGTTGGAGGAGGTCCAATTCAACCGGCGGTTCGATCTCAAAACAAATGGGCGCCCACCAGTGCATTTCTCCCTGTGCCATCCGGACAAAAACCGTCGGATTCCCGGGATCACCGGTAACTTCGGCCGTCAGCCTGTTGCTTTGCAGATCCGGTCGGCCCAATACACTTTGCGGATCGAACAGTTCCAGGGTTTTCGCCTTTTGGGTCGTCCATTGAACCCCATCCCCGTGCGCAACAGCCCGCTGGTATCCCGGAATCTCCGGTGGATCGCCCGCCCAGGTGACGGCCACTTCATAACCCGGCGCAAATCCCGTTTCAATGACCACTTCCGGCTCGCCGACTGCATTCACCTGTTGCGACCAGCCGGCATCCTGTCCGTTCACCAGGATCTTTTCGATTTTGCATTTTCTGGCTTTCAGTACCAGCATCAACCTGACCGGGGCCGGCAAAGTCGGCACTATGTTGTAGTAATCCGTCGATTCGCTGTGGTTGTAAAGCACCCTCAGATCCGGGGTTTCCAGGGAGGCAAACTCCCAGTCATCGGGCCACCCGGGTTGCACGGTCAGCACACTGTCCAGCGCATCGGGTTGCACGCCGAACAGCCCTTCCACCAGGGTCCGGGACGCCATGCCGACCGGATCGGCAAAATCCCGGTACAACTCGCCGCGTATGGCATCGTAAAAGGGCAACTGACCGAACCCGCCGGGGCTCGAACTCAGGTACATGCTTTCCAGCAAGGCGCTCTTCCAGATCCTGAACGCCTCATCAGATCGCCCTCCCTGCCAATAGGCCAGACTGGCGTGCAGGTTTTCGGCAAGCGCTACGTTGTTGACCGACCAGGTGTAGGGCATCCAACTGGAAGTTGAAATCAGATGGTGATCGCCTTCCGGCAGGCCCTTTGCCTTGACCGGGATATGCGGGATTTCGGTATCGATATATCGAAGGGATTGAAAGGCCTGAAAGGGATCGGCAACCTCCGAATCCAAAGCGTGGTAAATCGTCCAGATGGCCGGTGTCTCATGAACCCTTTCCAACCCCGATTGATCGCGGTATTCGCCGTACCGGCCCTTTGCCGGTAGCCACAGATCGGCATTCAGCGCCAAAAAGATCCTGTCAGCTTCGGCCTGAAAGGGCCCGGGGTCCTCTCCGATCATTGCAGCCAGTCTGGCCACCATATTGAAAGCCCAATAATTGTAGGCTGAGGAATGGGTCACGCCGCCGCCGCTGTACTGCACCGCATCACTGGCCCAAATGCAGCAATAAGCGTCAAACAGCCCGTCGCCGTCCGCGTCGAAACAGCGCTTTTCCCAATCCAGGTGCCGCATGAGCAAGGGCCACATGTGCCGGACAAATTCCAGGTCGCCGGTCCAAAGGCAATGCCGCAGCAGCTGATCGACAAACACGAGATTCATATCGTAATGATGCGGCTTGTTCAACTTGCCGGGGTTCCGGCTGATGTAGCCGCTGGAAAACAGGGCGTTGCCCTCCACTTCCCGCTGACGGGCCAGATTCCGTTCGGTATCGGGGTCGTTGGGGCCAGAGGGCGGTTCGGTATATTGGGCAAGGGCATAGGCGTTGAAATGCCGGGCTGCCCGGTCGTGCCAGCCCAGCCAATCGCCGGCAAAGGCGCCGCGCCAACCGGGCAGGCGCATCCGCCAGGCAACGGCGCCGTGCAGGAAACTGGGGTCTTCCCAGATCGCATCAGCCGCCACCGCCAGGGCCCCGCCGATCGTGTTGATATACGGGTCCGGTGTATTGACGACGATCCTGCCGGCCAACACCGACCGGGATCGTTCGGCCTGGTCAAAAAGCCCGGGTAATGCTCCATATTGGAATGCCTGTTTGGAAAGCGGATTAAGGAGTGAAAAATAAATTGGAGAACCGGATTGAAGGTCAGTTTTTCCGCCAAGCGCCGGCGCTTCTTTATTGTCCGATTGATAAAAAGCAACCGGATCCTCCTGTTCAGCAGCGCTGCAGATTTTCAACGACGAGCCAGGCGGCGCCACCCCCAAAATCGTCCTTTTTTCCCGCTCCTCATCCTCAGGCTGGGGGATGTAATCATTGCGGTACCTGAGTGTTTCCGGCAGGGAGCCCGCTCCGTAATAAAGGGTAAAAGCGCTGCTGTCGATATCGTAGAAATTATCCCGGCAATTCTCCGGTTTCAGGTAAAAAACCGACTCCGGATCGGCCCCGATATCCCCGTCGCGGCTGAATTTTTTGCCCGTTGCGCCGCCGAATGCCCAGATGAGCCGGACGTCTTGAAGCGCGTCTTCGGGTGTGACTTTCAACAGCATGCCTTCCGCGTCATCCATGGCCAACAGGGTCAGGGTCAAACTGCCGTTTCCCAACAGGCTGTCCCGGATTTCATAGATCAGGCTTCCCGGCCGGTAGCGCGTAAATACGGAATCCGCGGCTGTAAGCCATTTGGAACGGCCGTTGACCGCTATTCCCAGTTTGAAATTACCGCCCATGCCCGGCATATACAGGGCAAACTCCGGCAGGTCGCCGCCTTCAACCCGAAAACCGGTGTTGGTGCCGTAAAGGGCGCGATTGAATCGCTTGTTTCCGTTGGCGATCACAAAATCCCGGCCGTCGGGCTGGTACCGGACCGACCGTTCGATGCCGTGCCAATACTCGTCCGTTTGGGCATATCCGCCGGGTTGAAATGACCATAATGCCCCGAGAAAGCAGAGCGCGGGCAAATATTTATTCAACATCATTGATCCTCCAATATTGCTACGGGCGTCAAAGTTACCGGCCCGATTAGGCCTGATGGCAGCGGCGTCCATTCCGAGGCGTCGAAAAGGCCGTTTTTCCGGTTTTCAGGCAGCCTTGCCGGGAAATTCACGTTATAGAATTTTTTCCAGAATACCCCCCGTTTATCCAGATCGGCTATGCGGTTGGCCATCAGGTTGGTCACCCGGATTTCCAGGGTATCGGCCCCTTTCAACAAGCTCCCATCCAGGACCATAGAATAAACAGGCCCGATCAGGGCGCCGGCTTTTTGCCCGTTCACCCAGACGCTTGCGCTGACGGCTACCTGCCCGAGGTTGAGCCGCCAACCCGCCGCTGCCGGCAGATCAGGGAGCTGTATGGAATAGGCCGCCGTACCCGAGAAGGCCTTGACGAGGTCGCCGTCCAGGCCGGTCCAGGATTGGAGCCGGTTCAGGTCCGTTTCTCCAGGCAATTCCGGGCCGCCCGCCAGGAAGCGAAGGCGCCACGGTCCTGCCAGTTCAACCGGTTGCCCGGCCTTCCCATAATACGGGTAGGGTTTAGCCGACACCTTTTCATCAAACGTCTGAACGATAATGGATTGTGTTGTATCTAGTTGCAGATAGACCTCCATTTTCCCTTCGCCTGACAAGCGGGTTCGGGCCAGGCCTTTCCGGCCGGTTACCGGATCAAACAGGAGGGCAGCCGCTCCCGGTACCGCCAAAGGTGTCCATCCGTCCACCGGTTGCGTTCCCTTGTTCAGAATGAAATAATGACGCCCGCCTTCATGACTGCGGCGTGTGAATTGCAAACCTATGTCCGTCATTTCCTCCCGGTCGACACCGGCCTTGGTCAGCAGTTTTTTGATCGCTGCGCCGAGCAGGACCGCACCCTGGCCAATCCTGGCTTCCCGGACACCGCTCACCTCCGTATCCGTAAAGCTGAGCCTGGCTTTCAAATCATCGAATTGCTTCTGCCGGCTCTCCCAATCCTTCCATCCGGCTACATGGACAGGCAACCGGTTGTGAAAGATTACGGTTGCCCCGCCTTCGGCCAGGTTGATCAGTTTTTCAAAAGTGGTCAGGGGCATATAATCGCATTCCGGCACGACTATTGTTTTGTAGGACACTCCACCGGTAAGCAGCGTAGTTTCACGGCCGGTCACTTCCAGCGTCTGCCGGTCCGAAATATAGTCGAACCCGTACCCGCCGGTCTGCAATTCGGCGCCGACGGCTTTGAAAGCAGAACTGTCAAATCCGGGCCCTCTAAGCTCAAAGTGCTCAATCAGGTATCGCCCGCGGTCGGCAAAACGGTCGCCGGCCGGAAAATACAACAGGACGTCGTTATCGGGTTGTCCCATCTGGAGAAAGGACTGAACCCGGGTTGCATATTCGTTGAGGGCATTGAAATCCATCCATAGCGGGTTTCTCGGATTCAGGTGGACCGCCGCATAAAAAAGCCGCCCGGGCCAGGCATCCTCATGCGGACTGTAGGCGGTCCCATGGTACAATACGTGATTGATCCCGCCCAGAAAATAGTTTTCCAGGTTGGCCTTGATATCGCTGAGTGATGAGAGGAAATGTTCGTTCAGCCAGGTGGCCGATTCGGAAGAGGCCAGTTTTTTGCCCGTCACATGGGCGGCGGAAGAAGCGAACTTTATGCCCAGGAGATCGGTCCCCTCTGTCTCCGGAATATCGCTGGCGGCGTACAGGTCCAGAATGTTCCCGGGAGAGCCGTGCGCCTGATTCCTGACGATAGCGCCTTTTCCGTGGGCCCATTCCTTCCAGCTGGTGGTAAATTTTTCCAAAATGAGATCCGAAAGGGTTTCCCGGTAATCGCTGAGGATGCGCGCATCCCATTGCAGTGAGTCCGGCGAAAACAAAGCAGGCAGGTGCCGGCGCAGATCATACCCCCTGCGCGATTCGAATTCCTGGAAAAATTCCGGTGTCCAGTCAGCATTGCCCAAAGCGTCATCCACTTCATAGGAATCGTTGAAAAAGCTGCGCAAGTATCCGATATCCCGCCCCGCGAAGGCGCTGTCGAACCTGGACAAATAATGCCGGATCGCCTGCCCGGAAAAATGGTCGATGGTATTGCCTTCACCGCCCGGTGCAGCCCGCTCCACCATTTTGCCGTGCCATCCCTGAAAAAGGGCGTAAAGCGTCCATTGACCATCCGGGGCTTTCCAATCCAGTTTTCCATTCTGGTCGACTTTGCCGGTCAGGTCCTCAGCAACCCCTCCATCGGAAAAGGCCATCAGGGATATCAACGGCAGGTTTTTCTCGAACTTCACCTGGTCCAAAGCCAACCCTTGCAGGTTCTTGTTGGCAGCAACGGGTTCAACCAGGTCCTTGATCGTCACGCGGTTTTCGCGGTTGATCTCCACCGGATTCTTGATGGAGCCGACCAGCTTTTCTCCATCATTCCGGTAGATGCCGAAGAGTTGGTACAATTGATTGCGAACCGCCCGGATGTATGGCTTTTGGGTATAGATGACCGGCTCCTTCAGCGATTCGCCGCCCGCGAGGGAATAGGTCTGACAAACCAGGTTTTTGGGGGCATTGTCCTCCCCCACCCAGGGGCCGCCGAACGGCCAGCCCGTACCGGTGGCCATATCCATTCCCAACCCGAGCCGCCGGGCTTCCTCCAGCGCAAATTCGAAATGATCCACCCACTCCGGCGACAGGTAATCCACAAAGTTTTCTTCATCGCCGATCACGCCGAAAATGGGCGTCAACTCCAACCCGCCCAGGCCGGCTGCCTTATAGGCTTCCATTTCCAGCCGGAGGTTGGCGGTATCCACACTGCTGCCGTGCCACCACCAGCGGGCCCACGGCCTGGTTTCATTGGATATTTCCGGCCATTCGGGCGTAATTTCCTGTCTGGAGGTGCAAGCCCCCCCAAAAACGATGATCGCAATGACCAACAGATAACAAATCCGGGTATTATTCATCTATTCGGTTTTTCGTCCAGTTCCTCGCACCCTCAATTCCTCAGTTCCTCAGTTCCTCAATTCCTCAATTCCTCGATTCCTCAATTCCTCCCCCCCTCTCCGTCCGCCGAAGCCCCTGGCGAAGGCGGGCTCACCCCCCCTCCCCTCAAGGCATCCGCCTCAACCCCTCCCACTTCACTTTCCACCTCCCGTCGTCCGGAAATCCGGGGTTCGGCCGGTCCGGTGCGTTATCCCAACCGGCCGCCATCATAGCCACTGCAGTCAGTAATCCGCCGTTGCCGGGCAGGTAGATCCGGAGGCGCTGATCCTGGTAATTGTGTCCGTTCTTGAGGTACGTATTTTTCTGCGCGTCCATAAACAGCGCATCGATCGCCTTTTCGGGTTGTCCGAGTCGCGCGGCGGTCATGGCCAGCATGGGATAATCCCAGCCCCAGGTCGTCGCCCAGTTCCACTTGTTCATGATCTCGGTAAAGGTATTGGCCATCAGCTCCGGATCCACCAGCGGCGTGGCGGGCAACATGCCGTAGGCGCCTGTTACCACGGGGTGATCCCGCCGGAATTCGTCGTTGGTATACGCATCCGGGCAATTGGCGTCGGGCAAGTAAAGGCCGTCCCGCACAGCTAGGGGGGTGAGGTTATCGATGACGTCCTGCCACCGTTTATCCGGTTCCATCCCCAGCCGCTTGCGCCATTCCTGGGCTGCGCTCAACGCATAATGCCAATATACCAGTTCAAACGGCGGATCCTGAGTCCGTTCAGCCGGGAAGATCTCCTGTGCGGGGATCAGCGGGGCAACCAGGTGGTATTTTCCGTCGTCGCCCTTGCAGGCATAGGAAGCCATAAAATCCGCGGTTTGAAAGACCAACTGCCGGTACAGCCCCAGGGTCGATTCATCCGGGTTTTGCCGGTACATTAATTCAGCGAAATAAATCGGGTGCGGTTGTTGCCAGGCCAGAAAAACCCCGACGCTCGACGGGCTTTCCCGTCCCTGAGGGTCCGTCATCTTGGGCCACCTGACGCCGTCATAACCCTGCCATTCTGCCGTTTTGCGCGCGTTTCCAATGATCGCGGGGTACCATTTCAGGCTGTTTTCCAGCAGGTCGGGTCGACCCCATAACGGAAAGTGAACACCATGCCACCAGTGCATTTCCAGGTGGAATTTGCCGTACCAACTGTTGAAGGTCAGTCCGGTTTCCTGGGGCGGCAGGTACCCAGAGCACTGGATTTTGGTCAGGTATTCTGAGAGGACCACGCGCCTTTCCAGTTCAAACGCACGTGGGTCCGTACAAGCTGAAAAATCGATGGCGCCGCCCGATTGCCAGAATGCAGGCCATTGTTTTTCGTTGTTTGCTTTAGTGGTTTCAAAATCAGTAATTATCGAATTTATTTCATCAGGTTGGAAAACAACCGTCAAATCAAGTGTTTTCTGTCCTTTTTCGGGTTTTAGCTCAATTTGGTGATCGGCGTTCTGGTAGAGTACCCCACCATTTCCTTTTAGTCCTACAAAATACCGGGTTGAATCCAGTGTCCTGTCGATCACTACTATTTTACCCGGTTTCCCACTCCATGATGTCCGATGTTTTTCAGGATGATCCCAATCGTACCCGGGGCACACATGGCAATCCTTCCCGTAGGGAAACCGAAACCTTACCTTTAATCTGCCCGCTTCGATCAGCGGCGATTCTACGCGGACGGAAATCAAATCCTGATTCTGATGGCAATACAACTCCACTTTAACGGGCTGCCCTTCCACCTCATACCGGCTTTCAAGTTTGCCGGTCCACAGATCCAGTTCCTGGCGGATGTTTTTCAGGTCCCGGATACTTGCTTCCGTGCCGTCACTTTTGGTAAAGACCAGGCCGATCAGGCCAAGGTGAAGCCGGTGGGGATTGCTGCGCAGCCAGTTGGTGGCTTCTCCGGCCCGGCCGTTCTTGTGTTGCGGGGCGTAGGGGGTTTCGCGGCCGTTGCAGGAGGTAAAGGTCCGGGCAACGTCTTCCAGTGCATAGTCGCCGGCGTTGGGAAAACTGTGCCAGCCCCAGTTCGATTCGGTACCCAGGGAAACCCCGTTCTCGTAATAATCCGGAAAGCTTTGCAGCCCGGAAACATCCGCCGTGAAGGCAAAATTCCCGTTGCCGACCGTCAGTGATTCCAGGGAGTCGATCCCGGTATTGACCACATTATGCCGGCTGACCAGCGCACGCCGGTCAATCGGGCTGCCGGTTGCCGGTTTTTCACGGGCCGGGCATTGAATATTGGCAAAGATCGAGCCGGCCAATACGGCGAGGATCAGGTTTCGAAAGGTCATTTTACCAGGTTAATTTCAATAGCGAGACCGAATGCCGGGGCATTTCCACCCGAAGGGAGGTTTTTCCGGCCTCGGTTGTAATCCAGACCGGCGCTTCCAGCTGTGCCAGCTTGCCTGCGGCTTCCAGGGCCTTAACCTCCCGGGAAGTGGGATGTTGCGGCGATCCCATTTTTTGCCACGCGTTATAGGCATTGCTGTGCTGGTCGTCGATCCGGTAATGTTGCAATAAGGCTTTTCCCGCAGGGATCCCTTCAAGGTCTATGTCCACTGCCCGGTTGGGCGACGGGAGGTCGTCGTCGTGGTAGTTCCAGACCAGTAAGGCCGTCGAGTGGTCGTCCTTCACCGCCAGGATGCCGATATCCGGATCCTTTCCCCGTACGCTCGAATCCCGGATGGCCCGAAAATCATACGCCCAGTCCCCATCGACGGCAACCCGGTTGCCGTTCATCATGCCGAACATCCGAAAGACATTGAGCACGGGTTTGTCCACCCCGTTGGTGGCCAGGTCCCGGAAGCCGTCAAACCAGCGCTGGTCTTCAAATTCAAAAGCCCAGGTCACCGCCCCCTTGAAACGGACCCCGAAATGGTCGGCCAGGTCGATCTTGCGGGCAAAAGCGGCAGCGGTATAGGCGGGGTACATGGTTCCGTTCCGGTAATCATTGTTGGGATATACGCTTGCCGGACAGGCCGCGCAGCCCTCCGGGTCGGACTCCCCGATGATGATAGGTACCCCGCGGAATTCCGGGTAGGAGGCGACGATCTCAAACCCGCCCGAGATGTCCCTGAGCTGGGCGCCGAGGTTCATCCGGATATGGTCGGCCTCCCACCGCGGAGCGCCTTTGGCATGGAAGCCGATATAATCCAGCGGAGCGCCAATCTTACCGGTAGCTGCATTTTCGCCGTGCAGGCAATGGTCCAGAAAGGATTTCAGGAAGGTCGCGGAGACATCCCAGGACGGCCCCGTTACATGGGGCCCGCCGATCCGGGCGGCCGGTAAGGCCCGTTTAACGGCATCGGATGTGAAGTCGTACAATTTGATGTACTCCTCCGTGGTCCCTTTCCAATAACCGATATTGGGTTCGTTCCAGAGCTCCCAGTACCAGGTTTCCACTTCTGCTTGTCCGTACCGCTCAACGGAATGCCGGACCCACTGGTAGACCAGTTCCGCCCATTTTCGATAATCCTTCGGCGGGTAGGTCCATCCGGTGTAAATGTCGTTGTAGGGATCTCCGGGTTTCCAGTGATGGCGGTAAGGCTCCGGCCGGGAAGATAAGGCTTCCGGCATGAATGCGATCTCCATCAGCGGTTTCAGCCCCCGGTCCACGTAGGTATCGACTATGCTGTCCAGCAAGGTCCAGTTGTAAACCGGCCTGCCGGCGGCGTCTTCTGTATAAACGTTGGTCGAGCCCCATTTCAAAGCGGCCTGCCCGTCTCCGGAATTCAGCAGGCTGTGGGTGCGGATATGGACGGGTACAGGGCTTAATGCCGCCAGTTCCGACAGCAGTTTCCTTCCGTCCTTCATATAGGTGTAATTAGGCTCGTCGTACCCAAACCAGGCCCAGACAGGATCGAACGGTCCTTTTTCCTTGTTGAGATCCACCGAAAAACTGACCGGATCCGCAGGCCGGATTTCCTGCCCGTCCTTAGAAACAAAATGCGGCACGATCTGATTTCTCGCGGCTGCCGGGTCGATGTACCGTTGCAGGTCGTTCAACCCGATCACCGTATAATTGTGGTCTTTCAGGAATTGCAGATACGTTTCAAAAAGAGCCGGCGGCGTGGTGACCCAATCGTGCGCCAGGTCGGGGACGCCGTGAATGGTGAGGACGACAATCTTGCCGTCGCGGGCCTCCTTCAGCGCGCCCAGGATCTGATCCTTATTGTCGCCGGTTGTGCTGTAGCTGGGGATCAGATACGGGTGGTCCTTCAAAGGGTCATAGGGGCGACTGCCGCCGATCCTTGCAAATTGATAGCCCTTGTTCTTCAGGGTCGTATCTACCCCCGGACGGATAGCGTAGGCCGGATAGGCAAAAGTAACGGGGCGCCGGATCCCGTAAGCGGCACACCTGTCCTCTATTGTTTCAAGCTCCCGGACGAAACCGGCGTCATCGACCTCATCCACATGCGTATGCCGGCCGGTATGATTGGCCACTTCAAAACCCATTTCGTTGAGTTGCCGGATCTGGGTCCAGGACATGTACTTTGTTTTATCCTCAAAATCTGGCGGGAATTCGCAGACAAAGAAAGTAGCGCCGAATCCGTACTTTTTTAACAGCGGCGCAACGTAATTGGCGTGGGTTACCGCCCCGTCATCAAATGTCAGGACCACCAGCCGGTCCGGGATCGGCTGCCGGAGGATCTGGGCCGGAAGCCGGGCGGAAATACCGAAAAGGACCGATATCAACACAAAAGCGCACCGGGCCAGGTTCCAAAACCGGCCCGCCTCATCCGTTGATGTCCAACTGCATTCCAAGGCAAAAACGGATTCGGCGGGCTGAGGAGAAAGCGATGTACTCATTCTTTCAACGGCCGTTTCCCGCTGTCGGCGTGCAGCCTGGAGTTGCCGGTCTTCTGACCGTCCGCTGGTATTGGCGGGAAAAAGCATGGTTGTTCTTTTTTATAGTGAACCAGTTAACGCTTGCCGTGCGTCGGGCCTTCCCAACTGTCCGTCCTGAACGGAGTAGCCGGCAAACAGGTATCATTGCTGAGATTCGGGTTTTCCGGGTTATTGTTGAAGGCATACCGGACCGCTACCGGGTTGGACACCTCATCCGAGCGAACGACCACCTTGTCCTTACCCTTGATCCGGGCCTCGGCCCAATGCCATTTCCGGTCGGCGCCGGCAACAGCGAATTCCTTCAATTCATCCCCTTTGCAAATTTTCAACCCTTTACCGACCTCATCGAAAACCAGGATCATCTTCTTTCCGGTTTTCCTGGCTGATCTGAAAACCGGTCCGGATTTTGTCAGATCGGCCTTATAGACATCGGCCATGGCCCAGAGGAAGCACCTGTGACCCACATCCAGCTTATTGGTGGGGTGAATATCGGCGGCTTCCCCGACGTCGATCGTGACGATCAGTCCGGTATTTGCGGTGTTCATAAAGGTCATCCGCTGGGCCTCCCGGATATGGCTCCAGGCCTGGTCTTCCGGTTCAGCGGATACCGCCCTGAAATTCGGCAACTGGATGATGCCGAACGCGAAGTCGCCTTGTCCCCATCGTTCGCGCCACGAACGGATCATCGCCGGCAGCAGGATTTCGTATTGTTCGGCCCTTTCTTCATTCGATTCGCCCTGGTACCAAAGCGCCCCCCGGATGGCAAACGGGATGAGCGGCCCGATCATATTGTTGTAAATGGAAGCCGCAATGCGGTAATCCCGCAAGGCATCGGGCACGCGGGGTTGCCTGGGGGCCTGTGTTCCGCCGGCCCTGGCCTTTTCGGCAGCTGATCGCCATTCGGCCATGTCACTATCAAATCTGGCCTGAACGGACGGCCGTTCCGCAGCCCAGATCTTTTCGCGTTCGATGCAGGGTTTGAGGTCTTCGGATGCCGCCAGGTATTCAACGGGCGTCCAGGCTTCGGCCTGCGATCCGCCGTAAGAGGAATTGATCAGGCCGATGGGGATGCCCAGTTTTTTGTACAATTCCAGTCCGAAAAAATACCCGATGCCCGTAAATTCGGGAACCGATTCCGGGCTGCAGGCCTGCCACTCCCCGATGGGGCCCGGTTTGCGCTTGAAGCTCCTTTCCCGGCTGACGTTGAATAACCTGATCTCAGGGTAGTCGGCAGCCTGGATGGCTTCCTGCCCGCCGTCGGATTCCAGCAGGCGCCATTGCATATTGGACTGGCCCGTGCAAAGCCACACTTCCCCGACCAGGATGCCAGTCAGCCGGATCTGGTTCTGCCCCGTGATCGTCATATCGGCCGGCTGCGCGCTGGCCTCCATCGGATCAAGGACGACCTTCCAATCGCCGTTCCCGTCAGCGGTAGCGGTCAGCATCATGGACTTGAAGCCCACGCGGATCCTTTCACCCGGGTCGGCTTTCCCCCAGATCGGAACAGGCTGCCCGCGCTGGAGCACCATGTCCGACCCCAGGATATCCGGCAGGCGGACTTCCGCGGATACGGGGCTGCCCGCCAGGGTCAGGGCCAGGCTGAGCAAGGCGATGAACCCTGCGGTTCTTCCGGGTTTCCCTTTCATAAGCATGATTTTTTTGGATTAGGGCCGGTCAGGATCACTTAAACCGGATATTGATGAAAATGTCCATTTCACTGCTTCCACCAGGGTTGATCCAAAGGATTTTGGCGTCCTTGTCGTAATGCCAGCCGGGTTGATCCGTTGCTGTGCTCATGGCCAATGGTTTCATCCCGGCAGCGACGGATTGCGGCGCCGACGGCGTATGTATTTTCAGGCGGTAAGTCCTTTGGGGCAGTTGATTGGCTCCGTTCGGTTTATCGATCTGGACATCCAGGCGGTCCTCCGCTTGCTCCGAATGGATGACGGTAGCCGCGAATTTCCCGCTTTGGTAATCCAGGCTTTTGCCGTCGTCGTCGTACAGCGTGAACTCGGAAGATCCGCCGGGAAACAGGTCGAAGGTGATCCGGTCGACCGGCTTCTGACCGACATAATCCATGTCTTCCTGCATCGGGATAATGGCGCCTGCCTTCACCAGGATAGGGATCCGGTCCAGCGGCGTTTCCACCTGGATATATTGCTTCCCGGCATACGACCTTCCGGTCCAGTAATCGACCCAGGTGCCTACCGGCAGGTAGATGACCCGCGTTTGCGCCCCTTTCACCGTCACCGGGCAAACCATCATGCTTTCACCCAGCAGGTATTGGTCCATGATATCGTAAACATTCGGATCATCCTGGTATTCCAGCACCAGGGCCCGCATGACCGGCATGCCGGTGAGATACATCTGGTAGGAATGACTGTACAAATATGGGATGAGGCGGTAACGCATGCGATCGTACTCCCGGAAGATCCGAAGCCCGTCCTCGCCGTAATTCCAGGGCTCCTTGTAGCCGGGGTGGTCCATACCGAAGAGGTGCGCCACCGGGCTGAGCAGGCCGAACTGGCACCAGCGAATGTACAATTCAGGGTCTGCAGGGTGCTCGAATCCGCCCATGCAGTGGGCCCAGTTGCCGACACCGGAAATGCCGATGTTCAGTCCGGCTTTGATGACCGGTGCAAAGTACTGCCACTCGCTGGGCCAGTCGCCGGCAAAAATGAACGGGTAGCGTTGAATGCCGGCATAGCCTTCGCGGGTATGGTTCATGCCGCGAATGCCGTTGAATTGCTGAAAATGCTCATACGGGGCCTTGGCATAAGCGATGGGGAATACGTTGTGAAGCTGTTCGATGGTTTTACCCGTAGGGCCGACCTTGTCGCTTTCATTGGCAACAGCGCCGAATGCGCTGCCTTCATCCGTTTTCAGGAATTTCGCTCCGATGGAGGCCACATTCATCACTCCGTTTTTCCACCACCAGTCGACCGCTTCGGGGTCAAAGAAGTTGACGAACTCGCCGGGGTTGTTATCTTCCGGATACACAAATCCTTGTTTGCGGGCCTGATCGAGCAGGCGCAGCTTCTTGCCGTTGTCGAACCGGGGCCGGATGTGTACGCCTGCCAGGTTGATGTGCAGCGCGTACAAGCTGTCGAACATGGCTTTGGGGTCCTTGAAGGTCTCCCGCCATTCGAATGAAGTAGCCCCTTTGCCGCCGTTCTCTCCGAAGATGCGCCAGGTCGAATCCAGGTGGAGGATATCCAGCGGGATGCCGAGCTCCCGGAATTTTTTCACCAGATTGACCACATAATCGGTCGAGGTAAGCGCTTCATACCCCCAGGTGCCGCCGCTGTAAGTACCCACCTGCAAACCAAGCGCAAACCGGGGCATCAGGGGCGCTTTGCCGGTGACACCGGTATATTGATTGAGCATGGCCGGAAACCCGGGGCCATAGATGAAATAATAATCCAGCTCGCCGCCGGATGCTTTAAAGGTGTAACCCATCGGATCAGAAGAGCCCATATCCCAGCTGGTGGCAAAGGAATTATGGAAAAAGATGCCGTATCCGCGGGTGCTCATGAAAAAGGGTACAGGGCAATAATTGGCTTCCAGGACGTTGTAAGCGCCGAGGATATGCGGCCTGGCCGTCCCCCGGCCGACGTTCAGGTCCACTTTCTTGCCGCGGCGATCCAGGAAATCCATTCGCTCGCCGAAGCCGAAGAAATGCTCGTCTGCAAAAAGGGTTTTGCGGCAGCCTACCGCACCTTCACCTGTCCAGGGTCCGCCGTTCAGCTCCGGGTTTTCTTCCGAAAGAACCTTCCCGTCCGCAGCCGCCACCGCAATGGCAAACGGCGCTTTGGAAACCGTAACCTGCAGGCTGCCCGATTGAATGACGAATTTGTCCGGTTCTTCCCTGAACATCACCCGGACCTGCGGCCATTCATAACGCGAAACCATCCACGGCTCGTCGGCGGCAAAATCGCCGGTCCAGGCATAGCGAATCCGGAACATGGATTCCGTGCACCATTCCAGCCGGACCCGGGCCTGATCGCAGGTGAAGGAGAAGGTGTTGCCCTGCTGTTCAAACCCCGACAGGTAGTTCCCCGCTCCGGATTGAGCGTTCGTCAATCCGTTGAGGAACACGGTAAAAACCAGCAATAAAATTCTTTTGGCTAAAAAGCTCATCTGTGTTGCGATTGGAAGGCTGCAAATTAAAACGGGGGGGTGATGAATATTCACCCGCCCCTCGGATATTTCACAATTTATGAAGTTTGATTGTAAATCCCTAACAAATCAATTGTACCCGGGATTTTGATCGTAAAGTCCTTTTTTGACGTCAATCTGGATCTGCGGCACCGGATAGATCAGCGAATTGGCGGTCACCGGTTCCATTTTGTCCAGGTTGTCTTCTTTGGAAATAAAAGCATTCATTACGTCAGGCGCTTTGCCGGTGCGTACAAGGTCGTCCCACCGCAGGTTTTCTCCGGCAAATTCAACGCGCCTTTCCGCCAGCAGCATATCCAGGGTAACGTTGCTGACGGGCCCCAGGCCTGCCCTGGCGCGAACATCGTTGACGATCTGGTCCACATCGCCCTGCGAACCGCCGGCGCCCTGCAGGATGCATTCGGCCTTCAGCATCAGCACGTCCGTGTAGCGGATCATCGGGTAGTTGATCGGCCAGTCGAAACGGTCGCCGCCGGCCTTGTCGGGGTTGATGAACTTGTAGAAGAACCGGCCGTCCACCGTTGCGCCGGCCGCGTCGGTATAGCCTTCCAATACGGTCACCGCCCGGCGGGTATCGCCCGGTTCGTAAAGGTTCATCAGGTCATCGGAAACGCGTTTGGAGCCGTCGCCCGGATTACCGCCCGGGAAGGGCAGATTGACGCGTCCCCATCCTTCGTCGTAGTAACCGGTCGGATAAAGCGCTCCGGCGCCGACACCGCCGCCGATGTATTGGAGGTCCCAGACGATCTCGGCATTGCCTTCGTTGGCATAGTCGAAAATGGCAGCATAACTGTTCAGCATCGAAAACCGTCCGCTGCCGATGATGTCATTCAGGAGCCCCAGGGCCTTGTCGTACTCGTTGGTCCCCAGGCAGGGGCCTTCGGGGTGCAGTTTGGGGCCCGACCGGGTCATGTAAACCCGGGCCAGGATGCCTTTGGCCGCCAGAGAAGTAGCGCGGCCTGCATTGGCCCCTGTATAAGCTTCGGGCAGGTTGTCGATGGCAAATTCCAGGTCGGCAATGATAAGGCTGTAGACCTCTTCCACCGGGCTTCTGCCGATGTTCAGCGCCTCTTCGGGCGTCTTGAAGGTATCAAAAATGGGTACTTTCCCGAACCATTTGACCAGGTCGAAATAGAACAGGCCCCGCAGAAAATGCGCTTCACCCTGGAAGCGCGCCCGCAAACCGGCGTCCGTTACAGCTCCGGGGTTGGCCTCCAGTTGGTCCAGGACGGTGTTCGCCCGCATGATGCCCTGATAGGTGATGTTCCAGGCATCCCGCACGGTGGTCAGCGTAGCGATCGTGGGGAGGAAATTGTTGATGGCGTTCCAGTCCCGCACACCCGCCTGACCGGCTGCATAGATGTTATCGGAACGGACCCCATCCAGATCGATATAGCGGTCGGGCAGGTACTGCATGGTGGCATAGATCCCGTTGACGGCCTGGGTAAAATCATTTTCGTTCTGATAAAATCCGTTACTGCCCGCATCCGATATGGGCGACAGGTCCAATTGGTCGTCGCAACTCCATATCAGAAACGCTGATAATATGATTAAAGAAATCCTTTTCATTTTCAATGATTTAAAATTGATCAAAACGTAACGTTCAACCCGAAGATCAGGGATTTGGACAACGGGAACCCGCCGTAATCATCGCCGCTGTTATTGACGGCTTCGGGGTTCCATCCGCCCAGGTATTTATCCCCGCCGAAGTAGTTTTCGGCAGAAGCATAGATCCGGAGGTTGCTGATCAGCCGGTTGGAGAACACGCTCCCCACGTTATAGCCGAGGGTGATGTTGCGGATCCGCCAGTAGTCGTTCGGATAGAGCCAGTCGGTGTTCTTGATCCGGCCGAAGCTGGAAACGGCTTTGCCGCGCAAACCCGCACCCGGGTCCTCTGCCGATCGCCAGCGGTCGCGCTGGAGGCCCAGGGTGTTTTCCACAAAGCTCATCCCTGTTCGATCCAGGGCGCGGCCGAGCGTAGAATAGATCTTGCCGCCCCATTGCCCCTGGACAAGTACGCTCAGGTCGAATTTTTTGAAATTGAAGGAATTGGTGATCCCGTAAACGTAATCGGGGTTCGGATGGCCGGAGAGCACGCGGTCGTCAGGCGTGATCACGCCGTCGCCGTCGGCATCGAAATACTTGGGATCGCCTTCCTGTTCGTTGCCGTACCGCGCAACCCCGTTCTCGATGTCCGCCTTGCTCAGGATACCGATCTGCTGAACGACATAAATGCTGTACATCGGTTCGCCCACCATCAGGATGTTGTGGTTGATATCCCAGGCGCCGCCGAGGATGGGTGTGTTTTCAGGCCCCAACTGGACCACCTCGTTGCGGTTGTGGCTGAAATTGATGCTGGTCGTCCAGGAGAAAGCGCCCGTCAGGTTGCGGGTGGTGAGTTCCAGTTCCCAGCCCTTGTTCAACACCTCGCCGATATTGGTCAAAGCAGTGGAGAAGCCGGTCGCCGTCGGGATCGGGATATTCAGCAGGAGGTTGCGGTTGGTCTTGGTGTAATAATCGAAGGATGCATAGATCCGGTTGTTGAACAGGCCCAGGTCGAAGCCCACGTCCACGGTTTCGGATTCTTCCCAGCTCAGGGAAGAGTTGGCGTAGTTGCCGGGCACCTGGCCGGGAGCCAGCGATCCGCCGAAGGAATAATTGGCAAAATCCAGGATGGATACGTGGGAATAATCCCCGATGCCGTTGTTGCCCGAGATCCCCCAGCTGGCACGCAGTTTCATGCTGCTGATGAACTCCAGGGATTTCATGAAGTCTTCCTCAGAAATGCGCCACCCCGCTGAAACGGATGGGAAAACGCCCCATTTGGTCTTGGGGCCGAACCGCGAGGAGCCGTCACGCCGGATGGAAGCCGCCAGCAGGTACCGGTCGTTGTAACCGTATTGAACCCTGCCGAAATACGAGATCAGCGAGTTCTTGCTTTCGCGGGTAAAGGTGCTGCCGGCGTTGATATTGGCGGCGTTCAGGGTGGTGATGACGTCCGAATTGAACCCGCCGGCCACCCGGATGTCGAAGTTGTCGAACCTGGTCGTATTGTAAGACGTACCAAGCACTGCCGAAACGTCGTGTTTGCCGCCGAAATTCCTGTTGAAGGAAAGGGTATTTTCGTTCACGAAGGTCTGGCGCCGGTAACCGCTGTAGCGGCCGGATGCCGTCCGGTTGCCGGTCACGAAAGCCGCCGTATAGTTCTTGTAGGTCTGGTCGGCATTGTCCATATTGAGGGTGGTCCGGAGGCTCAGCCCCGGTATGATATCGTATTGGCCGAACATCGTGCCTATGGTCCGGAAGATCTTGGAATCACCGATGGTGTTCTCTGCTGCCCGAACCGGACTGGGCCGGGAACTGCCCCAGGTATACGGGGTATACGGCCCGACATTCACATCCAGGCCCACGGTATCCTCAGAGACCGGGACCTGGCCGGCTACCAGGTGGATCTGCTGGTCCTTGCCCTCCACGCCGGGGTTGCTGGCGATGGAATAGGAAGGCGCAATATTGATCCCGAATTTGATCTTGTTGCTGGCATTGACCTCCAGGTTGGCCCTGGCCGAATATTGGGTATACCCTACCCCGATGGCGACGCCTTCCTGATCCAGATAATCGCCGGACATGTAGTACTTGACAAAATCGTTGCCGCCGGAAGCGGAGAGCTGATAATTTTGCTGGAACCCGGTGCGGAACAATTCATCCTGCCAGTCGATGTAAACCAGCCCCGGGTGACCGGGCATAAACCAGCGATCGTCCTTGATATAGTTCCGGTTGAAGGTGCCGCCGAGAATAGCCAGGCGCTCTGCGGTCGTCTGGTCTGCCGTCCTGCCGGCGCCGGAATGCGTCCAGTTGTAGTCGATGGATTCGGCTGCGCGGTCGATCCATTCCTCGGCGCTGAGCACGTCCAGTTTTTTGGCTGTCTTGTTGATGCCTGTGGTGACGTTGAGGTTGATCTTGGCTTTGCCGCTCTGCCCTTTTTTGGTGGTGATGAGCACAACGCCGTTCGAGGCCCTTGAGCCGTAGATGGCGGCGGCGGCAGCGTCTTTGAGGACCTCGATCGATTCGATATCGTTGGGGTTCATATTGTCCAGCGGGTTGCCGGTGCCGAAACCGCCGCTTGAATTCTGCTCGGAAACCTCCAGCGGAAACCCGTCGATCACGTACAGCGGTTGGTTGTTGGCATTGATGGAGCCTGTACCGCGCACCTGAATGCTGAATCCCGAACCCGGAATACCGCTGGTTTGCTGTACCCGCACCCCTGCCAATTGGCCGACCAGGGCCTGATCTACCCGGGCGATCGGGCGTTCGGTCAGTTTTTCGGCGTCAAATTTGGCTACCGCGCCGGTTACATCCCCCCTTTTCTGGGTGCCGTATCCGATCACCACCACCTCATCGAGGACAGCTCCGGATGAAAGGCTGCAATTGATGGCGCTCCTTCCGTTGATGTCCAGTTCCTGGGTCGAAAATCCGACGTACGAAAAAGAGAGTTTGGTAGCCCCTTCCGGCAAAATCAACGTGTAAGCCCCGTCAGCATCCGTAACGGTACCGGAAGCAGTTCCTGGCACCTGTACATTCACGCCGATCAGCGGCTCATTGCTTTCCGCGTCGGTAACGATCCCCGTAACCGCTCTTTGGGCCCACGAGAATTGTACCGCAAGCAATAGTAAACCAAGGAGGGAAAGCATCCTTGGCCAGTTGGTTGAGTAAGCTCTAGTGAATTTCATAAACGTAAGAATTTGTAAAGATGAAAGCCATGGTCAGAAATTGGGCTATTGGGCCGCCCGCTGAAAAACCATATTTTTTTTTGAAAAGCCCTGGTATTTGAAATATAGTTTCACAAATTTAGTTGACAGGCATAGAAAAACTGTTCTGCACTGTTCTGGACAACAGGCAATAACTGTTCTGGACAATTCTGCCCCAAGACCGGATCTAAGGAAAAAAAACCTGCGCTCTGCCGGTCAGGTCGCACGCCGGTCATCATTTCGGGTAGTTTTACGTTCGTTATCAGAAAAGTACGGAACAGTTTTCCGGTAAATTGCCGATACCTTGGCTGCGTGCCGGAATCGGCGGGTTTTCAGGTGGTGAATAATTGAAGCGAACGTGTGATTTTTTGAATTCCTAAACTGGCTATACAATGCGTTTCCTTTTTTCCTTTCAAATGCTGTCCTTTCTGGCCATTGTCGCTGTACCCGGCACGCTGGGCGCCCAGAACACCCAACCGGACAAAGAAGTCCTTTTCCTATCCGGAACGGATAAGGACCATACCGTACCCTGGGATTTTATCTGCTCCGGCGGGCGCAGAAGCGGAACCTGGACAACAATCGAAGTCCCCTCCTGCTGGGAGCAACAGGGGTTCGGCAGCTATGATTACGGCCGGAACTATCACACTTACGGAAAAAAGTACCGCTTTTCTGACGAAACAGGCACTTACAAGCACAACTTCAGCGTCCCCGCGGGCTGGAAGGACAGAAGGATTTACCTTGTTTTCGAAGGGGTAATGACGGATGCGGAAGTACAGATCAACGGACAACCAGCCGGAGAGCCCCACCAGGGCGCGTTCTACCGCTTCCGGTACGATGTTACCGGAAAGATCCGCTCCGGGGCCTCCAACGACCTGGAGGTCAAAGTGAGCAAAATGTCCGCCGATCCGTCGGTAAACAGGGCCGAACGCTATGCCGACTACTGGATCTTCGGCGGCATTTTCCGGCCGGTTTACCTGGAGTCCTTCCCGGTCGAACACATTGAACGGGTGGCGGTTTCAGCCGGCGCGGACGGCAGCTTTTCAGCAGATGTTTTTGCGAAAGGCCTTCAAGGGCCCCGGGAAATTACCGTTACCGTAACGGATCGCCTGGGCCGGATTGCGGGCGAAAGCCGGATCAGCGTGGCAAAAGGCCAGGAAAAGGCCGTCCTGAATCTGAATGTACCCGCGCCGGACCGCTGGACAGCCGAAACGCCTCATCTGTACAAAGCCCGGTTCGTCCTTTCAGCGGGTCAAAAGACCTTGTTTGAAACGGAAGAGAAATTCGCATTCCGGACCATCGAGATCCGGCACGGGGACGGGGTCTACCTCAACGGGGTTAAAATCAAATTCAAGGGCGTCAACCGCCACTGTTTCTGGCCTGAATCCGGCCGTACCCTGAGCCGGGAAATCGACCTGATGGACGTTCGGCTCATCAAGGAGATGAACATGAACGCCGTCCGCTGTTCTCACTACCCGCCGGACGCCGGTTTCCTGGACCTCTGCGATTCCCTGGGCCTCTACGTGCTCGACGAACTGGCGGGCTGGCAGAACGCCTACCATACCGAGGTGGGTGAAAAGCTGGTCCGGGAAATGGTGATCAGGGATGTCAATCACCCGTCCATCATCTTTTGGAGCAACGGCAACGAGGGCGGCACCAACAAGGAACTGGACGACGATTTTGCGCTGTACGACCCCTCCGGCCGGCCGGTCATCCATGCCCACCACCGCCCCGGAAACGACTTCAACGGCATCGAAACCAACCACTACGAAAACTATTACAGCACCCGGAATATCCTGAATGATTCCCTGATCTACATCCCGACCGAATTCCTGCACGGCCAGGATGACGGCGGCGCAGCGGCCGGACTGTCTGATTTCTGGGAGCTGATGTGGCGGCATCCGCGGTCGGGCGGCGGTTTCCTCTGGGCCCTCCTGGATGAAGGCGTCGTGCGCACCGACCTCGGCAACCGGATCGATGTCAACCGGGTTAACGCACCGGACGGCGTCCTGGGCCCTCACCGCGAAAAAGAAGGCAGCTATTATGCCCTGAAAGAGATTTTCTCCCCGGTGAAAATGACGACCGGAACCATGGGCCCGCCCTTCGGAGATGAGCTCCACCTGGAAAACAGGTTTCACTTTACCAACCTGCGGCAATGCAGCTTCCGCTGGGTGACAGTCAATTTTGCCCGACCCGGGGACCGGTCCAACGGTCATACCACACGGCTGGAAGGCATTGTGAAGGGTCCGGATATCCCGCCCGGCGAAAAAGGCCGGCTCAGGTTCGGCATTCCCGAAGAGGAGCTCAGGCGAGCGGAAGGGCTTATGGTCACGGTTCTGTCCCCCGAGGGCGAGGATATATTGACAAAATCCTGGCTTCTTCACCCTCCAACCCCGGTCAGAACTACCGGCGAAAAACCCGCCGAATCCGAGGAATCCGATTCGACCCTGACCCTGAAAGCAAACGGGATACGGGTGACCTTCGACAAACGGACGGGCATGCTGGCGCAACTGGGAAACGACTTCAGCCCCGGCCTTTCATTCCGCAACGGCCCCGTAATGGCCGGCGGAGCGGCGGCAATGACCGCATTCCGGCATCTTCCGGATGACAAAAATCAGGTCCTGGAGGTCGATTACGAAGGCGCCCTGCAATCCGCCAGGTGGACCCTGTACCCCTCCGGGTGGCTGAAACTGGAATACTGCTTCAGGCTCGACGGCGAAACGGCATACGCAGGTATCAGCTTCGACTACCCGGAATCCCGGATCATCAGCGCCCGCTGGTTGGGCAAAGGCCCGTCGAGGGTCTGGAAGAACAGGCTGAAAGGCGGAGTTCACGATGTCTGGGAGAACCTTTGGAACAATACCCATACCGGCAGCGCACCATGGATCTACCCCGAGTTCAAGGGCTATTTCGCCGATATTTCCTGGATGGAATTCAACACCGCAGAGGGGAAGTTCCTGGTGGCCGCCGACCAACCGGGTTTGTTTGTCCGGTTGTTTGATTTCCATGGACTTTCCGGGCCGGTTTCCTACCCCGCACTGCCGCCCGGTGATATTTCTTTTCTGGATGCTATCCCGCCGATCGGAACCAAACTTGCCCTGGGGATCGAAACCCGCGTCAGCAACCTGGGGCCGGAAAGCGAGTTGAACCGGCTGGATGGCCCCATCAGCCGGACCCTGTATTTTTATTTCGGCTTACCCGAGTAGCCGGCTGAAAACAACCAACCGATAACCAATAAAATTCACCAACAATGCATCCACTCAATTTACGGCAGATACTCCTGGCCTCTCTGACCATCTGGAGCCTTTTCCCGGCTCAATCCGACGCTCAGAGTCCGGTCACCGCCGGAGAAAGCCTGGAAAAAATGCGGCTGGCCAACAACTATTTCATGGACAAATGGCCGGATGCGGGCAAGCGGATCGTTACCAATATATCCAGAGCCAGCAATATCTGGACCCGGGCCGTGTATTACGAAGGCCTCACGGAATTCTGCAAGCTCGACAAGGACCCCGCCTACCTGGATTACGCCGTAAAATGGGCGGAATTCCACGACTGGAACCTGCGCGACGGCCAGACCTATACCCGGAACGCCGATAACCAATGCGCCGGCCAGGTTTATATCGACCTTTACCGCCTCGACCCGAAGCCGGAAAAGATCCGGTATATCAAAGCCTCCATCGACAGCATGATGCGGACCGGTAAAATTGACGACTGGAGCTGGATCGACGCCATCCAGATGGGCATGCCGGTATTCGCCAAACTCGGCGCAGTGTACCACGACAATGCCTATTTTGAGCGCATGCACGATATGTACCGTTATACCCGGGACCAGCACGGCGATCACGGCTTGTACAACAAAAAGACAGGGCTTTGGTGGCGCGACGGCGATTTTGATCCGCCCTACGCCGAACCGAACGGAAAAGATTGCTACTGGTCGCGCGGCAACGGCTGGGTGGTCATGGCCATGGTAAGGGTCCTCGAAGAATTGCCCAGTGACGCCCCCCACCGGAAGGAATACGTCAAAATGCTGAAAAAAATGTCGAAAGCGGTGATCAAGGTCCAACGCCCCGACGGCTTCTGGAATGTCAGCCTCCACGATCCCGGTCATTACGGCGGACCTGAGGCCACCGGAACGGCCATGTTCGTCTACGGCATGGCCTGGGGCGTCAACCAGGGCATTCTCAGCAGGAAAAAATACGCACCGGCGACGCTCAAGGCCTGGAATGCCCTCATCCGGGAAGCCGTCCACCCCGACGGAGCACTGGGTTACGTACAGGGTACCGGAAAAGAACCGGCCGCCGGGCAACCGGTGACCTACGACAGCGTTCCCGATTTTGAGGATTACGGCCTTGGCGCATTTCTCCTGGCCGGCACGGAGATGTACAAACTCCTGAAGACCGATTGATCAGGATCCGTCCTCTTATGCGGCCCGGGAACATATTCCTTTCAAAACAAGGATAAAAAGCGGATTACGCCTATATTTGTATTCGGGCCAAATGACCTATATGAATACCAATGAAGTAATTGCGCAGATCCGCGAACTGGTCGAATCCGACGAATTGGAACAGGCTATCGCCGTTTTCCGCCAACATAAAGATATCCTGGACATTGAGGACCACGAAGCGGAGATCATCAGTTTCGTTGCCCGTTTGAATTCGCTCTCCCGGGAACATCGCCTGGGGATCATCGACGCCGAACGGTACCGGATTGACAAAAACCAGATCCGGCTGTCCATCATCGAACTGCTGCTGTCGGTTGAAAAGGAAGTCAACCTGAAGCCGCCGCCCCCGCCGCCGGTTCCGGAACAAAAGCAACAGCCGGCTGACGGCGATGAGCTGATCGAACAGGCTACCGCCCTGTACACCAACGGCAAATACAAGGAGGCAGAGGTCCTGATGAAAAGAGCCCTCGCCTCCCCCCTCAAAGTCTATCCCATGGACGAGGCCTTTACCATTCTGGGCAATATCTACAACCAGATGGACCGGTTCCAGGAATCCATCGAAGCGCACCAGAATGCCCTGGAGCTGAACCCGGATTCTTTCCGGGCCTGGACGAACCTCGGGGTCGTATACAGGCTTACCGCCCAATACGAAAAAGCCGAGGAATGCTATCTCAAAGCCCTGAAGATCAACCCGGATTACGCTGAAGTGCACGCCAGCCTGGGGGCTTTGTACATCACCTATACCATGGAATTTGAAAAGGCCATCAAGCACCTGAAAAAAGCCATCGAACTGGACCCCGGGCTGGCGATCTCGTATTCCAATCTGGCGCTGGCGCTGGCTTCGGTCGGGAAGTTCGACGAAGCGGAAAAGAACCTGAAACTGGCCGTTTTAAAGGGCTATACAAATGCCGAAAGATTAAAAACCATGATTGACAACCTGAAAAGCCTGTAAAAGAGACGAAATTGTTTTTGGTATGAATGTCCGACCGCTTTTTCTGATTTTATGCCTTTTCGCCTTTATGGAAAGAAGTCCGGCGCAGGGAGACCCCTCGCTTGTGTCCGGCAGCCTGATCGTCAGGTTGGCCGAGGGGATCACGCCCCAGGCCTGGCTGAAATCCAGGTGGCCGGCCAGGCAATCCCCCACCCCGGTCACCTGGCGGCGCGCACTGGGCAAACGGTTCAACATCCACCTTTTTGCCATTCCAAAAGCGTTGACCGGCGACGAGAATTGGCTGTCCGGCATCCGGAATGACCCGGCGGTCGTTGCGGCCCAATGGGATTTCAGGCTGGAATTCCGGGATACCCACCCGGACGACCCCTACTATCCGGAACAATGGGACCTGGACCGGATCGGCCTGCCCAAAGTCTGGGACATCACGACCGGCGGATTGACGGCCCAGGGCGATACCATCGTAGTCGCCTACCTCGACTCCGGCTACAATGTCGACAACCCCGACCTCAGGGATAATATCTGGCATAACCCGGGCGAGATTCCGGAAGACGGCATCGACAACGACAACAACGGCTATATCGACGATTGGATAGGTTGGAACTACATCGATTCCATTCCGGTCCACCGCGTCCATTTTCATGGGCACCAGGGCGCATCCATCGTCGGCGCCGCCGGAAACAACGGGTACGGCATTGCGGGCATCAACTGGCATGTGAAACTGATGCTGTTCGATACGGAGTTGATCAGCCAGGCCATTGAGGCGTACCAATATGTGATCGATCAGCGCACAGCTTACAACCAGAGCGAAGGCGCATCGGGGGCCTTTGTGGTAGCCACGAACGCCTCATTCGGGTTCGGCCGCCGGTTTTGTGCGGATGCGCCGATCTGGGGCCAGATGTACGACCCGCTGGGCGCCGCCGGCGTGTTGACGGCGGCCGCCGCCGACAATAAAAGCTACGATGTTGATGAGCTGGGCGACCTGCCCGCTACCTGCCCGAGCGAGTTCCTGATCGGTGTCATGAACGCCACGATTGAAGATAAACCTTCCCAGCAAACTGCTTTCGGGAAAGAAAATATCGACCTCGCGGCGCCGGGCGACGGCTCCGGTTCCGTCAGCATAGATGGGGAATTCGACCAGTTCGACGGCAATTCAGCGGCAGCGCCGCACGTCACCGGGGCCATTGCCCTGTTGTACAGTCTGCCTTGCGAAGCGCTGGCACTGGACGCCCTCAAAAACCCGGAGGCGACCGCGCTGAAAATCCGCCGGGCGATACTGGGCGGCGTGGATGTCCTGCCTTCATTAAAAGGCAAAAACGCCACGGAAGGGCGGCTGAACGTGCTGGGCGCCGTGGAAATATTGCAGACAGCCTGCGGATCCACCACAGGCCCGTTGGAGGTCATCCTGCTGAACCCGAATCCGGTCCGGGATCAACTCGGCATCACTTTCGAAAGCCCCGATTTTGAAGATTTTCAATTGGAGGTCTTCGATGCGCTGGGCAGGAAGGTCCGCATCCGGCCGGTAAGTCCGCCGCGATTCGGTGAAAAGAAAATTTTCCTCGATACAACGCCGCTTCCGGCCGGGACCTATTTCCTCCGCCTGAAAAAAGGAAAGGACACCTTTTCAGCCAAATTCATCAAGATCTGAGTCGTACCGGAATTCAATCCAGCAGCAGCATGGCGGTCGGGTCTTCCAGCAATTCCTTGACCTTCACCAGGAAGGTCACCGATGAGCTGCCGTCGATCACCCGGTGGTCATAGGACAGGGCCAGGTACATCATCGGTCTGATCTCGATCTTGCCGTCCACCGCAACGGGCCGTTCCTTGATGGCGTGCATGCCCAGGATGGCGGACTGCGGCTCGTTGAGGATCGGCGTGCTCATCAGGGAGCCGAACACGCCGCCGTTGGTGATGGTGAACGTCCCGCCGGTCATTTCATCGATGGAGAGTTCGCCGTTGCGGGCCTTACCGGAGAGTTCCTTGAGCTTGTATTCGATCTGGGCGAAATTCAGGGATTCCACGTTGCGGATCGGGGGCACAACCAGGCCGTTGGGCGTGGAAATGGCGATCGAAATATCCACATATTTATGGTAGATCAGGTCGTTTTCTTCGATCATGGCGTTCACCTCGGGCATTTCCAGCAGCACTTTGGCGCAGGCTTTGGCGAACAGCGACATAAAGCCGAGCTTGATGCCGTATTTGGCGACAAAACGGTCCTGGTATTTGGCGCGCAGGTCCATGACGGCGGTCATATCCACTTCGTTGAAAGTGGTGAGCATGGCCGTTTCGTTCTTGGCGTGCACCAGGCGGTTGGCGATGGTGCGGCGCATGCGGCTCATTTTCTTGCGCTCGGTCTCGCGGCTGAAAGAAGCCGGCATTTCCATGGAAACCGAAGGAGCGGCCTTGGCTTCCGGTTTGGCATCGGCGGGTTTGGCGGGCGCCTGTGCGGGTTCCGCCCTGGCGTTGCCTGAGGCCGCCTCCAGGGCATCCGCCTTGGTGATGCGGCCGCCGCGGCCCGTGCCGTCTACTTTTTCCGGGTCGATTTTGTTTTCCGCCAGGATTTTAGCCGCAGCGGGCGAAGGGTGACCTTCGGCGTATCCGCCTGTAGCGGAGGCCGGTTTTTCGGTTTTGCTTTCCTGTTTGGCCGGCGCTTCCTCTTTTTTCGGAGCCGGCCCGGCTGACCCGCCTCCGTTGGCGGCAGCGCTGGTATCGATTTTGGCGACAAGGGCGCCGATCTCTAGGTCGTCGCCTTCTTTGGCCACCCGGATCAACCGGCCCGAAGCCTCGGCGGGGAATTCAAGGGTAGCTTTATCCGACTCGAATTCACAGATGGACTCGTCCTGATTGACGTAATCGCCATCCGCCTTCAGCCATTGGGAAAGGGTGACTTCCGTTATAGATTCGCCGACGACCGGCACTTTCATTTCTACTACGCTCATAGGTCCTTTTTCTGAAATTGAACTGCAATATTCCGGCAAATGGTTCATATAAGCAATGATTGAGCGCGGAAATTGTTCTATGCTCCATTGTATTGCTGCAATATTTAATGAAATTTTTACCTGTAAATCCTTGATTTGAGAATCATAAGGACAGATAAGAAGGGCCCATTGCAATTACGAAGTGGCACAATTGCAATGAAAAACTTATGTGAACTAATTTGCCTATGTGGTAAAAATACAAGCTTAAACAGTATGGTTGGCAATCTGAAGGCCTTTATGTTTAATCGCCGAAAACGAGTCCGCACAGGATAAAGCCGGAGCGTGCAAGAGGGAGAAACATCGGCCCCGATCAGTATCCCCACTTACGACTTACAACTTACGACTTACAACTTACGACTTACAACTTACGACTTA
>CALMYQ010000023.1 GCA_937873655.1 uncultured Lewinella sp. | reverse complement strand
AAAAAAACAAGCAACCCTCTTAGTGCCCTGAGTGCCCTGAGTGGTAAAAAAACAAAACCCCCAATCCCAAAGAAAACGTAACTTTATGCTGACAGCCCGTACAATATATCGATAACCGATCAAAACCGGTCCCAAAGACCACAACACCTTGGTTTTACCCATGAGCGACCAGAATGCCACGCAAGACAACCGCATCGAAACCCTGATCGCCTCCGGCAACCTGGAGGAAGCCCACGCCCGCTTTGCCGATTTTCTGCACCGCTGCGAAGAAGAAAAAGACGCCCTGCTGTCCAATCAGGCCCGGTTTTCGCGGCTGATGCAAAACGAGAACATGGGCCTGGCCGAAGGCGCATCCTTTGAGTACAACCGTATCCTGTTCGATTTTGTGAACACCGTCCGCCAGTTCCGCAAAGAGGTCATGGCGCAATATTTCGACATCAGCGAGCGAGAACAATTCCTCAAGCAGATCGCCGATCGGGACATTGTCTTCAACGAGATCCTGGACATCCGCCTCCGGTCGCGGAATTACCAGATGGAAGCCATGCTCACAGAGGGCAATTCCTCGCTCGTGTACCGCCTGATCAACCATGTTCTCAACCGGCATGCCATCGGACTCGTCCTCAAACTGCCCAAGATCGCCGAAGGGACCAAAACCGAGATCGACCGGCTGGCCGACCTCCGGCATCGCAACATCATCAAGATCATTGACCACGACCTGACGGCCTTCCCTTATCTCGTCATTACCGAATACATTTACGGCACCACACTGTTGAAAGCCGTCGATACTACGGGGCCCAGACCGGTATCACAAGTGGCTGACTGGCTCTACCAACTGGCCGACAGCCTGGATTACCTCCGTCACAAGCGCATTTTTCATACCAATGTCCGACCCTCCAAGATTTACGTGGACGACGAATGGCAGCTCATGCTGTCCCCCTTCGACCTGAAAAGCATCAGCACCGGCGAGGCTTCCTACCAGCGATTTCTGGACACCTGCCGCTACGGCAGCCCGGAAGCGCTGAGCGAATTTGATGAAAAAATTCCCTGGTTCGAGGAAAAGGACGACCCCGGTGAAGAAGACCACTTGCTCCGCAAAATGTGCATCTCCGACCAGTACAGCCTCGGCTTGATCGGCTACAAGCTCCTGACCGGCAAGGACCTGGTGGAAGGGCATACCGTTTATGAGATGATCGAAAGCAGAAACCGGTTTATCCTCGACAAGGCTTACCGGAAAAAACGGCTGGCAGAATTGCCCAAATTCGATCAGGGTAAAAAGAAAGCCGGCATTTCCACCATCATCGAAAAACTGCTGGAGGAAGACCCTGCCCTCCGCTATGATGACCTGCATCAGGTGGTACGCGCCCTCCACCCGCTCACCCGGATCGAATACCAGGAGGTCGGGCCGGCGCACAACAGCTACCGCCGCTGCCTGTCCGTAAATAAGGAGTTCATCCAGGATTTTTATAAGGCCTTCTTCCGGAATGCACCCGCCGCCGAATCGGATTTCGACCCGCTGGGCAAAAAGCGCCAACTCGGCATGCTCCAAATGGCTATTGATGTCCTGCTCGATATCGACAATCGCAAAGACCAGCTGACCCGAATACTGGACAAGGAAAAACACCGGAAATACACCTTGCCGGAATTTGAGGTTTTTATCGACACACTTATCGATACGGTCAGGCGCAATGATCCGCTGTTCGACAGCCATACGGCTTTGGAATGGACGGCTTTGCGCGGCAGGATCCTGGAAGCAATTCATGAGTATAAAGAGAAAACGTCAGGGACCCCCTGATTCATCAGCATTGATATTGATCAAAACTACAACCTATGACCAATCGCTTCATCTATTTGATCATGCTGGGCGGCCTGTTCTTAATGCCGGCTCTGTCACAAGCTCAAAACCTGACCCGGTACATCGTCGTTCTCAACGGCAATAAGACCGGTTTCTATGAAGAGGAAAAATTACCCGATAACGCCTATAAAGGGTATTACTGGCTGAATGATCGCGGCCGGGGGGACAGCCTGCACGTCAGCTGGCGGGAAAACGGAGCGGGGGTTATCACCGAACTGGAGGTCACCGGTTGCGATTATTACAAAAATCCGGTGGTTGAGACCTTCTCTATGAAAGACGGTCTGGCGAACTGGCAAAACCAGTCGGAAAAGGAAAGCCGGCGTCAGGCAACGGATGCCTTCTACGTGGCCTTGTCAGGCATCGGCGGAGACATCACCCGCTCACTGTTGATGAACCCCGACAAACGGATCGACCTGCTGCCTTACGGTTCGGCTTCGCTTGAGTTGCTCGGAACCCATTCTTTTACCCATAACGGAACAACCGTCAAATACCAGCTGGCTGCCGTCAAAGGCATGGGTTTTACGCCTAATTACAGCTGGCTGGACGAACAGGGCAGGTTGTTTGCCAGTGTGGGCGACTGGTCGAGTTTTATCCTGGAGGGTTTCGAGGACCTTGTTCCGGAATTGCTGGAATTGCAAAATGCGGAAGAAAGCAAGATTTATGACGATATCCGGAAAGCGGCAGTTGAGACGCCCACGGCAATGCTGATCAGAAATGTCCGGCTCTTCGATGCGCATACCGGAAAAATTACCCCTATGTCGTCCGTCGTGGTGAAAGACGGCAAGATCGCTCAGGTCACTGCTCGTAAGATCAGGCCCCCGCAAGGCGCTAAAGTGATGGACGGCCGGGGCATGACCCTCATCCCCGGCCTGATCGACATGCACGTCCACTTTCAAGGCAATTTTGACGGCGCGTTGCACCTCGCCAACGGCGTTACCGGCGTACGCGATCTGGGCAATAATTTCGGCCTGTTGGAAACTCGTAAAAAGGTCGAAAAAGGGGAAATACTCGGACCCACCATTGAACGGATCGCGGGCCTGCTCGACGGCAAAGGGCCATTTGCAGGACCTACGCCCGCACTGGCCGGTACTGAAGAAGAAGCCCTGGCCTGGGTGGATACCTTCGCCCGGAAGGGTTATGATCAGGTCAAGATCTACAGCTCCATCAAACCCGAATGGGTGCCGGCCATTACCCGGAAAGCCAAGGATTACGGCATGCGGGTCAGCGGACATATCCCCGCCTATATGACGGCTGAACAAGCGGTAAAAGCCGGGTATGACGAAATCCAGCACATGAACATGATCTTCCTCAATTTTTATGGGGATACCATCGATACCCGGTCACCGAACCGGTTCCGGATCCCCGCCCAAAAAGCAGCCTTTTTTGATTTTAATTCACCGGAATGCAGGGCCTTCATCAAGTTGTTGAAAGACAAGGGAACCGTTATCGACCCGACCGTCAGCATTTTTATCAATATGTTTACCGACCGCCCCGGCAAGATCCCCATCGCGTATGAGGCCATTGTCAACCGGTTCCCTTTAACCGTTCAGCGGTATTTTCGCAGTGGAGGCGGAGGGCTCCCGGTCCCCGACGGCATGGACGAAACCTATCAGCAGTCGGCGGCAGCCTTCCTTAAAATGGTAAAAATGCTGTATGACAACGGCATCCCCATTGTAGCCGGTACCGATAACCTGGCGGGTTTTACCCTGCACCTCGAAATGGAGAATTATGTCAAAGCAGGCATCCCGCCGAATGAGGTCCTGAAAATTGCCACCCTCGGCAACGCAACCGTCCTGGGTAAACAGTCGGAAATCGGCTCCATAGAACCCGGTAAACGCGCCAACCTGGTTCTCATCGACGGCGACCCGACCCGCAACATTTCCGATATCCGAAAGGTGAAATGGGTCATCCGGGACGGGGTTCTCTACGATCCGGTCAAAATCCTGAATGGGTTGAGTATCCGGGGTTATTGATTGAACCTGATCCGGGAATTTCGCCTGTTGAAAGCCAAGGAGTTGCTGGAAAACCAGGCAGCCACCGTCTCCGAGGCGGCATACCAGGTGGGGTATTCAAACCTGTCCTGTTTTTCGCGCAGTTTTAAGAACGCATTTGGTATCTTGCCGGGTGAAGTGAACCGGGAAAAATAACCGGACTTATGCTATGAGATCAATCGTTTATTTTTTTTTACTGGGTGCATTTGCGGCAGTTTATGCCTGCAGCTCCGAAGCGGAGACCCCCGAGCAATTTGTCGATCGCCTGATCCCGATCCTGCAGGAAAAAAATGAGGACCTGCTTTTCGAGACTTTCGTCAGCAAGCAGGAATTGCGGGATCTGCTGGAATTGGTGGTGCCGCCCGACCTCCCGGCCCATCAGCTCGACACGCGTGTCGAAGAACTCTGGAAGGCCGCCCTCGAAGATAAGGGCAATATGATGCGCCGGTTCCTGCGCGCAGGCGTGAGCGATTGGAATCTGGCCACCGTCGACTCCATTACCAAACGGCAGGCCCCGCAAACGGCTTATGACGGTACCCCCCTGAAATCTGAAGAACTTGAGCTGGCCGACATCACCATCCACTTTACCTACCAGGGCAAAAAGAAAACCATGACGATAAATTGCCTGCAAATTCATCAGGGACCCTGGAAGATGGCCAATTATCCGGAGATGGAAGAAGCGGATTAGGGTTTATGCCGCGACGCAGCTTTCGCGGTTGGAAATTCTTCCTTTACAATATAAATCGTAAGACTTTGGTCGGGAAGAAAAAGCGACCGTTCGCAACTTCATCGACGTCCATTGATAAAACCTTCCGCCAATGAAACCGTCTACCCGCCTTATCGCCCTCTTTTTTCTTATGCCCAGCCTGCTTCTCGCCCAGGAACCGCACCGCAACCATCAGGTGTTCGGCATCAACAAAGAAGCGCCGCACGCCCATTTTTTTCCGTACAATGATTCGAAACCGGCACTTGAGGATAATCCTTCGGACTCGCCGTGGTTCCAATCCCTGAACGGATTGTGGAAGTTCAACTGGGTGCGCAAACCGGCCGATGCTCCTGCAGATTTTTATACGGAAGATTATGATGACTCCCGCTGGACCCTCTTCCCCGTACCGGCCAACTGGGAGGTGTACGGCTATGATTATCCGATCTACCTGGATGAAAAGTACCCGTTTGATACCCAATGGCCGGACGTGCCGGCAAATTATAACCCGGTCGGCTCCTACCGAAGGCATTTCAAAATTCCGGAAAACTGGGCCGGGCGCGAGGTATTCCTGTACTTCGGGGCGGTAAAATCGGCGCTTTACGTATGGGTCAATGGACAGTCGGTGGGTTTTTCACAGGACTCCAAAACGCCCGCCGAATTCAATATCACACCCTATATCCGCCCGGGGAAAAATACCCTTGCGATCCGCATTTACCGTTGGAGCGATGCAAGCTATCTGGAAAGCCAGGACATGCTCCGGCTGTCGGGAATCGAACGGGAGGTCTGCCTGTATGCTGCGCCGAAAGTCCGGATCCGCGATTTTTTTGCCAAAGCAGGCCTTGATGACTCCTATCGCAACGGCAAGCTGCAATTAACGCTGGATATCGTCAATTCCCTGGGAAAAGCGGCCAGGGTCCGGGCTGAAATCCGGCTGTTTGACACTGCCGCAGGCTATCGGGAAGTGTATGCCGCCGCCGCAACCCGCAGGATCGATCCGGGGAGCGCCGCAACCGTCGGGTTTTCAGGTGAGCTTGGCGATCCCCGAAAGTGGACGGCAGAAACCCCCGATCTGTACTACCTGGAGATCCGCCTTTTCAATGACGAATCCGGGGAATTACTCGAAGTGGCAGCCGACAGGATTGGATTCAGAACCGTAGAAATCAAGAACGGCAACCTGCTGGTCAACGGCATGCCGATTGAGATCCGGGGCGTTAACCGGCACGAAACGCATCCCCTGACCGGCCATGTGATCGACAAGGCGATCATGCTGCAGGATATTCGCCTGATGAAACAGTTCAATATCAATGCCGTCCGCAGTTCGCACTACCCCAATCATCCCGAATGGTACGACCTCTGCGATCAATACGGCCTCTATGTGATCGATGAAGCCAATATCGAAAGCCACCCGCTGGCCAATTCGGAAGAAACCCAGATCGGAAATGAGCTGAGCTGGCTCCCGGCGCACCTCGACCGAACCCAACGCATGTTTCACCGTGACAAGAATCACCCTTCCATCATTATCTGGTCGTTGGGTAACGAAGCCGGTCATGGAAAGATCTTTAAAACCACCTATCAATGGCTCAAGGAACACGCCGGTCCGCGCCCGGGGCAAACCGACCCCGCCGAACTGGAGCCCTATACCGACATCTAC
>CALMYQ010000022.1 GCA_937873655.1 uncultured Lewinella sp. | reverse complement strand
CCTTTAACCTTGAAAATGCGGACCTGACGGCCCGCTGGTTTCAATTCAACCGGGGTGCTACCGACATGTCGGACCTGACGGCCCGCGCGGTCGCTGCCAATGGGCTTCTTTAACCTTTAACCTTTAACCTTTAACCTTGAAAATGCGGATCTGACGGCCCGCAAGGTCATAATAATAGGATGTGGGAATATTGGCGCATGCGACGGAAAATGCGACGGAAAATCTCCCGTCGCTACGGACACCCGACTTACCACTTACGACTTACCACTTACGACTTACAACTTACGACTTACAACTTACAACTTACAACTTACAACTGACAACTGACAACTGACAACTGACCTAATTCTTCCTCACCTCCAGAATCAACGTATCGCTGCTCACGCCGGTAAAAACCCCCAGCCCGTTGTCCACATTGCTGGGGGGCTCGGTAATGGATTGGGAAGTCGCGTTGGAGGTTTCATACAAGGCCGCGTACTCGGGATTCACCCGGTAAACGATGATCTGGTGCGTGCCGAACTGGCGGATCTCCCGCCGGGGGTCGATGCTGTAATAATCCGTAGTCTCGGGCTTGCTGATGAAGGTGAACCGACGGTTCATCAGTTCGCCGGTGCCGAAGATCTCATTGACGTACTCCGGGTTCTCCTCGATGTTTTTGACGACCACGTAATAATAATCGCCGGCCGGATTGCTCCAGGTCACCTCTATCGGGTCGGGCAGGTCGCCGAAATTGCCGGGGAAGGAACCTGCCGAGATCTTGGTCAGGTAGATCTCGTCGGTGGAAATGGCGGCTTCCTGCTTTTCCGGGATATAGGTCTGTGCGGTGACGGTTCGCCCTTCCCATTCGAAGGACAGGCTGTAGGTCTTCCCGCTTTCCACCGTCCGGTCCGGTGCGCTGTAGACCCCGTTGCCGTCGAATTGCATGACCTGGCTCAGGTTATTGTCCGACAGGGTGACGATCAGGTTGTCCAGGGTTTTGGTCACGGTATCTGAATCCGAATAGGAATTGGACAGCGTGATCAAGATGGAATCCACCGGCTGGCCGGCATACAGGTAACCCTGGATAACCGGCGTTCCGGTAGAGGTTGTCGTGACCGATTCCGGCTCGCACGCCCAAAAAATCGTCATGATGGAGAATAAGGGTATAAAAATGCGCTTCATGGTTTTTATTTTAAAGTCCAGTTGAAGAAAAGGCTAGGTGTCAGACTGAGCAGTGATACGTTGGTTTCCAGCAATTCGCCTTCCACAATATCGTATTCCTTGTACCAGACGTTCTTGCGGTTATAGAGGTTGAAGATCGAGAGACCCAGGTTGGCTTTGGTGCGGCCCAGGTGGAAATCGTACGTAGCCGAGATGTCGAACCGGTGATAATCCGGCAGCCGCAGGGCATTTTTCCCGCTCACCTCAAAGAAATTTGCCATGCTGCCGTCGAGGAGTTGGAGCTGATAGTAGCCGGTCGGCGCAGTATAGGGTTTACCGGTAGCGTAGATGAACGTAGCGCCGAAGGTGAACCGCTCATTCAACCGGTAATTGCCCACGATCTTCAGTTCGTGGGTCTGGTCCTGATTGGCGTAGAAAGGATCGTCGCCGAAGGCCTCGAAATTGTATTTGACCTCCGAAAGCGTATAACCGACCCATCCGCTGAGGCGCCCGGTTTTCTTTTGCAACAGCAACTCCATTCCCTTGGCCTTGCCGTCGCCGGTGTAGAAGAATTCCTCGTAATTGAGCGAACGGTCAGGGCCGAATCCCGCGGGCACGAACCGGGTGGTGTATTCCGTCAGGCCGTCCAGGTTCTTGTAGTAGAATTCCAGATCGAACAGATATTTCGGCGTTTCGTAGGCCGCGCCGGCGATATAATGCTCGGCAGAACTGATGGGTGCGCGCTCGTCATCGGCCAGCAACCAGAAATCCCGGCTGCCTTGCTGAATGTCTTCCCGGACGACCCGCGTGGCAAACTGGTTGTACAGCCCCCAGGCGCCCTTGAGCTTGAATTTATCGGTCAGCAGCCAGCTCAGCGATGCCCGCGGTTCAAGGTAGAATTTGCCGGTTACCCCGTAATGCGTGGTCCGCAGGCCGCCCTTCAAAATGAGTTTTTCCGCCAATACGAGGCGATCCTGCAGATACAGGGCGTGGGTCCAGCCCTTGTCCGCCCGGTTCAGGATGTCCAGCGTATCGTTCTGGGTGTACCGGTAAACGATGTCCTGGTAAGTGGATTGCAAGCCGAATTCGATCTGGTTGTTCTTGCCGGTTTTCCATTCGTTGTCCAGCTTGAGGGTATAATCCTGGAGGTTGTTGTATTCGTAATTGCCGTTGGACACGGTGAAGGACGAGTCCGATCGCGTGATGTTCGTGACGTCGCCCCGGTCGCGCTCGCTGTAGTAATTGGAGTAGGATAGGTTGACGTTGCTGTAAAAGGTATCGCTCCACCGGCGCGACCACTTGCCGCTCGTTCCCCAGTTACCCCACTTGGTGAGGTCGGTACTGGTGCGCTGGAAATTGAAGTCGAGGTTTTGCCCGAATCGCCTGAACAGGTTATCATCGGCATCGCGGGAATTGTCGAGGTTGTCCTGGCCGTTGAAAATGCTGAACGACAGGATATCCTTGCTGTTGGGCCGGTAAGTGGCCTTGGCGTTCAGGTCGTAGAAAAATGAGTTGGGCCGCACGTTCTGGCGCGCAAACCCGCCCGGAGGGCCGCCCTGCGGGGCTTCCGGGGTGTTCTGGTTGTTCTGGGTAAACGAGTCGAAGAGATTGCCGTAGAAATTGCTCTGGAAGGACCGGCGACCCGCGATCAGAAAGGACCCTTTTTTCTTGTCGAAAGGCGCCTCCGCAAAAGCGTTGATGCTGAGCAGGCTGAGGCCGAAGCCGGTATTGAACTGCTCGGTATTGCCGTCCTTGCCCGTCAGGTCCACCACGCTGGAGATCCGGCCGCCGTATTTGGCGTCGAACCCGCCCTTGTACAGCTGCACGTCCTTGATGGCGTTTGAATTGAAAGCGCTGAAAAATCCGAACAGGTGATCGACGTGATAGACTGTAAACCCGTCGAAGAGTACCAGATTCTGATCCGGCGTGCCGCCCCGGACATACAAGCCCGATGAACTTTCGTTCGACCCGCTGATGCCCGGCAGCAATTGCAGCGACCGGAAAATATCCTTTTCTCCGAAACTCGGCAGGGTAGCCATCGCCAGCGGAGAAATGGTCATTTTACTGATGCCCGTAGAGGCTTTCAACAGTTTCTCCTCCTCTTCCGCCACAACGACCACCTCAGCCAGTTGCTGGCTCATGTCCTGCATGTCGATCAGGAGTTTTTCCATGTTCATGCCGGGCTGGAGCCTGAAATAGCGGGTGTGGTATCCGAGATAGGTGACTTCCAGCACCGCCGTATCGTTGGGAATGTCGAACAAGGTAAAATAACCGTCCACATTGGCGCTGGTCCCGTTGGTTGTCCCCCGGATCAGGACATTGGCAAACGGGAGGGTTTCGCCGGTATTGGCGTCCTTGATGGTGCCGAAGGCGCTGAAATGGAATTTTTCCGGTTGGAAGGCGGATGCCGCAACCTGCTCTTCCGCCGCTGGGTCATACCGGGAAATGACGACCGTCCGAGGCGCCCTGAGCTCGTATTTCAACCCGGTACCTTTCAGCAGCAGGGTAAGCCCTTCCTTCAGGTACATCTTGCCGGTGGAATAACTGGTGACCCGGATGCCTTTGATGTCCGCTTCGTTGAATTCGAACTGGAGCCGGTAATTGATCTTCAGGTCCAGAAAAGCCAGGTCAAGGGACAGGTTGTTGTAGGAAAACCGGATCCGGAGGTCGTCCGCCGGTTGGTCCTGGGCCCGTAATTGCGGTTTGAATAAAATCAGGAGCAGCGCAGGTAGCAACACTGCACGGTGTAGAGTTGACTTCATGAAAGGATGGTAGTGAGTTTACAATTAGAGAGTAGTCGGAACCTTGGTGTTGAAACAGCGTTTTAGTTGGCAGTCCTCGGCCTTTTGAAGGCTGCCGGACTGCCAACTGCCGACTGATCAATTGCAGCTTTCGCGCAACGTTTTCAGTTCTTCTTTGCTGTTAACCGTCACGACCGAACCGTCGGCTGTCATGGTCACGTCTATCGGGAAAACGATCTCCGGCCGGCCCTGTACGCCGGGGTTGGCCTCATGCCAGTCGTGAGCCAGCGTTTTCAGCGCCTGCTGATCTGCTGCCTCGGCCGTAGTGCCGTCGGGGAATTCGATCGTTACCGGAAAATTGATCTCGAAACAAGGCGTGCAATTCCCGCTATGGCCGTGCGAACCGTGCTGGCCGCCGTGGCCCGGGTGGTGCCCGAAATAGTTGCCGCCGCATGCCATGGCCAGCGCTTTCAGCTCTTCCTTGCTGTTCACGGTGATCACTTCCCCGTCTTCATTGAGCAGGTCGATCGGGAAGACGAAACTCGGCATGGCGTGTACATCCGGGTTGGCCTCTTTCCAGGCCTTGACCGCCTCGATCAATGCGTCGTAATCGCCAACTTCCGAAACCGTACTGTCCGGAAACTGGATGGAAACCGGAAAAACGAGCTCATAACACCCGAAACGCCCGAGATTGCCCTCGCCCTGAAGCCGGTAGACGGTTTCGTCGACGTAGTCGGTCACATCCGTTGAAGTGGTGGAGGTGTCCTTCTGGCACCCGACGAAAAACGCGCTGAGCGGCAGAGGGAGCAATAGGGCATAATTGAACAATCGCTTAAGCATAAATTGAGTTTTTTGGTTAAATAATGGATTGATTGTCAGGGTAAAATATGGTCATCTGGCTTTGATTATCTTGAAGTGAACCGAAAAATCCGCCCGGGAAACCCGCAGGATATAAAGCCCGGCCGGCAAAGCCCCCAGGTCCACCTCGTTGGCGGCGCCAAGAGTTGCCGTCGCCGTCAGGACCTGCCTGCCGGAAGGATCGTAAAGTGCAAGGTCGTACATAGGCGCCGTTTCGAATTCGAGGGGATTGCTGATCTCCACCTGAATGGCGTCAGGTGTTGGATTGGGGTAAACATTGACCTGGGTGCTTGCAATCCTTTTGGTCACGGGGATTTCGCAAACGTCGCTGTTCAGCAATTCCTTCCGCCTGGGGCTGTCGGACAGTACGGCGATGACCCGCGCTTTCTGATCCTGGGTGAAGACATTCATGCAGGCATCCGTCGTATAGTCCATGTAATTTTCAACCATATCGCGCGAACCGCAGGAAACATGGGTGGCGCAATCGTAATTGGGTCCGTCGGCCCCCGGGGTATCATCGCAGTAGTCATCCGCGCCGCAGCCGCCGTCGCCCCAGATATGCCGCAGCCCCAGCCAGTGCCCGACCTCGTGGGTGGCCACCCTGCCGAGGTCATAAGGGGAGACCAGGTTGGGGAAATTGCCCTTTTCAGCGCTGCCGAAATACCGGTAATCGATGACCACGCCGTCAGTAGCCGCCAATCCGCCGTTGTCATTGAGCCCATCCAGCCCGGATGCCGACGGGAATTGGGCGTAGCCGATGACGTTGTCCCGCCGGGAAGTACCCATGTAAACCGTCCAGATATTGAGGTACCTGGCGGGGTCCCAATAGGTTTTGGGTTTGAGCGTAGCCTGGATCTGGTCCATCGTCCATTTCAGCTGGCCGCCGTCCACCCGGTCCACGCCGGGTTCGTCGAGTATGCTGCCGTCCGGTGCAATGGTGGCGGGACAGAAGGTAATGCCGATATCCGCGCCCGCATCCAGGTTGTTATAACCGTTGGTATTGGGCATTCTGTTGAAATCCTCATTGAGGACTTCGATTTGCGATAAAACCTGTCCGTAGGGGATATTGGCGCCGCTTCCGGCTTTTTCGCCGTAGTAAATGACGTGCACGATGACGGGGATCGTCATCGAACTCCGGTAGTTCAGTTCCGGCTGCCGGGCAATCCGTTCTGCGATCCATTCTTCGAAATAACCAACAGTTCCTTCCTGGGGATAGTCAGCCGAAAGCAGGGCTTCCGCAGCGACAAATCCGCATTTTTCCCAGGTTTCCTGAGCCGTTGCCTTCGGCAGGATGCCGACTGCAACCAGAAAAAGGACGATGACCGATGATTTGAAGTTGAATCCCATGAATATTGGTTATGTTCAGACAATACCCGCACCAGCTGCACAGCTGTTGCCTGCAACCAGAAATGGCACCGGTACTATTTAACTGCTTTTGGCCGGCCCGGAAGTAACGGGTCTGAGATTCGGGGAAAAAGCTCCGCGGCCGAAACCGCGGAGTACCATGCCCTTTAAGGGTCTCCTCGAAAATGTATCTTATTGATCCTGTTTGAAACCGATCCGAAGCCGGTCTCAAACGCACCTGAATTAAAAATTGTAGCTAAGCCCGGCGCTGATCCCGGCCGTGTATTCCGCGGCTTTGGAGAACGGCGCCAATTGTTTTTTAACCAGCGCGCCGGAAAAAGTGGGCTCCAGGCCGACGCTCAGGTGTTCATTGAGCCGGTATTCAACCCCGGCGCTGAGCACATAATCCGCGGAAAGGGGCTTGCAATCCTCGGGGGCGTCGAATACCCGCCTTTCCCGGGGGGCTTCCTTGAACTTGTCGTTGAGGAAATTCAATCCGGTGATCGCAAGGGATCTATCGGTCAGGTAATTGACCGCAAACCCGCCGCCGACCGAGAAATTCCAGCGTTTGTAGCCGGTTTGGTATTTCACTGTAAGCGGCACCGAGATGTATTCCAGACCGGTTGTCGTGGTGACTTCCACGTCCACCGGCTCGTCCTCGTCGATCATTTCATTTGGGTTCGCCTGGCTGGTCTTCAGCTCGATCTCGGCTACGCCGCCGGCCGTTTTCAGCATATAGGTGAACTCGTAATCACCTTGCCCGCCCTGGGGTTCGCGGTCTTTGAATTCCAGGAACGGCCTGTGGGTGGAAGTATATTCGCTTTTCCGGTAGTCCAGGCCGGACTGGATCGTCCAGTTTTTGTTGACGGCATACCGAATGCCGAGCCCGCCGCCGTAAGCAACCCCTTTCAGCGTCGGGGCATCCGCAAAAGCCTTGTGGTGCCCACCGTGGGCAGGAAAGGGAAAATCATTGTCCACGTCGAGCACCGATTGGCTTGCCGTAAAATGCAGCCCTGCCGACCATTTGCTGCGATTGTTGGATGGGCTTTGAACAGTCGTCGTCGCCGGCTTGTAGGGTTCGGCCCGGAAAGCAACGGCAGGTTCAACCCCAGGCAGGCGATCGAGCAGCGATTCCCGGATTTTACCCGGTTCCGCTCCGGATTTCACTGGCTCGGGGTCGACTTCGGCGATCGCTTCCGGCAATATGGTTTTTGGGGCATTTGGGGCATTGGGAGCAACCGGGTTGCCGGTCTTGTTTAAAGCCGGAATCTCAGATTTTTTTTTGAGGACCGGATCGGTATTGTTTTCATTCCTTTTTCCGGGATCGACAGCAGCGCGATCGCGCCCTGACAGGGTTTTTTCCGTTTCCAGCGAGTAGGTATTGCTCCGGTCACGCACATCGGCGGATTCTCCGGGTGCAGGCCGATCCGCAGGATCGCCGCCCGGGCGCAGGATCAGTTGTTTCTCCAGCGCTTCCAGTTGAGCGGTATTCTCTTCGATGCCTTGTTCCAGGCGATCGAGCTGACGGTTGTAATAGATATGCTGGAAAGCGATTATGCCGAGCAGAAGCGCCGCCGCGACACTCAGACCGACGCGCCAGAGTGGCCTTAGCGCGGGCCCGGGGCCGGCAGCCAGATCGGCGTCGATCCGGTCCCACAGGTCTTCCGGCGGATTCTCCGAATACTGGTCAAAGGATTTCCGCAGAAATTCCTCCATCCCTTCTTCGTGTAGATTTTTTTCCATAAAACGGTTATTTCTTCCATTGGTAAAAAGGGGTGGAGTTGCCGGCGATCGTAGGCAACTCCCTGTCCCGATACCAAAAACAGTTAATCAGTTAAACTCTTGTCCAACATATCCTTTAAATACTTTTTTGCCCGGTTCAGCTGGGATTTGGACGTTCCTTCCGAAATGCCGATCTCCCGCGCGATCTGGGCGTGGGTATACCCCTCCAGGATGTACAGGTTGAGCACGGTCCGGAACCCCGACGGCATTTTCTGCATCAATTGAAGGACCCGTTTGACCAGTTCCTCCGAAAAAAATCCGTCATCTGCCATTTCCTCCACCTCTTCATATCCTTTGAACTCCTCAAAGGAGAAAGCGCGTTTTTTGGTCTTGATATGTTGGAGCGCAACGTTCAGGATCACCTTTCGGATCCATCCTTCCAGGCTGCCGTCTCCCCGGTAGTGGGGAAGGTCCCGGAAAACTTTCACGAACCCTTCCTGCAGCATGTCCTCGGCATCCTCCCGGCTGTCGGCGTAACGCAGGCAAAGGACAAACATCTTGCCCTTAAAGTGCTCGTACAATTGCCGTTGTGCGAGCCGGTCGCCGCGTTTACAAGCTTCGAGGATCCCGGTCATAGCTGTCAATTCGCGAATGTTCTCGTTCATTTCAGTTACATTTACTTAGGTTGCAGGATAGCCCGGATGGTTGCATGAGAACGGAAAAATTATTTTGAAAAAGACGGCCGGAACCGGGAATGAGGTGAAGGGTCAGGGAAATGAGGTGAATGCAGGCCGGAGGTTGATCTGAGGATCTGTTGATTTGTTGATTCGAATCAATCGAATCAATCCCCGCCTTCGCTGAAGCTATGGCGGGCGGCGGAATCAATCCCCGCCTTCGCTGAAGCTATGGCGGGCGGCGGAATCAATCCCCGCC